>NZ_QCZK02000054.1 GCF_003347595.2 Botryobacter ruber | reverse complement strand
ACCCATTTCAAATCGAAAAATCCAAAAACAAGGTATAACATCTTTAATTACAGTAGATTATATAGATATAAAAAAGCAACGTTTGGACACTAATGATCTGGCACTTATAGCTTCAAAACCATAAACTTGATCCCGCATTTTCCAGTGTACCCACTTATAAGACCTATGCTTACTAACAAATTTGTAGAATTCAGTCAATGTTTCTTTTTCTAACTTATTTCGTGCTTCCTCACTCAATCTGTCTATATCTACTTTCTTTATCTGTGCAGAGAGATGGATTGAGAAAGATTTTGTCTGACCAGTTTCTAAGTTGTGAATAGCAATAGATGTAATCCTCGGGACTCTGTTCCGGTGGTTCAAGAAGGACTCACAAGAGTAGTGTATAATGAGGACTTTACTCCTGACTTTGAGAATGTATTTAAGTTCTTCTAAACCTTTAGCCCTTTCTTTTGATCGGTATGTATTAAATAACATTGCTGTTTTTTTTGGATATACTTTTAAATTAAAGTCGCCGGGTTTCATAACAACAGATGCACGAAAACATAGCAAAAAAAGAGGGAGAACCTTAAAGCTCTCCCTCCATACTGTTACTCCTTACGACCCACAAGCCTCACAAGCATCCGGGTTATCCAGGGAGCAGGCCATGTCGCTGCGGTTCTGGTCCTGGTAGACTGGTGATAGCGTTTCGGCTGCCTGTTTTTCTACCGTAAATTTGATAGCGTCGGCGGCGGCTTTGGTGCGCAGGTAGTACATACCCGTTTTCAGGCCTTTCTTCCAGGCGTAGAAGTGCATCGAGGTCAGCTTGCCGAAGTTGATGTTCTGCACGTGCAGGTTCAGCGACTGGCTCTGGCAGATATAGGCGCCACGGTCGGCACTCATATCGATAACGGTACGCTGGCTGATTTCCCACACCGTTTTGTACAGGTCCTTGATGTGCTGCGGAACGTTCGGGATGTCCTGAACAGAACCGTTGGCCGCAATGATGGCGTTTTTCATCTTGTCGTTCCAGATGCCCAGCGCAATCAGGTCTTTCAGCAGGTGCTTGTTCACGATCATGAACTCGCCGCTCAGTACACGACGCACATAAATGTTGGACGTATAAGGCTCAAACGACTCGTTGTTGCCCAGTATCTGTGCAGTAGAAGCCGTAGGCATAGGGGCCAGCAGCAGCGAGTTGCGTACGCCGTGCTCCATTACTTCCTGGCGCAGCTCTTCCCAATCCCAGCGGCCAGACTCCGGCGTAACGCCCCACAGGTCGAACTGGAACTTACCTTCCGACAGCGGCGAACCTTTGAACGTTGCATACGGTCCCTGTTTCTTGGCCAGGTCTTTAGAGGCCGTCATGGACGCAAAGTAAATTGTCTCGAAGATATCTTTGTTCAGGCCGCGTGCCTCTTCACTCTCGAACGGCATGCGCAGGTGAATAAAGGTATCGGCCAGCCCCTGCACGCCCAAGCCTATCGGGCGGTGACGCAGGTTGGAGTTTTTCGCTTCCGGAACCGGGTAGTAGTTGATGTCGATAACCTTATTCAGGTTTTTGGTAACGTGGTAGGTTACATCAAACAGCTTCTGGTGGTCGAACACCTTGTGGCCGTTCTCTTCTTTCACAAAGCGTGGCAGGGCCAGCGATGCCAGGTTACACACCGCAATCTCATCTTTATCGGTGTACTCCATAATTTCGGTACACAGGTTCGAGCTCTTGATGGTGCCCAGGTTCTGCTGGTTGCTCTTGCTGTTGGCGGCGTCTTTGTAGAGCATGTACGGCGTACCGGTTTCGATCTGCGACTCCAGCACGGCAAACCACAGGTCCTGTGCTTTTACGGTTTTGCGGGCACGGCCTTCGCGCTCGTACTTCTCGTACAGGCGCTCAAAGTCCTGGCCCCAGCACTCGGCCAGTCCGGGCGCTTCGTTCGGGCAGAAAAGGCTCCAGGTGCCGTTCTCTTCCACGCGCTTCATGAACAGGTCCGGTGTCCAGAGGGCGTAGAACAGGTCGCGGGCGCGGTTTTCTTCTTTTCCGTGGTTCTTTTTCAGGTCCAGGAATTCGAAGATATCGGCATGCCAGGGCTCCAGGTAAATAGCGAAGGCGCCTTTGCGCTTGCCGCCACCCTGGTCAACGTAACGGGCCGTGTCGTTAAACACTTTCAGCATCGGGATGATACCGTTGGACGTGCCGTTGGTGCCTTTGATGTAAGAGCCGGTGGCACGTACGTTGTGGATGCTCAGGCCGATCCCGCCTGCGCTTTGCGAAATCTGGGCGCATTGCTTCAGGGTATCGTAGATGCCCGGGATGCTGTCGTCCTGCATGGCCAGCAGGAAGCAGGAGGAAAGCTGCGGCTTTGGTGTGCCGGCATTAAAGAGCGTTGGCGTGGCGTGCGTAAACCATTTTTCGGACATGAGATTATAAGTCTCGATGGCAGATTCGATGTCGTCTTTATGGATACCCACGGCCACGCGCATCAGCATGTGCTGCGGACGCTCTACTATTCTTCCGTCGAGGCGCAGCAGGTACGAGCGCTCGAGCGTTTTATAGCCAAAATAATCGTAGTTGTAGTCGCGGTCGTAAATGATGGTGGAGTCGAGGGTAGCGGCATGCTTACGGATTACCTCGTACACATCTTTTGCGAGCAGCGATGCATTCTCACCTGTTTTGGGGTCTTCGTAGGTGTACAACCGCTTCATGGTATTGGAGAACGACTTGCTGGTAACCTTGTGCAGGTTAGAAATAGCAACACGTGCCGCCAGTACGGCATAATCCGGGTGCTTGGTCGTAAGCGAGGCGGCAGTTTCTGCAGCCAGGTTGTCCAGCTCCACGGTGGTTACGCCATCGTAAATACCGTCAATCACTTTTTTGGCCACCTCTATAGGCGACACATAGTCCATATTAAGGCCGTAGCAAAGTTTCTCGATGCGTGCGGTTATCTTATCGAATTTAACGGATTCGCGCCGGCCGTCTCTTTTTACAACTAACATAGCTCTTATACATTTAGCGGGGGTAAAAGGCCCGGGTTATTGAATAGGTAAAATTTATATAATAAGCTTCTGCTCACACAGAAGAAGGATACAGGTAATGTTCTTACAGAAGCCTTACGCCGAATGGTGCGCAAGCCGTTGCATTACAACTGATTGCAGGTAAAGCAAAATCTATTGCCTGCTGAACCGGACAAAGCTGTTCCACAAGTGGGTTGTGCAGCCGGTGTGGGTTTGGTGGCAGGAGCTAAAGACTTTTGCTGTGCTTTGTCCGAATTATACAAAGCCTCAGCTCCCTTCTTTTGTCATCCTGAAAGGATCTTGTGGGCGAGTACCAGTAAGGCTGGCTATTCCCACTCAATCTGTCTGAATCAGGATGAACAGAATTTTAGAATTTTCAGGATTCGTAAGGTTAAATTCCTGGCTACACACGCTACCATTCCTTTTGCTCCTTTTTTGTTTCGGGCTCGGATAGCTATGCGCTGGCATTTCTGCGCCTTGCCCACAAGATCCTTTCAGGATGACAAAAAAAATGGAGTTATACTAAGTACTAAGCCTACGCTCTTTCTTCCCAAACTCTCTAACTCCCAAACTCTCTAACTCCTAAACTCTCTAACTCCTAAAAGTCTTCGTCGAGTGAGAATACGTTTTTGTCTTTATCGCCTCCAACGCCGGCTTTCTGGTATTCGGCCACACGCTTCTCGAAGAAGTTGGTTTTACCCTGCAGCGAGATCATCTCCATAAAGTCGAATGGGTTGGTGGCATTGTAAAGCTTGCTGCAGCCAAGTTCGCCCAGCAGGCGGTCGGCCACAAACTCAATGTACTGGCTCATCAGTTTGGCATTCATGCCAATCAGGTCTACCGGCAGGGCATCGGTCACGAATTCCTGCTCAATGGTTACGGCGTCGCGGATAATCTCATGCACACGCTCTTCGGGCAGTTTGTTCTCCAGCATCGAGTAGAGCAGGCAGGCAAAGTCGCAGTGCAGACCTTCGTCGCGGCTGATAAGTTCGTTGGAGAAGGTAAGCCCTGGCATCAGGCCACGCTTCTTCAACCAGAAGATAGAGCAGAACGAGCCCGAGAAGAAAATACCCTCAACGGCAGCAAAAGCAACAAGACGTTCAGCAAAACTTTCGCTTTCGATCCAGCGCAGCGCCCATTCGCCTTTTTTACCAACTGCCGGCACCGTCTCCAGCGCATTGAACAGGTGGTCTTTCTCTTTCTGCTTTTTTACATACGTATCGATCAGCAACGAATAGGTTTCGGAGTGGATGTTCTCCATCATAATCTGGAACCCATAGAAGCAGCGGGCTTCCGGTATCTGCACCTCATTCATGAAGTTTACCGCCAGGTTCTCGTTCACAATTCCGTCGGAGGCGGCAAAAAAAGCCAGCACATGGCTGATAAAGTGCCTTTCGCCATCGTTCAGATTTTCCCAGTCTTTCAGATCCTGCGAGAGGTCGATCTCTTCGGCGGTCCAGAAACTGGCTTCAGCTTGTTTGTACATCTTCCACACCGCGTCGTGCTGAATCGGGAACAAGACAAAGCGGTTTGGGTTCTCTTTCAGTATTGGCTCCATAAACACGTAAGCTTAATAAGTTAAAACATTCTCCGGGACAAGCCGCCCCAACATGTATGTCAATTATAAAATAGGTTTGAGTCCGGGTTTTTCCGGACGCCCGGGATTTTCGGGAGTTCAAATATATGGAATTGAACTCGAAATAAGGGGCTAAAGTTTTTCAATTTCTCCACACCTTTCTAATGTTCAGATTATCAAATTGTTAAGCCAAAATAAACAGGTTTATTAACATGATATTTTTTCTATATTCAAACCCTGTAATACTTACCGAGGACACCACACCCTGCAGCAGCGCCAGCAATAGTACAATCTCCAAACCTTCTCAGAATTAAAACAACCGGAAATCAAAAGGAAAAATCTAAAAACGAGCAGCAGAGGCAATGGTGGCTGCCGCAGCAGATATTTCAAGCTTGCCAACAGTTATTGTGCATAATCTTCAGGTGCAAAAACAAATGCATTTTACTATATATCAACAACTTATAAACCAACAACAGGTAGCAAAATTTTTAAACACGAGATTTCAACACCGTTATCCACACACTTGTAAAGAGATGTGTATTCTGGGCTTCGCAGAAATTATCGGGGCTACAGCTTGTAAAGTAAAAATAATACCTGTAATTTTGCGCACTAAATCAAAATATACATTGAAGCTGATGTACGCAATTGTAGAAATCGCAGGTCGACAGACCAAAGTAGAGAGCGGCAAGTTCATCTACGCTAACAAGCTTTCCGGCAATGAAGGTGACGCCGTTGAGTTCGCCAATGTTCTTCTTACTGATGACAACGGTACCGTTACCCTTGGTGCTCCTTTTGTAAGCGGTGTTAAGGTAACAGGTAAAATCCTTACCCCGATGGTAAAAGGCGACAAGGTTATCGTTTTCAAAAAGAAGAGAAGAAAAGGATACAAGAAGAAGAATGGCCACCGCCAGCAATTCACGAAGGTCCTGATCGAGAGCATTGGATAAGCAGTAAGAAGAAATTAATCGTTTGAACATTCTCCGGGCCTTACCTTAACGCCCGGATTAACTAGTAAAAGAAAATGGCACACAAAAAAGGAGCTGGTAGTTCTAACAACGGTCGCGAATCGCATTCTAAACGACTGGGTGTTAAAATTTATGGTGGTCAGGATATCATCGCCGGCAACATCATTGTAAGACAAAGAGGTACAGCACATCACCCAGGCGCTAACGTAGGTATTGGTAAAGACCATACCCTGTTTGCCCTGACCGATGGTGTTGTAGAGTTCAAGAAAGGCAAGAAAAACCGTTCTTTTGTTTCTGTTCTACCTAAAGCACAGGCAGAAGCGTAAGCTAAAACACTTTTCTGCTTCGGCAGATAGAATTGAAGCGGCTGTTCCGAAAGGGGCAGCCGCTTTTTGTTATGACTGATAATAGCCTACGCCGTGGGCATTCTATAGGAAACGCTCGTCCACCAGTTCCTTATTTAACATAGCGCCTGCTTTGGTGCCGGCTGCTACTGCTGCCGATACAGACCGGAACATCGTCGTGTTGTCGCCGGCAGCATATACACCCGGCACGGTTGTGCGCTGAAAATCATCGATGGCAAGATAACCCTGCTCATTAAGCTGGCAACCCAATTGCTCCGGAATGGTGCAGTGCTGGCTGAAGGGGGTGCGGGCAAAAAGTGCGGCAATTTTTTTGCTGCTGCCGTCTTTGAACTGCACCTGCTGCAGGTTGCCGTTGGTATGCTCCAGGGCAGCTATTTCAGACTGGATAATGCGGATATTTTTCCCGGTTAACTTCTTTTCCTGCTCTTCTGTTAAAGTAGATTGTCCGTTGGTAAACAGCACCAGATCCTGGCTCCAGTTGCTGATGAATTTGCCGAACTCGAATCCCATGTCGCCATTACCCAGTACACCCAAAGGCTGATGCCGTACTTCGTAGCCGTGGCAGTATGGGCAATGCAGTACCGAAATGCCCCAGCATTCCGAAAATCCCTGTATGGGTGGCATCAGGTCGGTAACGCCCGTGGCAAACAAGAGCTTTGTGGCACTAAAACTTTCGTCGTTATCCGTAGAAATGGTAAACCCATTTTCGGTTTTGCTGCCGCTCAGGGCTAAGCCGTTGTAGAAGCTGATGGTGTTGTAGGCAAGTACCTGTTTTTTTGCGTCCTCTGTTATTTGCCCGGGGGTTCTGCCGTCCTGGGTAATAAAGTTGTGTGAGTGGGGTGTTTGTCGGTTGCAGGGCTTTCCGCTGTCGATAACCAGCACCTGCCGGAGCGACCGCCCCAGGGCCATGGCGGCAGAAAGCCCGGCATAGCTGCCGCCAATTATAATTACATCAAAGTTCGTTTTGTCTTGCATAGCTCAGATTTTTAAGGGCCAATGTCTCTTTTACTGGATACCGTTGGTGGCATTTCCAGGGGCAAGGTAGGCATTATTTTCATAAATGCAATACTGTTGCATTTATGCATTTTATAAGAAGCTATGGGTTGGAGTGAGGTGCAACCAGGATTAATTTACGGGCTTCTAGCCGGAGAGATAAACTGTGGCACACCTGGTACCGGAACTACAATTTTGTGGTAACTAGCGGGGGTGGGTTTTCTAAGACCTCTGATACACGTATATTTGTAAGTGAAAACAGCTTACCCGCTATGAAACAGGCAAAAGAACTTCTGGGAGAATACGGCCTTCGCAAGACCAAATGCCGCCTCGACATTCTGGACCTGTTCCTGTCGCACCAGCAGGCGCTGGCCCATGCCGATATCGAGCAGGTGCTCGGCGACCGCTACGACAGGGTTACGATTTACCGTACGCTCTACTCGTTTAAGGAGCAGGGGCTGCTGCACAGCATCAACGACATCAGCGGCGCTGTGAAGTTTGCCCTGTGCCAGGAAGCCTGCTCCCAGCACCAGCATTACGACAACCATATCCACTTCAGCTGCACCCAATGCGGCCAGACCTTCTGCCTCAACGAGGTACACATACCCGCCATGACCCTGCCTGCCGGCTACTCGGTGCACAACCTGCATTTTTCGGCCGAAGGGATTTGCAAGGCCTGTAATGCGAGGGAGTAGTATCTCATTACTGAAATTTCCGTTTCAGGATATAGATATTGCCAGCTTTGCCTACCGCAAATGCTGCTGCATAGATAAAACCAACAGAACCCTTTCCCCTCTGCCCATGAAAAACCCCACCGGTCCGGAAGCGTTCCGGAAGTTAGCTTCTTCGCCTGCCAAAATGCGGCTGTTCATGCTCTCGCGCCTGCCGATGGTGTACCTGGCCGATGTCCGGGTAGCCGGTTTTACAGAGGAGCGGGCCACCACAACAATCCCGCTTAAATACCTGACCAAGAACCCCTTTGGCTCCATTTACTTTGCCTGCCTGAGCATGGCTGCAGAGCTTTCGACAGGCGTGCTTTGCATGATGCATGTATTCCAGTCGGTGCCGGCGGTATCGATGCTAGTGGTGCACATGGAGGCAGACTTTATCAAAAAAGCAACCGGCAAAATTACCTTTGTGTGCGAAGACGGGAAGCAGATACGGGAGGCGGTGGAGCAGGCAAAAGCAACAGGCGAAGGGCAAACTGTAATTGCCACAAGCACAGGCACCGACGAAGCCGGCAAAGAGGTGGCCCGTTTCAGCTTTACCTGGTCTTTCAAAGTAAAACGGAAAAGGCACGTGTAACAGAACGCTGCAAAGGTTTTGTGTCCTTTTTCGCACGATTCATCTCACTTTTCTACCTGTTCCGCACTTTTTTCGCTTTCATCTTTTTATAAACCCGTATATTTGCGCCTTAAAATAAAAACGACGTCCTATACTTTTGGCACAACCAGATAAAAAGAAGATAGTAATTTTCGCTTCGGGATCGGGCAGCAATGCACAGCGCCTGATGGAGTACTTCGAGCACCACAACAGCGTACGTGTGGTTGCCCTGTTCGCCAACAACCCGAAAGCGTATGCCCTTAAAAGAGCCGAGACATTTCATGTTCCGGCTTTTTTGTTTAACAGAGAAGATTTTTACCAGTCCGGCAAAGTGCTGCAGCAACTGCAGGAACTGAACCCTGACCTGATCGTGCTGGCCGGTTTCCTGTGGCTGGTGCCGCAAAATATCGTGCAGGCTTTTCCGAACAAGATTGTAAATATCCATCCGGCCCTGCTGCCTGAGTACGGCGGCAAAGGCATGCATGGCATCCATGTGCACACCGCGGTGGTGCAGGCAAAGGCAAAAGAGTCGGGCATCACCATCCACCTGGTAAACGAAGAGTACGACAAAGGCGACTTTGTTTACCAGCACCGCTGCCCCGTACACGAAACCGACACCCCCGAAGAACTGGCAGCCCGGGTGCTGCAACTGGAGCACGAACACCTCCCACGCGTAATAGAAGAACTGGCGCTGAAACAATAGAACCTTACATATTTAACCATACCGCAATGCAAGCTATTAAAATTAAATCCGCACTTATCTCGGTATACTATAAAGACCGTCTGGAGCCACTGGTGGAGCTTCTGAAACAAAACGGCGTTACCATCTACTCAACAGGCGGCACGCAGTCTTTCCTGGAAGAGCAGGGCGCTGAAGTAGTAGCCGTAGAAGACCTGACAGCTTATCCTTCTATCTTTGGCGGACGCGTGAAAACGCTGCACCCGAAAGTATTCGGAGGCATCCTGCACCGTCGTGATAACGACAGCGACCTGGCAGAGCGGGAGAAATTTGAAATTCCGCCTATCGACCTGGTAGTGGTAGACCTGTACCCGTTCGAAGAAACAGTAGCTTCAGGCGCTGGTGAGGCAGATGTAATTGAGAAGATCGACATCGGCGGTATTTCTTTAATAAGAGCTGCAGCTAAGAACTTTAAAGATGTGCTCATCGTGTCGTCGCGCGACCAGTACGATGAAGTAGTAGAAGTACTGAAAGCCAAAGACGGCGCTACCGAACTCGAAGACCGCAAGCGCTTTGCTGCCAAAGCCTTTGATATCTCATCCAACTACGATACCCACATCTTCAACTACCTTAACAAAGAAGAAGAAGTGCAGGTGTTCAAGCAGAGCATCCGCGAAGCTACGCCGCTGCGTTACGGCGAAAACCCGCACCAGAAAGGCACCTTCTACGGCAAACTCGAAGACCTGTTTGAGGTGCTGAACGGCAAGCAACTGTCGTATAACAACCTGGTAGACGTAGACGCTGCCGTGGCACTGGGAGCAGAGTTCGAAGAGCCGGCCGTGGCGATCCTGAAGCACACCAACGCCTGCGGTGTCGCTACCGCCGATACTATTAAAGAAGCCTACCTGCTGGCCCTGTCTTCCGACCCGGTATCTGCTTTCGGAGGCGTGATCATTGCCAACCGCACCATCGACTTAGGCACTGCCGAAGAACTGAACAAGCTTTTCTTTGAAGTGCTGATTGCACCAGAATATGACGCGGATGCCCTGGAACTGCTGCGCTCTAAGAAGAACCGCATCCTGCTCAAGCAGAAGCCGGTGGAGTTCTCTAAAAAGCAGTTCAAGACGTTGCTCAATGGTGTAATTGAGCAGGATAAGGATTTGCTGACCGAAACAGAAGCCGACTTCAAAACCGTTACCAAACGCGAACCGTCTGCCGAAGAGAAAAAGGCGCTGGTATTTGCAGCCAAAGTTTGTAAGCATACCAAGTCCAACACCATCGTGCTGGCTACCGATAAAATGATGTTCTCCAGCGGCGTAGGCCAGACCTCCCGCGTCGATGCCCTGCGCCAGGCTATCGAGAAAGCAAACAGCTTCGGCTTTGATGTGAGCCAGACGGTGATGGCCTCTGATGCGTTCTTTCCGTTCCCGGATTGTGTAGAGATTGCAGACCAGGCAGGCATTAAAGCAGTCGTGCAGCCAGGCGGTTCTATCAAAGACCAGGACTCCATTGCCTACTGCGATGCCCACAACATGGCTATGGTGATGACAGGCGTGCGCCACTTCAAGCACTAAACCATAACCTATCGCAATAAAGCTTCTAAGCCCCGGCCTCCTTTGGCCGGGGCTTTTTAGTGGGCATAGTTCCAAAACATTTCACTAAATTGCAGTTCTTCATGATATAATGTTTTAAAACATCATCCAGAACTCCGGGAAATGGGATTTATCAATAAATATACGGGCGTACTTCGCACTTTTAAGGCTGTTTATTTTTTAAATAACCTTTTGCAGTCCAAAAAGCTGAAGCACAACAAAGCTATTTACAAAAAGTACAAGTTAGACCGGTCTATCTACAGCCCCATATCAAGCACAGTACTTAAAAAACTGCCACCGCAGGAGGAGCCGTGGCTTGACAGCCCTGAAGCACAGCAGCGCCTTTCCAGAAACCCACAATTTTCACAGTTCCCGCTTCCCTTGCAGGAGAAACTAAAAACCTGGCCTGAAAACGGCTTCCTTGCACTGAACAGGTTTTTCTCCGATGAGGTGATAGACAATGTAAACGACGAGATAGACAGGCTGCTGCAGGATCATAAGGTAGACTTTAACTACACGCACAAAAAAATCATGTTTGCTTTCAGGCACTCCGATGCGCTGAAAGCCATTCTCTATAAGCCTGCACTCACGAACATTCTGGAATTTCTCCTGGGCAGACAGGTGATTCCTTTCCAGACGATTAATTTCCTGAAAGGCAGTGAACAGCGCGCCCATTCCGACTCGATTCATATGACAACCTATCCACTTGGCAACCTGATAGCAGTATGGATAGCACTTGAAGATACTGATGAAGCGAATGGCCCTCTATTCTATTACCCTGGCAGCCACAAGCTGCCTTACATCCTTAACAGCGATTTCGAAAGTGGCAGTACCAAATACAGAATAGGCAGTGTGGCCTACCGGAAATATGAAGACAAGGTACAGGAGGTAATACAGGAGAATCAACTGCAGAAACAGGTATTCTATGCAAAGAAGGGCGATGTGTTTATCTGGCATGCCAACCTGTTACACGGCGGCAGTCCTGTACACGACCTGGCCAGAACCCGGAAAAGCATGGTGATTCATTATTACGCCAAAGATGTAATCTGCTACCACGAAATAACCCAGCGCCCGGCCCTGATGAACGATTACCCAACAGCTGAAGTACAGGTAACCGAAATAGATTAAACTTAACTTCCTGCAGTGGCTTATGAGAGAAAAAAGGCAGTGAAGCGCGTTAAAAAGTCTGCTGCAGCTGCCACCACAGCCTCTGCTCCTGAAAACGTCTTACACCAGATAGTAAAAAGGACCTTCCATTACAAGACCTTCAGTAGCTAGCTTAGTTGCAGTTCGCCCACAAGCTCCCCTACGGGGATGACAAAGAGAGGAATAGTTTTGTGGAACCGCGTTAATACGATCTGCTCTTACTCCCCCTGCAGCGTAACCACCAGCCAACGCCTGGAGGCGTGGTCGCGGTGCTCGCAGAGGTAAATGCCCTGCCAGGTGCCCAGGTTGAACTTGCCGTTCGTGATGGGCACGGTAACGGAGCTACCGAGGAGGGAGGCTTTCAAATGAGCAGGCATATCGTCGGGGCCTTCGAGGGTGTGCCGGTAGTAGGGGGCATTTTCGGGCACCATTTTGTTGAAGTGGCTCTCGAAATCCTGGCGCACGGTAGGGTCTGCATCTTCGTTGATGGTGAGGCTGGCGGAGGTGTGCCGGATAAAAACATGCGCCAGGCCAACTTTTATATCCTCCAGCTCAGGCAGCTGCGACTCAACCAGGTCGGTGATCAGGTGAAAGCCCCGCTTTACGGCCGGCAGTCGTATCTCTTTCTGAATCCACTTCATTTGTTACTCTTCTTGTTACTCTTCAACTAGTTCGTAGGCGCCCATATCTGGTGTACTTTCGTGGCGCATGGCTCCTGTTATGTCTGTTTCTATTCCCTCTATCGGGATACCGGCCCCATTGGCCGGCGACTGCTCCTCCAGGCTATAGCTCTGCTCTTCGCCCCGTTTAAATTTCGGATCCTGGTTCAGGATGTTTCCGTTCTCATTCAGATCCTCCTGGTAAAGTTCCGTCCGGATGAGGTTGTTGAGAATAAGCAGCGACAGGGTAGGCAATTCCTGGTTAGCCACTATCAGCAGTTCATCTTTGTTACTTGCCCCGTTGCTGTAGATGATGGTGTTGATCAGATTCAGGGAAGTAGGCTTGTCTTTTATCTCCGTACCCGGGATATAGTCGGCAATTACAAAAGAAGGTGTTTTGCGCAGCTGCGGGTTGTTATAGTTGGCAATGGTAGAATACAGCACCTCGTAATTGCCGCCGCCCAGCCCGGCAAAGCAGTATTGCCCGCAGTTCTCGATGAGCGTATTCACCACCCGCACATCAGAGGTAAAAGCGATAATGCCATCCTGGAACGCATATTGTATCTTACACCCTTCTACCAGGGTGCCGCCTTTGCCCGGGTTACCTATCCGGATACCCCACACGGTATTTTTGATGTCGGCATACCGGATGCTGTTGTTTTCGCTCCTGGTCAGAATCTGGATACCACCCCATTGCCCCGGTGCCTGTGCATAGGCCTGTTCCCGCCTGTAGCCGCTGAAAACCACGCGCTCTTCCGGCGTGCCTTCTACCTGCAGCTTTCCGTTTACCAGCAGCACCGATCGGTTTACGGCAAAAATACGGGTACCTTTCTGAATGGTGAGCGTGGCCCCTTCGCGCACCAGTACGGAGTCTAACAGCACATGCGGCTTATCGTTGGGCCACTCCGTTGTCCCGATAACGCCTTTGCGGTGGAAGTAGGCATTTTGCCCGTAGGCCACCAGCTTTACCTGCTGCCGGTTGCCGTTGGTCCGGAACAGGATGGAGTCGGCTACCAGAAAAGGAAGGTTTTCGTCGGTGGGGTTGATGTTGACTTTTACCAGCACGTACAGGCTGTCTTTCCCCCGCAGCTCTATGTTGTTTGCAATGGGGCTTTCCACGCCATTGATGATCAGCTTATAAGGAGAAGCGCCGGCCCCCGCCAGGGTTATCTCATTAATACGGACTGCCCTGGCATTCGGATTGTAAATTTTCAGGCGTTTGGTAATGCTGCCCTGTTCCACAAACACTGTATCGAACAGCACGGTGTCAGCAGAAAAAGCTAAGGTGGCAGTAGGATCAGTTGTAATTACCTCATCGCGGGGCGTACACGAAACAGCTGCTAGCAGCAACAGCAGGGGCAATAAGGAGATGAGGTATTTCAAGGTGTTGATTTTTATACGCTAATTTACCTGTACTTCAAACGGTAAAATAAACAGAATTTATATGAACCACCGAAATAAAATCAGAAGCAGGACAACCTGTACAAACATCAGTACAAATTGCCCTGCTCCGGTTACTTATTTTATTACGCTGCTGCGCCCTCTTTCAGCTTTTCGGCATTTTCGGCGATACGAAGCTGCTCGATAAAGTCTTCTACGCCACCATCCATTACGGCCGGCAGGTTGTATACGGTCAGGCCAATGCGGTGGTCGGTTACGCGGCCCTGCGGATAGTTGTAGGTCCTGATTTTATCGGAGCGGTCGCCGCTACCCACCATGCTCTTACGCTGCGCACCTTCAGCTTCATTCTTCTTGGCCAGTTCTATTTCGTAAACGCGCGAACGCAATACCTTCAGCGCCTTCTCAAAGTTCTTGATCTGCGACTTCTGGTCCTGGCACTGCGCTACCACGCCGGAAGGAATGTGGGTTAAGCGCACCGCCGAGTATGTCGTGTTTACCGACTGTCCACCCGGCCCGGAAGCACAGAACAAGTCTTTGCGGATGTCGTTCATATCGAGCTCCACATCAAACTCTTCCACCTCCGGCAGCACCACCACCGATGCCACAGACGTGTGAATACGGCCCTGCGTTTCGGTAGCCGGTACCCGCTGCACCCGGTGCACACCCGATTCGAACTTCATTTTGCCGTACACGTCTTCGCCGCTGATGCCCACGATAATCTCTTTGTAACCACCTGCTGTTCCCTCGGTAGCATCGATCAGCTCCATGCGCCAGCCCATTTTCTCGGCCAGGCGGCTGTACATGCGGTACAGGTCACCGGCAAACAAAGAAGCTTCGTCGCCACCGGCACCCGCGCGTATCTCCATGATAATGTCTTTGCTGTCGTTGGGGTCTTTCGGGATGAGCAGCTCCTTCAGGTTTTCTTCCATGGCCTCGCGCTGCGGCAACAGCTCGTCCAGCTCCTCCTTGGCCATCTCCCGGAACTCTTCGTCTTTCTCGGTGGCAATTACCTGCTTGGCGCTCTCGATGTTGCTGAGCAGGTTTTTATATTTTTTATATTCCGTAACGATCTTGTCCAGATCCTTGTATTCTTTATTAAGCGCCTTAAACTTCTTCAGGTCGCTCACCACGTCAGGCTGAATAAGCTGCTGGCTGACTTCCTCAAAACGCTGATTGATGGCTTCTAATTTATCTAACATGGCTTTGGTATTGTTATAATGTGCAAAGATACTAAATTGGCCTATAGTTTCATTTATACAACTACATGAATAAGATGTTCTGCCAACGTATACTGCTTTCTGCTATAACCTTTATTATTGTACTTATAGTTTCAGGTTGTGATGTAAAAGTAAAACCAATTGAAGGAGGCAAGGAAATTGCCCAGGAACTGGAGCGCCACAAGATCAAACGCGTGACCAGGCCCCAGATTCTGGCAGCCACCCGCAAAGCAGGCGACTCTATTGCAACCGTAGCCATGCAGGAAGTAGGGAAGCTCCTGCAGGAAAAGCTACAGGAAGGAGGCGTGGAAGCTGCTTTGCCCTACTGCCCGCCCGAGAACTTCCCGGCCATTAATGCGCTCGAAGAAAAATATGGCGCCACCGCCCGCCGCACCAGCTCCAAGCTGCGCAACCCCGCCAACAAAGCCGACGAACGTGTTACAGCCCTGTTGCAGCAGTACGAGCAGGGCGAGCTGAAGGAGCCACAGGTGGTGGAGCTTAACGAACAGGAGATGCTGTACACGGCGCCCATCTACATCCGGAGCGAAACCTGCCTGCGCTGCCACGGTACGCTTGGCCAGGAGGTAGCCACAGAAGAATACCAGGTACTGAAAGAACGGTATCCTACTGATGAGGCCACCGGCTATAAACTGGGCGACCTGCGCGGCATGTGGTACATTCACTTCACCAAGAAAGGCATCGTAACCGACCTGAACGCACAACCCAGGAAAAGCCGCATCCCGAAAGGGCTGTAAGATTTCACCGGCAGGTGCACACGTGGTAAAGCAGGCTGCCACAGGATCTCCATTATAATCTTTGCTCTGAAACATTTACTTTTGAAGCCAGTATGATGAATGCATACTGCATGTAATTTATAACCACAAAAAAAATAGATACTATGGCTGTTATTAAAGCAACTGATGATGATTTTGCAGGCATCTTAAACGCCAACCCCAATGTGGTGGTGAAATATTATGCCGACTGGTGCGGCAATTGCCGTTTATTTTCCCCAAAATTCAAGCGTTTATCCGACGATGAGCAGTTTGCCAATGTTGCCTTTGTTGACGTGAATGCCGAAACAAGCCCGGAAGCGCGTAAAATGGCCGGTGTTACCAACCTGCCTTTCTTTGCCGTTTTTAAAAAGGGCCAGTTAGTAGATACGGTGGCAGCCAGCAAAGAAGAGGCTGTACGTGACCTGATCCATAAAATTGTTTAACGCCCGCTATGAAAATACCTGCTATTAAGAAATTAGTCGAAACACACACCCTGCACGCCCTGATGGAGGCCGAAGCTGCCATTGTAGACGAGCAGCCGCTTGCCATAGAAGTAGAAGGAGAGGACGAAGGCGAACAGCTGACGCACGTGCTGGCTGCCGTCTGGATCCTGAACTACATGGAAGACAACAACACCGATTTTAAAACCGCCCTGCGCGAGTACACCAAAAAAGTACGCGTTTCTATCAGTTAACACTTCTCTGCCAGGCACAGGCTTTGTTCTCGGATTTAAGTTTGTGCCTGGTACAGACCTGCGCCACCTGCTATACAAAGCTTATTGCAGCAGCTAAGGGAATGGTGGCAATGGCTGCAGAAAAATCTGACCACCCGAAGGCTTTAGCTCCCTTACAGCAACTCATTTTTACTCCCTTCTACTACCTTTGCAGCAGCTGCTACTAAAAAAAAGTCTGCTGCACCAGCCACCACAGCCACTGCTCCTTACAGGTTTTTGGAAGCAAAGAATTGTTCTGCCAGCTTACCACCCTGTTCGGTGCAAATGCCGCGTATATAATACAGGTAAACACTCCGGTACACCTCGCTTAAGTCATAGCGTTCCGGCGGAAACACTGCAGGATTGATAATCATGTTCAGCTGCTCAAAGATGATCTTTGTGACCAGGTGCAGGTTAATGTCTTTCCGGAAATAGCCTTCCAGAATTCCTTTGTTAATTATTTCAGAAACAAGCGGATAGGAATAATTATCCAGGTGATCCAAACCCAAACGCCAGACATCCGGGTAATGCTGCTGCAGGTCCAGGACATACTGCAGGTTCAGCTCCTTTGTATCTTTTATCCCTTCATTCACCAGCAACATGATTTCTTCGACCGGGTTTTTAGCTTTCGCCAGCAGCTTTGCCTGTGCACGCTTCTGTTGTTCCATATCGAAAACCACCGCCTTCCGCACCATTTCATGCCTGTCTGAAAAAAGCTCCTGAAAAGTTGACGGCCTTATGTCAAGCTTTTTAATAATTACGTCCTGCGTATTTGCTTCTATCCCGTTTTGTTTGAACAAACGGACAATCTCCTCTAAGATGGTTTCAATAAAAGTCATAAGTTAGGTATCCTTCGCTAAATCAACTGCCATGGCTGTTAAACTGTACGTACAGCAACATCTGTTTCTCTTGTTACGGCTGCTCCAAAGCAATAGCATGTCAGCCCCATCAAATGATTATACTGTATAGTGCAATGAAGAAAAATAGTTGCACAACATACACAAAGATAGCCAACTTATTTTTTTTGTAAACAGCTGTTTTCTGAAAGTACAGCTGCAGCAGAAAAGCAATGGCAAACCATGTTATATAATTAAAGGCGGGTATGGCCCCTTTATGCCAGCTCCAGAAATCGAACGTTACCGCCACAGGCTCCAGGAAGAAGTCCAGCAACACCATTAAAGCAGCCGCTGCTACAGCTTTTAACAGCCAATGCACCCGGAGCCGGTCAGCCAGGGTGCCGGTTACATACACCAGCATCAGCCAGTTCAGGCCAATGAGCAGGGGCACGCGCCACAGTTTATAGCCCAAGGCACTGCCATAGCTGTAGCTGCCAAACAACAGGCCCGTATGCACCCCCACCACCTCCACCAGGAAACCTACAGCAAATACCGTCAGGGCAAACAGGAAAAAGGTTCGGTTCCAGCGCCTGTGAAAACCAAACAGCAGCGCGTTGGTCAGCAGCAGGTTCAGGGGCGTGAGCGACTGGAAATAAGCAGGATTGTTACTGAAAGCCATTCCCCAGAGGCCAACTGCATGAAAAATTACAAGCACCGCAACAGACAACGGCAGCGCATACCGCTTCAGCACCGGAATAGCAGGCACCAGGGCAGAGGTATCTTGAGTGGTTCCGGACATTAGCTGTTACATAGTTTCATTTTCGACCAGGTCTCCTACAATTTTGGCCGAGAGCAGGCACAGCGGAATGCCGCCTCCCGGGTGCACGCTTCCGCCACAGAAGTACAGGCCTTTTAACGCAGCACTGAAATTCGGGTGACGCAGGAAAGCAGCCATCCGGTTGTTGGAGCTGCTGCCATACAACGCACCGGCATACGAAGAAGTCTGCTGCTCGATCAGGAGCGGGTCCAGCACCTGTTCGCAGGCAATCAGCGGCGCAATTTCTGTCTGCAGCATTGCACTGAGCTTTTTCAGCACCGTCTCGCGTGTAACCGCAATCAGTTGCTGCCAATCCTGCCCCTGGTGGTGCGGCACATTTACCATCACAAACCAGTTCTCGCAACCCGGCGGTGCATCTTCCGGCTCGGCCTTTGAGGTAATATTGATATAAACTGTCGGGTCCGGGCTAATGGTTTTATGCCGGAAGATGTGCTCAAATTCGGTTTTATAGCTCTCGCTGAAGAAGATATTGTGCACATGCAGCTCCGGAAACTCCCGCCGGATGCCCCAGTAAAAAATCAGGGCCGAACTGGAGCGTGGCTGCTGCAGTGTCCGCTCGGGCGCCTGCTGGTCGGGTAGCAGCTTGCGGTAAGTGGGCACCACATCCATGTTACTGACTACCACGTCGGCTTCATAAGCTCCCCTGGCAGTAGCCACGCCGGTTACCTTGCCGCCTTTTGTAGTTATCCGCTCCACCCGTTCGTTGTACCGGAAGGTAACACCAAGCTCTTCTGCCAGCGTTACCAGGCTGCGTGCAATGGCATAAATGCCACCTTTCGGATAGAAGGCGCCAATGTTGTGCTCCAGGTGCGGAATCAGGTTAAGGGTGCCGGGGGCCTGGTAGGGGTCGGAACCGTTGTAGGTGGCAAAGCGGTCGAGGAGCTGCACGAACCGGGAGTCTGTAAACCTGGCCGCATTGGCCTCGTGCATGGTAGTCGCCAGGCCGAGATCGGGAAGGCAGCCAAGTGCTTTCAGCACATCGGCACTGAAATACGTGCTGGCTTTGTGCAGCGACTTATGCAGAAACGTGTCGGCGGTGCCTTTGTACAGGCGGGCGCTCCTGGCCAGCACCTGGCTCACCGCCTCCGCCGGAACCCCCAGTTGCTGCTCCGCCTCTTCCGCGAAGCGAGTAGGGTCAGCCCAGGCTTTCATCCTGCTGCCATCGGGCCAGAAATAGTGCGTAATGGGGTTTAGCCTGGAATAAGTAAAGTAATCGGAGGGTGTACGACCCGCCAGCCTGAAAAGCTCGTCTACCAGGTGCGGCAGCGTGAACAGCGACGGACCGGCGTCGAACCGGAAGCCATCCAGCACAAACTGGTGCATTTTGCCCCCAAACGAGTTGTTTGCTTCCAGCACCGTCACGTCATAGCCTTTCAGCGCCAGTCGTACTGCTGAGGCAATACCTCCAATACCTGAACCTATGATGGCTGCTTTTTTCATTTATTCCAATGTACAAAAAATTCCCCAGCTCCATAACCGGGAAAGCCTGTAAAGGTTTCAGAAGAAAGTATTACAGGCAAGTGTCTGCACTACCTGCCACCAAACACGCTCCTGTAAACCGGCTTCCGGTAAGCGAACTGTGCCAGCATCAACGGGTACAACAGCACATCGAGCCAGCGGTATTTTGTGCGGTAGGTGATGATGTCGTGAATTACAGCGCCTGTGCCTGCTTTTTCGACTACATGTTTGTGCCGCCAGAAACGCAGTGGGGGCGGGAGCACCTGTCCCTGGTCTACAAACCAGGCTTCAGTTTCGGTTGTTTCTCTTTCGGTAATCAGGCTCGTCCACCGGAACGCTTTAAAGCCGGTCTGTAACTCAATTTCCACCACATCGCCTGGCGAACTCCCATCGAACCGCAATAATTTGAAGGAGGGATAGGGCGGAGCCAGCTTCCTGAAAAGGCTTTCATTAAATGCTTCAAAAACGGACAGGTAGTGCTGCCGGACGAATGTTTTCAGGTGTAGCTGCATAAATTTCCCGCTTTTGATTTTGAACCTCCCGTTTTAATAGCTTAACCACATTTCAGAAAGAAAGTTTTGCCGGCAGCCTTTTGCATCAGCTAAATTTCAGAAGAGCCTGTAACAGCGGATAAACCCACTCATACGCAAAAAACAGCAGCGGCCACCAATTGGTGGCCGCTGCTGTCTCTATTAATCAAACTATGGAAATTAATTCTTAGTTAAGTGAAGCGATGGGATCAGCTTTAGAATCTTTATCGCCGGTGATGGTTCCTTTCGCTACTACAGTACCTTTCAGCAACAGGATACCAGCTACGTGCGGGGCGGCAAAGGATGTACCGTAAGCACCGCTTCCGATAGAACCACCTTTGGTAGTCGTTGTTACGTTCACACCAGGGGCAGAGAAGTCTACAGATAAACCATAGTTAGAACGGTCCCACAGCCTGCCGTAGCTGTCCATAGCTGACACGGTGTACACACCAGGAGCGTTCAGTCGGGCAGGAGAAGTAGAAGCACAATCCACAGCACTGTTACCGGCTGCAATGGCAAACTTGATGCCTTTAGATGCTGCACTCTTTACCAGGTAATCCAGGGTAGAAGAGATACCGCTACCGATGCTCATGTTCACCACATCACCTGCTTTGGCATTCATGTTCACGTGGCTCACTGCGGAGATAGCGCTTGAAAGCGTACCGGCTCCTGAATCGTTGAACACGCGCAGGGCAACTACTGTAGCACCTGAAGCCACACCGATCATGCCTCTGCCGTTGTTTTTAGCAGCAATGATACCGGCTACGGTTGTTCCGTGGCCATAACCATCTTCTACCGACGTGGTTCCGCTCACAAAAGACTTGCTCCTGGACATATCCACGGTCAGGTCCGGGTGGTCTGTATCCACACCAGAGTCGATTACCCATACCGTCTTTCCGCGTCCGTCGCCGTAGCCTACGCGCTGGATGTTCCAGGGAACTATCTCTCCGGACATAGGGGTAATAGTACCTACCGTACCGTTGGCAGTGATCGATCCTTCTGCCGAAGCAGTGGTGTTAGCGGAAGTGATGCCTCTGTCTATGTTGATGATCTTGTCCTGCTCTACGTAAGCCACTTCCGGGTTATTACGCAGCTCCTGGAGCTGGTCGGCCGTCAGGCGGGCAGCAAAACCTTTCACAGCTCCCTGAAAGGTCTCTTTCACAGCACCAGATTCAATACCGGACTGTGCCAGCACCGACTGGCGGGTAGTGGCTTCGCCCATGGCAGAGATGCTGTTGGTAGAACCATCCTGGAATACCACGATGTACTGTCCTTCAATAGCCTGTCCGCTTGTGCCGGAAGTCTGCTGAACATCGGTTGGGGCAGCAAACTGTTGCTCCATCAACTCTTCTTTCTGGCAGCTGGAAAGTACCATGGCTGAAGCGAGAGCAGTAAGAGAGAGTGCTTTTCCGAATGTGAACTTTTTCATAGTAGTAGATTTAATATTGGCTTCGTTAAAAATTTCTGACCGTTAAAAGCAGCCTGATCAATAAAGCTGATAGTATAACCGTCATTCATATACATAACCAATTTCAACCCCTGTTTAGTTCCAAACACTGTAAAACTAATTCTATAAATAATCCTACTGCAGCTGTCTGTGCTGTTTTACACAGACGGGCACTTAGCCATGTAAAGGAGGGAAAAAGGGCCTGATTCTGCAGTTATCAGGCTTTTCCGAGCGAAAAGCAAACGGATAGAAAAAAGAGAAGCATTCATGTACGAGTTGCATAGAACATTTTAACTACTACTATAAACAGCACAGGCCGCTCTGTTGGAGCGGCCTGTGCTGTTTACTGTTTTACCAGATACTTCTTTGCTTATTCTACAGAAGCAATCGGGTCTGGCTGAGAATCTTTATCGCCGGTGATCGTGCCTTTCGCATAAACCTTGCCTCTCAGCAACAGTACACCTGCTACGTGCGGAGCGGCAAAAGAAGTACCATAGGCGCCGCCTCCGATCGAACCACCTTTGGTCGTAGTTGTCACGTTTACACCTGGTGCAGAGCAGTCTACAGGAAGTCCGTAATTAGATCTGTCCCAAAGCCTTGCATAGCTGTCCATCGCCGATACCGTATATACGCCCGGTGCATCTACACGGGCAGGCGTGGTGTTTATGCAATCCACGCCGCTGTTACCGGCTGCAATAGCAAACAGAATACCTTTAGCGGCTGCACTCTTCACGGCATTATCCATGGTAGAGGAAATTCCGCTGCCGATGCTCAGGTTTACAACGTCGCCCGGCTTTCCGTAGGTATCGATGTGAATTACTGCCGATATCGCACTGGAAAGCGTACCGGCGCCGGCATCGTCGAACACGCGCAGGGCAACCACAGTGGCTCCAGCAGCTACACCGATCATGCCTGAACCATTGTTCTTGGCAGCAATGATTCCTGTAACCGTAGTACCATGCCCGTAACCATCTTCCACAGAGGTAACTCCGCTAACAAAGGACTTGCTTCTGGCAAGATCAACGGTCAGGTCCGGGTGGTCTGTGTCTACGCCTGAGTCTACTACCCATACCGTTTTACCTGTTCCGTCACCGTAACCAACCTGGGCAATGTTCCAGGGAACAAGTTCACCGGCCAGTGGGGTAATTTTTGTATAAGTATTATCTGCAGGAGCAGTAGGTTCTGTTGTAGGAGCAGGGTCTGTTGTTGTAGTGCCGCCATCCGATTTTGTTGGCTTTCCACCACCTTTTGTAGTTCCGCCGTTACCTTTTACACTTTCACCGTCGGTTGTGTCAGTGTCTTTAACAGGCTTACCTAATGTAATGATCCTGTCCTGCTCGATATAGGCTACTTCCGGGCTGTTGCGAAGCGCTTTCAGCTGCTCAGCAGACAGACGTGCCGCAAAGCCTTTCACACTTCCCTGAAAAGTTTCTCTGATTTCCTCATTTCCAATACCAGCTTTAGCAAGTACCGCCTGACGTACAGAGGCCGATGCAAATTGGTTTGCAATTCTGGCATTAGCAGTATTATCTGTGCTTACGCCCACAGAGCCATCTTTAAAGACCACGATGTACTGTCCTTCAATGGCCTGACCATGAACTGTAGTCTCTGTAGCTACCGCTGTTGTAAACTGGTTTTCCATCAGTTCTTCCTGCTGGCATCCGGTTAATACGACCGCAGAAGCTAAAGCTGTACAGGCTAATACCTTTTTAAATGTAGAGATTTTCATAATTTGACTAAAGTGGAATGTGATAGATATTTTATATTGTCAATTTTAATTGAATATCAAACCATTTACGACATAAATATAGTTCATTTATTCACTAATAATTAACAGCAAAATATTCTACTTAACCCCTTGCCAAACACCCCATTTCACCTTGTTTATCTCATTAGCATCATATATATTTTATACAATAAAAATTGCCATTTATGGCGGTTTAAATAAATTTTATCTTATTTAATCAAAATGCAAATTCTTTTTATGTATAAATTAGC
>NZ_QCZK02000053.1 GCF_003347595.2 Botryobacter ruber | reverse complement strand
TATTGCTGGGATTTTTGTTATAGCTCTGATTGTAGGCTTTTGTTTTCCCGTAATTTATATCGGATATAGTGGTCAAGAAGCGAGAAGTAAGTTTTATCATAATATTTTTTCCTTTACTTACTGCAAAATGGAAGATTTTTTCTCTTTTTTTTGCCTGTATTGTTATTTTTGGATTTTTAGATGCAAGGAGTAATGTTATTAAATATACTTTATCATTTATTTTAGGCTTTACATATTATTTCAGAGGATATTTACTCAGTAGAATCTTAAAAGTATTTAGGATATTATTTCTGTTTGCACCATTCATTTTATTTTCGATAGGGGCAGCAGGAGTTTTTAATATATTCAAGATGGATGAGTATATTAGTGGAAATTACTCAACTACAGCAACTAATAATGGTGAAGTTATAGAAGAAAGCCTGACTGTTGATACTAGAACCTTTTTATACGAAGAAGTAATATCATCTGCCTTCAAATATGATTATATCATTTTAGGGCGTTCTCCTGCTCGAGGTAATGAATCACCGTCCTTTGGTCTATACGCATTGGAAGAATTAAAAACAGGCAAAATGGAAAGATTTTCTAATGAAGTATCAATATTGAATGTTTTTACATGGACTGGATTGTTGGGTGTTATTCTTTACTTTCTTGTTTTTTCTAAGGCCTCTTATTTGGCTATTTTTAGATCAAATAATACAATGATTAAAATTATAGGCCTGTATATTTCCTTTAGATGGACCTACGCATGGGTAGAAGATTTTAGTCGTTTTGATTTATCTTACTTTTTTCTTTGGGTAATGATCGGTATGTGTTTTTCAAAATCATTTAGAGAGATGAATAATGCTGATATGAAAATATGGGTGCTTGGTATCTTCAACGAACGCATTAGGAAAGCATCTTATTTTTATGATCTTAATATAAAAAAAGTTTAGTTATGATTTATATTGTGATTCCTGTGTTTAATCGTTTGATCTACACAAAGGCTTGCCTAGAAAGTTTGCAAAAACAAACGAATAAGCAATTTAAGGTAGTTGTAGTGGACCATGGATCCAGTGATGGAACAAGTGCACATATTAAAAAATATTATCCAGATACTATTTTACTTAATGGTGATGCTAATATGTGGTGGGCTGCTGCAACAAATTTAGGTATTAAATACGCTCTAAATAATGATGCAAAATTTATTTTAACATTAAATAATGATACAGTTGCAGAAGCCAATTATCTTGAAAATTTATTAGAAGCAGTGTATCAAGCACCAAAAGACTCATTAATAGGATCTTCAGCTATTAATTCTACCACAAAATCCGTAGTTTTTAGAGGGGAAATATTGAATGCTTTTAACTGGTTTACCGAAACATCACAAAATGTAGTAAATAAAAATTATACTCCACAATTTGGTTTGATTGAACTCACTCATTATCCTGGCCGTGGGTTATTAATACCTATGTTAGTCTTTAAAAAGATTGGTTTATTTGATGAAGTAAATTTTCCTCACTATATGAGTGACTATGAATTTACATTAAGAGCTCGAAAAGCAGGGTTTAAAATATTTTGTGCCTATAATGCTTTACTTGGAGTTTATCCTGAAGCTAGTGGTGCTAATCAATTAAAAAATAAAAAGAATATAAAAAATTACTACCATCATTTATTTGGTATGAAAGGAGGCGCAAATTTACCCCTATTTTATAAATATGCTCTGAGGCATTGTCCTGTTTATGCTCTTCCTTCCTTCTTATTATTAGGTACAATTAGAAGAATTACTGGATATTGGTTAAAAAATTGATATGAAAAAGGTTTTACTCTCAGCATATGCCTGTATTCCTGGAAGAGGTTCAGAACCCGGTAACGGATGGAATTGGGCATATTTTCTTTCTAAAGAGGGACATGAAGTACATCTTATTACTACTAGCAAGGGAAGAAAAGAAATTGATCAAATAATTACTAATGAAAGTATAAAAAATATTCATGTTCATTATGTAGATCACTCCTATTTCTGGAGTAAGGCTTACTATTGGAATTTTATATTTATGTATACAGCTTATTGGTTATGGCAGAATAAAATATTAAAGCTTGCTAAGATATTACATACTTCTGATCCATTTGATGTGGTGCATCATGTAACTTGGGGGAGCATAAAAGTAGGTTCCTCCTTATATAGATTAAAGAATACTAAGTTTATTTATGGACCTGCTGGTGGAGGGCATAAAGCGCCAAAAGCTTTCAAAAAGTATTTCTATAAAGAATGGAATAAGGAAAGGTTTAGGAATTTTGCAGGAGAGTTAATATCGTTTATTAATCCATTAACCAAAAAAACACTGATAAATTCAGATATAGTATTAGTAGCAAATCAGGAAACCTTTGATTATGCGAAAAGG
This sequence comes from Botryobacter ruber, assembly GCF_003347595.2. Lineage (GTDB taxonomy): Bacteria > Bacteroidota > Bacteroidia > Cytophagales > Hymenobacteraceae > Pontibacter > Pontibacter ruber_A. The sequence continues at coordinate 170,827 of NZ_QCZK02000053.1, read as the reverse complement.
AACGGAGCTAAAAATGCCAAATTGATCGTTGATTCAGCATTGCCACCTGATTATTTACCTAATACGATAAATAATAAATCTAATACTATAATTCAGTTTCTATGGGTGGGAAGAATGTACGCATTTAAAGGAATGGGATTAATATTAGATGCATTGGAATTATTAGATGCTGAAGTTAAAAATCAGATTCATTTAAATGTTGTTGGGGACGGTCCATTCATGGCTGAATTAAGGCAATTAATTTTACAAAAAAAATTAAATGACACAATCACGCTTCATGGTTTATTACCTTACAATGTAGTTAAAAGCATGTATGAAAGTGTTGATGTCTTCATTTTTTGTAGTTTAAGGGACTCATGTCCTGCACAACATCTTGAAGCGATGGCATTTGGCTTGCCAGTAATTACATTGAATTTACATGGCTCAAAACTAGTTGTTCCTGATAATGCTGGTTTAAAAGTACCTGTTGATAATCCAGATAAAACTATTGAAATGATTGCTACTGCAATTAAAGAACTTACATTAAATACTGAACTTAGACGCAAATTAGGACATGCAGCATATAATTTTGCAAAAATCAATACTTGGGATGTAAAGGTAAAGCACATCATACAATCTTATTATAGTTAAATCAATATGACTAATGCACCCATTCTCCTCTTTACATATAAAAGGTTAGAACCATTAAAACAAACTATTCTTGCATTACAAAAGAATGTGATTGCGAGTGAATCTGAACTTTTTATTTTTTCAGATGGTGCTAAGAGTGAAAAAGATGAAGAGCAGGTTAACCAGGTAAGGGCATATTTAAAAACAATTACTGGTTTTAAAAATAAAAAGTTAAAAGAAGCTCCTACCAATAAAGGTTTAGCCAATTCCATAATTGCCGGAGTTACGGAAGTACTGGAGAACCATGACAAAGTAATCGTTCTGGAGGATGATCTGATTGTATCACCAAATTTTTTAGAATACATGAATGCGGCTCTTTCCTTTTATGAAGATAACAAAAATATTGCATCCGTTTGCGGATATACTACTCCTATAAAGAATACAAACAACTATGACGTTTATTTTACAAAACGCTCTTCGTCATGGGGCTGGGGAACCTGGAGAGACAAGTGGAGTAACGTTGACTGGGAGGTTGAGGATTATCAGAAATTTCTGAAGGATAAAAAATGTCAGCAAGAATTTAATAAAATGGGGTCTGACCTCACAGGTATGCTAAAGCAACAGATGGAGGGTAAAATAAATTCCTGGGCAGTTAGGTGGACTTATTTTCAATATACTCATAATTTATTTTCTGTACATCCAATAATATCTAAAGTAACTAACGAAGGTTTTGGTGTAAATGCAACACATACTTCTGGAGTTAATAAATCTAGATTTGCAACAGTATTGGATACCTCAACAAATAAAGAGTATAATTTCCCATCCGAACCATTTCTGGATCATGAAATAATCAGGCAATTTGTTGACCGCTATAGCATCAAGACCAGGATTTATTATAAGTTAAGAAAATTGCTTAGAGTTTGACTAGTATGCTATAGTATGCTAATGATTTAGGATGAACTTAAATATTACTGACTTATACTAAATGAAAGTAGGTATCATACATACCTTTTATGGGCAGAAGGGGGGAGAAGACATAGTTGTTCCGCAGGAATACCAGTTATTAGAAGAAAATGGAGTGGAAGTAACAATGTTAACCTTTCAAAATCCGAAATCCAAAGTGGCTCAATTATTTCTGTTTATTATTTCCTTGTTTAATATTATCGCTTGGGTTAAAGCCCTTAAATGGATTGAAACAGAGAGGCCGGATGTAATTCATGTGCATAACTGGCATTTTGCTTCATCAGCATCTATATTTTGGGCAGCAAGGATAAAAGACATCCCTGTAATTTTTACATTACATAATTACAGGATACTATGTCCGTCAGCAACCTTGTTTAATGATGGTAAAATTTTTACAGATAGTTTGCAAGAAGGATTTCCTTTTAGTGCTATTCGAAAGAAGGTTTATCGAAATTCTTATCTGCAAACTTTTTGGTTATCCTTCATTGTTCAATTTCATTATTGGATTGGTACCTGGCAAATACCTTTGCAATACATAACATTAACCTCCTCCATGAAGCACCTGTTTATGGATGCAACCACAAATTTTCCTTCAGAGAAGTTTGTAGTTAAACCTAATTTTATTGCTGATTGTCATTATAACTTCTACGATAGAGAAGATACCTTCCTTTATATTGGAAGACTATCTGAAGAAAAAGGAATTAGAGTTCTGTTAAAAGCTTTTTCTGATAAGAAATATAAACTGAAAGTGATAGGAGATGGCCCATTAATGTCAGAGGTTGAAGACTTTGCTGCCCTTCATTCAAATGTTTCTGTACTCGGTTTTCAGAGTAGAGCAACAATACAGGAAGAGTTACTGAAATGTACTGCTCTTATTTTCCCTTCTAACTGGTATGAACCATTCGGACTAACTCTGATAGAAGCTTTTGCTTCCGGAGCACCGGTTATTGCCTCTAATATGGGTTCATCACAAGAAATGGTAATAGATGGTAAAAACGGTATACATTTTAGAGCTGGTAGTGCAAAGGATCTTCAAATAAAGCTACATGAATGGGTGAAGTTGAGTTCTGGCGAAAAAATATTGTTCTCTAAAAACGCAAGATCGAGTTATGAAAATAACTATACTCCCGAAAAGAATTTAGAATTACTGACGTCTATTTATAATAAACTTACTATCGAAAGAGCTTCCTAAAGGCATTACTAACTTTAGCTTAAAAGAAGCCTTTAGTATCTTGTTTTGAGATGTGCTAATAAAAAACAAATTTTGGTATAAATTACCTTTCTGTTAAATAATAAGATGATTATCAAGAATACAAAATTATTAGGCTATGAGGTATTCTCCTCTGACATGCAGGAGTTAAAGCTTCATTCTAAATTATTGATCAACACGATCAATCAGTATTCCTATATTGTTGCAGAAAAGGATCAGGAATTTAAAAAAGCCTTGTGTAATTCTGATATACTATTGCCTGACGGTGTTGGAATAGTAGCTGCATCTAAACTTTTAACAGGAAAGACAATAAAAAAAATTGCTGGAGCTGATATTCATCAATACCTGTTGGAGGAGCTAAATAAAAGCGGTGGCAGCTGCATGTATTTAGGTTCATCTGAAAAGACTTTAACAAAAATTAAGGAACGACTCTCTGCTGAATATCCTGCAGTAAGGCTTGCCTTCTATTCTCCCCCTTATAAACCAGCATTTTCAGAAGCGGATAATGCCCTGATGGTAGAAACTGTAAATTCTTTCAAACCGGATGTATTGTTTGTTGGGATGACCGCCCCGAAACAGGAAAAGTGGGCCTATGCACACAAAGACAACTTAGATGCAAACGTAATTTGTTCTATTGGTGCTGTGTTTGATTTTTATGCCGGCACTGTCAGTCGACCCCACCAGCTTTGGATAAACCTGGGCTTGGAATGGCTGGGAAGATTGGTGAAGGAACCTAAACGGATGTGGAAAAGGTATTTGTATTACGGGCCAGTGTTTGGTTTTATCTTAGCAAAAGAAAAAATAAAGCAAGCTTTTTAGCCTGCTTTATTTTCAGAAACGATCTTTCTTTTGTACCCGCCCTGTGGAAAATGTTATTCGGTCAATACCCCTAAGCAGCAATAGTTGCTTCCATTTCAGAATTTCTGGTCGCTGGCCTAAGTGCTGCTGGCCCACAAGATCCCTTCGGGATGACAGAAGGAAGAATAACTTTATGAAAGTAAGTAAATTCTGTTTGGTGGTACTTGTTACTTGCCTGTTTTTTTTTCCTGTTTTAGGAAGCGCACAAAATAAATCTGGTATTTCACCATTCAGTAATCGGCTAGATGCTGAAACAGCTGTTATGCCAGTTGCTCATCAGAGAAATCCTACCTTAAAAAATCAGATCCAGTCAGCAAGAAAATTGCCTGTAGATTTTGGCTTGAAATTCGGAATTAATTACGCTAACGCGAATTTTAATAAAGGCTTTCCAAAACCGTCTATACCTGTAGAATCATCTTGGAAACCAGGTTTTTTAGCGGGCCTGCTTGTAGAAGTGCATGTGCATGACAAGTTTTCGTTACAGCAGGAATACTTGTTTTCACAGGTAGGCGGGGAAGATAAAAGTTTGGAAACAGCCTATAAGCATAGGTATGCTTCGTTACCGGTGATGCTTAAATATAAACCTATTCCTAAGGTTAGACTTACTGCTGGCGTTCAGTTTGACCTGCTAATTAAGGCTGAAGAAAATATAAAAGGAGTACAGGCAGTTACAACTTACGATACTGAAGAACGAAGCGTTGGTTTTAATGGAGGGGTTGAGTTCCTGGTGTCACAGCATCTTAGTCTGAACGTACGATTTATGCACGGTTTTAACCACATAGGTATCAGGCAAAGATCCGTCAGGAAAGAGTTTAAGTATGAAGTAGCGCAATTGACGGCAGATTTTAGGTTATAAATGTTGTACCCCCGCAATCTGAAAATGTTACTTAAACAAGGCAGTGGCTGTGGTGGCAGGTACAAAGGCGTTTGCCAAAGGCACAAGCAATTTGTTTTGAATAAATATAACTGTGAAACTGCCCATAAGGGCAGAACCGTTTCATTCTGATTTTTATAGCGCGAGGGTTCCCCTCGTGCTGGCTACTCGCGGCCTCTGGCCGCAGTAAATTGATTGTAGCATGGTTCACTCCGGCCAGAGGCCGCGAGTAGTAGACCCGAACGAAGACGTTCGCGCCAGGTTTATTTGAATGAAACAGCCCTATCCTCAAGGGGAGAGTTTTCTATAAGAATCAAATTGGTCGTACACAAGTATACGCCTCTTGTTTAAAACGATTCCTTCTTTTCAGCATACACACCCTCAATCCCCTCTTGCAAAGGAATAGAAGCTTTCCAGCCCAAGGAATGGAGCTTGCTTACATCCATCAGCTTGCGGGGAGTACCATCGGGTTTGGAGGTATCAAACACCAACTCTCCTTCAAAACCTACGATATCTTTTACCAAGTAAGCCAGGTTTTTGATACTGATGTCGTCGCCTACGCCTATGTTTACCAGGCCCGGCTCGTTGTAGTGCTGCATCAGGTAAAAGCAGGCATCGGCCAGGTCGTCGGCATGTAAAAATTCCCGCTTTGGTGAGCCTGTTCCCCAGATGCTTACCTGCTGTTCTCCCTTTACTTTTGCCTCGTGCATCTTCCGGATCAGGGCCGGCAGTACGTGCGAGTTCTGCAGATCGTAATTGTCGTTAAGCCCGTAGAGGTTGGTCGGCATTACGGAAATAAAGTTGCAGCCATACTGGTCGCGATAGGCGTCGCAAAGTTTGATACCGGCAATTTTGGCGATGGCATAGGGTTCGTTGGTAGGCTCCAGCGGCCCGGTCAGCAGGTACTCTTCCTTTAAGGGCTGTGGCGCCAGTTTTGGATAGATGCAGGACGAGCCCAGGAACATGAGTTTTTCTACCTTATTCACATAGGCAGCATGGATCACGTTGCTTTCTATCATCAGGTTATCGTAGAGGAAATCAGCGCGGTAGGTGTTGTTTGCCACGATACCGCCTACTTTTGCAGCTGCCAGGAAAACATAGGCCGGTTTTTCAACTGCGAAAAAATCGTTTACCTGCTGCTGGTTACGCAGGTCCAGCTCTTTCGAGGTGCGGACAATGATATTGGTATAACCTGCTTTCTCCAGTCTCCGGACAATAGCAGAACCGACCATACCTCTATGGCCGGCCACATATATTTTATCGTTTACTTGCATGTATTCAGTAATGTTACGCAAAATTACTATAGCCGAAAAGTCCCCCTTTCAAGGGGGTAAGGGGGATGATGCACGGACTGCAGAAAAATTTAGAGTTTACAAGCAGTTCATGAATGACTTCTGAGATACTTATTCACAGGTGTAAATCATCCCCCAACCCCCTCAAAGGTAGGGCCGTTTCATTCTAGCGGACTCTCCCCTTGAGGGGAGCGGGAGGGGTGTTTACACCTGCGAAAAAAACCTGAGACCTTAATTTCAGACTTTTTACCTCCGAAATTAACACCCCTATAATCCCCTCAAGGGGATAGTCTCGGACAATGAAACAGCCCTGCCTTCAAAGGGGGACAAAAATAAATTGTTTAAAGTTTTTTATTCAAACTGGTTCTTTACACGGTAGCCTTTTTCCTGCAGCATTTTCTCCATATGGAAAAACTCCAGGTCTGCTTCCATCATATCTTTTACCAGGGCTGGCAGGTCATATTTTGGCTCCCAGCCAAGTTTGGTTTTTGATTTGGTCGGGTCGCCGATGAGCAACTCTACTTCGGTAGGACGGAAATAACGCGGATCTATGGCGACCACTTCTGTTCCGGGTTCCAGTTGGTAATCCGGGTTGGAACAGGATTTCACGATTCCCTTTTCATTAACCCCTTCCCCTGTAAATTCCAGCTCAATACCAGTCTCAGCGAAAGACATTTTCACGAAATCGCGGACGGTGGTGGTAATACCGGTGGCAATTACAAAATCTTCAGGTGTGTCCTGCTGCAGGATCAGCCACATCGCTTCAACATAATCCTTGGCATGGCCCCAGTCGCGTTGGGCGTCCAGGTTACCCAGGTAGAGCTTGTCCTGCAAGCCCATGGCTATTTTAGCGGCACCCCTGGTTATCTTACGGGTTACGAACGTTTCGCCACGCAGCGGGCTTTCGTGGTTGAACAGGATGCCGTTGCAGGCATACATGTTGTAAGCTTCTCGGTAGTTTACGGTAATCCAGTAAGCATAAAGTTTGGCCACGGCGTAAGGAGAGCGCGGATAAAAAGGAGTGGTTTCGGATTGCGGCACGGCCTGTACCAAGCCATACAACTCGGAAGTAGAGGCCTGGTAGATCCTTGTTTTTTCGGTTAAGCCGAGTAAACGGACTGCTTCGAGTATGCGTAGTGTACCGATGCCGTCTGCGTTGGCCGTGTATTCCGGGGTATCGAAGCTCACTTTTACATGGCTCATGGCGCCCAGGTTATAGATCTCATCGGGCTGTACCTGCTGTATAATCCGGATGATATTGGTGGAGTCGCTCAGGTCGCCGTAATGAAGGTGGAACTTTACATCTTCTTCGTGTGGGTCCTGGTACAGATGGTCGATGCGGTCGGTGTTGAACAGGGAGCTTCGGCGCTTGATGCCATGCACTTCATAGCCTTTCTCCAACAACAGATCTGCCAGGTAGGCGCCATCCTGACCGGTGATACCGGTAATAAGAGCTTTCTTCATTTTAGATAATTGGGGTAATGGTGATGCTAACGGAGGTTATACAGAATGCGTAAAGGTGATTGCATTGCTAAACAAACAGTTTCAAATTCCTCAGATAAGCTATATGCGATAAAGTAACAAAAGGCAATATTTCTGTGCAACTGTTAAAATAAGTGCCTCAAATTTATATAATTAATCTATAAACATACAATTAATTTTATGATAAATAACATTTTTATATATGAACAAATTTGTTTGTACACATTTCTGGTCAGTCCATATAGTTGATGATGCTTTAACTCTGTAAGTTTGTATTTCTCATGTTGACTCTGTAATGGGTACAAGTCGTTTTTAGGAGTTAGTATTGTTTCTGTAGGAGCAGGTTTTGCCGGCACTAGGTGAAGATAATGCTTATGCTTCGAAGAAGAAATATACTTCGTTACCCTCAGGAATAAACGTGGTGGAGCAAAAGTTGCGGACATAAATTCTTGTTTACAAATGCCTTTTACTTTTTCACATCCGGCTATTGTGCTTCCGCTCAGGCTACTGCCTAAGAAGTGGGTATCGTTAACCGGCCTGGTAGTGGGGAGTGTGGTACCCGATTTTGAGAAGTTTATTAAGATGGAGCCCGGCAATACCATCAGTCACACCTGGACCGGGCTACTTTGGTTTAACCTGCCTTTGGGCCTCCTGCTCTGTCTTGTTTTTCATCAGCTTGTCCGGAATCCTTTGGTCGATCATCTTCCTGGCTTTTTCAGGAAGCGCCTGAACCGTTTCAAAAGCTTTCGCTGGATCGGTTATTTCAGGAAGAATATACCTGTTGTAGTTGCTTCCGTACTCGTGGGAGCGCTGTCGCACCTTATCTGGGACAGTTTTACCCACAAAGAAGGGCATCTCATACAGGTATTTCCAGGTCTGTCAGAAACGATAGCTTTGGCTGGTTTACAAGTTTCAACCTTTGGTCTGCTGGACCACCTGAGTACTCTTTTGGGGCTGTTTTTGCTGTTCTGGGAGTTCCTGAAACTGCCGGTTGGTAAAGTTGAAAAAAGAAGTGTGAAGGGTGTGTGGATGTATTGGTCATTTGTAGTTGTGACAGGTTTCCTGGTTGTCGTCTTCAGGTTTATGCCAGATGCATCCGGTGCCGGCCAGTTTTGGGATCTTCTGATAACGTCTATTTCTGCTTTATTAATCGGACTGGTCGTGGCCTCTTTCCTAATAAAATATAGCGTTACGGCCTAAAGTAATTAGCCTACAAGTGCTTGACCAGAAAAAGATTCTGACTGCTAAACTGTCCCCTTGAGGGGACCATAGGGGTGTTAAAGGCTTGAGAATTGGCAGAAGCATATCATCAAAGGAATCCTTCTGATGTAAACACCCCTCTAAGAGCTTCGCTCGCAACTCTAAAGCTCCTGCTTTAGGTTATCCTCAAGGGGAGAATTTCCTTTAAAAATTAATTTGGAGCAGCACTAGCTCCCTTTGCTGTAGCGCTTTTCTCAGGTTGTTCCGCTCAACTACCGTAATTCGTAAGAGAACCGGGCAGAACCTTATTTATTGCTGCTGCTTTGTGACACTATGATAAATAGCGGAAGTTTTGTTGCCTGTGAAGAGGTTGCCTAACATCAGGTGTTGTGGTAAGATTAGGTGGTCTCAAATTAGCTAATACCCTGTATATGCCGAACGATATTGCATGGTATTTAATAAATCTATTTTATAAATAAGTGTAACTAAAATAAAAAATAATATATGTATAAAGCTAATAATGAGCTTTTTATAGCTATCCTGTGTTAGGTTGATCTTTTTTTTATGATTATTCTATAATTTATTTTTAATTTTTTTCTAATAATATTTTGAATAGTAAATAAAATATGTTTATACTTGTCTCAGAAAAAATGTAAGTATATCAATAATAAATTTAACAATGACATACAAATACGAGACCTGTTTTAAGTGGATCAATGTTGTTGTGGACTTCATTTTACTGGACCTGATCCTGTACGCTGTGTATATTATTTATGACCCCAACCTGATGTGGGCCGAGATACCAGCGACATACCGGCTTAAGTTTCTGTTTATGAACCTGCTTTGGTTTTTCAGTTCCAGGGTGATGGGCTTGTATGATAATATCCTGACCCGGGATGCCTATCCGACCATGCAAGCAACTGCAGGCACGCTGGCGATGTTTATCGTTGCACCCTATGTGCTGGCTCTTGCTGTGCCGGAAATACAGTTGCCGGGCGACTTCTTTATTACCTCCTGTATTGCCTTCGGGGTGCTGTTGTTCTGCTGGAAGTTCTCCTTTCTGCTGATCAGAAAATACAGACGAAGATTCTGGCTTAATGTGAAGAAGGTGGCCATTGTAGGAGACGGACAAACCGGAACAGAACTCTATCAATACATTTCTGAAAACGCTCATTTTGGTTACCAGGTGGAGTGCTTTTTTGACAATAATCTTACCGAGAAAGCGGGAGAGGGCATGTCTTTTGCAGATAATATTGCCGGATTTTTTAACCACATTATTTCCAAAGGAATAACAGAGATCTATAGTACACTTCCGAAAGATGAGGTCGAGAAGATCCGGGGACTGATGCAGGAAGCTGACAATCGTTTAATTCGATTCAAACTGGTGCCCGATATTGACGGCTTCTTTAACAGGAACTTTGTACTGGACTTATATGGCTATGTGCCTGTATTGTCGCACCGGAATGAACCTTTGGAAAATAAAGCCAATGAAATTGTGAAGCGTATTTTTGATGTTGCGTTTTCGTTGTCAATAATCATTCTGATTTTAAGCTGGCTCGTTCCGATTATCGGGCTTATCATTAAGCTTGATTCCAGGGGACCGGTGTTCTTTAAGCAGTTAAGATCCGGGAAAGACAACAAACCTTTTTACTGCCTTAAGTTCAGGAGCATGAGTGTTAACAACGACTCCGACAGCAAACAAGCTACAAAAGGAGATGCCCGTATTACAAAGGTGGGGGCCTTCCTCCGGAAAACCAGCCTGGATGAACTGCCCCAGTTTATCAATGTGCTGATGGGCGAAATGTCGGTAGTGGGGCCAAGACCCCACATGCTGAAACATACAAAAGACTATTCAGTGCTGATTGACAGCTTTATGGTGCGGCATTTTCTCACACCGGGCATCACAGGATGGGCGCAGGTAAATGGCTTCAGGGGCGAAACAAAGGAAACCACAGCCATGTCGAAGCGTGTAGAGGCGGACCTGTGGTACCTGGAAAACTGGACCTTTCTGCTGGATTTAAAAATTATTATTCTGACTATGTGGCAATCAGTAAAAGGGCATGAAAAAGCTTTCTAGTTCTGCTGATGCTCTTGGATAGGATCACTGTTTAATACCTGCAAGACCTCCGGATCATGTCAGGGATAAATATACAGACTAAAAAAGAACCGGGGCTGGTAATTGCCGTACGAAGAAATTAACAAGAGGTCCGCATATTCCTCTTTTTTGTATAGAACCCGCTTCGGCGGGTTTTTTGCTTATAGGGGAGGAGCAGTGGGTTTGGTGGCGGGAGCAGCAAAGTAAAAATCTTTTTTGAAAGTTTACTGGCAATCAAACAGTCTGCCTTCCCTCCTCCTGCTTCCCCGGCTTCAGCAACTCCACCACCTGTTCATAACGCGCAGCCACCACCTCCCGGTCTGCTTTTTCAGGCAAGCCAATGTGGCATCCGCGTGCAACAAGGGTGGCATGGTGCAGCAAAATTTTCCGCTGTTCTTCTGTGCGGGCACATGGTGCGATAACGGCAATCGTATCCAGGAGCCGTAAGGTGACGGCGGGGCTGGTCCGGGCGTAGTCGCGTATCTGGTTAAAGGCGGCATCTGTCAGGTAAGTAAAGGTGATGGGCTTGGAAAGCAGGCGAAAATTGCCCTGCTCGTCGAATTGACAAGGGGAGGGGAAGGCGCGGGAGGTCGTGCGGCAGAGGGCAGTGCCGAGCCAGTCGAGGCAGCTCATGGCTGTGAACGGATCGTTAATGCCGGGCGACAGCGCCCGTACTGCCAGTTCCACCAGTTCATTGATTCCAAAGGTTACATCCTGTACCAGTGTGCGCTGTGGCCCCAGGATAAATGCCTTGTTTACAGCAGTACTTACCTTATCCGATGCCTTGGCGGCAGGCCAGAGACGGGCAAGTGGTGTGCCTGCTACTATAAAATCGCCGGGCCTGTTCAGGAGGTGTATCACCAGGTCCTGCTCCACAGCAAGCTGCATCAGTTCGTCGTCGGCGCGTGCCAGTACGTAGCCACTTTTTACGGCCATAACCGGATGGGCAGGACCTGCTGGTTCGGTGGCAGCAGCGTCGGCTTTTGACGGGACAGGACCTTCGGGTAGCGGATCTGGTAGTTCATGGTCAATGGCTAGTTGTAATTCTGCACTTACTTCGGCTATTACCACGGAGGCCTGAATAGAGCGTGCTATGTGATTAATGAAGTAAATGAGCATCCCGAAACAGATAAATCCGAATAGTAGTCCGGTTGTGGCGGAGACCTGTGGGACTGGGTAAGTCGCATCGTCGCGAAGCTGCAGGAGCACCAGGATGCAGAAGATAAAAGTGCTGGTGAAGGTGCCGAGGGTGAGGTGGGTGCCGGTGTCGCGTAAAAAGGTGCGGAGCAGTCGCGGCCCGAACTGGGTAGCTGCAATCGTGAGCGGAACCATCAGGATAGAGAATACAACACCCACTATACCGATGATACTGGCTGCAATAGTCAGGAGCAACTTGCGCATCGATTCCACATCGTCCGAATACAGCCACCTGACGGGCAATTTTCCTGCCGCAGCAAGATGCTCGTCGAGATGGTGCGTGCCGGTCCAGAGGATAAGGACAAACACCATCATGATAGCAGGTACAAACCAGTAACTGGAGCGGAGAGAGTCCCAAACTTTACGGAGCCTGGCATTCATAGCTGATCTTGCTGATTACGGTACAACATTCCTACTCAACAGCAGCACCCGCCAGGCTTCCGGCACATTATCGTCTTCGAGCAGCTTTCTGGCCAGCAGTTCCAGTTCCTGCCGTAGTTTTACCGGTTTGTTTTTGTACTTGTTCAATGTATATGCCACAATGGGCTCGGTTTTTATGCTCTCCACTTCTTCCGGGGTGGGAGGGGCGTCGGTGGTGCCGAGGCGGGCCAGGTGGCTGCCTGAGAAGAGGGTGTTTTTCCGGATAAAGTCTGGTAGTTGGTCAACGCCGATCCCTTCCGGGTGGCTGGGCTTGGGCAGCCGGAAGAGGCAGTCGCCGTTGGCTCTGAGGTAGTAGTCGCCTCCCATGCGGGCAACGGCGTCGAGTTTGTGCGGGTCTATTTTACCGGATGCGTCCAGGATCTCCTCCTGCACATGCAGCATCAGCACTTCGCACAGCACCAGGTTACCGGCCCCGCCTGCTTCGCCTAGTTTTATAACATCATTTACACGGCACTCAAACGCTACCGGTGCCTCCTTTACCCGCGGCGGTTGCACCAGCACCGATGCTTCCGGTGTCAGCCCTGCTTTTTCAAATTCATTTATCTCCTGCGCATATTCGGTGCTGGCCAGCGACATCTGTTCTACCAGTGCAAAATTAGCAATGTTGATGACCACTTCCCGGGTAGCGTGTACATTGTCGAGGGTATGTTTGCTGGTGTTGTCGCGCATGCGGCTCAGGGGCGAGAAAACCAGGATGGGCGGATTGGCGCTGAACAGGTTGAAAAAGCTGAAAGGGCTCAAGTTGACCTGGCCGGCAGCACTGGTGGTACTGGCAAAAGCAATGGGCCGGGGCGCAACAGCGCCTACCAGCAAGCCATAGGCCTCTGCTGGTTTGGTTTCGGAGAGGTTGATCGTTTTCATTTGCCTGACATACGCTATACTTCAAACTAAAATGCTGTCTTTCCTGCTTTCAGCTGGTGCAGAGGGTGTGGTGGCTGTGGCTGCAGATAAAAATGCGCAGTTGTAACCTGCTACTTCTCCTGTAGAAATGCTGGCAGTACTTTTGTCCGGACTTCGCCGAAGCCGATGCGTATGCCGTGGTGCTCGCCATAGCCCCGCATAATTACCGTGTCGTTGTCGTTTATAAAGCTGCGCTCGGTGCCGTCGACTAAACGCAAGGGTTGCGTGCCGCCCCGCGTGAGTTCCAGCATAGAACCGAAAGTGCCTTTTTCGGAGCCGCTGATGGTGCCAGAAGCAAACATGTCGCCCACCCGGATGTTGCAGCCGTTGCTGGTCTGGTGCGCCAGTTGCTGCTGCATGTTCCAGTACATGTGCCGGAAGTTGGTGCGACAGATGCGCGTCTCCACACCCTTCTCCGTTTCCAGCAGCACTTCCAGGTTTATATCGTAGTTGTGGTGCCCGCCTGAACTAAGGTAGGGAAGAGGACTTGGCACCTGCTCCGGCCCATGCACTCGGAAGGGCTCCAGCGCGTCCAGCGTAACCACCCAGGGCGAAATGGAAGAGGCAAAGCTTTTGCCCAGGAACGGTCCGAGCGGCTGGTACTCCCAGGCCTGGATGTCGCGGGCCGACCAGTCGTTGAACAGCACCAGTCCGAAAATGTATTCCTCGGCATGGCTGGGGGAGATACTGGTGCCAAGGGGCGTGTCTTTGCCGGCAATAAACGCCATTTCGAGCTCAAAATCCAGCTGCGCCGTTGGCCCGAAAGTGGGGAGTTCTGCCTCTGGTGCCTTGGTTTGTCCGTTGGGGCGGTGGATGGGCGTGCCCGAAACCACGATAGAAGAAGCACGGCCATGGTAGCCTACCGGCATGTGTTTCCAGTTGGGTAGTAGGGCATTCTCCGGGTCCCGGAACATGGTGCCTACGTTGCTGGCATGTGCCTGGCTGGAATAGAAGTCGGTATAATCGCCTACTTTTACGGGCATCAGCATCTCTACTTCCGAGCGTTTTATCAGGCACTCGTGCATCAGTTCGCTGTTGCCGCTGATCTCGTCGTTGGTGTTGCGCAGCAGTTCCGATACCCGGTTGCGGACGGCACGCCAGACAGGCTTGCCCAGCGCTATAAAATCGTTCAGGTAAGGGCGGTGAAAAATGGTAGGATCGATGTCGAGCAGCACAAACATATCATACCGCCCCAGCACACACAGGTCCAGCACATATTCGCCGATGGCCACGCCCACACGCGGGTCTTTCATATCCGTCTGGAAAATGCCGAAGGGCAGGTTCTGGATGGGGAAATCACTGTCGGGTGCAATCTGTATCCAGGAGTGCAGGGTAGGGTCGTTTGCTTTAATCATGGCGCAGCGAAAACAGTTTTACTCAATTTAGCTGTTTTGGAATAATAGTAAAAGCTCCGGGAGCTTTGTTAGTATTGATACTACGCTATATTGGTGGGTGATGGGTAAGAAATCGGGCAGATAATATTCAAAATGCCTGATAAAATCTGCTGCAGCTGCCACCATTGCCACTGCTGCTTTCGGGCTGATGTGCAGCAGCTGTGGTGGCAGGTGGAAAAACAAAAGCGGACACCATTGGTAGGTCCAACAGCATCCGCTTAAACAGGAAAAGTAAGTTATGTTTAGTCGAGGGGCGTCAGGTTTACGGCCTCCACGGCTTTAATTTCAGGAACCGCTTTCATGACAGACTGCTCTACACCAGCCTTCAGCGTCATGGCCGACATGGGGCAGGAGCCACAGGCGCCCAGCAGCTCGAGCTGCAGCACCATATCTTCAGTTACCCCCAGCACCTTCACGTTGCCGCCGTCAGCTTCCAGGTACGGTCTGATCTGATCGAGGGCTCCCTCTATGCGAAGTAAAAAATCGTTGTCTACGTTCGTGGCTGTCATCTGCTTTAGTTCTTAATTTCTACAATCTTGGTTTTGGCTACTGTGGCGTTGCGCACCGATACCTGTTGGGCAACAGCCTGGGCCAGCTCTTTGAAAACACCGGAAGCAGGAGAATCGTTCTGTAAAACGACAGGAGTTCCTTCGTCGCCGCTTTCCCGGATGCTTTGCACAATCGGAATCTGCCCTAAAAGGGGCACCTGGTACTTTTCTGCCAGCTTTTGTCCGCCGCCTTCTCCAAAAATAAAATATTTATTCTGTGGCAGTTCGGCAGGCGTAAAATAAGCCATGTTCTCTACAATACCCAACACCGGTACATTAATCTGCGGCTGCATGAACATCTGCAAACCTTTGGTGGCATCGGCCAGGGCTACCTGCTGCGGCGTAGTTACAATAACAGCCCCCGTTACCGGAAGCGCCTGCACCATGGTCAGGTGAATGTCCGAAGTGCCTGGCGGCAGGTCGAGGAGCAGGTAGTCGAGTTCCCCCCAGTCCACATCCGAAATAAACTGTTTCAGGGCAGAACTGGCCATCGGACCACGCCAGATAACCGCACTGTCGGGAGGCGTCAGGAAGCCGATCGACATCATTTTGATGCCGTATTTCTCCACGGGCACAATGTAGTTTTTACCATGATCGCCCTGTATCATATGCGGGCGCTCTTCTACCACGCCAAACATGGTTGGGATAGAAGGACCGTAAATGTCGGCATCGATCAGGCCCACTTTCGCGCCGGCCTGTGCCAGCCCGATGGCCAGGTTGGCCGTAACCGTAGATTTGCCCACGCCGCCTTTACCGGAGGCAATGGCAATAATGTTTTTCACGCCGTTCACCACATCGGAATTATCGGCACGGGCGGAGGTAACACGCGAGGTCATGTTCACGGTAACTTCAGCCTCTTTGTCTACCATCGTATGGATGGCGCGTTCACAGGCATTCCGGATCAGGTCCTTCAGCGGGCAGGCCGGTGTGGTCAGGATCACGGTGAAGCTCACCTTTTTTCCATCCACCTGTACATCCTCAATCATGTTAAGCGTCACCAGGTCTTTGCCCAGGTCCGGCTCCTCTACATAGCTGAGGGCTTTTAATATATCTTCTTTTGTAATTGCCATAGTAACTAGTAATGTAGTACAAAGATACGAGTTAATGTGCTAATGTGCTAATGTGGGTGAATGTGCTGATGGAGGGAATTATCTTAACCGTTGATGGTAGTGATGAAATGATTTTTGTGATTGTCTGAATCACGGATTAAACGGATTTAAGGATTACGCGGATTCTTTAGCTCATTACAAAGCGTTTAACAGGACTTACCACAAGTACTTCTGTTCCCGAAAATCCGTGCAATCCGTGTAATCCTTAAAATCCGTGATTCAGAGACTTTCCCCATTAGCACAGGAGCACATTTAAAAATTAGCACATTAACCCTTATCTTTGTACCCCCGCTTAACTTTTTTGCCCATGTCCCTGATACCAAAAGAAACCGTTGACCAGATAATCCTACGAGCCGACATTGTAGAGGTGGTGGGCGATTTTGTGTCGCTCAAGCAGAAGGGGCAGAACATGTGGGCTTGTTGTCCGTTCCATCACGAGAAGTCGCCGTCTTTTTCGGTGTCGCCTGCCAAGGGTATCTACAAGTGCTTTGGTTGTGGCAAGGCTGGTAACTCGGTGCAGTTTATCATGGATGTGGAAGGCACCAGCTTTCCGGAGGCGTTGCGCTACCTGGCCAAAAAGTACAGCATTGAGATACCCGAAGAGACTGCCTCGCCGGAAGCCAGCCGTGAGCAGAACGAGCGCGACAGCCAGTACATTGTTTCGGAGTTTGCCAGCAAGCATTTCCAGCGAAATCTTCATCAGCACGAGCAGGGCAGCATCGGGCAGGCTTACCTGAAAGAGCGGGGACTAAACAACGCCACTATCCGCAAGTTTGAGCTGGGCTACAGCCTCGATGCCTGGTCCGACCTGACCGATGCCGCCCTGAAGGCCGGTTACCAGCAGCATTTCCTGGAAGCTACCGGACTCACCATTTCAAAAGAAGATAAACGCTACGACCGCTTCCGGGGCCGCGTGATGTTCCCGATTCATAACCTGTCGGGCAGGGTGGTGGGTTTTGGTGCCCGTACGCTAAAATCGAACGACAAGAAAAGCCCCAAATACCTCAACTCGCCCGAGTCGGAGATCTACCACAAAAGCAACGTGCTGTACGGGCTGTACCAGGCCAAGCAGGCGATCCGGATGCAGGAAATGTGCTACCTCGTGGAAGGTTACCTCGATGTGCTTTCGCTGCACCAGGGCGGGATAGAGAATGTGGTGGCTTCTTCAGGAACGTCTTTAACCGAAGGGCAGATCAAGCTGATCGGCCGCTATAGCCACAACATCACGGTACTCTACGACGGCGATGCGGCCGGTATCAAAGCCTCGTTGCGCGGCATCGACCTGATCCTGGAGAATGGGCTGAATGTAAGCGTGGTTACGTTTCCGGAAGGCGACGACCCCGATTCCTACATCCGGAAAGTGGGCGACACGGCTTTTAAGGCGTACATCAAAGAACACGCGCAGGATTTCATCTCGTTCAAAGCCAGCCTCTACGCCGCCGAAACCAAAGACAACCCGGTCCGCAAAGCTGAGGCTATTCGTGAGATTGTAACCTCCATTGCCAAAATTCCGGACTCCATCAAGCGTACTGTATTCTTCCGGAGCTGCAGCCTGATTTTTGACATAGATGAGCAGGTGCTAATTTCGGAGTACAATAAAATGCAGCTGCAGGACCGTCAGCAACAACAGCAGCCCAAGACCGGCAGCGCATTTCCGCCAGAGCCGCCCATGCCTACCGAACCGGAGCCGGAAGAGCAGGTTTCGGAAGCCGATATGCTCAAGCGGTACGAGCGGGAAATCGTGCGGATGCTGCTCAACTACCCCAACCGGGTGCTGGACGAAGGCATGACCACCTGCCAGTATATGCTGGAGCAACTCGAGGATGTAGAGTTCCGGACGCCGCTTTATTCCCGGCTGGTAGAGCTGGTAAAGGAGAAACTTTGCGACGGAACCGTTCCTTCGGCCGACGATTTTATCAACTACCCGGACCAGCAGATACGGACGGAAGCGACCAACCTGCTTTCCGACCCGCACGAGCTGAGCCACAACTGGGCCACGCACCAGATTTTTGTACCGCACGAAACGGATCTGCTTTCCTACGGTGCCGAGCGCGCCGTACTCCGCCTGAAGTGGCGCAACGTGCAGCTGCTCATCAAAGACGAAATGGAAAAACTCCGCCTCGTTACCGACCCGAACGAGCAAATAAACCAGCTGACGACCATCCGCACCCTCAAAATGTTTGAAGTACAGATAGCGGAGCTGCTGGGTATTGTGGTGAGCCGTTGAGGATAAAAATGCAGCAGCAGAGGCTGTGGTGGCAGCTGCAGCAGAAAAAAAACTGCTTCAAGTTTCTAACTTGGAGCTTTTTATCATGAAAGCTTTCAGCTTTCATCTTCTCACAAGTCGATAAGTAGTAAAAAATTTCTGCTGCACCTGCCACCACAGCCTCTGCTGCTGCTTTCCGACCGGTGTGAACCTGCTGTAGCAAAAAGCCCCGTTTTCCTGCGGTTGGCGCAGGAAAACGGGGCAAATCAAATTGGGTTTTAATCAGAAAACTACTTCACCTGCACCTCTACCTCTGCCGAAAGCTGGCGGGCCAGGTTACGCACATAATCTTTAAAGTAGTTCAGATCTTTGAAACGTTCGTCGCTGACTTCCCAGGTGCCTACGGCATAGTAGGTAACCGGCTTGTTCTGCTCTACTTTTAACTTTGCAAAATACGCCTGTGCCAGCGGACCGGTTTTAGGCGCTTCGGTATAGCCCTGGTAGGCGCTTTTAGGCACGATCAGGGCCAGGGGCAGCATCCATTCCTGGTTGTAGGTTTCGCGGTCGTGCGTGAAAACTACCATCCAGTTATCGTCTACCGGCATTTCTTCCAGCGGAAAAGTCGGGTCGAGGTTGTTCATGCCCACCAGCAGCGTTTCGTCGCCGCGCAGGCCTTCGGTAACGGTTACGTTGTTCTGGTAAGCGTACATGCCGGGCCAGATGGTGGGGCTTTCCTGCAGGGTATAGCTGCGGTTGGTGTCGGCGGGTTTCCAGTTGTGGTAGCCGATCTGTATTTTAGAACGCACCGGTCCTTCGGTCACAATCCGGAAGGTGGTTTTCTCAACGTTATTCAGGGTGTCGTTGTTGGTGATGCCCAGGCGCGGAAATTTGCCGTCAATCATCATTTCGATGCCGCCGATGCCTGCCGAACTTCCCACCGCCATAATATCGCGGCCCCAGTCTTTCATGACATGGTAATTGTCTTCCACAGCGCCTGTTTTGCTGATGCCCACGCTGTCAGGCGACATATACGCTACTTTTTTGCCGAACAGGTCTTTGGCGTTGCGGCCGTCGAGGTAGTGCCGGAAGCCCACTTTATCGTTTTCCCAGCTAGGGCCGTCGGTCTGGTAGGGCTGGTAGCCCAAAGCGCGGTGCACCTGGTTGGCTAGCATGGTTTCGCTAGTCTGGGGTTGTACTGGCAGCTTTTTGCCGGCACGCTTCCCGAAGCGAACGCTGGTGCGTTTGGTGTAGTCTGGCTGCGTCGTTACCCACGTCAGTTTCAGGGTTTGATTCCCGTTGGCCGGCAGGTTGGTTACAAAAAACAGCTCATCCCACTGGTTGTCGCCGTCCAGGTCATCGAGTTGCGAAGCCACGGTGTCGCCTGCCTGCGTGAGCAGAAGCGGGAAAGCAGCGCTATCCGGAATGCCGGAGAGGGAGCTGCGCTTTACGGCAATGGCTTTGTCGGTCAGTTCGATGGCTGCCTTGTTTGTCAGAACGAGTTCCTGGCCCGGTTCCTGCTTAACCTTGGTGGTCTGGCAGGAGAGGAGGGAACCGCCTATACAGGCCAGGGAAAGAAAAGAAATACTTTTTTTTATCATGCTGCTAAAATATGTTTAGAAAAATAAGATGCGTTTACTTTCACCCGAAATATAGAAAAATTATTGTATAGCAGCAGTACCAACCCTGCAGGTAATCCGATACGGCAGCTCCTTATTTCCGGAAGTTCCTGTTGCGGTGCCATCAGGCGGGGAGGGAGGAACACTTGATTTTCAGGAATATCTTTTGGAATGCTGGTTGCTTTTTCTATCTTAATGAAATTTTATTCGTAGAAAAATAATAGCTTGTCTGTAGTGAAATTAATTCCGGGAAAATTAAATTTATTTGCACTTCTTCTTCAGGCAAATCGTTTTGTTATTTTAGTGGGATGAATATTATGGCTGATCTACGTTTTCTTTTGCTTTGTTTATTTTCTCTGGCTGTTACGCTGGTGCAGGCCCAGGAGCCGCAGCAACCTTACCGGCTCGAACTCCCGCTCGAAATAAATACAACCGATGTGGAAGTAATTGCGCTGCCCGACAGCAGCCTGCTGCTCTATACCAAAAAGTCTAATATCTGGGGAAATAAAGCCGACTTTGCTGTTCAGAAGTACAACAGCAAGCTGGAAGAAGTGTGGCACAAAGATTATGACCTGGAAGCGCAGGATTTCTTTATGCATTCGTACCTGGATGGCGGCGCCACTTACCTGGCCTTCGGGAACATCGATCCGCAGAAGTATAAGTTTATGCGCATTAACAATGCCACCGGCGAAACAACAATAACAACGCACGAACTGGAAGCTATCCGGGGAATTACCGAGTTTCATGTGCTGCAGGGAAGGTATTTCCTGGTAGGTGTCGCTAAAAACGACCGGAATCCGCTGCTGCTGTTTGTGAACCCCGAAAACGGCGAAGCTAAACCACTGCCTGCCATCTACGGCTACGAGTCTACCTTTTCCGATATCCGCACCAACCCCGACCACCAGCGCGTGGATGTCGTGCTGACGGAGGCGAACAACCGTATTTCGCGGCTGCAGGTAAAAAGCTTTGATGCTGACGGAAACCTGATCAGCAATCATTTTATTTTGCAGCACGACGATAAGAACCTCTTAAATGCCGAAGTAACGCCCGGCGATACAACCACCCGCATGCTGATTGGTGTTTACGGGGCTGGCAGCCTGCAGCTCTCGCAGGGCTTCTTTACAGCGCCTGTTGTGTCGCACCAGGAGGCAAACGGTGAGTTTTATAACTTTCTGCAGCTCCGCAATTCGTTCAAGTACATGTCGCCACGCCGCGAAGAACGTGTCAGGCGAAGAGAAGCCGAGCGCATCCAGTCCGGGAAGCAGCCTTCGTACCGCCACAAACTCCTGCTGCACGACCTGGTTACCACGCCCGAAGGCTACATCCTGACCGCCGAAGCCTATGTGACGCAACGGAGAGGCTCCGGCAGTTCGTTTAACTCCCTGCGCCATAATCCCTATACCTACCTGTCGCCGGCGTTAAGTGCCGCGCGCGACCAGGAGGAATACAAGCACACGCATGCCGTAACCTTGGGCTTCGATAAAAACGGCGTATTGCTCTGGGATAACCTGTTTGTGCTGAAAGATATTATCACGCCCACCATCACCAAGAGCATCGAAACAAGCTACACCTCCGGTGGAAATGTGGTGATCGTCTACCCTGAAGAAGACAACATCATTTACCATGTAATGGATAAGGACAAGTACAACGATGAGCGCGTTGAGCTCGAGTTGCTTACTACTGACAAGACAGAAAAAATTTCCTCAACCGATCAGTTGGGGATCATCCCCTGGTACCAGGGCAGTTTTCTGGCGTTCGGTTTTCAGCGCCTTCGCCGAGGCTATGCCGAAAGCCGCAGCACTTTCTTTATTAACAGAATTACTTTCTGATTTTTATACAGCTTTCGGTTTGTCAGGAGCAATACGTGGTATTGCTGCTAATGCCGCTACGGTTATTTGTAGGAAACGGCAATATATTGTATGTTTGGATTAGTACATAGCGCAGGTAGGTGTATGTTAGATAGTTATTACTGCTATCTGCGAGTGGCCATTATTTATGACTAAGAAAGACAAAGTTAAAATTGGTGTTTTGATCTTCGTTGGATTTTTAACATTGATCATGAGTTATATTTTACCCGTTGAAGGGGGCGGAGCATCTTTAATTTTTGTTCTAACAGTGCCTATAAATATTGGAGTTTCAATTGTGATAAGTGGAGTTTATTATTGGTTGACTATCAGTGGAATGGATAAAGTTAGAGATATTATTTACTATTCAATATTAGTAATACTACTTCTTTTAACTTTTCTGTTTTTTCCTTACAAAAATGCATCTATAATTTAAGTCCCAATTTAACAAGTGAAAACCAGTGGGTATCCACACCTAAAAAAGCCTTAAGCATTTTTAGTTAAGTCCGTTACCCACCACCAATCCGCCATATTCCATCCCAAAAATTCTGCTGCGGCTGCCACCATTTCCGCTGCTGCTTTTGTCTGAACCGTTGATGATAGGATGAAATGATTTTTGTGATTTGAAGTTTGTCTGAATCAGGATTAACAGAATTTTAGGATTTTCAGGATTAGGGTTGTCTGAGCAAATTGTCTGAACAAGATTAAGAAGATTTAAGGAATAACAGGATTGGTTTTTTGTGGTTCGTGCGGGAGACGCGCCCATCGCGTCTCTACAGATCACAATGCCCAATGCTCTAATTTTCTGTGCTGCTGTTAAAGGGTTGAAGATTTTCAACCCCTACAAATTCTACCTCTCTACCTCTCTACCTCTCTACCTTTCTACCTCTTAAACTCCCAAACTCCCAAACTCTCTAACTCCTAATCTCTCCAACGAATAACTAATTTTTTTCGCTTCTTTAGCTGAAGTCTCTATATTTGCAGCTATACTTCCAGCTATGCAGAAACGACTCATCGTAAACCACCAGTTGCTCGATATCATGGTGATGCGCCTTTGCCACCAGCTCATCGAGAACCATGGTGATTTTTCTGATTCTGTCATCATCGGCTTACAGCCACGCGGCAGACCTGTTGCCCAGCGTATCCAAAGCAAACTGGCTGACATACTGGGTACAACCGTGCCAATCGGTTACCTCGACACCACCTTTCACCGCGACGATTTCCGCAGAAGAGAAACACCCTTAACCGCCAACGAAACGCGCATCGATTTCCTGGTCGAAGGCAAACGCGTGATCCTGGTGGACGATGTGCTCTATACCGGACGCTCCGTAAGGGCTGCCCTCGATGCCATGATCGCCTACGGACGACCGGCAAACGTGGAACTGCTGGTGCTTATAGACCGCCTGTACAGCCGCCACCTGCCCATCGAGCCTACCTACGTGGGCCGCAGCGTGAACTCGCTGCAGTCGCAAAGGGTGCTTGTGGAATGGCATGGCCCTGAAACGCAGGAAGATAATATCTGGCTTATTACCAAAAACGAAGAATAACATTCGCATGCAAGAGCTAAGCGTCCGGCATCTGCTGGGTATTAAAGACATCACCGCACAAGATATTCAGCTCATTTTTGAGACGGCTGATAATTTTAAGGATGTTCTGAACCGCCCCATTAAAAAAGTGCCTTCGCTGCGTGATATCACTATCGCCAACGTTTTTTTCGAGAACTCCACCCGCACGCGTCTCTCCTTTGAGCTGGCCGAAAAAAGGCTTTCCGCCGATGTGATCAACTTCTCGTCGAGCGGCAGTTCCGTTAAAAAAGGCGAAACCCTGCTCGACACCGTTAACAACATCCTGGCCATGAAAGTGGACATGGTGGTGATGCGCCACTCCAGTCCCGGAGCACCGCACTACCTGTCGCGCCACATCAAAGCCAACATCGTAAACGCCGGCGACGGCACCCACGAGCACCCCACACAGGCGCTGCTCGATACTTTTTCCATCCGTGAAAGATACGGTGAAGTGGCCGGCAAGAAAGTAGTGATTATCGGCGACATCCTGCACTCGCGCGTGGCCCTGTCCAACATTTTTGCGCTGCAGAAGCTGGGGGCGGAGGTAATGGTGTGCGGACCCGCCACACTGCTGCCCAAGTATATTAAATCGCTGGGCGTGAAGGTGGAGCTGGACGTGCGGAAGGCGCTGGAGTGGTGCGATGTGGCCAACGTGCTGCGCATACAGCTGGAGCGCCAGCAAATGAAATATTTCCCTTCGCTGCGGGAGTACTCGCTCTACTACGGCATCGACAAAAAACTGCTCGACAGCCTAAACAAGGAAATCACCATCATGCACCCGGGCCCGATAAACCGTGGCGTCGAAATTACCTCCGATGCCGCCGATTCGCAGCATTCCATTATCCTGAACCAGGTAGAAAACGGCGTCGCCATCCGGATGGCCGTGCTGTACCTGCTGGCTTCTAAAGCGTAAGCAGAAGCACCTGTTTAAGATAATTAGCGTGGGCGCTTGGGGAGTATTGTGTTGGCTGCTGGATGATTTCCGGTAAGTTTATTACTTTTCCCAAAATAGTAAACTTGATTCCCAAATAGAGTATATTTTTAGATGGCAATATAATTAAACCTTGATTTATAGATAAAAATCGCGGTTTTTGTTGACTGGCACTCTGGTTGCAACACTTTTTCATGAATAGAAACTAAAAGAAAAATATCATGAAAAAGTCTTTACTTATGATCGCCCTGGTTTTGTCAGTAGGGGCTCAAACCAGTTTTGCAACAGCAGCAGGCACAAACCCAATTGCTGCTTCGTTACTTTCGAAAGAAGTTAACCGCAACACAATCCAGCAACTGGAGCTGAACGAGATGCAGTATATCCGGCTTCGCGAGCTGGCACGCGAGTATCAGAAAGAAACCGCTCTCACGAAGGAAGTGCAGGAAAAATACAGCGAAGAATTAGCCACTATTCTTACTGACAAGCAGATCGCCAAATTCAACCAACAACTTGCTGCAAACACCAAAAGCAAGTAATAAACTTCACCCTTGTAGCTAAAAATCAAAAGCCCGCTTCATCAGGAAGGCGGGCTTTTGATTTTGGGTAGCTTCAGAGGGGGCTTTATCTTTTTCTGCTGCAGTCACCACTCCCTCTGCTCCTGTACAATACAGGAACTTCGTCGCCAAGTATGGTAGGAGATGATGGAAGAGCAAAATAAGCGTTACCCGAGTCGGAGCAGTTCGGCGGCGGCGGCAAAAGCAGACTTTTTACCTTCTTTTACCTGCTGGCTTAGTTCCGGAAGCGCCTGCTGTACGGCCTGCCGTGCGTAAAACTTTTCTTCCAGCGCCTGCAGGATGGTTTCGGAGAGCCACTGCAGGTTCTGGTCGCGGCGCTTCTGCTGAAAATAGCCACTGGGTTGGGTGAGCTGCAGGTAATCGGAAATGTGCTGCCAGATGGTGTCGAGACCGGTGGGAGCAAGGGCAGAGCAAACGGTAACCGGAGGCTTCCAGCCTGAGGCTGGGGCAGGGTAGAGGTACAGCGCCTGCTGGTAGGCGGCACGGGCAGCCTGGGCGCTGGTCAGATTCGTTCCGTCGGCTTTGGTGATGGCTAACGCATCTGCCATTTCCATAATGCCCCGTTTGATCCCCTGCAGTTCGTCGCCGGCGCCTGCCAGCATCAGGAGCAGGAAAAAATCAACCATCGCATGCACAGCCGTTTCAGACTGGCCTACGCCTACGGTTTCTACAATTATTGTATCGAAACCCGCTGCCTCGCAGAGTATAATCGTTTCGCGCGTACTACGGGCAACGCCTCCCAGCGATTTACCGGCAGGCGAAGGCCGGATAAAAGCCTGCGGGTGCATGGAAAGCGCTTCCATGCGCGTTTTGTCGCCCAGGATGCTGCCGCCCGAGCGCTGGCTGGTTGGGTCGATAGCCAGTACCGCCAGCTTCTTTCCCTGTTCCTGCAGCAGGTACTGTCCGAACGCTTCGATAAACGTGCTTTTGCCCACACCAGGCACACCGGTTATGCCTATTCGCACAGAGTTACCGGCATGCGGCAGCACCTGTTCAATTACCGCCTGTGCCAGTTCCTGGTCAGCAGGCAGTTTGCTTTCCACCAACGTAATGGCACGACTCAGCACCACCCGGTCACCGGCCAAAATGCCTGCCACATACGTTTCAACAGTTAATCGTTTTGCCAAGGGTGCCGCGTTTTTTAATGAGAGTACTTTCACAAATTTAAACGTTCTGCCCGTTTTGCCTACCCGGCAGTAGATTAAATATGAGTGTAGAAACTGAAAAACAGAAAAGCCAGTCTGGCGGGACTGGCTTTTCGCTTATTTTTTAGCTTCTATTTTTCAGAAGAGGCAGGACCTGTCAGGTAGCGCTGCGGGCTTTGGATGGAACTGTGCTCTAAGCCCTGCGGAAAATTAGGCAAACCCATATCGCTTTTCTGTCCGCCCAGGTACAGCCCCTTGTCCACGTAACCGGCAGCCTCGCCCCGCTGGTTGGGCACCTGTATTACGCCCAGGTAAGATTCGTTTTTCCGGGCTACGTAAATTTTTCCGTCCGGGGCCAATTGTAAAGCGCCCAGCTTTCGGCTTACCGATCTACCCACAACCGTAGCAGATGCGGCAATGCCGGCTGCGCTGCCTGCCCGCAGATCATACTGCACAATCTGGGCGTTACCGCCGCCTTTGCCGTTGGCAGTGACATACAGTTTGCTGCCATCAGGGGAGAAAGCTACGCCGTAGGCTTCTTCCAGTCCTTCCAGGGCAATGGGATTGGATAGTTGTCCGCTGCCACGGTTAAAGTTCAGGAGCTCCACGCTGCTGGTGTCGTTCCAGAGGGCGGCAGCCAGTCGGGTGCCATCGGGAGAAGGCTTCAGGTAGCCAATTGCTTTTTTGTTGCTTCCGCCATGCACGGCTCCCACATTGCTGATGATGGGTTCAATACTCACCCCGTCAGAAGATACCAGGTAGGCATGGTAGGCGTCGCTGTTCCAGCGGTGGGCAATTACCCAGTAGTCGCGGTTGTTGCTGTGGCGCACGGCCGTCAGTTTTTCGGTAGCGGGCATCAGCATGATGTTGTTCCTGGAAACCACATCGCCTTTGCCGCCCTGCTTGTTCAGGTTAACGATGGAATACCGCAGGCCATTGGACTGCGCCTGCACATCGGTTGTGAAAAT
Source organism: Botryobacter ruber (assembly GCF_003347595.2). Lineage (GTDB taxonomy): Bacteria > Bacteroidota > Bacteroidia > Cytophagales > Hymenobacteraceae > Pontibacter > Pontibacter ruber_A. Next base: position 143,805 of record NZ_QCZK02000053.1, on the reverse strand, counting down.
ATAATAAATGCTGTCGTTGCCGGGTTTGGGAAGTATGAGTGCCGACTGTGTAGACGATTTGTGTCCCATCAGCCGGTTGCCGTTGGGCATCACGCGGTGGTCGCGGTTCCAGACGGTGATGCCGTTGTTATAGAAAAGCAGGTTGCCGTCTTTATCGGAAAGGGAGGCGCTGCCTTCTTCGGTTGTCAGGCGGGCTTTGGTAACCACAACACCAGAATCGGAAGCAAAAGAGACAGCGGCATTATTCCCGAAAAACCAGTTGGCTGTTTCTTTCTGAGCCAGGGCTGGCAAGGTAACCAAGATGGCAACAACGGCAAGTGCTAAGGTCTGTATCCTGTTCATACGCTAAAAAGATGTATTTATTAGCGAACGTTGCAAACCTGGTGCCAAGTGCCAACAGGGCTGACTTTTTATGCAGCCAGCACAGATTTGTTCGATAAAAAGACAAAGGCAAGCCGAAGCCTGCCCTGGTCTTTGTTTAGGATATCGCTATTGTTCTTCCGGTGTACCGGCTTGAGTTCCTGTGATGGTGGTATCTTCAGCGCCAGTTCCAGGTAAGTCGCCGGTGCCTTCCACGCCGGTTTCCTGGGTGTTGCCGTGGGTACTTTCCGGTGGCATTTCCGTATTCTCCCCGGTGCAGGAAGCCAGGAAAAGCGATGTGCCCAGGAATAAGGCAGCGAGTACGGAGTTTCGTTTATTTTTCATAGTTGCTGTCGTTTTGGTTTTTTAGAATTGATATTCTAAATCTTTTTCAGAAAAATCTTCTATACGGAATTTTGAACATGGAGTACGTGCTGCTGAAAATCACCCTTGTTCAATTTTTGTAGTTGAAAATAAGGAGCAGCAGGAATGGTGACAGCAGCAGTAACCTTTTTTGCAACCCTTACTGCACCTTCGACCCCAGCCATGCCTGCCGGAAAGCTTTGATAGCCGGCGTTACCGGCTTCCCGATAGCCTCATAAAGTACCAGTTCCAGCGTAGGCACCTCATCCAGCGTCAGATTAGTTGTTCGTGTTTCTCCCAACCGCTGAAAAGTTACCGGAACGGTATCGCCTGGTTTGTGCCTGGAAAGCACCTTATCAAGGACTACCTCGCTTGTGACTTTTACACCGTCCACTTCCGTAATTAAATCTCCGCGTTCCAGCCCTGCTTTGTAGAGTGCAGAGGTAACCAGTGTGCCAGACGCTATTTCGGCTCCTGCGCTGCTGAAGTCGAGGTAGGCACTGCCGAGGGTGGGCGTGCCGGCACTGGCCTTGCGGAGCTGCATGCCGGCCTGCGCCAGCAAGGTGGCGTAATCAGGAAGTTCGCTGCCGTGGATGTACTTCCGGAAGAAGGCGGCTGCCCAGGCTTTGTTGCCGGAGGTTTCCGCCAGCGTTTGTTCCAGGTCTGCGAGGGTGTAGGGTTTTTCGGGTTTGCCGTAGTTGCGCCAGAGCGCCTGCATGTAGGCATCGAGCGTGGTTTTGTAGTCGCGGCGGAGGCTCAGGTCCAGCGCCAGGCCGATCATGCTGCCGTAGGTGTAGTAGGAGATAAAGGTGTTGTGGCGGTTGTCGGGGTCAACGGAGCGGGCGGCGTCTACAAAAGGTGCCTGCATGCTCATTTCCACCGGGCTGTGGTAGCGGGTGCCGGGCGAGAGGAGCACGTAGTTCAGGTCGCCGGCCAGGTCGTTGGTGTAGCGCTGCGTGCTGAAGATGCCGCTGCGGTGCATCGCCAGATCGCCGTAGTAACTCGTGAACCCTTCCGCCAGCCACAGCGCCTCCGACATGTTCGCTTCCATGAAGTTAAACGGCTCCAGGCTGGCAGGACGAATACGTTCCACATTCCAGGCGTGAAAAAACTCGTGTGATAAGGTGTTCAGCAGGCGGCCCATGGCGCTGGCCAACGAGCTGGTATTGGTCAGGATGGTGGAGTTGCGGTGTTCCATGCCATCGCCAACCGCCTGCGGCATATAGCAGCCGATAAAGGTGTAGCGGTCAAAATCGAAGTCGGGCAGCTCTCCGAAAACAGCCCGCTGCTCGGCTACAATCTTTTTGGCCTTTGCCACATACGCATTAAAAGCCGCTTGGCTCCCCTGGTGGTGGATCGCAGCCTGAATTGTTTTGCTTTTTCCGTTCTCCTTTACAGTCCACTCGGCCAGGTCGAAATTGCTCAGTTCGGCCGGGCTGTCCATCAGGTACTGGAAATCAGGTGAGAAGTATGTGTTGCCGGTCTCATGCTTCAGCTGGGTGGCCACTTTCCAGTTGCTTCCTTGTGGAACATCAAAAGTCACGTAAGCAGGTGCTTTCTCAAAGCCACGTGCCCAGAGCAGCGTGGAGGGCATGTTCAGGTGCGCGTGCGTTTCGTCGATGCCCGAATACGTGCCGTCGGCATGGTCGCCGAAGAGGGTATAGGCAACGGTTACAGTTCCTGTATGCCCTGTTATATTCCACTGGTACGGGTTTGGCCGGCTTACCTGGAGCTGCTTTCCCTGGCTGTCGGTGGCACCGACGCTGTAAATGTTTTTTGCAAACTCGTGCAGCGCGTAGCGCCCCGGCGAACTGCGGCTCATCAGCACCGCCAGCGTATCGGAACTTATGCCCGAGAAGGTAACGCTCACCTGTGCCTCGTGGTGCACCGCATTTGGAAAAGAGAGCTGGTAACTTACCTTTTGCTGCGCCAGCAGCGGCTGCACCAGCCACAGCAGCACGAAGCCGAGGAAGGTGGAAAATTTTAGATGCATGATGTGTGTGGTAAGGGCGGTTTTGGTAGCTAAGATAGCGGTTGCTGTTTACACGCACAAACAGCTACTAAGTCTGAACCTTTGATTAACGGTGATTTAAATGATTTTTGTGATTTTCTGTCTGAATCAGGATTTACAGAATTAGAGAATTTTCAGGATTGGAAAGATGCTTGCCTGCTCCAACTCCATAAACCCCGACCAGAGGCTGTGGTGACAGGTACAACAGAATAGAAACGAAGTTCCAGGCGAAGTCGATTATTCTACTCCTGATAACCCAAAAATCAGGTAAATCAAAATAATCACCGTTAATCAAAGGTTCAGACAAATCTTACTGCACCAGTCACCACTGCCTCTCCTGAACAATTTAACAAGTTAACCTTCCAACAATTTAAATCAAACCCCGATATTTGCGCGAGAAACAAGAAAAGCGATGATAGACGAAAACCACAACCCCTGGACCACCCTCTCCAGCCGGGAAATCTATGAAAACCCCTGGATTAGCGTGCGCGAAGACCAGGTACTCAACCCGAAAGGCGGCAACGGCATCTATGGTGTTGTCAGCATGAAAAACAAAGCCATTGGCATAATCCCGATAGACGACGAAGGCTACACCTACCTGATCGGCCAGTACCGCTATGCCTTAAACGAATATTGCTGGGAAATTCCGATGGGCGGCGGACTGATTGAACACGATATCCTGGAATCGGCGAAGCGGGAGTTGCAGGAGGAGACAGGCTTTACAGCTGCCCGCTGGCGGAACATTGCCCGCCTGCACACGTCCAACTCCGTGACCAACGAAGAAGGATTCGTATTCCTGGCGCAGGAACTTACTGCGGGCGAAACGGCTTTTGAAGAAACAGAAGATCTGCAGATCAAGCGGGTCCCTTTTGCCGAAGCCGTGCGCATGGCCATGAACAACGAGATAACCGACGCCATCAGCGTGGCCGGTATCCTGAAAGCAGCGCTGCTTCTGCAGCAGGAAGAAAACCGGTAAAGGTTAATTTACCAGCATGTACACAGCATCGGTCCCTGCTGACGAGGCAACAGGTTCACTCTACTGTCAGCATGCGCAATCGCTACATTTTACTTTCCACCATTCACAACGATCTGATTTTAACTAAAAACATTTTTTTACTTATCCGACCTGGAGGGAACCTATTCAGGTTTCCGGAACATTTAATGTTACAGAAACACAACCAGGCACAGGTCTGGCCGGAACGGCAGTTTGGTAAGGTCAACCGGTAAAAGCGCGGCAGAAAGTCTCCTTCCGGGGACCATAATTTTTAACTACGGTATTATTAAGTAAATTTGAGCGTATGAAAGCCATAAAATATTTATCTCACCGCATTTACACCACCTGGTGCGTTACCTGGTTTGTGATGCCTTTTGTGGTTACATACCCCTTGCAGCTGTTCTTCATCCGGAAAAAGGAATGGTACCGGTACGTGCACAGCATCAACCGGTTCTGGTCCAGTTCGGCGCTGCGCATGTTCCTGGCACCCCTTAAAGTGGAGTGGCGGATGCAGTTTTCGAAAGAGGAACAGTATATCTTTACACCCAACCACAGCTCGTACCTGGATATTCCGCTGGTGCTGCACACGATCCCGGGATATCTTAACTTTGTGGGCAAAAGCTCGCTGTGCAAGGTGCCGCTCTGGGGCAAGGTATACGAAAAACTGTACATTTCCGTTGATCGGAAGAGTGCTGTCAGCAGCGCCAAGAGCTATATAAAGTCGGTAAAGTCGCTGGAAGAAGGCCGTAACCTGGTCATTTTTCCGGAGGGTACCATTCCGCCCACGGCAGGCGAGCAGTTGCTTGCGTTTAAGGACGGACCGTTTAAACTGGCTATTGAGAAGCAGCTTCCGGTGGTGCCGGTAACCATGCCTTACAACCACCGTTTCCTGCCCGACGTGGACGGGAAATTCATTGTACGCTGGCACCCGCTCAAGATCGTAGTGCACGAGCCCATTCCAACAGCGGGCATGACGCTGCAGGACCTGCCGCTCTTAAAAGAAAAAGTATATCATATTATTCAACAGGAAATAACCAAACATAACAGCAAGACATATGTCAACGGATATTCAGACTATACAGAAAATAGCACACTTAGCAAGGCTGGAATTTAACGAGGCTAAAGCGGAGGAAATGCTCCAGGATATGAACAAGATCCTGGACTGGATGGACAAGCTGAATGAGCTGGACACCAAGAATGTAGAGCCGCTTATCCATATGTCGGAAGAGGTGAACGTGATGCGGGAAGATGTGTCCCGGAACACCATCTCCCATGAGCAGGGCTTACAGAATGCTCCTAAAAAAGACTCCGACTATTTCAGGGTACCAAAAGTGCTGGAATAGGCTGCAGGAAACGTATGCGTAACATAAAATTTTGGGAAAGCTGGGATACCGACATCAGGTATCCCTATCTTTTTTTACTGGGCGTGGGTGTGGTGGCCCTGCTGCTGGGTGTGTTTCATTACATAACCGGGCACGACTTTACGTTTGCCTGGGATAAACTCTCGCAGTTGCAGGTCGTGCAGGTGCCGGTGCAGGAAGTAAACCGGATGCTGGAGCCCTTTACGCTCTATGCCGACGGCTATATTGTTACCGAACAGTACGACGTGGCGCTCCCAAACATCAACCTGCCCGCCGCATTCCTGTTCCTGACTTTACTGGCCCTCTGCCTGGTTTTTTACACGGCCGCCATCAGTACCATGAAGCAGGTGCCTTTTTTTGTGGGCTTGCTGTTGTTAATGATGCTGCTGGTTTCGTTTAACCTCGATCTGCTGGGTATTTTCGGAACGGAAATGGGGCAGACGACGGTGATTGGGACGGTAGCGGTACTGGGCATTTCGAGCTATGTTTTACAGGCTTTTTACCCGCGCACAAAACTGGTGTGGCGCCTGCTGGTGCTGCTGCTGGTTTTCGGACTGGTAGGCGGCATTGTGTTCTGGCGCTCCGATTTGCCGGTGCAGCTCACGGCGCTGCACCTGGTCAACTACAGCTCCCTGGCTACACTGGTTGCTACTTTCCTGTTCCTGCTGTGGGTGTCGTACGAAAACGTGAATGCGCTGCTCTGGATAAATACACAGGCCAGGACGCCCGAAAAAAGATTCAGCCTGTGGCAGTTCATGCTCATCAGCATCCTGTACCTGCTGAACCTGTTGCTGATGTACCTGCGGCATGTGGGCTATATTAAACAGGATCTGCTCCTCATCAACGGGTATATCATCCTGCTGCTTTCTACGGTAGCCGGTTTCTGGGGAATGCGCCAGCGGGAAGCGTTTTATGGCAAAGCTTTTTCCTTTAAGCCTGCCGGTGCTATCCTGTACCTGGTGTTTGCCACCATCGCCTTTCTGAGCATCGGCTACGCTTTTGCCACCGCCAACGACTCTCTGACCGTGCTCTACCACGACCTGATCGTGTACACGCACCTGGCTTTCGGCGTGATCTTCTTTATTTACGTAATGTACAACTTCGGCCGTTTGATTGATCAGCGGCTGCAGGTGTATAAGGTAGTGTATGAGCCGAAGCGCCTGCCGCTTTATGCCCTTTTTACGATGGGCGCCATGCTGCTGGCCGTGCTGGTGATGCGCACGCAGTACAGGACCTATTTTTATGCCTACGCCGGCTACTACAACTATGTCGGCGACCTGTACCGCGCTTCCGGAAACGACCTGCTGGCTGAAAGCTTTTACAAGGAGAGCGACCTGTATGATGTGAATAATGTGAAGGCGAATTACAGCCTGGCCGGCCTGTACAGGCAAAGCGAGCAGGTGAACAACGAAGTACTGCGCATGAAAGATGCCGTGGCAAAGCGCCCGCACCCGAAGCTCTATGTGCGACTGGCGAACCTCTACGACGAAAAGCAGTATTTCTTTGAAAAAATGTACGTGTTGCGGCAGGGGATTGAGGCCTTCCCGGAAAGTGGTGAACTCTACAACAACATGGCCCTGCTCTACAACCAGACCAGTGTAACAGACAGCGTGGAATACTACTTTAACCTGGCGCAGAAATACAGCTCCGACGAGGCGTTTGTCCGGAGCAACAGGCTGGCTTTTTATACCCTGCAGGCAATGCCCGAAATGGCAGAAGAAGTATTGAACGAAGGCCGGGTAGGGAAATATAAAACGCTGCGCAGCAACGCCGCCGTGCTGCGGCAGTTGCTGGGGTATCCGGCAGAAGGGAAGGAAGACATAGCACCCGACTCGCTGGAGCAGGTAGAAGATTTTACGTTCTTTTATAACACGGCCATCAGCACCCTGGCCGGTTCCGACACCTCCAGCCTGAAACACATCAACCGTTACCTGGCGGACCGGGAGAACAGGGTGTTTTTTGAAGACCTGCTTTACCTGAAAGGGCTGGTGCACCATTACAACGGCAGGCCGAAAGAAGCAAGAAGCGTGGTCGAGAACCTGGCTCTGCAGGCGGAACAGCGGAGCGGCTACTATTACAACGCCTTGGGTATCTGGATGCTGGAGGAGAAGAATTATGTGGCGGCAGCCTGGTATTTCAAGCAGGCCAAAGACCGGGGCTATACACCCGCTTTCCTGGCAGAAGGCTATGCGCTGGCCCTGGCTCACCAGCCCGAAGCAGCAGAAAAGGCTTTGGAGGAAGTGGCTTTTACTGAGCTGGAGTCTGCCATTACTGTAGCGGAGTCATTTTCTAACCTGCTGCAACAGGACCTGGAGACCGTAATTACACGGGCAAGCGATGCAGACAAGGTGCAATACCTGCTGGCCTATCTGCCACGGCTGACACTGGAGGAGGTAAACGCCCTGGTAAGAGCTGTAGGCGAACGCGAACTACGGCGCAATGCCCTCGTAGCCCGGACCGAATACCTGATGCAGCAGGAGAAATGGCGTCAGACAAACGAAGCGCTCAAGGAAACCGTACAGGTGTTACAGCCGGAAAGCGAGCTCCGGTCAGAACTGAACCTGCGGCAACTGAAGCTGTGGCTGTATACCAAGAATTACGACGTGTTGCTCAACCGGATGGATAATGTATACCTGGTGCCGCGCGACAAGCGCCAGAACCTGTACTTCCGGGCCAGGATAGCCGAGGTAAAAGGACGTGAACGGGAAGCTGCCGAGCGGTACAAGCAGGCGGTGGCCATGTTGCTCTACGACGAGGAAGTGGTAGCGGCTGCGGCAGCTTTTTTCAAAAAATACCACCCCGATTCGCTCGAGGCTTACAACATCCTGCTCGATGGCATCACGTACAACCCGTTCTCTGTGCCGTTGCACAAAGCCTATGCCCTCGAAAGTTTAGATCAGGGACTGGACAGTTATGCGGACCTGGCACTCGAGAAGCTACAGGATTTGCTTCCTGCGGCAGAATACAGTACATTTAAAGAGAAATTTGAGCAGCACCGCGAGGAGTTGCTGTCCGGTAACGAAGCCTGGAACTTATAAGTAAAGTATGGGTACCATCATCCAAATGCACGACATCTCCAGAGTGTACCACATGGGTAGCGAGACTATTCATGCGCTCAAGTCGGTGTCCATCACCATCAGTAGGGGGGAGTATGTGGCATTTATGGGACCATCCGGCTCGGGCAAATCCACGCTCATGAACATTATCGGTTGCCTCGATACGCCTTCGGGCGGCACCTATATCCTGAACGGGAAAGATGTGAGCAACATGACCGACAATGAGCTGGCGGAGGTGCGAAACAAGGAAATTGGCTTTGTGTTCCAGACCTTCAACCTGTTGCCGCGGCAGAGTTCGCTTGAAAATGTGGCGCTGCCACTGATTTATGCCGGTTATAAAAAGTCGGTGCGGGAAGAAAAGGCGCAGCTGGCGCTGGAGAGTGTGGGGCTGGCAAACCGCGGCAGGCACAAGCCCAACGAGCTGTCGGGGGGGCAGCGGCAGCGGGTAGCCATTGCCCGTGCGCTCATCAACAACCCAAGCATTATCCTGGCCGATGAGCCTACCGGTAACCTCGATACCAAAACCTCTTACGAGATTATGGAGCTGTTCGAGAACCTGCACGCCAAAGGAAATACCATCATTATGGTAACGCACGAAGAGGATATCGCCAAATACGCGCACCGCATCGTGCGTTTGCGCGATGGGCTGGTAGAGTCGGACGTGCTGAACGAGGATATTAATACAGCGGCAAAATTAAAGGCAGAACATCAAACGGATGAAGATATACACCAAAACAGGTGATAAAGGCACTACATCGCTGATTGGCGGCACCCGCGTTGCGAAATCTCATTTGCGGATTGAGTCGTATGGTACTGTGGATGAGCTGAACGCGTATGTAGGGCTGGTGCGCGACCAGGAGGTAAACAAGGTGCGGGCGGATTTCCTGAAAGAGATACAGGACCGGCTGTTTACCATTGGCTCTTCGCTGGCGTCTGATCCCGAAAAATCGAAAATGAAAATTCCGGATCTGCACGAGGAGGATGTGGTGCTGCTGGAACAGGAAATCGATAAAATGACCGCAGAAGTACCTCCGTTGCGGGCTTTTGTGCTGCCGGGCGGGCACCAGTCGGTGTCGTTTTGCCATGTGGCGCGGTGTGTTTGCCGCCGTGCCGAGCGGCTCGTGATACGACTTCAGGAAGAATCGTTTGTAGATGAGCTGATAATAAAGTACCTTAACCGCCTCTCAGACTACCTGTTTGCCCTTTGCCGTAAAATGACGTATGAGTTACAGGCAGAGGAAGTAGCCTGGAAGCCAAGAATGTAAACACCCAAAACAGCAATAATAGAGTAACCATGTCAGTACACATGTTAAATATCCCAGTTACACGTGCTGCGCAATCACGTATTTCGGAGGTAGACTTTGATCACCTTCAGTTCGGGAAAACTTTTTCTGACCACATGTTTGTGGTCGATTATAAAGATGGTGCCTGGCAGGAGCCGCAGGTGGTACCTTATGGTACCATGGAGCTGAGCCCGGCTACCTCGTCGCTGCATTACGGCCAGGCCATTTTCGAAGGCATGAAGGCGTATCGCGAAGAAAGCGGCGATATTCTGCTGTTCCGTCCGCTGGCAAACCTGCGCCGCCTGAATGCTTCGGCCGAGCGCCTGTGTATGCCGGAACTGCCGGAGGAACTGTTTATGCAGGGCCTGGAGCAACTGCTGCGCGTGGATGCGGATTGGGTGCCGATCGGCAAAGGACGTTCGCTCTACATCCGTCCGCTGATGTTTGCCACCGACGACTTTATCGGCGTTAGACCATCCTTAACCTATAAATTTTTGATTATCACGGGCCCGGTAGGCGCCTACTACGATGTGCCTGTAAAAGTAGCCGTGGAGACGACCTATGTGCGCTCGGCAGAAGGTGGCGCCGGATTTGCCAAGGCGGCAGGTAACTATGCCGCTGCGTTGTATCCAACCCGCCGCATGCAGCAGCAGGGCTACGACCAACTTATCTGGACCGATGCCAAAGAGCACAAGTACGTGGAGGAATCAGGTACCATGAACGTGATGTTTGTGATCGACAACGTGCTGGTGACGCCAAGCCTGAGCACCAGCATCCTGCACGGCATTACCCGCGACAGTGTGCTGCAGGTAGCCCGTGACCTGGGCTTCAAAGTAGAGGAGCGCAAGGTGTCGGTAGAAGAAGTGGCGCAGGCCTACAAGGCAGGCAAACTGCAGGAAGCGTTTGGTACCGGTACGGCTGCCATCATTTCGCAGATCGCACTCATTCACTACAATGGTGAAGATATGGAGCTGCCTCCTGTACAGGAGCGTACTATCTCCAATGCCATTGGTGCAGAACTCGACAAAATCAGAACGGCCCAGGCGCCTGATCCCCATAACTGGGTGTACAGGCTGACGCTGTAGTAAATAACACATTCGCAAATGCTGAAGTATAAGCCTGTGTTTATGCTTCAGCATTTGCCTTTTTTATAAGCATCAGCAACAAAAAAGAAATATGACAACCGAACAAGTAAAAGATTTAAAGGCACGTGTTGAAGCCTTGAGGAGGTTCCTTTGACTACGATACAAAGAAACAACAGGTAACAGAAACCGAGCTACAAACCACTGCTCCCGACTTCTGGGACGACCCGAAAGCAGCTGAAAAAGTGCTGAAGGAAATCCAGTCCGTAAAAATGTGGACCGATGCCTACGACGAAGCCGCCAAAGCCATGGCCGACTTCGAGGTATTATTCGATTTTTACAAAGAGGGTGAAGTAAGCGAGGAGGATATCAAAGAAGAGTACAGGAAGGCAGAGGAGGCCGTAGAGCAGCTGGAGTTTAAGCGCATGCTGAGCGGCGAAGAAGACCAGCTAAGCGCCATCATCGAGATAAACCCGGGTGCAGGCGGTACCGAGAGCCAGGACTGGGCCGAAATCCTCATGCGCATGTACATCATGTGGGCCGAGTCGCACAATTTTGGTGTAAAGCAGCTTAACTACCAGCCCGGCGATGGAGCGGGTATTAAATCCGCCACGCTCGAAATTACCGGCGATTTTGCCTACGGCTATCTCAAGTCTGAAATTGGTGTGCACCGCCTCGTGCGTATCTCGCCTTTCGACTCCGGTGGCCGTCGCCATACCTCCTTCGCCTCCATTTTTGCCTACCCGGTAGTAGATGATACCATCAATATCGAGGTTAATCCAAGCGACATCGAATGGGATACTTTCCGCTCAGGAGGAGCCGGTGGCCAGAACGTGAACAAAGTGGAGACGGCGGTGCGCCTGAAGCACAAACCTTCGGGTATTGTGATTGAGTGCCAGATAGAACGTTCGCAGCTCATGAACAAGGAGCACGCCATCCGGATGCTCAAGTCCAGGCTCTACCAGATAGAAGTAGAAAAACGAAACGCCGAACGCGACCGCATCGAAAGCACCAAAAAGCGCATCGACTTCGGTTCCCAGATCCGCAACTACGTGCTGCACCCTTACAAACTCATCAAAGACGTAAGAACCGGCGTAGAACGCACCGACGTACAAAGCGTGCTCGACGGCGACCTGGATGAATACATTAAAGCCTACCTGATGCAGGAGGCGTAGGAATTTGTCTGAATCACGGATTTAATGGATTAATGGATTTCACAGATTTTTTTCAGGGTTTTGAAAAATTATCCGTGAAATCCGTGAAATCCTGTAAATCCGTGATTCAGACAATTTGTCTGCTCCTGCCACAACAGCCACTGCTGCTCCAATGGCTATACTTTCAGCTATTCAACCAGAATAATCATGCTTTTACCAAACTATAGCGGGCTCCTCCTGGAAGCCGGTGTGGACGAAGCAGGCAGAGGATGCCTGGCTGGTCCGGTGGTGGCTGCGGCTGTCATTCTGCCGCCTGATTACAAACACGCTGTTTTAACAGATTCGAAGGCGCTGAGCATAAAGCAGCGGGAGATGTTGCGGGAGGAGATTTGCCGCGATGCCGTGGCCTGGGCTGTGGGCGAAGCGAGTCCGGCGGAAATTGATGAGATAAACATTCTGCAGGCAACCTTTCTGGCCATGCACCGGGCGCTGGAGGGCTTGCAGCTGCAACCGGAATATCTGATAATCGACGGGAACCGGTTTAAAAGCTTTAAGGAAACGCCGCATGCCTGCATCGTAAAAGGCGACAGCAAGTACCTGACGATTGCGGCGGCATCGGTGCTGGCCAAGACGCACCGCGACGAACTGATGTGCAGGTTAGGGCAGCAGTACCGGTATTATGGATGGGAGAAGAATGCAGGATATCCTACTAAGCAGCACCGCACTGCCATTGCAGTACACGGTGCTTCGGAATTTCACCGGCATTCGTTCACGTTGTTGCCCAAAGAGCAGTAGCTGTACCTGCAGCACCTGGCCCTTCGGGAAGGGGCAGGTGCTACTTTAGTTTTATCAGATCAAGGAAAAGGCTGAAGCTATCGAGGGAAGAGTGACTTTTCTCAAAACTGTCGAATGACAGTGGTTTTACAATATAGCCGGCTACATTCAGGCGCTGTGCTTCAAAACGATCGGTTTCTTCGTTGGAGGTGGTCATGATGAACACCGGAATATGACTGAACTCCGGTTCATGCCGCAGCTCCGCCAGGAATTCCAGCCCGTTCATTTTAGGCATGTTGATATCCAGCAGAATGACGCTGGGTGCAGGCGAAATTTTGGGCACCCCGTCGCCCCGTAACATGTTAAGTGCTTCTCTACCATTGCGGGCCACATGAATAGGGTAGGCAATGCCTATCTTCTTCAGTTCCCGCTCCACATTCATTATATCCAGATAGTCATCCTCAACAAGGAGGATATTAACTAAATCTTTACTCATATAAAAAAGTCAGTTTAGACAAAATTAAGAAAAATATTCGTTTATGCTATTATTTTGGCCAGGTAAAGGTAAACGTCGAACCTTCGTTTAGCTTGGAATTAACCCAAATGGAGCCGCCCTGCCGCTCAATAATTTTTTTTACGATGGCTAATCCCACACCTGTACTCTCTACAGCATCACGCTCCTGGAGCGTCTGAAAGATAACAAAAATGCGCTCATGATAAGCAGGATCAATGCCCGGACCATCATCGGAAACAGCGAACACATGAAATTGCTCTGTTTCGTGGTGGGTGACGGTAATCAGGCCCTCGTTCTTGTCATGGTACTTAATGGCATTGCTGATTAAGTTTGAAAAAACCTGTTGCAGCTCTACCTTAACGGTGTTGAGAACCGGCATGTTGTCCTGCACTTCTATTTTAAATCCGGGAGGCGGGGCAACCATATCCGAAATCTCGGAAAGCAGCTGGTTTACATCAACAGGCTCCTCGATCTGGGCTGTCCTGCCTATACGGGCAACGGCTAAAATACCGTTTATCAGGTTTTCCATGCGGTGCACGCGCACGCGCATCATCATCAGGTACTCCTGTATGTTTGGCGGCAGCTCTTTCCCCATGTCTTCCTCTACCCAGCGCGAAGCCACTTCGATGCCGCGAAGCGGGGCCTTTAAGTCGTGCGAAACCACATACGCAAACTGGTCGAGCTCCTTGTTTTTCTTGTCCAGTTCCGTAAAGGTCTCGTCGATGGTGGCCGACATCCGGTTAAGCGACCGCGAAAGCTGGCTAAGTTCATCGTGGGAGGTATCGATGATCTGGGTTTTGTATTCCCCCCGCGAGATCCTGTCGGCCAGCGATACCATTTTTACAATCCGGTTGGTGATAAGCCGCGTGATGTAATAGGCCCAGCCTAAGCCTAGAATGACGGAGATGATAGTAAGAACGGTGGAAACACGGCGCGTATTGTCTATACTTTCGATCAGGCGGTTGTGCCGCTCTGCCCGCAGTTTGTATTCGTAGGAATTGAAATCGCTGAAAGCCACCCGGATCGAGTCCATCAATATTTTTTCGCCCATAATCATGCTGTCTACCATCAGGTCGTACTGGGTTTGTACATTGTCGAGCGTGTCGAGGCGGCGGAGCGTAATAAGCGGTTCGGCGTACTTGTACTGCCAGTCCTGCTGCATCCGTACAATGGCATCCAGCTTTTTAGATTGTTCCGGAACATTGGTGGCATAACTCTTAATTTCCTTGAACAGCCCGGGCAGCTGCTCTTTTGCGGTTCTGTAAGGCTCCAGGAACGTTTCGTTCTGGTTGAGCAGGTACCCGCGTAAGCCGGTCTCCATGTCAATAATGTTCCGCTGCAGCGAAGCCGAGCTCCGCACCGTTACCTGCGACTGCGATACCCACTTGGTATTGTCAATCACATCTTCCGAGAGTTTAAAGTTAACCAGCGCAACAGCAGTAAAAAGAACCGAGATGAGAACAAACCCGGCAAATAGCTTAACAGATAATTTCATTAATAAGAGGTACCTGGGGCGTGTAGGGTGCTGAAAGTGTTTCTAAGCGAATAAACAGGAAAAGCCTGAAAAAAGCCAGTATAAGGCTGCTTTTGCTTTGTAATCGGGTACATCTGGTGTGGGAAAAGCGATCGTTCTACAAGTCATTTTTATCCGGATATAGCGTAACTCCACCGTATACGCAAATGAGATTTTTTGGTTGGAAAAAAGTTGTCGCTTTCCGTTTCGGCTGTGAAAGGTGCCGGAAGGAAGGCTGGGGGAGGGACGGCAGGCGAGCAGGTTTTGGGAATAAAATTCCGGAAGCGGTTTTAATTCCTTAATTTTGCCACGCCGCCACCTGACCCGGCGACTGAACAATGGAACTAAAGAAAATTGCGTTAAACGATGTGCACGAGGCACTTGGCGCTAAAATGGTGCCTTTTGCAGGCTACAACATGCCCGTGCGGTATTCATCCGATATAGAAGAACACAATGCGGTGCGAAACGGCGTAGGCATTTTTGATGTATCCCACATGGGCGAGTTTATGCTACGGGGGCCGCAGGCGCTGGACCTGATTCAGCGGATTACCTCCAACGATGCCTCCAAACTGACCGATGGCAAAGTGCAGTATTCCTGCTTCCCGAACGAGGAGGGAGGCATCGTAGACGACCTGCTGGTGTACCGCTTCAATCAGGAGGAGTACATGCTGGTGGTCAATGCCTCTAACATCGACAAAGACTGGGCGTGGGTAAATAAATACAACACCAAAGGAGTAGAGCTGGAAAACATTTCCGACCAGACCTCGCTTTTTGCCGTGCAGGGACCCAAAGCAGCCGAAGCATTGCAATCTCTCACACCTGTTGATCTGGCGGCCATGCCGTATTATACTTTTCAGACAGGTACGTTTGCCGGTGTGGAGCATGTAATAATTTCTGCAACAGGCTATACCGGAGCCGGCGGTTTCGAAATTTATGTGAAGAACGAGGATGCCCGTCCTATTTTTGAAGCCATCATGGAAGCAGGTAAAGCCTTTGGCATTAAGCCGATCGGCCTGGGAGCCCGCGATACGTTGCGCCTGGAAATGGGCTTCTGCCTCTACGGCAACGACATCAACGACACCACCTCTCCCCTGGAAGCCGGCCTGGGCTGGATAACCAAATTTGACAAAGAGTTTACCAATTCCGAAAACCTGAAAGCACAGAAAGCAGCAGGTGTCAGCCGGAAGCTGGTGGGCTTTGAGATGGTAGACCGGGCCATTCCAAGAGCGCACTACGAACTGGTAGATGCCGCCGGTGAAGCGATAGGCGAAGTAACTTCCGGTACCATGTCGCCGGTGTTAGGCAAGGGCATCGGGATGGGTTACGTGAAGCAGGAATTCAGCAAACCGGGTACCGAAATTTATGTACGCGTGCGCAACAAAGACGTGAAAGCACAGGTGGTAAAGCCACCGTTTGTAAAACAATAGGTATTGGTTGTACAGCGTTCATAACTCATAACTCTTAACTCATAACTCTTAACTCCAGAAAATGCCTTCTATAGATGTTTGTTTCAGCCCGGAGCTGTTACGTTTGTATGACCTGAAAGGAAAAGCTGTTGTGGCGGTGGACATACTGCGGGCCACTTCGACCATGGTGACGGCTTTTGCACATGGCGCAGCCGATATTTACCCGGTGATGCAACTCGACGAATGCCTGGCGTTTTCAGAAAAAGGATGCCTGACGGCAGCCGAGCGCGACGGCATTAAAGCAGAAGGTTTCGACCTGGGGAATTCGCCTTTTAGCTACATGGTGCCCGAACTCAAAGGACGAACCATTGCCATTACCACCACCAACGGCACCCGCGCCATCCGCTTATCCGAAGCGGCAGAAGAGATTGTGATAGGTGCTTTCCTGAACCTGGAGACGGTAGCGCAGCACCTGCAGGAGCTTGGCCTGGATGTGATCGTGGTATGTGCCGGCTGGAAAGGCATGTTTAACCTGGAAGATACCCTGTATGCCGGCGCACTGACCGAGCGGCTGCAGGAGCAGTTTACCTTTGAAAATGATGCCACATTGGCTGCCCTTCATTTATACCAGACCGCCAAAGCAGACTTAGTAACTTACCTGCAGCAGTCTTCGCACGTACGCCGCCTGCAGCGCCTCGGCATACAGCGCGACATCGAGTTTTGCCTGCAGCACGATGTGTTTGAGGTGTTGCCTGTCTGGAAAAAGGATAAACTGGTAGACCTGAAAGCAAACCCGACGCTGGTATAACGTAAAAAAGTCTGCTGCACCTGCCACCACAGCTTCTGCTCCTCTTTGCAGGGGCGGGTGGTGCAAGTGCAGCAGACTTTTTTATATTGCTGAGCCTGTTACTGCAGCTTTTCGTTTTGTTTGTGCCGCTTGCTGTCGCGGGCGGTTTTCTTGTCCAGGTTTTTTTGCAGCGCCTCCGTCAGGTTTACGCCGGTCTGGTTGGCCAGGCAGATCACAACAAAAAGCACATCGGCCAGTTCATCGGCCAGTTGTTTGCCCTTGTCGCTTTCCTTAAACGATTGCTCGCCGTACTGCCGCGAGATAATACGGGCCACTTCGCCCACTTCTTCCGTTAAAATGGCCATGTTGGTGAGCTCGTTAAAATAACGGACGCCGTTTTCTTTTATCCAGGAGTCTACTATGGCCTGTGCTTCTTCAATGGTCATGCGTGCGAAAGGTAGCGTTATTTGCCAAATTTAATTACAAAATCTACATAAGGCACACCGATAAAAAGAACTTCGTCGGCAATATCCGGGTTGTTCAGGAAGGCCAGGTCTACCGTTATTTTTTCTCCCATAAACCGGAGACCATAGGAGTAGATGCCGTAATAATCATCTTCAGGCACCAGCCAGTTCTCGGTTACAAGTCCCACTTTACGACTCACACGCGCCATTCCGCTAAGCGTGAGTACGGGCTTTTTAGAAAAAGAACCATCTACATAGCCATAGCCTAGCCCAAGTGTCGCGTTATTATCCGGGCTGCCATACGTCACAACGCCGTAGCCAATTCCAAAACCAGCAAAGTCATCCGAAATGGTCGAGTTTACATAAAATATACCAGCTCCTGCACGAACTTTTTCACTCACAGGAAAGCTGTATTTTGGCGTCAGAAAGAAAATCGGTTCGCCTGAAAAAGTAGAGATAAGCTCAAATCCGCCGCCTATCGTGAAGTTATCGGTTAAGCCATAGTTAAAGGAGTTCAGCACCAGGTAGGTGTTCTGGTAATAAGCTTCCCCTTTCCGCAGGCTGTAGGCTGATGGCGAAAAAAGGTAGCGCGTGGCATTGGGGTTCTCAAACCAGTAAACACCTCCTTTAAAGTTAGAATTATCCAGGATCCGGAAGCTTTTTACATTGTTGGCCGGAATTTTTATTTCCCCAACACTTTCTGTCAGCAGGCGAATACCGGATTCGTCCTGGCCCAGGAAAAGGCCCTGAAACGTGGAGCCGTCTTTTGTCTCTACGAGCCAGCGCTGCCTTTGTACACCCGGCGTTTGGGTGGTATCGGTTTGGGCCGCTGCGCTACCGGGGGCAGCCATCAGAAAGATGCTAAAGCAGACTAAAAAATACAGCTGTAAGCGCTTGGTTTTTTGCTTCATAAAGTAAAAAAGGAGAGGATAACCTGCTGCTAAAGATATAGAAATGCTGCTATTTATTTGGCCTTTTCTTCTGAAATTTTTGCACTTGCTTACGCTTTGTTTTTGGAGTCGATCACGATGGTAACAGGACCGTCGTTGAGCAGCGAAACCTGCATGTCGGCTCCGAACTCGCCGGTTTGCACGGGCTTGCCCAGCGCCTGTTCCAGTAACAGGACAAACTTTTCGTAGAGCGGAACGGCAATAGCAGGCGGAGCTGCATCGGTGTAGGAGGGGCGGTTTCCTTTTTTGGTGCTGGCAAACAAGGTAAACTGGCTGATGACCAGCAGGTCGCCCTGCACATCCTGCACGCTCAGGTTCATTTTGCCAGCCTCGTCGTTAAAAATGCGGAGCTGCACCGCTTTGGCTGCCATCCATTTCAAGTCTTCGTCGGTATCGTCGGGGGTGAAGCCGGCCAGGAGCAGCAGCCCGTGGTCTATCTTTCCTTTTACTTTTTTCTCAATCGTTACGGAAGCTTCGGTTACCCGTTGGATGACTAGGCGCATATGTTTAATGTGCTGATTTTTTAATGTGTTAATGTGATAATTTGCTAAACTGCAAATGTAGTAAGCCTGTGACAGGAATGTGCGAAAAAATGATTTTTAGCTGCTAAACCAGCTATTAGCAGGAGCAGTCATACGCCTTATTACATTAACCCATTAGCACATTAACACATTAAAAAATCAGCACATTAATCCACGTAGCCTTCGTAGCGGATGCGCTTTACTTTGCCGTTTTTCAGGTAAAAGCGCAGCGAGGCAGGGGCGCCTTCCATGGATGTAGCGACCACTTCCGAATTGGTTTGCATGATCCGCACATCGAAGTTTTTCAGCTTGTTCATCAGTTCAGGCTGGCTCATGCCCACTTTCATGTTGTTGCGGAGCACGATGCCGTTGCTGTGGATATCGGCCACCTGCAGGAGCAGGTCGCCGGTCTGGGTGGGGGCGTAGAGTTCGATCATCGAATCGCCGAACCGGATAATATAAATCGTATCGGTAACGGAGGCGCGGTGAGTATTTTCTATTGGCTCTGCCTCCAGGGTAAAATCAGCGTTGATGCGTGCAAAATAGGCATTCAGGCTCCTGCTCTGCCTGTAATCGGCCAGGAAGGGGTTGCCCAGCAGGTCGATGGTTCGGTTAGCGGGTGCCAGCGCCTTGCGTTTTGCGGCAGCTGTATCGGGCCGGCTGTTCCGCATTTCATCCTCTACCGGGATGTCGCCATGTTCTGTTGTGCCGGTACTGCAGGCCCCGGAAACGGTGCTGAAAAAAAACAACAGCGCGACAAGCCGTACACGCAGCATGTACTTGCCAGGGAGGCTGTTGTAAAAAAAGTAAAACATGGTAACAACGCTAGAGAATGAGGCCGAGATTATACCTCTTACATACGAGAACAATACCTATAAAAGTTGTTGCCTTTTTTAGGGGAACACGCCTATAGTAGCTGCGAAGGAAAACGTATAACTGCGGCGCAAATATCAGCAATTATGTAATTCCAACAAATAGCAAACAGAACTTATAAGTTTCCCGAAACTGTACCGGTAACAGTTCGAAGAAGCGCTGCCGGAAAGACTGCGCAGCAACTGAGGCTGTGGTGGCAGGTGCAGAAAACATTTTCAGCATGTTGAGCAAAAAAGCCGGGCAGCAGCGGCTGTGGTGGCTGGTGCAGCAGAACGAAAAAGGAGCACTGCCCGCTGCGGAAGCGGAAACCTGACGGAAAATAATTTTCTGCGATCAACTTACTTCTTTCCCGAAAAGCTTAGGCAGGTTTTTGTTTACTGTGAAAGATGAGCAGCGGCACGTTGGCTTCAAGCACCAGTTTGTTGGCCAGACTCGGGTGCAGGATGCTGTCCAGCAGGTTGCGTTCGCGGGTTGTTAGCGCCACCAGGTTGATGTTTTCCCGGTTCACCAGTTCCAGCAGGGCTTCGGCAACATCGTCCCCCTCCAGTAGCCTGAACTGGATGTTGGAAGCATAGCCCGCGTGCTGAAGTTTTTTCCGTAAGGCAGCAAGCTTTTCGGAGTCGGCGGGAATGGTGCCGTCTGAGATGTGGATGCAGATAATAGACGCGTTGAAAGGCTGCAGCAGTTCTGCCAGTGTTTCTATTGCCTCGGTGTCTGTTTTGTCGAAGTCGGTTGCATAGAGCACATTCCGGAAGGCGGCTCCCTGGTACATTCGTGGAACAGTAAGAACCGGAACCGTAATTTCTTTGAGTACATGGGTAACGATAGTGCCGAACAGGGAGCGGGCCAGGTTGGGTTCGCCTTTGGTGCCCATCACTACCAGTGTGGGGTTATAGCCTTTAAGCTGGGCCGGAATTACTTCTTCGGGCAGGCCATACATAAAGGCCCGCTCCAGTACCAGCTTTTGCCCGGCTGCCCTTGTTTTGAGCAGTATACTGTTGTAAAGTTCGTCGAGTTGCTGCTGTGCCTCTGTTTCGTTGCGGTGCAACACTTGTTCGGTTACCACTTCCGTAGACGAAAGGCTTGTTTCGGGTTCGAGAGAGTTGCCCTCCGTGAGGTAGTCCTGGAAACAGTGCAGCAGCAAAAGGTGAGCACCCGGTTCTGCGGCCGCCAGCGTAAGGGCATACGTAACGGCGGCGTCGGAACATTCGGAGAAATCAACAGGAAGTAAAATTTTAAGCATAGCACCAGTCTTTTTTGGCCTTTGTATACGGAGCCGCGCTAATTTGTGTAGCTCAAAATCCGAATTTATCTCGCGCCTTTCCAGTTGTGTTTCCTGCCTTATAAAATTTCGGATAAACGTTATAACAAAGCAGTCACACCCGGCATGTTTCATTTTTTCGGTTAATTTTGTGACCTCTAAACGCTTGGAATGACAAAACGGATTATCTTCTATTTTATTGGTTTTGTTGTGCTGGTTTCGCTGGCATACTACAGCTTTAGCCTGTGGCGTGACTCCAGGGAAAAGATTGATCTGTGGACGCTGGTGCCTGAAGATGCGGTGTTTGTGCTGGAAACAAACAACCATGCCCAACTGGTGGAGCACCTGAAAGAAACCCAACTGTGGGACAATTTTTCGGTGCTGCCTTTTGCGCTGCGCCTGCAGGAAAACCTGGCTTGGCTCGACAGCATCTCCCCCGGAAACCAGCGGCTGGAGCGTTTCCTCGATAAAAAAGATATCCTGACCTCGGTGCATGTGGTGGGGAAGTCGGAGGTGCAGTTTGTGTTTTACCTGCCTGTAAATTCTGTTGGCGAACACCGCTTCCTGCGCACGCTCACCGAAAACATTGTCAGGAGCGGCACTTTCCAGGAAGACCTGCGGGAGTACCAGGGCCAAACGCTGACCGATGTGAAAAACACAGTCATCGGCACCGGCTTTACCTTTTTCTCCTACCACAACCACATCATCCTCAGCTCCTCGCCAACGCTGATCGAAGGAATTGTGCGTCGGATAAACAGCGGCAACCTGACTTCTGTTGCGGCCGATTTTAAAAGTTCCAATTACCTGCGGCAGCCGGATGTGTATGCCAATGTTTTTATCAATTACAGGACGCTGCCGCAATTGCTGGGCCTGTTTCTGCGCGAAGAACTCATGCCGGAAGTGCGGCACCTGGCCAGCTTCAGCCAGAACGGGATGCTGGGGCTGAAGCTGGAAGAAAACAGGTTGTTTCTGAATGGTTTCTCAAAACCGGAGGAGCTCAAAGATTCGTTTCATATGCGTTTAAGGCCCCAGAAGCCCAGGCCGCTGGAGGTACGGGAATACCTGCCCAACCGGACGGCGGTGCTGCTGCACTTCGGGGCGGAACAGGTGGCACGGCTCCGGGAGCAGCCCCGGGCAGCCGGTTCCATTTATGCCGGCACCCTCGACAGCCTTGCCAATACGTTTACCCAGGAGGTGGCGCTGGCCTACCTGGAATCCTACAACATCAACGCCAGTCCCGATAAAATCATCCTGGCGCATACAGGTAATATGGCCGCCACCACAGCCCTGCTGAAGAAGCTGAGCGAGCAGGTAAACAAAGCCAAAAAGCAGACTTCCTTTACCGAAAAATATGGCAGCTACACCATAGAGCAGGTAAAGATCCCGGACCTTCCGGCACAACTCTTCGGGAAAATTTTTGTCGGTTTTGAGCAATGCTACGTGGCGCAGGTAGATGAGTACCTGCTGATTGCTGCCGAGCAGTCTACCTTGCGAGGCGTGCTGGACGATATGGCCGCTGAAAACGTGTGGGGAAAATCGGCCTTGCAGAAGGTGCTGCTGGAAGAGACGCTGCAGGAGGGCAACTTCAGCCTGTTCATCAATACTGTAAATGCCTGGTACATCCTGAACCGTTACATGACCGAAGAAAGCCGGGAAAAGCTACTGCAGCAGGCTTCGCTTATCAAGCGCTTCAACCATATTACCCTGCAATTCTCGAAAGCCGAAAAGCAGTATTACACGAGCCTGCTCATCCGTAAAGAGCCCACCATTGATGTGCTGGGGGAAGAAGAATTTACCGAAGATGCCGTTATTTCTTTTAACAGCAGGCTTACGACCATGCCGTTCCCGGTGCAAAACGCCATCGACAGAAGCCGCGAGGTAGTGGTACAGGATTCGGCGCATGTGCTGCATAACATCCTGGCCAACGGGAACAGGGGCTGGGTAGATTCGGTTGGGAGCCCGGTGCAGGGACCGGTGCAACAGCTGGAGTTTGGGCCGGACAACAAGCTGCGTTACATTTTTGCTACCACCAACCGGATTCATGCCATTGATAACCAGGGCAAGCGCCTCGAGAATTTTCCGTTTAACCTGAGCGATTCGCTGCACATACAACGCCTGTCGGTGTTTGATTACGAGAAAGACGGCAACTACCGTTTGCTGGTGGACGATAACCTGGGCAACCTGTACATGTACAGCATCCGGGGCGAGGCCATTGAAGGCTGGCAACCCCGCCGCATGGACTACAGGCTGGCGGCACCGCCCCAGCACCTGCGCATCGGGAACCGCGATGTGATCCTGGTGGTGCTGGAAAATGGCTACATCTATGCCCTGAACAGGCGGGGAGAGGCTTATCCCGGTTTCCCGTTCAGCCTGCGCGTGCCGGTAGCTTCCGGTGCCTTCGCCCGGACGGGGGCCGACTTACGAAAAACGGAAATAACAACCGTGACCCGTTACGGCGATGTGGTGGTATTTAACCTGCAGGGGCGGGTGCTGCGCCGCGAGCAGCTCCTGCGGCCCAGCAAAAGCGCTTTCTTTGAGTTGGTGCCCGACCAGAACGGGAAGTCGTTTGTAATCGTGCGGCAGGACCAGGGGCGTGTTACCCTCTTCGACCAGGACCTGAACGAGCTGTTTGAGAAGCGCTATGTAACGTCGGCGGCTAAACTGGTGCAGTACTTCCATTTTGGCGGCGACAAAAAAATATATGCCATCACCGAAACGGGTCCTCAGAAAACCTATCTCTACAACGCCAACGCCAACCTGATCCACAACACCATCCTGGAGAGTAGCCAGCCTGTTACCATCTACTACAACGATGCCTCCAACAGCTACACCCTTTACAAGGTAGACAGGCGGGAGCTGAAGCAGCTAAGCTTTAAATCAGGGCGATGATGCTCGTTTTTATTTGCTGCACCTGCCACCACAGCCTCACCTCAGCAAAAAAGTATTCATAAAACGTACTGCAGCTGCCACCATTCCCGCTGCTCCTCTATAAGTTCTTAAGCCAGCCTTTCCGGTAAAAAAAGTAGATCTGGAAAGCCATCAGCACCGCCATCAGACCCATCAGGATGGGATAGGCATAGGGCTGATAGAGCTCGGGCATGCTGTAACGATACACCTCGCCTGTTTCCGGGTTTTCGCGGGCGAAGTTCATGCCGTACAAACCGGCAATAAAACTCAGCGGGATAAAAATGCTGGAGATAATGGTGAGTACTTTCATGATCTCGTTCATGCGGTTGCTCACTGTAGACATGTACAGGTCTACCAAGCTGGTGGTCATGTCTTTGTGGCTGTCGATGAGGTCAATCAGCTGGATGGTGTGGTCGTAGGCATCGCGGAAATAGGCTTTCAGGTTTTCGGGTACCTCTTCCATCCGGAGGAGCTCCATCAGTTTGTCGCGCTCCGGCCAGGCAATGCGACGCATTTTGATCAGCTCATTCTTCAGGTGAAGGATGTTCCGCAAGGTTTGTTTAGACGATACCTCGAGTACTTTCTGCTCCAGCTCATCGATGTAGTTGCCGATCTGGGCTATGACCGGGAAGTAGTAATCCAGCACCACATCCATCATTGCATAAGCCATGTACACCGGGGGGCGCTGCCGGATAATGCCCCTTCCCACCCGGATGCGCTCCCGCAGCGGGTCCAGGCAGTCTTCGTAATCGCTTTGCAGCGTAATAACAAAATTAGAGTTGGTAAAGAGCGAGAGCTGCACATCTACCAGCGTACGTTCTGTTTCTGACCAGCGCAGCATGCGGGTAATGATAAACAGGCCATCCTGGTACTCCTCCACCTTCGGGCGCTGGTAATCGTTTATCACATCCTCCATCTGCAGCGGATGTATATCGAAATCCTGCACCAGTTGCTCCAGCAGGTTCAGGTTGCCATAGCCTCTTATGTCGATCCAGTGCATGGCCTCGGGTTGCTCCCGCACCAGTTTTACCAGCTGTTCGTAAGTAGTCAGTTCCTGTTCCACAAACATCTTGTCGTTGAAAGACATCAGGAAGAAACGTGGCGTAATAGCTTCTGACGGGACAAACAACAAACCTGGCTTGCTACCTGCCTGCCGGTCTAATATTTTGTGCCTCGACCGCCTGTGCTTGCGTTTGGACATAGAATTGGTTTGGTTGTGCTTATTGTTAATTAATGTGCTAACTACTCTTTTACCGAAACGGTTACACCCGTTATATCGCCTAGCCGTGCGGTAACTTCCTCCTGCAGCATCCGGCGCACCTCCAGTGTCAGGCGGCAGTCCAGTTCAAACTGCTGCTCCCGCACGTCCAGCCCGTACTCTTTTACCAGGCTCATCACATCGTTCATCTGCGGATATTCAAAGTATACTTCCAAGAGGGCTGTTTCGTGTTTTTCTACCACCGTGGCGTTGGCCAGGGCTTCGGCTGTGGCTGTTTTATAGGCCGTAATCAGGCCGCTCACGCCCAGCTTTGTGCCACCAAAATAGCGCACCACCACTACCAGCACATTACTCAGATCCGCCGACCGTATCTGGCCCAGTATCGGGTCGCCGGCGGAGTGGTTGGGCTCGCCGTCGTCGTTGGCGCGGTAGCGGCTTTTGTCGGCACCCAGCGTGTAGGCGTAGCAATGGTGACGGGCATCGTAGTACTTTTTTTTGAGGTCGGCATAAATTTCTTTTATCTCTTCTTCGGACGTAACAGGGAAGGCTAAGGCGATAAACTTGCTCCCTTTTTCCTTGTAAAGTCCTTCTGAGGGGGCGGCTATGGTGCGGTAGGTGTCGTGCATGGTAAAGAAAGTAGCGGCTTTCGCTGCAAAGTTTAGTAATTTTAGCCGGTCCGGGCAATGTTTTGCCCGAATTCAGTTTGTATAAATTTAACTTGTTTAACTTGCGGGAGTACCTGCTACTGCTGATCCGGATGCCGGTACTGCCCCTGTTCAACTACTAAAGATGCCGCAAAACGTACCACACCTGCTTTATTTCGATAGTATCGGCCTGCCCGAAGAAGGCTACATTTCCACCACCCAGCAGGCTGAAAAGATACCTTTCCAGGTCAAACGGGTTTTCTGGACTTATAATACACCGGCAGGCGTGGTGCGGGGGAGGCATGCCCATAAACAGACAGAGCAGGTGCTGGTAGCCCTGAACGGCACTATCCGGGTAGAGGTGGAGTCGGGAGCGGGCGAGGCTGCTGTGTTTGTACTGGATGCTCCGGATAAAGGCCTGTACCTGCCCCCCCTGCACTGGACGCGTATCCATATTTCTGAAGGGGCGGTTTTGCTCAGCCTGGCTTCCACGGATTATGTAGAGGAAGATTATATCCGCGACTACGACGTTTTTCTGCAGGAAGTCCGCCAATAGAAGAAGGAGATGAACCAGCCAGTACCATTTTTTCAGTTTCGCGATTTCCCGGCGGGGATGCAGCAGCAGGTGGAGCAGACCCTGGTGGAGACTGCCCGTAAGGCCCATTACATACTCGGGCCGGAAGTGCAGCAGTTTGAGCAGGAGTTCGGGCAGTTTTTAGGAGGTGCAGAAACTGTGATGGGAGTGGGTAACGGCTACGATGCGCTGGTGATCTGCCTGAAAGCCCTGGGAATTGGCCCCGGCGACGAAGTGATTGTGCCTTCCAATGGCTACCGGGCTACGGTAAATGCCGTGCTGCAGGCCGGGGCAACGCCGGTGCTGGCCGAACCCGATGCGTTAACTTATAACATGACGGCAGAAGGCGCGCGAAAGGTCATCACTTCCAGCACAAAAGCACTGCTCCCGGTGCACCTGTACGGGCAGGCTTGCGAGATGGAGCCGCTGCTGGACCTGGCAAAAGCGCAGCAGCTGTTTGTGATAGAAGACGCCGCGCAGGCACATGGCGCAGCGTACAAAGGAAAGCAAGCCGGTACCTTTGGCCATTGCAACGCCTTCAGCTTTTATCCTACCAAAAACCTGGGCGCCCTGGGCGATGGGGGAGCGGTCGTGACGGCTGACGAAGAACTGGCTGCTTTTGTGCGGATGTACCGCAACTACGGCGAGCGGCACAAGTACCAGAGCGAGGTGGTGGGTGTGAATTCACGGCTGGATGAGCTGCAGGCAGCGGTGCTGCGGGTAAAGCTGTGGTGGCTGGAGCAGCTGAATGCCGAAAGGCAGCGGTTGGCTGGCGTATACCTGCAGAAGCTGCAAGGTACCGGCGATTTGCTGCTTCCGGTAACGGCAAAAGACTGCAGCCACTGTTACCACATCTTCTGCATCCGGACAAGTTACCGCGACCAGTTGCAACAGTGGTTAACGGAGCAGGGGGTGCAGACGGCCATCCATTACCCGGTACCGGTACACCTGCAGGCAGCTTACCGGTTTCTAAACTTCAGGCAGGGCGATTTTCCGGTTGCCGAAGAGCTTGCCGCCACCAGTTTGAGTCTGCCGCTCTTCCCGGGGCTGCGGGAGGAGGAGCAGGCCAGGGTGGTACAGGCGGTGAAGCAGTTTTTTGAAAGTATTTAAGGCACAGCCCTGGCAGATTTGCGCCGAACGGTACTTTTTTCTGTACTTTACAGGCTGATTCCGCTTTGCGAATGCTCCGACGTCTAAAATCTTCTTTGTGGTCTTTCTGCTCCATTGCGGTACGTGCTGTGTCCAGCCTGGCTGTCAATAAACTTATGGCGGCCTTTTACGGGCCAAACGGCATCACGCTTTATTCTCATTTCCAGAACCTGATTGCCATTATAACCACCGTGCCCGATGGGGGCATCAACATCGGTACGATCCGGTTCCTGGCCACCGAAGATCCCCGGGCTTTGGCTTACAGGCAGTATTTCTGGGCGGGCATGGTGCTTAACCTGCTGTGCATCCTGGTGGCCATAGGCATCATCCTGGGTTTCCCGGGATATTACCTGGAAGTGTTTTTCGAAACCATTGGAGCAGGAAATACCTGGTGGTGGGTGGCGGGCTTTGCCCTGGTAAGCACGTTGCTGACCTACACACTCTTCCTGCTGGCGGTGCTGCTCTCGCGGCGGGTGCTGAAGTGGCATGTGGCGGGCACTGGTGTGAGCAGCCTGGGTGGTCTGGCTGCTGTTTTTTTCCTGGGCGGAAAACTGTCGGTAGGAGCGGTGCTGCTGTTTGTGCTGGCAGGGCAGTCGCTTGCTTTTTTCTTCCTGGTGCCTGTGCTCCTGTACCAGGGGATGATTCCTGCTTTTAAAAGTCTTTCCATTCCCAGGGCAATCTATAAAGATATTGGCAAGTACATCCTGATGGCCTTAAGTGCGGTGGTGTGCCTGAAGCTGACGAACTTTTTTATCCGCGACTTTATTATTTCCCGCTTCGGCCTCTACGACACGGGTTTGTGGCAGGCCGTTGTAAAGGTGTCGGAAAACTACAGCCTGGTGTACAACGCCGTTCTGGGGATGCTCTACTTCCCCCGCATCGCGGCGCTCGTAAACGAAGAGGAGAGCCTGCAAAAGTACGTCCGGAATACGTTTTACCTCGTTTTTCCCGGGCTGGCAGTCGCTTTGTTGCTGGTGTACCTGCTGCGGGAGTGGGTGCTGCTGCTGCTTTTTAACAAAGACTTTGTGGTAGCGCAATACCTGTTCGACTACCAGCTGCTGGGCGATTTCTTCCGAATGTGGAGCATTGTGCTTACCAACCTGATCGTGGTGAAGGCGAACGTGAAGCTCTACATTGGCTGGCAGATTACGTCTGCTGTCTTTTACATCGGGCTGGTGTTCCTGCTCACAGAGCCGTTCGGGCTGGAGGGCATCACCATCGCACATGCGCTGCGGTATGCGGCTGTGCTGGCTTTCAGTATGATTTATTACCATAAGTACATCCGGCTAAAATGACTCTACCGCTAGTTTCTGTTATCTGCCTTTGCTACAACCACGAACGCTTTATTGCCGAGGCGCTCGACTCGGTGCTGGCGCAAACCTACCCGAACCTCGAGATTATCATCGTAGACGACTGCAGCACCGACAACAGCGTTGCCCTTATCGAAGCTTACTGCCGGAAACACCCGCAGCTGCGCTTCATCAGCACGGGCCACAACAGGGGCAACTGTGCCGCTTTTAACATGGGTTTTCGCGCCTCCTCCGGCGCCTTTCTCATCGACTTCGCCACCGACGATGTTTTGCTGCCCGACCGCATCGAAAAGCAGGTTGCTGCTTTCACCACAGTCTCTGCTGATTACGGCGTGGTGTATTCCGATGCCGAGTACATCGACGATGACTCCCGCCACCTGGGCTACCACTGCCAGCGCGATGCACAGGGAAACGTAACCTCCTTCGCCCCCTCCGGCGACATCTTCAGCTACCTGGTGGCCCGCTACTTTATCTGTCCGCCTACCATGTTCATCCGGCGTGAAGTGCTGGAAGAGCTGAACGGCTACGACGAAACGCTGGCTTACGAAGACTTCGATTTCTGGGTAAGGTCATCACGGCACTACAAATATTATTTTTTAGATGAGGTGACGACCAAACGGCGGGTGCATGCGCATGCCATGTCGCGGGGGTGGTACAGGCGCGGGAACAGGTTGCTGGGTTCTACCGTAAAGGTATGCGAAAAGGCCATGGCGCTGGTGCAAACCCCGGAAGAAGAGGCAGCGCTGGCACAACGGCTGCAGTACGAGGCCCGGCAGGCTTACTTTACAGGCAATTTTACAGAAGCGGAAATACTGCTAAACATGCTGCAGCTCCTGCAGCCTTTACCGCCCCTGTACAGGGTGCTCAGGCTATTTAACAAGTATAAAATTAATTTAAGTTCGGTTCGTCATATTTACTACAGGTTAAAGTACAAACGCTGAACGCTGTCCGGAATTAACAAACATAAACTGATAATTTATCTGACATACCTGGCGGTTTTACGTAAGTATAAACTCCCGGTATTCAGGAGGAGACGAAAAACAGATGTTAGTATTTTCTTATTCCTTACCATGATATTGGTTTATTTAAGTATATTTGACGTTTATAATATTAATTAAGAAATGATTACAGCTGTCGCCTCACGGAACGAAGTATTAAAATGGATGGAAGATTTCGTATACGAGAAGTATACTGAATTTATGAAAACGGTTGAAGAAAGCTGGCAACCAGCCGACTTGCTTCCGGATGCCCGCGTTGAAAACTTTTTCTCCGAGATTAAAAATCTGCAGGAACGTGCCCGCGATTTGTCTTACGACTTACTGGCTGTGCTGGTAGGCGATACCATTACAGAAGAAGCGCTTCCTACTTACGAAAGCTGGCTGATGCAGATAGAAGGTTTGTCTAAAAATCCGGACAGCCCCTGGATGCGCTGGAACCGCAGCTGGACAGCCGAGGAAAACCGCCACGGCGATCTGCTGAACCGCTACCTGTACCTGACAGGCCGCATCAACATGCGCGAAATGGAAGCCTCTACCCAGTACCTGATTGCCGACGGTTTCGACATACAAACCGACCACGACCCCTACCGCAGTTTTGTTTACACCAGTTTCCAGGAAACAGCCACCAATATTTCGCACCGCCGCGTAGCCCAGATTGCCAAGAAACAGGGCGATGCCGTGCTGGCAAAGCTCTGCGGACACGTAGCCGCCGACGAAGCCCGTCATGCCAAAGCGTACAAGGCATTTGTAGGAAAAATATTTGAAGCCGACCCAAGCGAGATGATGCTGGCTTTTGAAGACATGATGCGTAAAAAGATCGTAATGCCTGCCCACTACATGCGCGAACTGGGTGTGGAAGTTGGCAAAACTTTCGGCCATTTTACAGATGCTGCCCAACGCATCGGCGTTTATACCGCTTCCGATTATACCAACATCCTCGACGAACTGATTAAGGACTGGAAAATCGAAAGCATTGGTGGACTGAACGAGGCTGGCGAACGAGCCCGGGATTATGTGATGGCCTTACCAAACAGGCTAAAGCGTGTAGCCGATCGCATGAAGGCGCCGACGCTCGAGTATAAATTCCGCTGGATAGATTAGTCCAACATAGATCTATAAAACACAGAAGCCTGTTACACTTGTAGCAGGCTTCTGTGTTTTTATGCCAGTTCCAAACAAAAAGGTAGGCGGAATGTTCTTTAGGTTCATCTGCCATCTTTTCAATACAAGCCGGAATAGTTTTTCTGTTTGCTAAAATTTTAGTAGATTATTTCGTATGTATTACCACCCCACCTTCTGCTTCGACTGGAGCCCGGAAGGAGCAGAGGCTGTGGTGGCTGGTGCAGCAGAATTAAAGTTGCATAAAAGTGGCTAATATTACATAGTATTATTTAGTTGCTTCCATATAACTATTTCTTCCTCCTGTCATCCCGGAGGTTGAAAATCCCGAACTTGATTCGGGGGATCGTGTGGGCTAGCTGGAGAAACATCTGCTAAAAGCCGAATCATAATGGAAGGACCTTTTTACTATTTGGTATAAGAGAAAGGACGTAAGTGTAGTGGAGTTTGTAGCGTATGGCTGCTGTAAGCAGCAGTTTAGTTAATGTATCAGAATATGAGTGTAGGATTCCGTTTTTCAGATTATGTACCACCGCAGGACGATAAGCCAGGCTTTGAGTCGTTGCTGAAGATTTTTTTGCAGTTGATAACCATTACCTCCGGCGATGTGGCGGAAGCGCTGTCGTGGATGAACTCGCTCGACAAGCAGTACGGCCTCACCTCCGACAGCTACGGCATGGGCGATTTTATAGAGGACCTGAAAAAGAATGGTTACCTCGACGACGATCCCCAGAAAAAAGGTGGCTTAAAAATAAGTGCCAAAGGCGAGCAGAGCATCCGGAAAAGTGCCCTGGAAGAAATTTTCGGTAAGCTGAAGAAAGGGGGCAAAGGGAGCCATGCCACTCCGCATACCGGTGCGGGTGATGAGGCCAGTACCGACATGCGCGAATACCGTTTCGGCGATTCCCTGGAGCAAATTTCCATGACCGACTCGCTGCGCAATGCCCAGATAAACCACGGCCTTTCCGACTTTATGCTCACGGAGCAGGACCTGGAAGTAACCGAGACGGAGCATAAAACGCAGGCCGCCACGGTGCTCATGATCGATATTTCGCACTCCATGATCCTCTATGGCGAAGACCGCATCACGCCTGCCAAAAAAGTAGCCATGGCACTGGCCGAGCTGGTCAAGCAGAAGTACCCGAAAGATTTTCTGGACGTGATTGTGTTCGGTAACGATGCCTGGCAGATAGAGATCAAGGATTTGCCTTACCTGGAGGTGGGCCCTTACCACACCAACACGGTGGCAGGGCTGGAACTGGCGATGGACCTGCTGCGGAAGCGCAAAACGCCCAACAAGCAGATCTTCATGATTACCGACGGCAAACCCACCTGCCTGAAAGAAGGAACCCGCTACTACAAAAACAGCTTCGGCCTGGACCGCAAAGTGGTAAACAAAACTATCAACCTGGCCGCCCAGTGCCGCAAACTAAAAATTCCCATCACCACGTTCATGATTGCCTCCGACCCTTACCTGCAGCAGTTCGTAGACGAGTTCACGAAAGTTAACAACGGCCAGGCCTACTACAGCAGCCTGAAAGGTCTGGGCCACATGGTGTTCCGGGATTATAAGCAGAACAGGCGGAAGACGTTTTAGAGGTTTGTCTGAATCAGGATTTACAGGATTTTTGGATTAACAGGATGCAGAACAAATCCTGAAAATTTAATAATTCTGTAAATCCTGATTCAGACAGAAACACGCCATTTATTTTTCATCCGAAAGAAATAACAAAAACTACATGCGTTATAAAGACATCCCATCCGAAAACTTACTCAAGATAAAAACACTGGGCCAGTTGAAAGCAGCCGGCTACAAACCACAAACCGTAAAACAGGAACTGCGCCACAACCTTATCCAGAAGCTGCAGCAGAAAGAGGAGGTGTTTCCGGGCATCTGGGGCTATGAAGAAACGGTTATTCCGGATATGCAGCGGGCTATCCTGTCGATGCATCACGTGAACCTGCTGGGCTTGCGGGGGCAGGCCAAAACCCGTATTGCCCGCATGATGGTGGATTTGCTGGACGAGTACATTCCTGTGGTGCAGGGCTCGGAGCTGAACGATGACCCGCTGCACCCGCTGTCGCGCTACGCCAAAGATTACGTGCACGAGCACGGCGACGATACTCCTATCTCTTGGCTTCACCGCAGCGACCGCTACACCGAAAAACTGGCTACCCCTGACGTGTCGGTAGCTGACCTTATTGGCGATGCGGACCCGATTAAAGCGGCTACCCTGAAGCTGCCGTATTCCGACGAGCGCGTAATTCACTTTGGGTTGATACCCCGTTCGCACCGCGGCATTTTCGTGATAAACGAGCTGCCCGATTTGCAGGCACGCATCCAAGTGGCACTGTTCAACATCCTGCAGGAAGGCGATATCCAGATTCGTGGCTTTAAGGTGCGCCTGCCGCTCGACATCCAGTTCATTTTCACGGCCAACCCTGAAGACTATACCAACCGTGGCTCCATCGTCACGCCGCTCAAGGACCGCATCGATAGCCAGATTATCACGCACTACCCTAAAACCATTGAGGTGGGCCGGAAGATTACGAAGCAGGAGGCGCACATCAAAAAAGAGCAGGAGAAACTGGTACAGACAAACGAACTGGTAAGCGACCTGGTAGAGCAGATTGCCTTTGAAGCCCGTGAGAGTGAATATGTGGATGCCAAAAGTGGCGTGTCTGCCCGTTTAACCATCTCTGCTTTCGAGAACCTGGTGAGCGCTGCCGAGCGCCGGGCGCTGATGAACGGCGAGACCAGTACTTATATTCGCGTGTCGGATTTTATGAGCACCATCCCGTCGGTAACCGGTAAAGTGGAGCTGGTATACGAAGGCGAGCAGGAGGGAGCCGGGCATGTGGCGCAAATCCTGATGGGAAAAGCCATCCGCACCCAATTCCTGAAATACTTCCCCGACCCGGACAAAGCCAAGAAAGCAAAGAACACGCCGAGCCCTTACAAGAAAATTGTTGGCTGGTTTAGCGACGGCAATACGCTGGATATCCTGAACGACGCGTCGGATGCGGATTACAAAACAGCTTTACAAAATGTTCCCGGCCTGGCAGAGCTGGTAGAAAAACAGCAACCGAAAGCAGACGAGAAAGAAAAGCTCTTCCTGATGGAGTTTGCGCTGCACGGCCTGGCCGAACACAGCCAGCTCAGCAAAAACAAGCTCACTACCGGGCTGCAGTTCAAAGACCTGCTCAGCGGCATGTTCACCATGCCGTCGTTTGGGGAGGAGGATGATGATAATTATTAGAGTTGGGAAAATCCATTGATGGCTAATTTTGTTCGGAAGAATCAAAAACAGGTGCGCTAGTGCGAGCTTGTAGCTCGTACTTTCTTAATACTTTGGAATCCAAATACAAGTAGCTCAAGGCAACAAGACTGCTGTAAGTACGAGCAACAAGCTCGCACTAGCGAAAGCAAGTTTTTTACATGCCAGAGTTTGGAAACAGGTAAATTCCGACACGAAAGCTGAAAGCTTTCACGATAAAAAGCTCCAAGTTGGAAACTTGAAGCAGAAAAGAGAAAGGCAGTGAGCTGATCAACCTCACTGCCTTTCTCTTTTTTTCCAAACATTCCTCTCTACTCAACTAAACTAAACAACCTGTTCCAGCGGACCATGTCGCTCCAGCGGGCATTCGGGTTTTGTAAACAGTGCAAATTACCAGATCTCTCCCTTCGGTACCATTGACACTTTCAAAAGACCTCGCAGTGTGCGCAGCTCCTGCGAGTGTCTGAGGGCAGAAATCTTTATAAAAACTTTAGGAATTTCGTGTTTCACGGCGGCCAAAGGCCTCGGAATAGTAGACACGGGCGAGGACGCCCGCGCCATTTTACCTACTCAACCTACTCAAACAGCCAGTCAATGTCATTCCCGCCACCGGCCAGTCCGGCATTGTGTATTTTTATTTCACGGTCGCCGTCCATGAAGCCGAGGAGCAGTAAAGCGCCCTTCGGGAGGTTGAGGGTGTGGGTGCCGGGTTTGAAGTAATATGAGTGTACATTAACCGGTGGCATGTCGCCGGCCACGACGGCGTTTGAGATGCGGATGTCACTTTGGCCGTAGTCGTTGGCGCTGGCGTCGGTTTCCAGTTCGGGGGCTTTGGCAAAAGTGGTATCGGGAGCAGCGAAAGCGGCCGTTTTCTTATTGAAGTAGCCTACCAGCAGCTTCACGGGTTTGCTGGTGGTAAAGCGGATGCTGGTGCCTTCTTTGATTTGTTTTTCCCTGGAGTACCGGATGCCTTTCAGGCCCTGAAGTTCTGGAGCCACGGCGGTGATGCGTACCACAGTATCTGAAAAAATCTGCTGACCGGAGGCTACCGTGTAAGCACCTTCAGTTTTAGAGTGGATGGTGACCGGCACATTTTTGAAAGGTACAATTTTGCGCGGACCTGCCGCTTTTGCCGTTCGAAGGGAATCGATGCTTCTTTTGAAAGTAGCCAGCTCCTTTTCGTACACCGGCAGCAGCTCATCCCAGTGAATATACGTGGCGTCTGCGCCGCGAAGCGGAATTTTACGCATGTAGGTCTGCATGCTGTTGGCGTACAGGTAGGTGTCTTTGGTCAGCTTGGTCAGGTCGCGGTAGTGCTGCACGCTGCGCTCCAGGTGCGGCAGTGCTGCTTCAAGGTCCGAAATGTTGTTTGAATATTTGTACTGCAGCACCTGCACCGCTGCCCGTGCTTTTTCGGCGTAGTGGTTGGCCAGGGCGTTGTAGCAGTACATGTCGTTTTTCAGGCGCTCAAATTCTTCTTTGTTTTTAGTAACTGCCCCCGACGCTTTTTCGATGGCTTCTACGGCTTTGCGTCCGTGGGCTACTACCTCGTTGGCTACCTGAATCGGGGTTTCGCCGATGTGCGGCTCCTTTTTCCATTCCTTCTCCGCATACTCGATAATCATTTCGCCTTCCGGTGCTTCCGACTCATAGAGCAGCGTGAACAGGCCGTAGCGGTAGGGGTTGATGAGCTGTGTCATGAGCATGCCCAGCGTGAGCGTCTGGCGGTTGCCGTCGGTGATGCCGTAGCGGCGGAGCAGTTTAGGCGAAATCTCGCCCGCCTGCTCGTGGGCTTCCAGCACATGCTTTCCGTTTTCCGGTTGCATGCCAAACACATCGCCCAGTTCGCGCGACCAATAGGCGACTTCCTGCTGGCGGTTGCGTTTGGAATCCCAGGCGTAGCGAGCCCAGGCTTTGTACCACATCCAGTCGCGGTCTACCTGCAGCAGGCGCTCGTCGGTTTTATCGGCAGCATAAGGCCAGTCCCAGTAAGATGCCTGCGGGTAGAGGTGCAGCCCGTTCGACTCGTAAATCTCGTGCATGGCTTTCACCGATTTCTGGATGAAGTCCGGTGAACTGTAGCGGAAAGGTTCCAGGTTGGCCAGGATGTGTACGTTTTGCACATGTACGGTGCCGATTCTGCTCAGGGTACGGTGCAGTTCGGCCCATTTGCCACGCGGGGTGTAGGTGGTGAGGGCTTCGCCGTTGTACTTGGCCATGGTGTAGAGGTTCTTGTACAGGGGCAGCGCCGCTTTCATCACGCGGGGGGCGTCGGTGTCGTGGGCGCGTAGGACGATGGGTGGTTCCGTGGTCTGGCCAATCGCCTTCAGCCCGTCCTGCACACCCGGAATAATCGTTTTCGTGAACCAGTCTACATCGTCCTGGCCTACGCCTTCCATGGCTTCGCCTAGGGTAATGAGCAGGCCTACGTTCGGGTATTTTTCCACAAAAGCAGCGATGGATTTGCGGGTGTAGTCGGAGAGCAGGGGCGTGATGGGACGGTTGCGTTCCTGAGTTTTGATGTTATGATGTTCGGCAAATGGCTTGGAAACGATGATGTTGTAGAACATCTGTATCACCCAAATGCCGCGCTTGTCGGCTTCTTCGGTCAGGAAGCGGAACATTTCTTCGTTCTTCTTAAAGGTAGCATCGTCTACCTCCACAGCGTACGGATAATCCGGCAGGCGCACGAGGGAGGCGAAGGGGTGGCCGTTCCAGAGGTAGAGGGAGTTGTAGCGGTTCTCCACCAGCATGTCCAGGTACTTTATCCAGTGGGCCTTGTCGTAAAACCAGGGAAACGTTTCGGGGGTGTAAGGATATTCGTACACGTGGCGGCCCGGCAAAAAGTAGGGCTTCTGAACGCCGATGGCGGTGCCGCGCAGCACCATCTCGGGCTGGTCGGTGAGTTGTAGGGTGGCAGGCAGCTGGCCCTGCTCCTCCAACTGCTCAATTACTTCCATCGTGCCGTAAAGCGCTCCGGACGCATCGGCCCCGGTAATGGTCATCGTGTTATTATCGGAGGAGATGGTAAAGCCTTCCTTACCGGGAGCAGAGGCTGTGGTGGCTGGTGCAGCAGTACTTTGTGCCTGCGTTATAACGATTCTACGGCCTTTCCCAGCTGCTTTCTGCTGCGTTACTACCTGCGCCTGGTAGCCTTTTTCTTCCAGGGCTGTGCGTAAGCGTTCTGCACCATAGGCTAGCCTGGCATGAGCAGCCTCCGGGATTACAATGGAGACGGCTTCCTGTTTGGAGGAACTAACGGAAGTTTTGCTGCAGGAAACAAAAAGCAGGAACAAGAGGGGGAGTAGCAAGAAGAAACGCTTCATCTGGTATAATTCTAAATGAGTGTCTTTGGTAAATGTAAACAATGGTTTTAAGCAGGAAAATGCAGTTTTCATTTATTTCTGTTTTATAAATGAAAATAACATTTAAATATAAAAGTAAATAAGGAGAAAGCCGCTTATAACAGGAGATTTCTTTCAAAAAGCCTTCATGGTGTAAAGCTGCTACGGGTAAAGTACAGTTTATGGCAGCAAAATTACTTCTTTTTCAGCGGGAGGAGGGAGGTATAGGAAAATTGGTTTTACTGAGGTGTTGTGCAGAAAATGCCAAAGGAAGAGCTGCCCGGAGCGCGCAAAAGCCTGTACGAGGCTTTCCGGCTCGGTACAGGCTTTTGCGCTGCTGCTCCTGCCTGTCTGAAGGCGCGTGTACAGGTAGCCAGCAGCAGTGGGTGTGGTGACGGGTGTAGCAGAAAAAATTAAGCTGTAGCTAAGGCTCTGGCTGCTGGTACAGCAGATTTTTTAGCGGCCTTTGGTTTCTTTACAGCTCCCAAAGGCAATACAGTTTCCCCGTAGACTTCGTTTAGTACCTGTGCCAGGCAGGCATACACCGCACTAAGTCCGCACACAATTCCTTCGTAACCGGCTATTACCTTGATCTGGTGGCTGCCGGTAAAGTCGGCCAGGGCAAATAAGAAAAATAACAGGGTCAAGGTGCCAAACACAACCTGCAGGGCACGGTTTAACCTGAAAGTGCCTGCAAACATGCCTGCGGTAAACAACCCCCAGAAAAGGAGAAACCAGCCCATCGAAACGGGATCTGCTGCTTCGGCGAGGCCCATGTTGGGTAAAACCCAGGTAGCAACAAGCGCAAGCCAGAAGGAGCCGTAAGCGGTGAAGGCGACGGTGCCGAAGGTGTTGTTTTTCTTCCACTCCATTAAGCCCGCAAAAACCTGGGCGATGCCCCCTACAAATATTCCCATTCCCATGATCATACTGGTTAACGGGATGAGGCCTGCATTGGCGAGGTTTAACAGGATGGTGGTTAAACCGAAGCCTATTAAGCCGAGTGGTGCCGGATTGGCGGAAGAATCTGTAATTCTGATTGTTGTACTCTCGTTCATTTTGCCTGTAAAGTGTTGTTTAATAAGTTGTTGCTAGATTATGGCAAATACTATTTATTCGCTTCCATATAAATATTTCTCCTTCTTGTCATCCCTTTCGGGATCTTGTGGGCAAGCTGCAGAAACATCTGCTAATAGCAGAATCGTAATGGAAGATCCTTTTTCCTATATGGTATTAGTTGCCTTTGTTTAAAAGAAAATGTAATAGCGTTTACGGGACCAATATTAGGTAAAAAACAGAAACAGGCGTTGCGAACGACAGATGATATAAATCATTTATAGCGAAGGAGTTTGCCTTGTTCATGATAGCATTTTTTCTAGAGAGGGTGGGTGGCTTGTGCTGCTATTTTCATTTTAAAGGAACAGCAGTGGCTGTGGTGGTAGGTGCTGCAGAGCTAAACCCAACAAAATAAGCGCAGGCAATGTCGTAGATCCCGAAAAATTTCGGAAAAACCGGTAAATGCATAATATAATTACAACTTTCGGAGGAGCTTTAAAGAAGCTGGGCAGCAACAGCAATGTTTTCGGCAAGAAGCGCTTCCCGTATCCGGCGGGCAAATGGAATAGCATGTGGACCATCGCCGTGGATGCAGATGGTGTCGGCCTGGATGGGAACGGCTGTGCCTTGTACCGACATGACTCTTCCTTCTTTCACCATGCTTATTACCTGCTTTACCGCCTGTTCCTGGTCGGTGATAAGAGCATTGGGTTGGCGGCGGGAGGTCAGGGTGCCGTCTTGCTGGTAGGTGCGGTCGGCAAAAACTTCGCTGGCTGTTTTAAGACCCAGTTTTTTCCCTGCTTTTACCAGTTCGCTACCGGCCAGGCCGTAGAGTACCGCCTCCGGGTATAGCTTATAAACTGCTTCTGCAATGGCTTCGGCCAGACCGCTGTTTACAGCTGCCATGTTGTACAAGGCGCCGTGCGGTTTTACATGATGCAGCGTGCCGCCTTCTGCTTTTACAAACGCTGCCAGGGCTCCAGCCTGGTACACCACCATGTCAAAAACCTCTTCCGGCGTAACGGCCATTTCGCGGCGGCCAAAGCCCACCAGGTCTGGTAAGCCCGGGTGTGCGCCGATGGCTACTTGTTTGGCAAGTGCCAGTTGCACTGTCTTTTTCATGACGGAGGGGTCGCCGGCATGGAAGCCGCAGGCGATGTTGGCCGAAGTCACGAGGTCGAGCATGTCGGCATCATTTCCTAAACGGTAGGCGCCAAAGCTTTCGCCGAGGTCGCAGTTCAGGTCGACGGATAAGGCAGGTTTCATGCTCTGAATTTAAATTCGAGTCCTTGTTTACATTGCTCCAGGTGGTATTCCTGTTTCAGGTACTGCATCTGGGCTTCCTCCAGCGACACTTCTTTGAACCGGATAACCTTCCCGGGCGGCACCTGGGCCAGCAGGGGCAGGTCGGCTGTAATTACCTGGGCAACGCGCGGATAGCCGCCTGTTGTCTGGCGATCGGCCATCAGGATGATCAGGCTGCCTTTGGGCGGCACCTGCACGGTGCCAAACGTAACGGCTGTTGATATCAGTTCTGTTTTGTGCGAAAGCGACAGCGTAACTCCCAGCAACTGGTAGCCCATCCGGTCCGACTGCGCCGTAACCTGGAATTTCTCCTTCCAGAGGTACATTTTGCTCAGTTCCGATAGCCGGTCATACTCCGGCCCACGCAGCACCTGGATTTCAGGGTTTTCCTGGTACACCGGATGCACATGCGGATCGACGGCCCATTTGGTTTCGCAGAAGGAATGTCCGTTTCCGGAGGCCTGCAACTGCTCCAGCAGCGGCAGTACTTTTTCCGGAAATTCATTGCAGGGAATCACGTCGCCGGCTTGTAAAGCTCTTCCCTCATAACCGCCTACAGCGGCCCGGAGGTAGGTGGCGTAACTGCCCAGCACCTTCGGTATGGCAAAGCTCCCGGAAAAGGCAACGTAGGTGCGGCAGCCTGTGGTAGCTGATCCAAGTTTGAGCGTACTGCCTTTTTTTACAAATACCGGACGCCACATTTTAATGGGCGTGCCGTCCACAGCAGGCGCCATGTCGGCACCTGTAACGGCTATTAACTGGTCTGAGGCGAATTTTACCTGCGGACCTGTGATGGTTGCTTCGAGAGCGGCGTCTGATTTCAGGTTTCCCACCAGCAGGTTCGCAATCCGGAGGGCAACGGTATCCATGGCGCCACTAACCAGGATGCCATCTTTCTGATACCCGTACCGGCCCGCATCCTGGATGGTGGTTAATACGCCGGGTTTTATGATCTCAAGACTCATGCTGCTTCTCCTTTAGGGCGTTAAACTGTTTCTCGGAAATAGGTTCAAAGCGAACAATGTCGCCGGCACGCAACAGGCTTGGCGTTTCCCGGTTAGGGTTGAACAGCTCCAGGGGGGTACGGCCAATCAGCTGCCAGCCTCCCGGGGTTTCGATGGGGTAAATGCCCGTCTGGTTTCCGGCTATTCCCACCGAGCCTGCGGGGATGAGGGCTTGCGGCATGTCTTTGCGTGGTGTGGCTAACTTTTTGTGCAGGCCGCCCAGGTACGGGAAACCCGGAGCGAAGCCAATCATGTGCACGATATAATCTGCGCCACTGTGGAGCCGGATGACCTGCTTCGGCGACAGCTTGTTGTGATCGGCCACAAATTCAAGGTCAGGCCCATATTCGCCGCCATAGCACACCGGTATTTTGATTGTGCGGGCTTTCTGTTTCTTTTCCTGCGCTGCCTGCGGCAGGAGTTCCTGCATGTGCGCAACAGCCATGGCATACGGATCATACTTTCCTTTTTCGCTGATGACCCAGGGGTCGTAGTAAATCGTGATGGTGGTGTAGGCGGGTACGTACTCCATCATCCCCGGGAAGGGGTGCTGGTCCAGGTAAGCGGCTATTGCCCTGATCCGTGGGAAAATATTATCGTCTATTTCTTCTCCGAACTGGAGCACAATGGCGGTATCACCGAGTGGGTACAACTGAAATGGGCGCATCTACTTTTGGTTTGATGGTTCGTCCACTATACGCAGACAGTGGTGATGGCAGTTGGTTCAGGTAATAAAAAATTGCTTTTTACCGGGTTTTGCCGCTCCAGCCCAGCAGCAGTGGGTGTGGTGGCAGCTGCAGCACTCTATTTTTTGCCGGTTCAGGTGTTTTTTATTCTGCTGCACCTGCCACCACAGCCTCTGCTCCTCATGTTTGAGCAATAATTTACCTGGTTCAGGTGATCAGGCGTTGATGTGTTCTTCCGGAACAGGGCTTAATTCTCCTTCGGTTCTGGCTACCATCATGCACACGGCCGCGTCGCCGGTTACGTTTACGGTGGTGCGGCACATGTCGAGGAGCCGGTCGGGAGCCAGGATCAGCGCGATCCCTTCAATAGGGATTCCTGCCTGCTGCAGCACGATCACGAGCATCACCACCCCGGCACCCGGCACGGCAGCCGAACCAATGGACGCCAGCGTGGCCGTAAGTACGATGCCCAACTGCGTGTACAGGTCCAGGTCCATGCCGAAGGCTTGTGCAATGAAAACGGCTGCTACTGCCTGGTAGAGACTGGTACCGTCCATGTTGATGGTGGCGCCAAGCGGCAGCACAAAACTGGCCACTTCTTTGGAAACGCCCAGGTTCTTTTCGCAACGTTCCATGGTAACAGGCAGGGTAGCGGCACTCGACGAGGTGGAGAAAGCCAGCATCTGGGCCGGGAAAATGCCTTTCAGGAAGTCGGTATATTTGGTTCTGCCGACCGTAATAACCAGCAGCGGGTACACCACAAAAATAAGTACCGCCAGCCCGGCAATAACCACCAGGCCATAGTAGCCCAGCACCAGCAGCAGCTCCAGCGCCGCACCCGGGTCGTCGCCGGCGAACTCCACCACCAGCCCCGCCAGCAAGGCAAATACCCCATACGGAGCAGCCAGCATAATAAGGTCCACCATCTTCAGGACCACCAGGTTTACCCCGTCAAAAAAAGCAACAACAGGCTGTGCCTTGTCCGGAGGAATGAGGATGAGGGCAATGCCGAACAGGAGCGCGAAAAAGATAACCTGCAGCATTTTGCCGTTGTCGGTGATGGAGGAGAAGATGTTGGCGGGCACAATATCTACCAAAGGCTGCAGTGGCCCTTCCTGCTTTACTTTTTCGGCATCGGAAGAGCGTTGGGTGGTGGCGGAGGCGTACTGCTCCTTAAACTCCTCGCGCTTTTGCGCCGAAAAGGCATTGCCCGGTTTAAAGGTGTTTACCAGCACAAGCCCGAGTACAACAGCCACTAAGGTAGTGAGCAGGTAAATGCCGATGGTTTTGGAGCCGATGCGGGAGAGCTTGCTAATGTCGGAGAGGCTGGCAACGCCGGTGATAAGCGATACCAGCACCAGCGGCACGGCAATCAGTTTGAGCAGGTTGATGAAAATGGTGCCGAAGGGCTTTATCCAGTCGATGGTAAAATCGATGAACCCGGCTGAACTGGCCAGTATTCCCCAGAGCACGCCCAATCCCATTCCAATAATAATCTGCCAGTGTAATGCTAATTTCTTCATAAGCCAGAAGTGGGCCGGCGGCCGGTAAGGCAGCGGCTATTATTTAATTTGCTGTTGTGCTGTACACCTGACCCGTCAGCTGTTAATCTGCTGAAGTAGCGGTAAGCAACTATAAAGCTAAGTATAAATCTGACGCAGGGGGTAAAAAGGCAGCCTAAATTTCAGGATAAATCGAAACAGGGAGCAGGTACTTCACAATAAAAGCCGCTTTGCAGGCGGCTTTTATCTGTAAATATAACACAGGGTGTGTTAGTCTTCGTTTACGACAATTTTCTCGATACGGTCGTTTGCTTTGATCTGGTCTACCACATCCAGGCCTTCCACCACTTTGCCGAAGCAGGTGTGGTTGCGGTCGAGGTGGGCGGTGTTTTTGCGGCTGTGGCAGATAAAGAACTGCGAGCCGCCGGTGTTGCGTCCGGCATGCGCCATCGACAGAACGCCGCGGTCGTGGTACTGGTTTTCGCCGGTCAGTTCGCAATCTATTTTATAACCGGGGCCGCCTGTGCCGGGCACGCCTTTTGCGCCTTCCCGTGTGTTGGGGCAGCCGCCCTGTATCACAAAATCAGGAATAACGCGGTGAAACGTAAGGCCGTCGTAAAAGCCTTTTTTTGCCAGGTCTGTAAAGTTCTGAACGGTTTTAGGAGCATCTTTCTCGTAAAATTCTACTTTCATGACGCCCTTGGAGGTGTGTATTTCGGCGGTTTTCATATTGCTTTCTTTTAATGTAACATACAGTAACTGCTGCAAAAATACGGAATTTAACCGAAGCCTGCCCTATTATGCCCGGAAGGCTATAAAAATGGATTAAAAAGTTATGTTTTATGGCAAATATGTGTAACTCAAGTTGCAGAATTGGAGTTAAAACAGGTGAGGGTTATTCTATGGTGAAAAGTTTACAAAGCAATGAGTTATAATGAATTAGGGGGTTGGGGTATTGCTTTGTTCCTGGTAATATCCTTCGCAGGCTGTGGTACGGAAGCAAACAGCGGGAAGCAGGTCAAGGCTGAAGATCTCTCCGCTACTGACAGCAGCGAAATTCTTCCCAAAATGCCTGCCGACACGAAGGAAGTCGTACACATCTTAAAGACAGTTCCGCTGAACCAGTACCCAATGGTGCCGTCGCACAATATCCCGGAAAACATTTCGCGGGTAGACACGCTGACCGAGTTTTCGGCGCTGCTGAAGTTGTCGGGTATGGTAAAGAAACTGAATGGCACGGGACCTTACACGGTGTTTGCGCCCAGCGATGTTGCCTTTGAAGCAAAGTACGGGCAAACGCTCAAAGAGCTGCTGAAGCCGGAGAACAAAGAGCGCCTGCAGCAACTGGTAAGCACCCACCTCATTGCCGGAAAACTGACGGTCGCAGACCTGCAGGATGGCGCCACGCTCATTACAGCAGGCGGACAGCAGCTGAAGGTGGCCAAGAAAGGGGGCGAAGTCAGGATAAACGATGCCATTGTGGCCATGCAGGATGCCGATTGCCGCAATGGCGTGGTGCATGTAGTGGACAAAGTGCTGGAGCCTGCCAAAAAGTACGAGTAAACACAGCTACTTCCTGTTATCCTCGCCCTGCAGCATGCTCAGGTAGCTTTCGTAGCGCGTCAGGGCAATCCTGTTCTCGCGAACAGCCGCTACAACGGCACAGCCCGGCTCGTTGGTGTGGGTGCAGTTGTTAAAGCGGCACTGGTTCAGGCGCTCCCGCATCTCCGGGAAAAAATGGCTCAGCTCGTTTTTCGGGATATCCACAATGCCCAACTCTTTTATTCCGGGCGTATCGATGATGAACGTTTCCGGGTCTACCTCAAACATTTCGGCAAACGTGGTGGTGTGCACGCCTTTATCCGAAAAGGACGAAATCTCGGAAGTTTTAAGCGCCAGGTCCGGTAC
Source organism: Botryobacter ruber (assembly GCF_003347595.2). Classification (GTDB taxonomy): domain Bacteria; phylum Bacteroidota; class Bacteroidia; order Cytophagales; family Hymenobacteraceae; genus Pontibacter; species Pontibacter ruber_A. The sequence continues at coordinate 99,075 of NZ_QCZK02000053.1, read as the reverse complement.
GAGTTGGTTGATAATACTCGATTTTCCCACACCGGAGTGGCCCGAGAAAAGACTGGTTTTGCCCTGTATCAGTTGCCTGACGGCTTCCATCCCCTCGTTTTTCAGTGCCGAAACGGCCAGCGTGTTGTAGCCAATCTGCCCGTACATATGGCTGATCTGCCGCTGGTAGCGCTCCATGTCCTGGTCGTACATGTCGGTTTTGTTGTAGATGAGCATGGCGGGTATGTCGTAGGCTTCGGCGGTAACCAGGAAGCGGTCGATAAAACCGAACGAGGTGCGCGGCGACACCAGCGTTACCACGAGCAGCGCCAGGTCGAGGTTGGCGGCAATGATATGGGCATGTGCCGACTTGTGTGTCGATTGCCGGATGATGTAGTTGCGGCGGTCTTCTATTTTATGAATAACGGCCGATTTTTCCTCCACATCCTCCACATCGAACTCCACCCGGTCGCCCACGGCCAGCGGGTTGCTGACTTTCATCCCTTTCAGTTTAAACTTGCCGCGCAGGCGTGCCCGGTACAGCGTGCCGCTCTCGTCGCGTACCAGGTACCAGGAACCGGTGGATTTTACAACTACTCCTTTCATGCCGTTTGTTTTAGCAGGCGTTTAACATCTGTGAGAATGGTGGCGGTGGCACCTGCCTTTTGTTTTACGTAATGTTTTTCCTTCTCGGATATGCTTTGGCGTAATCCGGGGGTAAGGTGCACCTGCTCAAATGCCGCCAGCAGACCTGCCGCATCCTGCACCGGGAAAGCACAGCCCAGGGCCACCAGTTCCTTTGCCTCCTCAAACTTGCTGTAGCGCGGACCGAAGAAGAGCGGCAGCCCGAACACCGCCGCCTCCAGCGTGTTGTGCAGTCCTTTGCCGAAGGCGCCGCCAATGTAGGCATAGGTGCCGTAGCTGTAAAGTGAGGAAAGCATGCCGATGTTGTCAATTACGAGCACGTTAACGTTTGCTGCACCAGCCTCCACAGCCTCTGAATACCGAATAGCGCCTTCGCCCAGCTGCTCCATCAGTTTGCCGATGCTGCTTTCGCTTATTTCGTGCGGCGCAATGATGAATCTGATGTGCTGCCGGTACTTTTGGATGAGCGGAAGCAGTACTTCGATGTCCGGCGGCCAGCTGCTGCCTACCACAAACACCTCCTGCTGTTGCACAAAATCAGCTACCACCGGTATCGTCTTTACGGTTGCTGCCGTCTGCAGCACCCTGTCGAAACGGGTGTCGCCGGCAACGCTGGCATGGGTGATGTTAATGCTTTGCAGCAGCTGTGCCGACTCCTGGTTCTGGGTATAGATGTGCGTGAAGTTGCGCAGAATGGTTCTGTAGAAGCCTCCATAGCCTCTGAAGAACACCTGCCCGGGCCGGAAAATAGCGGAGATGGAAAGTGCCGGAATATTTCGCTTGTGCAGCTCCTGCAGGTAATAGTGCCAGAACTCGTACTTCACGAACACTGCCAGCTTTGGCTGTACCAGCTCCAGGAAGCGGCGGGCATTGGAAGCGCTGTCGAGTGGCAGGTAAAAGATAAAGTCGGCGCCGCTGTAGTTTTTGCGCACTTCGTAGCCGGAAGGGGAGAAGAAGGTCAGCAGCACTTTGTAGCCCGGAAAGGCCTCCCGGAACGCCTCGATCACCGGCCGCCCCTGCTCAAACTCGCCCAGCGAGGCGCAATGAAACCACACCACCGGCGCCTGGTTGTGCTGCAGGGCCTGCCTCAGGTTCTCGAATTGCTTCACACGCCCTTCCCGCATCAGCCTGGCCTTTTGGTTAAAAGGAGCCGCTATCGCAATGGCAGCACGGTAGGCTTTCAGCCCGATGTTGTAGAGTAGCTTTGGCAAAGGGTACAGGTGTTTGGTTCGTGCTGCAAATATAGCGGTTTGGCGGGGATTGGCGGCTGCAGGCGGTTGTAGTATTCGGTTTATCTGTTATATTTGGTAGGGGGAAGGAGGGGGGCGGTATATAATATCGTTAAAAGCCATTTTAAAAGACGACAGTGAGCAGACCATTTATTATAAAACTTCTAAGCGGACTAATAAACATATTGACATGTTTGGTTGCTGTGACAATTGTATTATACAGACAAGACTGGTTTGGCAAAGGTGACACTTATGCTTTTGTTTTTTGGACTGTTCCACTCGCAGTTGGACTTAGCGTAACAGGCAATACAATCATACATCTGTTTCGGGTAAATTCATTCTTATTACGGCTGGTTTTTATCATTCTAACTGCTTTTATGCTTTCACTTGGTTGGGCATATTGTGTTGCGTTGGCATTGGGACCGTGGATTGGTGCCTTTAGCATTCCAATTCTCTATTTATGGATTGGCGGTTCTATTCTTCAACTGCTATTTCTTGATTGGCGTTTACCAAAACCGACAGGAAAACCAAAGACTTCAAAGGTCATACTTGGACTACTATCTTTTCCATTGACTTTAATTGTTGTGGTTGTCGGTATGTATTTATTTTCTTTTGCCAGTTCATATTTTACACGCCCTGAAAAGGAAACTTACTTAATTCCTGAAGGATACAAAGGAAATGTTCTTGTCATTTTTAATCAATCAGACGGAGAAAAACCTGAATACGAAGATGGCAGACGAATTTATAGAATACCTCAAACGGGAGTTTTATTTACTCAATTCAAAGACGAACAAGGAATAATCAATCAAGAATACTATTACATTTCTCCAAACGGACAGAGACGAAAACTGGGCGTGCTGGACACAAGAGATTTTAATGAGGAATGGACAACAGAAAAAAATCCCCATGAACCACCACGAGACAGTTTAGCTGTTTTTAATCCTGGGACAATGGGAACCATGGGTGGCATGGGTGGCTCAGACGACAATAACAGTAAAGTTTTTTTAGGGCTTTCAGTTGGCACATACAATGACATGAAAAACTTAAATGACTTTAGTAACGACTATGTTGACAGCTTACAAAATGCAAGACGAAAGAAAAACGGCTTATAACAGCAACTAACAGAAAGCGGCAGTGAAGTGGTTAGGTGAAGGCTTGTGTTTCTATCAAAGGCTGTGCTTTGTTTGACAGTGAAGTGCTTTTAAATCGCCACCTTTAGGTAGCTGCGAAACGTTGCGTACCATACTCCTCCAAGAAAAGTTCTTTTATATTGCCTGCTAACGTTAACAGAATCATTGATAAAAATTTGAAAAACATTTAATAGTGAGGTTGTAAAGTTAGAATTTAAATTCAGTCACAGTCCATTTAACGCCTGTATTATATGTTATAAAATATAATATAGGCATTATCTTTTGAGTGTATGCTAAAACATATAATTATCTGTTCTTAAAGTTTATTATATGTAATTGAATATAATATATTAATTTCGTACATTGTTATATTCTAAAGCATATAATGAAACAATTAGCAGAGTTTGTTAAAGAACGTAGAAAAGGAGTTAATCTTACTCAAGAAGAATTTGCTGAACGTGCAGGAGTTGCATTAACAGTGATACGTAAAATTGAACAAGGTAAAACGAATCTGAATATGGATAAAGTAAACCTGGTTCTCCGCATGTTTGGGCATGAATTAGCTCCTGTGAATAGGAAAGATTTGAGTGAATGAGACGCGGAAAGGTGTATTATAAAGAACATTTGGCTGGCATCGTTACGGAGACAAATGAAGGTGAATATGTTTTTCAGTATAATGCGCAATATGTGAAAGAGCATCCAAATGATTTTATTACATTCACAATGCCAGTAACAGATAAGCCCTATACCGATAAACGACTTTTTCCATTTTTTGAAGGATTGATTCCTGAAGGGTGGTTATTGAACATCGCTTCCGAAAGTTGGAAAATAAATCGGAATGATCGAATGGGATTATTGCTGGCATGTTGTCAGAATTGTATCGGTGCTGTAAGTGTTGAACCAATACAAGAAGTAGATGGAGAATAGGTGCTTGTATTGCTATGAGCCTGTAGAAGCAGGACATGACTTTCATAAAAAATGTTCTTTAGAGTTCTTTGGAACTCCAACACCTCCACTAATAGAATATTCGCTAGACCAAATGGATGAGCTTGCGAAAAATGTGGTGGAACGCAGTGTTGCGGTACCAGGTGTTCAGGCGAAATTGTCTATGTCATTGGTAAAAGAAACCAAAGAAAAATCGGATGCTCGTTTAACTGTAGTTGGTGCATTAGGAGGTAATTTTATTTTTAAACCTCCATCTGATCAGTTTCCTGAAATGCCTGGAAATGAACACGTAACTATGCGAATAGCTGAAAGCTTCGGAATTCGGGTTGTACCCTCTTCTTTGATCCGGCTGGCCTCGGGAGAACTCTCCTATATAACCAGACGTATAGACCGGACAGAAACTGGAGAAAAGATCCATATGCTCGATATGTTCCAGATCACGGAGGCATTCGATAAATATAAAAGCTCCATGGAAAGAATTGGAAAAGCACTTGAAAGCTATTCTAGCAATACGCTACTGGATAAGATCTTCTATTTTGAATTGGCACTTTTCTCCTTTCTTACTGGAAATAATGATATGCACCTGAAGAATTTCTCCATGATTGAAAGCCCTTCCGGTTGGGTATTAGCGCCTGCATATGATCTACTGAATGTTTCTATCGTAAATCCTGAAGATGATGAAGAGCTGGCACTCAGCTTAGTAGGTAAGAAAAAAAAGTTGAAGCGAGAACACTTTGAGCAGTTAGGTACAGGGCTGGGGCTTACGGATAAGCAAATACAGAGGGTTTTTAACCGAATGGTAAAGAATAAATCTGAAGCGCTAAGCTGGATAGACCGTTCATTTTTATCTGATAATATGAAGATCGCTTACAGAGAGGTGCTTGAAGAAAGATACAATCAGGTAGGACTAAAAGAATAAAACAGCACACAACAGCTAAAAAGGGTTAGACAGCACAAATGGATTTAAAAATGCGTTAACTAGAAAAAAGGCTGATGTGATGACAAGAGAAATATTAATACAAAAGACGATAGATCGGCTCTCCAGGCTTCCTGACCAAAAATTAAAAGAAGTGTCAGATTTTGCAGAATTCCTCTTGAACAAGCTAGAGGATAGAAATTTAGTAGAAGGAATTAAGCAGGTAGCAGCGGATTCAACATCTTTCAAGTTCCTGGAGGATGAAGAAGACCTCTATTCCGCATCGGACCTGAAAGAGCGCTACAAATGAAAAAGGAAGACTTTGTTCTAATTCCTTTTCCTTTTACAAATTTAACAGGAACAAAAAACAGACCTGCGTTAGTATTGTTTGGTTCTGATGAGGATATAACTGTTTCGTTTATTACTACTCAGCTAAAGTGGCAGAAAAATTTGACGTCAGACTTGAGCCATCCAAAGAAAATGGAATCAAAAAGACTTCCCTGATCCGTTTAGCAAAATTACGACTATTGACAAAGAACTGGTGATCGGGAAGTTAGGGCAACTAACTGATTTTGAGATACAAGAGGTCAACCGGGGATTAATTGACCTTCTTGACCTAAAATAAAAACAAACGCCACCTCCTCTTCTGAAAATTCTGTAGCCTCAGCTACTAACTTCCTTACGTTCAGACCGTAAAGAATACCCTGTGAAATTATAAAAAAATGGAGGGATGATTTATGGGAAGGTTAATAAGTACATTTTTATTTTCACTTTTACTGGCTACCGGTTATAGCCAGGTGAATGAATGTCCGGCGAAATGCAAGGAGTTAATCGGGGTGTATGTGCTGGAACAGGGGCAGGAGATGCACGATGAAATAAACGAAAGCTCCGGGCTGGAGATTACCAGCGACGGCAACCTCTGGACGCATGGCGATAGCGCAACGGGGGCAGAGTTATCCAAAATAACACCAGAAGGGAAATTGCTGGCAAAGCTGGAGTTGAAAGATCTGAAGAACGACGATTGGGAAGACCTGGCGCACGACAACAAGGGAAACCTCTACATTGGCGACTTTGGCAACAATGGGGGCGACCGGCAGAACCTGCGGATTGTGAAAGTGCGTGAGAGCGACCCCAAAGCGGCGCACCAGGTCATTCACTTCACCTTTTCAGATCAAAAGAAGTTTCCGGCGGCAGAAGGCAGTGAGCTGTTCGACTGCGAAGCCTTTTTCTGGCACAACGGGCAGCTTTATTTATTCAACAAAAACAGCACGTGCCAGGATTATGTGCGGGTATACCGCCTGCCCGACCTGCCTGGTAAGCACGAAGCAAAGCTCATCGACAGCCTGCAAATCAATTCCAAGATCTCGTCGGCCGACATAAGCACCGATGGAAAAACAGTGGCGTTGCTGGGGTATGAAGAAATATACCTGCTGCAGCTGAATGGCAGGAATAACTTTACGAATGGAGAAGTAAACTGCCTTAAAATACCAGGCCTGGGCAAATCGGAGGGAATTGTTTTCCTAAACAGCACCGACATGATGGTTTGCAACGAAGAAGGCGTGATTTTTAAAATAACCAAGCTGAAGAAGGGGGAGAAAAAGAAGTTGTAGCCGATGCTGCTACTGCAATGCAGGCAATACTGCAGTCTTGCAGGAGCAGAGGCAATGGTGGCAGGTGCAGCAGAATGTTACTGCACCTGCCACCATTGCCTCTGCTCCTCATCAGCAGGGTCAGAAATAAAAAAGAGGCTGCCCTTTTTCGGACAGCCTCTTTTGTGCAAAACCTGTGTAGGGAGTGCTTAGTGTGCTCTTTTTGCCAGGTAGTTGGAAACACCTTCTTTGGTAGCCTGCATGGCTTCTTTGCCTTCTTCCCAGTTGGCCGGGCAAACTTCGCCTTTTTCTTCGAAGTACTGCAGGGCATCTACCATGCGGAGCGCCTCGTCGATGCTGCGGCCAAGTGGCAGGTCGTTTACCACCTGGTGGCGTACAATACCTTCTTTGTCGATCAGGAACAGGCCACGGTAAGCCACAGGCTCGCCCACAAACGTAACTTCGCCTTCTTCGTTGTACTCGTAATGCCCGGCCAGCACATCGTAGTTCTGTGCAATGGTTTTAGAGGCATCGGCCACAAGCGGATAGGTAACGCCCTGTATACCACCCTGCTCCTGTGGCGTGTTGAGCCACGCGAAGTGGGTAACGTGGGTATCGGTAGAGCATCCTACCACGGCCACACCCTTGCGCTCAAAATCAGCGATTCTGTCCTGGAAGGCCAGGATTTCGGTAGGGCACACAAACGTGAAGTCCATTGGGTAGAAATAGAACAGGACATGTTTTTTGCCCAGGTATTGCTCCAACGAGAAATTTTCTTCGAACTCTTCGCCGTTCACCACGGCTGTCGCTTTAAAGGAAGGCGCTTTTTTACCTACTAATACTGCCATTTTCAATAGTTTTTAAGTTAATAATCTATTTTGATACTTGGGTAATGCGTATTTGTTGTCCGGGAGCTTTCTTCTTTCCCGTTAGATGCACGGTAATTGTTTGGATATCAAAGTTTTCCAGGTGTCGGCGTCTGAAAAAATCGGTCAGCAGCTGCGACAGTTCATCGTCTTCAAAATCAAGAATTTCTTTGGTGTTGCTGCAGTAAATGTGGTTATGGGCAATGGTGTTAACATCGTAGCGTTTGCCGCCCTCTTCCGAGAGCACCCGCCGGATAAAACCGGTTTCTACAAAGGTATCGAGTGTTTTGTACACCGTACCCAGCGAAATACTCGGGTTCGCCGGCTGCAGGTGCCGGTACACCTCTTCTGCCACAGGATGCTGCCCGTGCAGTGCCATCAGCGCTTCGTACACCACAATACGCTGGTGCGTAGCTTTTAAGCCCGCTTCGCTTAGTCGTTTCCGAAGTTCCTGCCTGTCTGCAAACTGCATTTACCTGCTCAGTTAAGAAAAATTCTTACTTGATAAATATTCCTGTAAAGATACGGCAAAGAAGAAGAAGGTGCAAGTGTAGCCGGGGCGGAAGGTGGCTTATCGAGTAAGGAGTACTACTTTCCCTGGAAGTTTGGGGCACGTTTTTCCACAAAGGCCTGCATGCCTTCTTTCTGGTCTTCTGTGGCGAAGCAGAGGTAGAAGTTCTTGCGTTCAAAGTAAAGCCCTTCATGCAGCGTTGCCTCAAAAGCCTGGTTGACCGATTCTTTGGCTAACTGTACTGCCACCGGGGACATTTTTGTAATTTCGGAGGCCAGTTTAAAGGCTTCGTCCAGGTACAACTCAACCGGCACTACACGGTTAATCAGCCCAATTCGTTCGGCTTCCGGGGCAGATATGAATTTGCCTGTTAACACCATTTCCATGGCTTTTGCTTTGCCGATGGCCCTGGTAAGGCGTTGGGTACCACCAGCGCCCGGCATTACCCCAAGCTTAATTTCAGGCTGACCGAACACAGCCGTTTCTGAGGCAACAATCATGTCGCAGGTCATGGCCAACTCGCAGCCTCCACCCAAGGCAAAGCCGGAAACGGCAGCAATAACAGGTTTCTTTGTTTTCCGGATCTGGTCCCAGGTCGAGAATTGGTCGGCCTGCAGCATATCTACTGCTGATTTTTCTGCCATTTGCCTGATGTCGGCACCGGCGGCAAAGGCGCGTTCGTTGCCGGTGATTACAATAACCCTAACAGCAGTATCGTGGTCTAGCTGCTGCAAGGCATCCCGCAACTCGCGCATGAGCTGCAGGTTTAAGGCATTTAATTCGTTGGGTCGGTTAAGCTGGATTAAGGCGACATAGGGGTGCGCCTGTGGGGTTATGCGAATAAATTCCATAGCTAGCGGGCTTTTAGTACCAAAGGTAAATATACAGATTTTGTCCGTGCCTTAAGCAAGGCGCCCAGCTAAGCCAATGGTGCTGCTGCTACTCAAACAGGGCTTATAAAGCAACCGAAGAAATATTCCGGTTAACCCGGTTTGAGTAATAGTCGTCAGCTTGATCTTTGTCTTCCTGTGTGTGTGGAGGTAGTAAGTTATTGGTAGTTTTGTTTCCTGCAGTTCCCTTAAATCCTGGAGTTTTTAACATAGCCCCTGACAAGAGGAGCGCGAAAAGGAGTAATAATTTAAGTAAAAACGGGCGTGTTACTTTATCTGGAGTTTGCATAGCTTGATGGTAGTAGTATCAATAGTAAAGCAGTAAGTTCGGGTGCTGCAAAGCTAACAAAACTTTCTTATTGATAATATTTAATATTAATATTTTAAAATTATCATTATATTTTTATAGAATTATTAAACCAGCGCTTGTTCCGGAACAAGCCGACAGTCTTACAACTACGGACTTACTTTAGAATAGTTCGTCGGAATGCCCCAATTAAGAAAAAAATATATTTAAGCAAGTTAATTTTCAGCAAAAAGGCATTCGGACCATCGTTCTATGGCAGATCACCACCAGCTGTTTGGGAGTGCGTCTCCTTTTATAAAGGCCTCAAAATTAAGCAGGTATTATATTTAAAAAAACAGGTTTTGCTTATTTTTTTGCAATCATTCCAAATATTATTAATAAATTAGTAGGATCAACAGTTGAGGAGCAACTTGTTCAGGAATAAAACTGCCGGCTTTAGGATCTGTGTGTGATTGTAACCTCTGCGGATATGTGCCTTATGTTATAAACTTGCTAACATTTGTTATTTTAAGGAGCTGTAACAACTAGATTGTTTTGTTTTTGTAACTTTTATTCCTGAATTTTAAGAGAACGTTTTTCAGGTTTAGATAAGTTAACTGAACTTTATCGGCCAGTATTTGTTGGCATTTCTTTTAGGCGTAAGTACAGTGGTAAGAATAGAAAGTATTGTCGATTTGAATTTTTGGCAGGCAGGTTCGCCGGAGAATATATTTTTTGTACGCAATGTGCAATCGATTGTCTTGTGCGCTTGTCGTGTAAAGCCTACTATTCCTGCAGCCTCATTACCATACATTAAAACTAATTTATCTTATAGCTAAATCGTTACATTGTTTATGAATGACAAACTCGCACTGCCTGTAGGCACAACGCTCGACAGGTTCATCATGAGAAAACAAGAGGAGTTCCCGTATGCTACCGGTGAACTTTCGCAGTTGCTTCGCGACATTGCACTGGCAGCCAAAATTGTTAACAAGGAAATCAATCGTGCCGGTTTGATTGGCGTGACTGGCGCTTTCGGTAACCAGAATGTGCAGGGGGAGGAGCAGCAGAAACTCGATGTGATTGCCAACATTCGATTTATCCGGGCGTTGCGTAATGGGGGCGAGGTTTGTGCTATTCTTTCGGAAGAGGAGGATGATATTATCCTGACCGGCAATTCAAAAGGGAAATACATCGTGGCCATCGATCCGATGGATGGTTCCTCTAATATTGATGTAAACGTATCGATCGGTACCATCTTCTCTATTTACAGGAGAATAAGCGAGCCCGGTGACGAGAGTACAGAGGCGGATTGCCTCCAGCGCGGCACATGCCAGGTAGCAGCGGGTTATGTGGTGTATGGGTCTTCCACCATGCTGGTTTATACCACAGGTCACGGGGTTAACGGTTTTACCTATGATGTTTCGCTGGGTGAGTTTTTCCTTTCTAACCCAAACATTGTAACGCCAAAAACCGGGACAATTTATTCCTGTAACGAGGGCGGTGTTAACAGCTTTCCGGAAGGTTATAAAAAGTACCTCGAGTATTGTAAAGAAAAAAGCTATTCCGGGCGCTACATTGGATCACTGGTGGCTGATTTCCACCGGAACCTGCTCAAGGGTGGGGTATACCTGTACCCGCCTACAGCAAAAGCTCCAAAAGGAAAACTGCGCCTGATGTATGAAGGCAATGCACTTGCCTTTATTATTGAGCAGGCAGGTGGCCGGGCAACAGACGGATCGCGCAGGATCATGGAGATTCAACCAACTGAACTGCACCAGCGGTGCCCGCTGATCATCGGGTCTGAAGAGATGGTGAAGAAAGTGGAAGAGTTGCTGGCTGCCGAAAAGGCGGTGGTTGCCTAGTATTTTACTAGCGCTGTTTAATAATAAAGCGGGTCTGCACTTTTTGCAGTTCCCGCTTTATTATTAAACGGGCTATTCTAAAAGCAACTTCCTCTTCCGAAGCTGAGGTTAGAGCTATTTTTACCTGGTGTTCGTCTACATCTATCCGGTACAGGATGTGGAGTAGTTTGTTCAGGTCGGTGCGGAGCAGGTTGCCTACCACCGAGGCTATCTGCTGTTCCAATTCTGGTAAGGTGGAGGCCTTGAGCCGCTTTACATCGAAATATTTCTGCAACTGGTTTTTTGCGCCCGAAAATACAACAGGTGAATAGTCTTCCATAACAGAAAACGGGGAAAGGGAGTAAGGGGTTAAAAGAAGAAGGCCCTCCGGTGAGAAGGGCCTTCCGTTATTTTTTAGCTTTGTCTTCTGTACTTTCGGTATTTGCCGATACATCCGCTGGTTCGCCATCTGTTGAGGTTGCCTCTGAAAAACCGACGTGTTTGCTAACGATCTGGTACCAGTTCACCAGTTTTTTCATGTCAGAAACGTACACGCGTTCCTCATCGTACTCCGGCAGCACATCTTCCATAAAGGATTTATACTCCTCGTTGCTTGGTTTTTCGCTTAGTGGCAGTTCCTGTCCGTATTTCTGATGTACACGCTCAAACACTTCGGCTAGCGGAACAGTTGTTTCTTCATCGGTGGTGTAAATAGAAATTTCGTCCAGCAACGACATACGGTGACGTGCCTGCGCTACCAAACGGGTTGGTTTGTCAGAAAGGCTCTCTATAATCACACCACTGCGTGTTGGCTTCACCACCCGGTAAAGTCCGTTCATGCCAGAAATGGCTGCAACTTGTTTTAAATCGATCGGCATAATAAAGGGTTAAACTTTTTTGTTACAATTTAAACATAATTGGCACACTGCCTACTATACTATAACCAGGAGCATTAAATTTTAACAGCCTGGCCACCCGCAGTGCTTCATCGCCGGTTCCGGCGCCTACTTCACTTAATATTTTAAAACCTGAGGTAGAGCCGTCTTCATTCAGGGTAAAGCCAATGATGCAGGTACCTTGTTTGCGGTTGCGTTTGGCCAGCGGCGGATATTTTAGTTCGCTGTTGATAAACTTGTACATGGCTTCCACGCCGCCTTCGTAATGCTCTGCAACAGGAGGTGTTTTCTCCGGTACCCATACTTTTTCCTGCTTTTCAGTTTCGGGCTTCTGGGCTACGGTTTGTGCTGAGGCGGTGACTGCCGCAAAGGCAAATCCTAAAAACAATATCGAAAATTTACGTGTCATATTAAAAGTATTTAAATTACTGTAGTACTACAAAACAAAAATCCTGCCTAAAGCTACTGCGACTGTACCTGTGCGTTTACTTCATCAATGAACTTGAGTATTTCGTCGCGTCCTGTCTGGTCTACCGATGATGTTTTGAACATGCGGGGCAACTCGTCCCAGGTTTTCTTTAGGGTACGTACATACGCAGCTATCGTAGCGTCTGTTTTAATGCTGGACTGCTTGTCGGTTTTTGTAAACACTAACACAAAAGGCACACCCATCGTGCCAAGCTGGTTAATAAAATCCAGGTCCTGTTTCAGGGGCTCGTGCCGCGAATCGATCAGGACAAATACACAGGTAAGGTTCTCGCGCTTCTGGAAGTAAAAGTTGATCATTTTGCGCCAGCTCTCCCTGGAGTCCTTGCTGACTTTGGCATAACCGTAGCCCGGCAAATCTACCAGGTACCACTCGTTGTTAATAAGAAAGTGGTTGATCAGCTGCGTTTTGCCAGGCGACGAAGATGTTTTGGCCAGTTTGCTCTGGTGCGTAAGCATGTTAATGAGCGACGATTTTCCAACATTCGAGCGGCCGATAAAAGCGTACTCCGGCTTGTCGGGTGCAGGGCAGAGATCTACCCGCGTGTTGCTCACTAAAAACTTTGCTTCCTTTATAACCATACTGTGTGCTTTTGCAAGCTGCTAACAATTAAAATTTTGAGCCACAGTATTAAACTACAGCTATTCTTTTAGTAATTTCAGCCTTTCAGGCAAAAATCCTGAACCGGCAGGTAAAGTTACCATATATTTTTTAAACCGGTAGGTTGAAATGCGCCATTTCTGCCGGAGCAGCGGCTATGGTGACTGCAGCAGCTGATCTTTTTAACGAATCTGGGTGGGAAGATATTGGAAGATAGCATTTGAAAAATGATGCGAATTTGGTTTGTACTCTTTAGTCTGGTGGTGTTGGTGGTTGTTCGGACAGGGCAGCCAATACTAGCCGGCGTGGATAATGATGTCTTAAAAAAAGCCGACAAGGCTTTTGCAGCGCAGCAGTTTGCACTGGCAGCTGACCTGTATGTGCAGGTGTTGCAGCACAAGCCTGCTCATAAACTGGCAGCTTACAGGCTGGGTCTTTGTTACCTCGAACTAAGCGAACCTTCAAAAGCTAAGCGCTACCTGCACAAAGCCTATGAACTGGATCCGTTGGTGGCCGAAGATATTCTGGTGGCAATAGGCGATGCGCATCACCTTGCTTCTGATTTTGAGGAAGCCATAACTTATTTCAGGAAAGAACTGGCACGGGCTGCACGCCGGGATATGGAGAACATAGCGCTGCTGCAAAAAAGGATTTATGAGTGTGAAGCCGGTATTGTTTTGTCTGAGCTTCCACCGGTAGCGGAAGTTGCGAATGCAGGGGCAGGAATCAATTCTGAGTTATCAGATTATGTGCCGGTTCTGCTGCCAGGCGATACGGCTATGGTATATACCACCCGCAGGCTCTCAGCTAACGGGCTGGCTGCAGGAGTAGAGCAGATGAGGATTTCGCGCCTGAAAAATGGAGAGTGGCAGCCCTCAGAGCAGTTTCTGCAGTCCGAAAGTAAGCTGCAGCATCACGCCGTGGTTTCCGTTTCGCCCAACGGGCAGCAGCTTTATACCTATTATTCCGGTAAGGGAGGAGGATTGTTCTGCCTGAAGTGGCAGGGGAGCGACTGGAGTACGCCCGAGCGCCTGGGGAAGCCATTTAACAGGGGCGCAGCAGAGCTTTCGGTGCATGTAACCGACGATGGCAAATTTGCTTTTTTTTCGAGCGACCGGGAGGGAGGATACGGCGGCCTTGACCTCTATGTCTGTTACAAGAAAACCGACGGCACCTGGAGCGAGGCCCTGAACCTGGGGCCCAACATAAATACCAGTTTTGACGAAGACGCCCCGTTTGCCGATGTAACCACCAATACGCTTTATTTTAGTTCCAGGGGGCATAATTCGATTGGCGGTTTCGATATTTTTAAATCGCGCATCAGCAGTTCAGAATGGAGTAAGGCCGAAAATGTTGGCATGCCCGTGAACTCGCCCTTCGATGATATTTATTTTACGTTGGACAACAGCTTAAAACGGGGATACTTTTCTTCAGACAGGCCCGGAGGTTTTGGTGCAAAAGATATCTACAGCATAAATTTTTGAACCGGAGGTGTAGCCTTCTTCCGTTATTTCCGGTGCCCACACCGCCGCTTTTGTTCTGCTGCACCTGTCACCATAGCCTCTGCTGCATGGCTGTTTTGGGTTTTATGCGCCACGGTATAATTCCTTCATGATATTTTATAACACCGGATCATAGCCTTTGTTTCAGGAGCTAAATAACCGAATAAGTTTGTGTTTTTATGGGCTAACTGCGCCTGTTACCCTGGCTGAGTAGTCAGGGTTGCTTCACTAATGTGATTATTCTTATTGAGCTAATTTGCGATACTGGTCCGGGTGTCTTTTTTCGGGCAAGGTATTCTGTAGAAGTTAATAGGATTAAATCAGTACAGCTGGTGGCTATTGCGTATAGTAGCCGGACGGGTAAGGCAGGAGCCGGGAGATTGGTTGCTGCTAAAGATATGCAGGCAGAAACTACTCCGGAAACGATTGGTGGCTACGCATTGAAGGTGGTGTAAATGCTTGTTGTTCAGGTGGTAGTGTTGCATGTCTGTTTGTTTTAAACTGGATTTCGTTTCCGGGGTTGTTTTCTGAAAAATACCAGGCTACAGGGCCGTGTTAATACACTGAATCGGCTTCTGTAGCTGGTTTTGCAGCTGTTGGCAGCAGCAGCGGCATGCCTGTTTTGTTTGTTTAAATCCTGCTGTTAAGGCCGCTTACAGGGCAATTTGTTTTCAATAAAGATAAGTTAGGAGCTGATAATTAATTTGTTAGCTAAGGAGGGTGACGCCCCTGCAGGTTAGGCAACTGTGGTAAGTGTTTAAACCATATCTTTTCTCAAAAAACAGGGATGCGATTTTCTGTATCATCAATATTTCAAAAAATAGTTGAATTATTTTTTTTTAAAGCACTTATATTTATATTTACCTATATTTTGGGTTTAGATATATGGATATTAAATGTATCTTCGTGCGCCTGAAAATGTAAATTTTAAAGAACTGTTGCTTATGAATATACTTTTAAACTGATATACCGTATAGAAGCGAAACTTGGTCTTTTGAGGTGGACTTATTTGAAGTGCTCCGCCTGAAATGAATAATCGTAACAGAACTAGTGAATAACAAAACCACCAAACTCAAACAAACCCTTTACAACATGAACAACTTAGCCAGAACTTTTCCCAGGCTTTCACTGCTTATTGCTATTGCTTGCCTTATGGCTACTGTAGCAACTGCTCAGAGCAACCGACAACTCATGCGTAGTGGAAATAAGCTTTTCGACAGAGAGAATTACAGACAAGCTGCGACCTATTATGAGAGGGTAATTGCCAATGATCCAAACAATGCAGAGGCGCTTTACCTGGCTGGTGTCAGCTACGTGACGTTCGACAAGGAGAAATCCATGGACTATATCACGCGTGCCTACACCTTAAAGCCAAACATTGACCGTGATATTGAGTACTGGCTCGGCCGGATCAATCACCTGAACTACCGTTTCGATGATGCCATCCGTTACTATGAGCTGTACCAGCCAAAAATCCGAAGAAGAGACGATGCCCGTCGCGATGAAGTTGCTTTGCTCATCCAGCACAGCAAGAACGCGAAAAGAGAGGTGGCCAATCCGAAAGATGTTTTCGTGAAAAACCTTGGCGGCACCATCAACTCTTCCTACTCGGAGCACAGCCCGGTTATTTCTTCCGACGAAAAATACCTGCTGTTTACCTCCCGCAGCGAGGCCGCATCAGGTAGCAGAAGAGCTCCTGACGGCGAATTCTACGAAGACATCTTCGAGACCAGAAAAATTGAAAATGATGGGTGGGAAGAGCCCCGCTCTCTTGCCGGATCGCTGAGCAGTACGGTACACGATGCCTCTATCCAGTTATTCGACAACGATACCAAAATGCTGTTGTACCGCAGCCAGAACAATGGCGACATCATGTACTCCGAACGTGCCTCCGATGGTAGCTGGGGAGTTCCGGTAAGCATTGGCGACAAAATTAACACAAGAGATTTTGAATCTGACGCTTACATTACGCCGGATGGCCAGACACTGTATTTCTCTACAAGCCATTTTTCGGAAGAGCGCGGTGACCTGGATATTTATGTGTCGAAACGCCAGTCGAACGGCCAGTGGGGAGAACCACAAAGCATTGGAAATACCATTAACACCGACTTCGACGACGATAGCCCTTACCTGGCAGAAGATGGTACTTTGTACTTTGCTTCAAGAGGCCACAACACCATGGGCGGTTATGATATCTTCTCTGCCAAGTTCGACTCTGTTGCCAAAAGGTGGAGCCGTCCTGTTAACTTAGGTTCGCCGGTTAACACGCCGGACGATGATACCTACTACCGTCTGAGCCCTGATGGCAGTTATGCTTACTTATCTTCTTACCGCATTGGTGGCTACGGCGAGAAAGATATCTATACGATCAACTACATCCGTAACGTGCGTCTGGTTGGCCAGGTGTTTTCGTTACCTGATAGCTTAGCAATCCCTGGCGTTGAACTGATCTTCAGCGGTACACAAGCCGACAGACGCCCGATTTCTTACCGCGATATTACCCGTCCTGACTCCGGAAACTACGAAGTAACTGTGCTTTCAGGACGTAACTACCAGGTACAGGTATCGAAAGACGGGAAAAATATTACTACCCAGGAGTTTGAAGTTCCAATGGCGCTTAACGACACGACTTCCATTACCAAGAACTTCTATGTTCCGTATACTGATACTACTCGCGCTGTTGCTGGTGCTGATCGTTTCCAGAAGATCTACTACGATACCGACAAATATTACCTGCGCCCGGAATCAATCAAGGAGCTTGATAATATAGCCCGCATCCTGAAAGCCAATCCTACGATCAACTTAAGCATAGAAGGCCACTGCGATTCGCGTGCAAGCGATGAATACAACATGGAATTAGGTGATAACAGAGCGGAAGCTGCCTACAACTACCTTATCAAACAAGGTATCTCTCCACAACGCTTAGTAACTGTGAGCTATGGCGAGCGTCGCCCTGCAGTGCCTAACACTTCTGCCGAAAACATGCAGTTAAACAGAAGAACTGAATTCAGAGTAATCGAAAGACAACCTGAAGGCACAAACAATACAACAAACCCTACCAGATAATAATCCGTAAAGGCAGCAGCCATTGAGCTACTGTTGCAGCATACAAAACAGGTTGAGCCAACGCTCAACCTGTTTTTTTTTATATTTTACCTGATATGTTATGAATTAAAGTTTCAGGAGCCGTATTTTTGCCTGATTTTCATTTTATAAAGAGCCAATGGCGGTAGTACCCTATAAAGACCAGAATAACAATAAGAAATCGCAGGTTGCTGAAATGTTTAACAACATTGCCGGCAAGTACGATTTCCTGAACCACTTTCTCAGCGCTGGTATTGACATTGTCTGGAGGCGAAAGGCAATCCGGTTACTGGCGCCCGAAAAGCCAAAGCAGATCCTGGATATTGCCACTGGTACAGCCGATTTTGCCATAGAAGCGCTTCGTCTGAATCCGGAAAAAATAACAGGAGTTGATATTTCGGAAGGCATGCTGGCAGTAGGACGTGAGAAGCTGGTACGAAAAGGATTGTCCGGTAAAATTGAACTGCTCTACGGCGACTCCGAAAACCTGCCTTTTCAGGATAACACTTTCGATGCGATTACGGTAGCTTTCGGGGTACGTAATTTCGAGAACCTGACGCGGGGCCTGGCAGAGATGCACCGGGTGCTAAAGCCTGGAGGTACAGTTGTGGTGCTGGAATTTTCGAAGCCTACCCGTTTCCCGATGAAACAATTGTATCAATTTTATTTCAAGAATATACTACCTGTGGTAGGTAATTTCGTTTCTAAGGACCGGGCTGCCTATACATACCTGCCGGAGTCGGTGCAGGCTTTCCCGGATGGGCAGGCGTTTATTAATATTTTTCAACAGGTTGGATTTAAATCAACAAAATGGCATTCTCTTACATTTGGAATAAGCTCCATCTACACTGGCAAAAAATAGCCAAACCAGCTTTTATTGTATTGCTGCTCCTGGGCTGCCAGGGTACTGCACTTGCACAAGTTAAAATTAAGCAGGATAACAAGTCTAACTACGACGCCAAACGCGTTCATTACGGTTTTTACCTGTCGCTGCCGCTTACCAGTTACAAAGTAGAGCATTCGCAGGAGTATGCCAACCAGCTGAGCAAAGGCGCCAGTGCCATGACGATTAATCCGAAAATCACGCCGGGCTTTTATACGGGACTGGTACTGAACGTAGGGCTGGCCGATTACCTCGATTTCAGGTTTGTGCCGGGAGTTGGCTTTTACAGCCGTACCATCGAGTACGCCAACATACCCCAACCGGATGGGACTGCCTCCAAAACCGAAAATGTTACCCTGGGCGCTACCGTGATAGAATTACCTTTGCTGCTGCAGTATAAGTCGAAACGAAGGACCAATTACCGGATGTATTTTGTGGGTGGCATAAAACCGGGTATCGACCTGAACAGCCGCAAGAACGATCAGCCGGGCGAAGAACTACGGACGCAGGATTTTGACCTGGCGCTGGAATATGGGGTGGGACTAGATATGTTTTATCCTTTCTTTAAGTTTGCCCCGGAACTGCGTTTCTCGCATGGTTTAATTAACCAGCACATTGCGGACGATAACATTTATAGCCGTAACCTGCAGCGCATGACCACCAATAACGTTTCGTTTATCTTATTCTTCGAATAACAGATGCCCAGAATTGCGTTAGTAACGGGTGCTACATCCGGAATAGGCAGGGCTACCGCGCTATTGCTTGCCCGGCACGGGTACCATATCATTGCTACAGGTCGCAGAGCCCAACGCCTGGAAGAGCTGCAGCAGGAGATTACCTCGGTTCCGGTGCGCACGCTTATCTTCGATGTGCGGCACAGGGAGGCAGTTCAGGAGGCCATCAACAGCTTGCCGGAGGAGTGGAAAGCCATTGATGTTCTGGTTAACAATGCCGGTAATGCCCATGGCATGTCCCCGATCCAGCACGGAGCTGTAGATGACTGGGAGGCGATGATGGACATTAATGTGAAGGGGCTGCTGTATGTGAGCCAGGCCGTTATTCCCCTGATGATAAAACGCAGGAGCGGGCACATCGTAAACATCGGCTCTGTTGCCGGAAAAGAGGTATACCCGAACGGGAATGTGTATTGCGCTTCCAAACATGCCGTAGATGCTCTGTCGCAGGCCATGCGGCTTGACCTGGTGAAAGAGGGAATAAAGGTATCGGAAATAAACCCCGGGCTGGTGCACACCGAGTTTTCGGAGGTGCGGTTTAAGGGAGACAAGGATAAGGCCGATAACGTGTACAAAGGCCTGAAACCTTTGTATGCAGAAGACATTGCCGATATCATTGCCTTTATTGTAACACGACCGCCGCACGTGAACCTGGCCGAAGTGCTGGTATTCCCGGCGGCCCAGGCATCGGCTACGGTGGTAGTCCGGAACCAGGAGGAGGAGTAGCGGCCTGAATCAGCAGCGCTCTTTTTTGCTGTTTTAGTTCTGCTGCAGCTGCCACCACAGCCGCTGCTGCTCACGCAGGAAAGAAAAGCTGTTCCAGTGGAGGAGCAGTGGCTGTGGTGGCAGCTGCAGCAGATTTTTTAAGCCAGTAAAATCAGTTGAGGTAATACCGCAGGAGCCAGCCTTCGCCTATGTATTTGTTTGCCGCCGGATTATCGTTTACCGTTACCTTTGTTTTTTTAGCCACATCGTAGGTGTTGCGGTACATAGAGTCTTCGATCGCTATTTTTTTTGCCAGCTTTTTGTTTTCTGTTGTAACGGTGTAGGCATCTTCTCCGGCACCCCCCCAGATATTGATCTCTATTTTAGGCGCCACATTTCCCTTCACCACAAACTGATCGTTGCCGTCGAGCCCGTAGAGCTGCAGTACCTGGGTGACGTTGGCATCATACACCCTGTCAAAGAAGAGGTACTGCACATCGCCATCCTTTTTGGTTTTATAAACCTGCACCTGCACCTGGTTTTCGGATAGCACATTTACCTCGAAAAGCTCGTGTTTATCGGTGCCTACTACCACTGCATTGCAGGAGAGGTATTTGTAGTAAGACGCAGCAGCAGCAGGAAGCTGGGCGCGCCTGCTTTTCAGTTTTGCCATAATGGACGGAGCTGTTATTTCGTAAATAGTATCGGGCATCCTTCTGAAGGCCTTTTCAATTACCTCATCCGTCAGCGCTTGCTGCACACTGTCAGCCACCTCCTGCCAGTCCTGCAGGGATAGCTCCGCCAGAAGGATCTTATCGAGGTTGTGCCCGCTTTTGTTTAAGTCTGACAGGTTCTTGATCTTGGGACGGAATGTCTGGAAGTGGCTTTTGAGCCCGGTGCGCATGAACAGCCAGGGGATGATGGCATCATTCAGTTTGTAAAATACATTGTCGCGGTCTCTGGGGATAGCCCTGTACATTAACATGGAATCCTGTTTAAACTCGGCCCAGCGCCAGTTGTCTTCGTGGCGGCTCCAGTCGCCTATAAGCATATCGAAGAGGCGGGCACGCAGAAAATAACGGGCATCAACCCGGGTGTCGTTATCATAGATCCGGTCTTCCAGCATGGATTGGGTACTGGTCACTTTTTCGGCGTTGCCCATGGTGGGGTTGTTGGATTGATCACCAGATGGACGTTTTTCGAGCAAAGCCACCATGCCGCCAATGTCGTCGAGGTACTCGCCCAGGCGCGGGTCGTGCGGTACGTACACCAGTTCTGGTTTTACATGGTAGATGTTGAGCGCTTCCAACATAGGCGGGAGCGTGAGTGCAGCATAGGGAAGCGTGGCAGAGGTAGCATCGCGGGCAATGTTGGCAATGTAACTTTTCTGCCACTTTTCGGGCAGGGCGCTGGCGGGCTCCTTGTCAATGGAGCGAAGCACATATTCTGTTCCTGCCGAGTCTTCAAGGCGCAGGTTGATGGTTTGCCTGCTGCCGCCCAACTGCAGTGGTTTTAATCCGCCTTTGGCTGTGCCTATGTCCAGCACTTCTACTTCGACAGGGGTGGTCCAGGCGGGGCGATAGTGTTTGCCATAAAAGAACGTGTGCAGCCTGCTGCGGTCGTAGTGCTTGCCGGCAGCTACTACTATGGTGCTGTCGCTGTAGTCGGGTACGTTGGCTGCAACTGGTTGTGGTGGAGCGGGTACTTGCTGCACCGTATGACTGAATCGTTCGCTGCAACTGGTAAGCATGGCGGCTGTAGCGCCTATTAGCAGGTTTATTTTTAGCAAGTATTTTTTCAATTGGTATTTGTTCATGTAGGGAGCGTGTAAACTTGTGGGTTTCTGGTTGGTTTTTGTTTTACTGTTGTCCGGGTGTAGTGGCTTTCTAAAATCCTTCACGGTCGAAAGCATGGACGCTCACATCGTTTTTCCTGTTGTCTTTTGTTTCAGGTCCGCCTTCCAGGTCGGTCCCGTTTTTGGTGTCGTACACGATGGTGTGCTTGCTCCATCCTTTTACGCGTGAGGTATCCTTTATCTCATCTTCTCCTCTTCCGCCCACTATCACAACCGGTATTCCTTTCTTAACCTCGCCGCTTACGTTAAATTTATCATCCTCGTCAAGACCGTGCAGTATGATCCTGTCGGTTTCGGAGCGATAAAACACACGATGATAAGTCAGTTTATTATCAGAGTTACGTTTTACAGTAACGGCGGTTTCTTCGTCGTTGAGTCGTTTTACCTCAAACAGGTCTTCTTCGTCTGTTCCGATCACCATTACCTTTTTTGCCAGGACCTTATAGAACTCGCGTGCCGCGTAAGGAAGCTGGTCGCGCCTGCTCTTTAGTTTGGCAATAGTTGTTGCTCCTTCCAGTTTGTAGACTGCATCCGGGTAATTCCGAACAGCCCGCTCTATTACCTCGTCGGTCAGGGCGCTTTGCAGCTCGAGCGCTATCGAATCGAAGTCCCGGGAGGTGAGTTTAGACAGGGCGCGGCTGTCGATAAACTTCGCATTTATGTGCAGGGCATACACGTCTTTATAGTCCCGGGTAAAGGTTTCGAACTTGCGTAGGGGCGCCCATTTCCTGCTGAACAGCCAGGGAATGATGCCATCCCCAAATTTAAAGAAGGCGTTGTCGCGGTCTTTGGGAATGGGCCGGTAAATGGTTTCGCCGTTTTCTTTGTACACCGCCCAGTTCCATTGCCCCTCGTGCCGGTCCCAGTCGTTGATAAAAATGTCGAAGAGGCGGGCTTTACCGAAGGCCTGCTGGTCGATAAAATGATCGTCTTCGTCAAAGCGTTCGTGGAGCATGTTGTCTGAGCCGACTACATCGATGGCTTTGCCGAGGGCAGAGGTTATGGATTTTTTGTCGGTGTATTTTTCTTCGATCATGAACAGGCGGTCCTGGAATCTTTCGCTGTTTTCCCCGAAAGAGGTATCGGTAGGCAGCACATACACCAGTTCCGGCGTGGAATGCGGAATACCGGCGGCTTCGATCAGGGTGGGCAGTACCAGTGCAGCATACGGGTTTATGGCAGAGGTCTGGTCGCGGAGCACATTGGCAACAAAGGTCTTTTTCAGGAAGCCGGGCAGGAGATCGATCGGGTCTTTGTCAATGGAGCGGAGGGCGTAGGAAAAGCCGTTTTCATCTACCAGGGTAAGGCTGGTGGTTTGCATGCCGCCGCCTAGCTTATCAAACTTAAGACCGCCTTTGGCCACATCCATGTCAAAAACCTTTACCCGGACCGGTGCAGTCCAGAGTGGGCGGTAGTGTTTGCCCCAGAATAGGTTGTGCAGGCGGCTTGCTTTGTAGTGTTTGCCTGCCTTCAGTGTTACACTATCTACGTTGGCCTGCGCGTCACTTTTTAAAAGCTCATATTGTGCTGCATCTGTCAGGGGGGTGGGAGCGAAAAATTGCTTACGTGCACAGCCAAACGAAAGTACAGCGATAAGGACAGGTAAACTTACCTGTCTGAAGCTAGCTATCATATAAAAGGGTTCAGTCGGTGTTTTCTGCCCCTATCTAACGTAAAATCGCTACAATGTTTTCATATGAATGCGCACGACAGGCCGGGAGTCAACCGGAAGGTGTACATGGCGGGTCTTTTGATGTGCAAAGGCAGTGGTGGGAGTGGCTGCAGATTAAAATCTGCCCGGACAGGTGCAAAAAGTTCACTGCTCCTGCCACCACTGCCTTACCTGAAGCCCGAGGGCCGGTTTTTGTGTGGTTACACCACTTTCCCGTTCTCCAGGTGCAGTACGTTGGTAATGCTTTGCGGCAGTTCCTCCAGGTAATGTGTTACATAGATGAGGGTGGTCGGGCTGTGGGCGCAGATGGCATCGAGGAGCTGCCGGAACTGGAGCTGTTCGTGCAGGTCCAGGCCCTGGCAGGGTTCGTCGAGGATAAGCAGGGCCGGGTTTTTGACCAGCGCCCGCGCCAGCAGCGCACGCCGTTGGGTACTCGCCGAGACCTCCTGGAACGAGTTCGCCGCCTCCTGGTCGATTTCGAGCAGGCGCATCCAGCGCAGGGCAATGGCGGCATTGGCTTGTTCGCTTTGCCTGAACAGGCCCAGCGTGTCGTACATTCCCGATTCTACTACTTCGTGGCAGGTGCTGCCTTTGGGGAAGTACTGGAACAGCTCCGGCGACACAAAACCGATGCGCCGGCGGATGTCCCAGATCGATTCGCCGCTGCCCCGTTTGCGGCCAAAGAGCGCTATCTTTTTGGCGTACGACTGCGGATTATCGCCGTTGATGAGGCTGAGCAAAGTAGTTTTACCGGCTCCGTTGTGCCCCAGCAGCGCCCAGCGCTCCCCCTGCCGGATGTGCCAGTCCACCCCGTCGAGCACCTGCTTGTCGCCGTATTTGATGGAAACATTGTTCATCTGCACAACAGAATCGTAAACCGCCGGCGGGTTGTAGGACAGTAAATCGAGCAGTTCTGCTTCGGGCAGGGCAGGGGGTGGCGTGAATACAACCTGCTCCGGCTCATACTCCTCCCGCTTCTCTGTCTTTTCTAATTTCCCCTTTTTCAAAACAGCTACATGCGTGATGGCATCGGGTACTTCTTTTGGCGAGGTGGCCATAATGACCGTAATGCCGGAAGCAGCAATCTGGCGTAGCGTTTCATTAAAGGCGGCACGGGCGTCTACATCCAGCCCCATCAGCGGGTTGTCCATGAGCAGCAGGCGTGGATTTTTGAGTAGCGCAGCCGCCAGCAGCACCCGTTTTGTTTCGCCGTTCGAAAGCTTGATCAGGTGCTTGTGGCGCAGGTCGGTAAGGTTGAACCTGGCGATCACTTTTTCCAATGTCCAGAAAGCGGGCACTCCTGCGGCCGGTTTAATAGTTGCTAAGTGGCGTTCTACGGTGAGGGCGTCTTCGGAGTCGTAGGAGTTGTAGCGCTGCTGGTAGTAAAAGCTCTGGACGTTGCACAGGTTCGTGAAATCGTGCTTCTGCGGCACGGTTGCCTGCAGGTCCAGGAAGGTGGTGAGCGGGTTGTGCTTTTCCAGTTGCTGCACGTACTCCTGGAAATAATGATGCGTCACGCTGCCCCTGGTCACGTTGTTTTTGCCGGCAATGGTATCGAGCAGGTCGCGTTTGCCCGAACCACTCTCGCCCACCAGCGCCCACAGCTCCCCTTTATTCACACGGAAAGTCAGGTCGGTGAAGAGTGTATTGGTCAGGTAGCGAACGGTGATGTTGTTGAGCGAGAGCAGTGGCTTTTGAGCAGGCATTGGTGTTTCAGAATCTGTTTTGCCTGCAAAGATACTATTTTAGACCGTTGATAGTAGTGATGGAATGATGTATGTGATTTTACATTACCTCTTGCAGACGACTGAGAATAAGTTGAGTTCTATTAATTCATGAATCCATTCTCAAAAGCAAACATGAAATCACAAAAATCATTTCATCACTACCATCAACGGTTCAGATAATTTACTTCGTTACCGTCTTGTTAAAGTTGTACTGGAACGTGAGCATGAAGTAGCGGCGCAGCACGAGTTGGGTGCCGGTAGATTGCTCTCTGTCATACACATAGCTGTAGATACCTCTGTTCTCGTTTAGGAGGTCGAAGCAGGTTAGTTTCAGCTGCCCTTTGTCTTTTGGGAGCATCTGCAACGACACAGACCCATGCAACAGGTTAGTTGATTTCTGAAAGCCACGCTGTATGAGCGAGTTGTAGGTGTATTGTTGGTTAAGTTCCCAAATTACTTTCTTAGGCCACGATACCCGTATCATGTTGTTCAATCGGTGGCTGAACGAGTTGATATTGTTTTCGGTGTTGACGGCGTACCTGTTGAAATTTCTGGAGTAAGAATAGTTTGGCTCCAGCTGCACAAGCTCTTTCCAGCTCAGGGAGAAATAGCTGCTTAAGCCCGGGCTGTACTGGTGCTGCGTGTCTTCCTGCTTGTTCATGTATATTGGCCGCATATTGGTGTTCATATTAAGCGACAAGGAAATTCTGGCCTGGATATCATGCACCTTCTTAAAACGTTTGCTTACCTGCATATGGCTCCAGGTATAACTGTATACACCCGAATTAATAGGTTTATTAAAAGTAGTGCCTTCTGAGGCATCTACGATAGTGGCTTGTATAATTGAGTTTTCGTCGAGGGAGGCATTGGTACTTATGTTGTAATCGATCTGCGATGCCGGTATATTTTTTCGGTACGACATATAAACAGAGTGGCTTTTAACTGGCCGCAGATCCGGGTTACCCGACGACCTGTACAAGCCCCAGACCATAACAGCTGGTTGTAACTGCGAGATATAAGGCTGCCGCAAATTCATGTTGTAGTTAATCGATAACTGCCCAGCAGAATAACTAAGGCTTGGTAGCACGTGGTAATAGCTTCTGTTTATTTCCTGGTCAATGCTTTTGAAGGTATTAAAGACATTCTGCTTTTGCAGAACAGCCGATGCCTGCAACCGCTTTTTATTAGAAATGTTCCAGGTTAGGCCTGGGCGGATACGGTACGTCAGTTGATCACGCTGTACATCTGAGCTCTGGTCGGGCAGGAATTCCTCGGTCAATTGAGTTTCGGGGTTATACTTATAAGTTGCTCTTTCCTGTATGTTGCCTTCGTAGAGGGTGCTCAGAGTCCAGTCGGAGACTACCTTCTTCGAAAGCGGGTGGCGGTAGTAAATATCAAAGTTGCCGGAGTTGGTTGCCTCTTCGACTAAAAGCTCCTGGTTGCTAGGGATATTGTTTGTTAGTATATTGCCGTTCCGGTGTTTGTATTGGACAGCGTGTGCCAGTATTAGGTTGGTACTGTTGCTGGGGTTAAGGCGCAGGTTATTTGTGATATTTATGGACTGATCTTTCTTTTTGAAGCGGCGGTAATAAGCTAATCTGTGTTCATAGCCCATGCTGTTGCCATTTCTTCTGCCATCGTTGAGCTGTGTAGCTACAGTATTGCCATAGTTGTTTTCGGTAAGGCTGTTTTCCCTGGATATGCTACGATATTCGTTGAAAGAAACTTTAGGTTGGTACCGAATATTAGAGGCGGTATCTACTGTCCATTGTAGCAGTCCGTTTATGTTGTGCCTTGTCTGGAAGTTTGTGTACCTGGAGCTTCTGTCGGTGAATAAAGTTGTGTCTGTTTTTACCGGCAGGATAGAATAACCATCGCTCTCACTGTTATTTACCGAATTGTTGTAAAAATACATCAGGTTGGTTTTTAGCTTTTTGGGGAGATCGTAGTTCAGGTTAAAGCCACCGGACCCGATGTTCTGTATGCCCCAGCTTCTGCCGCCCACATCCACACCCGCCTCGTAGGTGGAGGTGCCGCTCCTGCCGAAGCCGCCGAGGCTATGCAGATCGCTGTTGGAGAAGGCAGCCCGGTTTACGTTGTTGCCGAACCCAATTACGCTCAGCTGCAGCGTGTCGCGGAACATGTTCAGCATACCCCCTGCTTCAAAACGGTCGCGAGTGCCCTGGCCGGCATACACTTTGCCAAATACACTTTTCTTGATGGCCCGCTTCAGCTTCAGGTTAATAATTTTATCTACCTCTGCATCGTTTTTCAGGCGGTCCGGGTCATTTTCGCGGTCGTCGATTACTTGTACCTTGTCAACCAGCGAAACGTCTATGTTTTTAGAAGCCACGGTAATATCGCTGGCAAAGAAGTCTTTTCCATCAACCGTTATTTTCGATACTTTCCGTCCGTTCACGGTAATGGTACCGTCAATATCTACCTGCAGGCCGGGCAGTTTCTTGAGCAGGTCTTCTACCACGGCGTTGGGGCGGGTCTTGAAAGCTTCAACGTTAAACTCGATGGTGTCTTTTTTGAAAACAACCGGCTGCCGCTCCCCGGTAACCGTTACTTCTGCCAACTGAACATTTTTGCTTAGCTTTATGCTTCCAAAATCCAGCGTTTCACCTTTCTGCAGCTGAATAATCTTGCGGAAGTTCTGGTAGCCCACAAACGAAACTATCACTTTCAGGGGCTGCTCTGCCGGCAGGTTACGCAGCGTGAATGTGCCTTCTTTGGTCGTCAGCGTGTACGAGATCAGCGACGAATCCCGGGGTTCTACTACGGCTACTGTGGCATACTCCAGGAGCGAAGCATCTTCGCCATCCGTTACCGTTCCTGCTACAGCACCCCGGTTTTGTGCCTGGCTTACCGATACTACCAGTACCAGCAGCAGGAGAAAGATAATTTTTTGCATACAATTAAACGTAAGTCTTAAAAGTTTTTAAGTGTACTCGTTAGGCGTAAGCGGAACTATCGGAAAATTGGTAAAAGGAGAAGGAATGCGGGCAACATTGCTTCCTGAGTGTCCCTAAGAGACTAGTTTGCACAGTGATAAAACTGATGGGTTAGACTGGCGACTGCTCGGGAGAATTGGATTGTGATAAAATAGGTGCTATTTTTTATAAATATATTAGATTTATTCCATTGTTCAATGCGTTTAATATGAAAATTTTGTTGCCGATGTTTAAATTGTTCAACGATAGTTTCAGTCCTGATTTCGTTATTATTTAGAATCAAGAAGTTATCTAATTTTTAGCTGTTTTTGTGACAGTTTAAAAACTACCAAAAAAACTATAGACTAACATATGCTGCAACAGGCTGCTGCTCAGGTGCAGGAGTAAATAAAACGGAATGACTGATTGTAAGGTGAATTACGTTATTTTTGCCTGTCATTCATTTTCAAACCTGATGCTCCCGAATATCCAAACACCTGTTGCCATGAAAGTCTTTTCTCACCTGTTCTTACTGTTTGCCTGCTTTTTATTTATTCTCTCTGCTGCTGCCCAGAATTCGCCAGCACCTATTAAACTAGTTAATATTGTACTCACTCCCAGTGCTGCAGACTGGAAATACAGTGTAAACCAAAATGCTACCGTTGAAGTAAGCGTGCTGAAGTACGGCGTGCCGCTGGAAGACATTACCGTAAATTATGAATTTGGTCCTGAAATGCTGCCTGCTGAAAAGAAAGGGAGTGTGGTACTGAAAAAAGGCCGTGCTAAAATAGACCTGGGCACAAGCAAACAACCCGGCTTCCTGCAGCTGGTGGTGCGGACGGAGCACGATGGCAAAACCTACAGCGACATGGTGAAAGTCGGCTTTTCGCCCGAAAAAATTGCACCTACCGTTCCCTTACCCAACGATTTTGTAACGTTCTGGGACGCCGCCAAAGCAGAAGCTGCCAAAGTACCGATGGATGCTGAAATTACGCCACTGCCCGAGTATTCTACCACCACCGTGGATGTATTCCTGGTGAACCTGCAAAACTACAAAAAAGGCCAGCGCCTGTATGGTTACCTGTGCAAACCCAAAGCCCCCGGGAAGTATCCGGTGCTTTTTGCGCCACCGGGCGCGGGCGTTAAAGCTACTACTCCTTATACCGGTTTTGCGGAGCAGGGCTTTATCAGTTTCAGCATCGAGATACACGGTATTAACCCCATGCTCGACAAGGATACTTATAAAAACATCAGCAATGCCTTTGGCGACTACATGTACATCCGCCTCGACGACCGCGACAATTACTACTATAAAAGCGTGTACCTGGGCTGCGTGCGGTCCGTGGATTTTCTGACAAGTCTGCCGGAGTTCGATGGGAAAAACGTACTGGTTACCGGCGGAAGCCAGGGAGGAGCACTGGCTATGGTGACAGCAGCACTGGATAAAAGAGTAACGGCATTGGCTGCTTTTTACCCTGCTTTGAGCGATATGACGGGCTACCTGCATGGCAGGGCAGGAGGATGGCCGCACCTGCTCAGCCCACGTAACCAGCCCATCACAAACAAACCCGATAAATTGCGGACCATCAGCTACTACGATGTGGTAAACTTTGCCAGGCAAATTAAAGCTCCGGGCTTTTACTCCTGGGGCTACAACGACAATACGTGTCCGCCGACCTCGGTATATGCCGCTGTCAATTCGGTTACAGCACCCAAAACCATTGCGATCACACCCATCTCAGGCCACTGGCGCTTCGAGGAAACCAATCAGGAGTCGCTGGAGTGGCTGAAGAAGCAATTGAAGTAGGGGGAGTAGAGGGGAAAATTCTGCTGCAGCTGCCACCACACCCTCTGCTGCTGGCAGCTATAAACAAAAAAGCTGAAAGACTTGAGAAATCAAATCTTTCAGCTTTTTTACTGTAGTAATTTTATGTACTAGCGCGCCATCCAGCCGCCATCTACCAGTAAGATAGCACCGTTTACGTAAGCGCCTGCTTCCGAAGCCAGGAACACAACCGGGCCTTTGAAGTCTTGCGGCTCACCCCAACGACCGGCAGGAATACGGTCCAGGATAGCTTTAGAACGAACCGGATCGGCACGCAGCGCCTCGGTGTTGTTGGTTGCGATGTAGCCAGGAGCGATACCGTTCACATTTACGCCTTTAGAAGCCCACTCGTTAGCAAATGCTTTCACCAGACCCGCTACTGCCGACTTACTTGCTGTGTAACCCGGTACGTTGATACCACCCTGGAAGCTGAGCAATGAGCAGGTGAATACAATTTTTCCGCTTCCTCTTTCAATCATGTCTTTACCAAACTCACGGGTCAGGATGAACTGCGCATCCAGGTTCACAGAGATAACTTTATCCCACCAGGCATCCGGGTGCTCCGCTACCGGCTGACGCAGAATCATACCTGCGTTGTTGATCAGGATATCGATGGTGTGGTTTGCTTTTACTTCGTTGATGAAATTGTATAAACCATCTCTGTCGGAGATATCTACTACATAACCTGTAAACTCGCGGCCCAACTCGCGGATGGCTTTCTCGGTGTCGCCGCCTTTGATGGCTTCCACGTTAGAAGCGCCTACAATGTTTGCGCCGGCTTCTGCCAGTGCAATAGCCATTGCCTGACCAAGACCTGTGTCGCTGCCTGTTACCAGGGCTGTTTTCCCGGTAAGTTCAAATTGCTTAAGAATACTCATAACTAATTTTGATTATGGTTGTTTGCTAAGTTTCTGAATGAGTTGTTATACCAGGTAGTATTTACTCACTTCCATAAAGTATTCTCCATTTTGTCATCCCGAAGGGAACTTGTGGGCTAGCTGCACTTAGGCCAGCTAAAAGAAGTTTCTGAAACGGAAGATAGATTCTACTATCTGTTATTATACCTGCTAAAGTAATCAATAAACTTTTAACAATGGAATTCTTATATAGCAAAATTTTATACAGTTACACGTTGGGCTAAGCCAAAAACAAAACTCCCCGCCCGAGTTGCCTCGAGCGGGGAGCTCTTGATATTGTAAATTTCCTGGGGGCGTTTACACCAGCAGGTTCAGGAAATCCTGCCTGCCGTTCAGGTATTCGTAGGTAAAGCCTTCCTCCATCATTTTGAGTTTAATGTTCTCAACATCATGCGGGTGCTTTACTTCGACGCCTATAAACACAGGACCTTTTTCCTTGTTGTTCTTTTTGATATACTGAAAGTGGATAATGTCGTCGTCGGGGTGAAGCACGTTGTTTACGAAGCGCCGCAAAGCGCCAGGCCGCTGATTAAAGTTAATCATGAAGTAATGCTTCAGGCCCTGGTGCTGCATGGCGCGCTCCTTGATATCCTCCATGCGGGTAATATCGTTGTTGCTGCCACTGATTACGCAAACCACATTTTTGCCAACGATTTTATCGGCATACGATTTTAGCGCGGAGATTGATAAGGTGCCCGCAGGCTCCAGTACCACGCCTTCCTCGTTGTACATCTTCAGGATGTCCACACAGATCTGCCCTTCCGGTACCAGTACAATGTCGTCGAGTATTTCTTTGCAGATCTCGAACGTGAGTGCACCGGGACTTTTTACAGCCGCACCATCTACAAAGCTGTCGATGCGGTCAAGGGCCAGGCGCTTATTCTCTTTGATGGACTGGTACATCGACGGAGCGCCAAGCGGCTGTACGCCAATCAGCTTGGTGCCGGGGCTCAGTTGCCTGAACACACTGCCCACGCCCGAGGCTAAACCGCCGCCGCCTATCGGCATAAACAAATAATCTATCCCAAAATTGGCATCTTTGAGTATCTCCAGTCCAACTGTGGCCTGACCTTCTACAATGGCCATGTCGTCGAAAGGCGGGATAAAGGTGCTGTTCCTGCTGTCGCAGAATTCTTTGGCGGCCTTAAACGTATCGTCGTAGGTGTCGCCGGTGAGCACTACTTCTACCTTGTCCTTGCCGAACAGGCGTACTTTGTTTACTTTCTGGGCAGGGGTGTTAGATGGCATAAAGATATAGCCTTTGATGCCGAGCAGCTGGCAGGCATAGGCTACACCCTGGGCATGGTTACCGGCACTTGAGCACACAATTTCACGTGCACTCTCTTCCGGCGTTAACGATGCCATTTTGTTGTAAGCTCCCCTAATCTTATAAGACCGCACTACCTGCAGATCTTCGCGCTTTAAATAAATACTGGCGTTATAGTTCTGAGACAGCCATAAGTTCTGTATCAGGGGAGTTTTAGAAATTACACCTTTCAGGGTTTTGGCTGCCTTCTCTACCTTCTCTAACTGTACGCCGGTACCCAATGTGGCTATATCTTTATCCATTAATTTTATTACTTCTTGCCTGAGCGCAGTTTTCTTACCACAGCTCCGGTTTGCCATAATTCTGATTCACGCAGTTCTTTCAGTTCTGCTTCCAGTTCCTGACGGTATCCTGGCGTAGAACCTCTCTGGATAGTACGGGCTGCTTCTTTACCAGTAGCTACGCTCTCGTAAAGCTCTTCAATAACAGGCTGAGTAGCTTCTTTGAATTTACCTTTCCAGTCAAGGGCACCACGCTGAGCCGTTACAGAGCAGTTAGAGAACATCCAGTCCATACCGTTCTGACCTACCAGTGGCACAAGGCTCTGGGTTAATTCTTCTACTGTTTCGTTGAAAGCCTCAGATGGAGAGTGTCCTTTAGAACGCAGTACTTCGTACTGTGCTTCGATGATACCTGCTAAGGCACCCATCAGCACACCACGCTCACCGGTAAGGTCGCTGTATACTTCTTTTTTGAAATCTGTTTCGAACAGGTAACCAGAACCAACGCCGATACCCATTGCAATTGCTTTCTCATAAGCTTTGCCAGTAGCATCCTGGAAAACAGCGAATGAAGAGTTCAGACCGCCACCTGAAAGGAACAGGCTGCGCAGGCTGGTACCGCTGCCTTTAGGAGCAACCAGGATTACGTCAACGTCTTTAGGAGGTACAATGCCAGTCTGGTCGTGGAATGTGATACCGAAGCCGTGTGAGAAATATAATGTTTTACCTGGCTTCAGTCTTTCTTTGATAGTTGGCCAAACAGCAATCTGACCGGCATCAGAAAGCAGGTTTGCGATGATTGTGCCACGCTCCACTGCTTCTTCGATAGAGAAAAGTGTTTCACCTTCAACCCAACCGTCGCTAATCGCTTTTTCCCATGAAGGAGAATCTTTACGCTGACCAACGATTACATTAAAGCCATTGTCTCTCAGGTTAAGCGCCTGACCAGGACCTTGCACGCCGTAACCAATTACTGCGATAACTTCGTCCTTAAGAACTTCCTGCGCTTTAGAAAGAGGAAATTCGTCACGGGTAATTACTGTTTCGTCTACTCCTCCAAAATTAATTGTTGCCATTTTTGTGTTAGCTTGTTAAGGTTAAAATGTTTAATGGGTAAAGTTAAAAGTTATTTAGCGATTCGCACTAATAAATATCTGATTAAAAGTGAAAAACGCTTACGGATACATCACGTCGTACAAACCTTTTGCCTTGCGGTCGAGGTATTCGTTTTCTACAACATCATGGTGCGGTTCTCTTCCTTCAAACTCACGGAGCTTTCTATTGAAGCCTTCGCTGTGTTTGATAATCGCAATGCGGGCGCTGCGAACAAACTCGATCAGGCCGAACGGCTGCAGTACCTTGATCAGGTTATCGGTTTCTTCGCGGTGGCCTGTGGTTTCAAATACCGTGTAGTCTTTCCTAATCACCACTACGCGGGCTCCGTTTACACGCAGCAGGCGCTCTACCAGTGCTTTTTCCGCAATCACTTCGGTTGGCACTTTGTACAGGGCCATTTCCTGCCAGATTACATCATCGTTGGTATTGTAGTACACTTTCAGTACCTCTACCTGCTTTTCGATCTGGCCTGCCAGTTTCCGTACCACTTCCGGGGTAACGTGTATGACGATCGTGAAACGGTGAATTCCTTCTATTTCGGAGGGAGAAGTATTCAGGCTTTCAATATTCAGTTTTCTGCGGGAGAAAATAGTGGCAATGCGGTTAAGCAAACCAATCTGGTTCTCCGTGTAAACCGTGATATTATATTCCTGCTTCTCGTTATGTGCTTGATTATCCATAGTGTTTCTCTAATCCGGTTTCTCCTGTTACTGAAGACTATTTAAGCCTGATTTCGCTCACACTGCTGCCCTGCGGTACCATCGGGAACACGTTGTTTTCCTTGGTTACCATAACTTCCAGCAGGTAAGAGCCTTTGTGCGTCAGCATTTCGTTTAAGGCCTCGTGCAGGTCTTCGCGTTTGTTTACGCTCTTGCCGGCAATGCGATATGAGCTGGCCAAGGCCACGAAGTCAGGGCTGGTAATGTCCACGAACGAGTAGCGTCTGTCGTGGAATAGCTCCTGCCACTGCCTTACCATGCCCAGGAACTGGTTGTTGAGGATCAGCATCTTCACATCGACACCGCTTTGCATAATGGTACCCAGCTCCTGCAGCGTCATCTGGAAACCGCCGTCACCCATGACGGCTACCACCGTTCTGTCGGGTGCTCCGAATTTGGCGCCGATAGCAGCCGGCAGGGCAAAGCCCATGGTACCCAGGCCACCGCTCGTGATGTTGCTGCGGGTATGGTTGAGTTTGGCATAACGGCAGGCGACCATCTGGTGCTGGCCCACATCGGTTACAATGATGGCTTCGCCTCCGGTAAGCTCATTCAGATGCTGAATTACTTCGCCCATCGTCATTTCGCCCGCAGTCGGGAAGAGCTCCTCCCGGATAACGGCATCTACTTCCTGCTGCTCGTAGTCTTTAAACTTCTGCAGCCATTCCTTGTGTTCTTTCTGCTCAACCAGCTCTGTCAGGGCTGGTAAGGTTTCCTTGCAGTCGCCCCACACGGGAACGGTCGTTTTTACGTTCTTATCAATTTCCGACGGGTCGATGTCCAGGTGGATGACCTTTGCCTGCTTGGCGTATTTGTCCAGTCGCCCGGTTACGCGGTCGTCGAAGCGCATGCCGATGGCAATCAGCACATCACACTCGTTTGTCAGCACGTTCGGACCGTAGTTGCCGTGCATGCCCAGCATGCCCACATTCAGCGGGTGGTCGCTTGGCAGGGCGCCGGCACCCATAATGGTCCAGGCAGACGGAATTCCGGCTTTCTCGATAAACGTTTTAAACTCCTCTTCGGCAGAACCTAATATAACGCCCTGTCCCCAAAGTACAAACGGCTTTTCGGCTGCGTTGATAAGCGCTGCCGCCTGCTCGATATATTCCTTCCGTACAATCGGCTTCGGACGGTAGCTGCGCACATGGGAGCAGGGGGTATAGCCTTTAAACTCGAACTTCTGGAGCTGCGCGTTTTTGGCAATATCTATTAACACCGGCCCCGGACGTCCGCTTTTGGCAAAATGAAATGCCTTGGCCAGTACCTCCGGAATCTCGTTGGCATCGGTTACCTGGTAGTTCCATTTGGTTACAGGCGCAGAGATACTGATAACGTCTGCTTCCTGGAAGGCATCGGTGCCCAGCAGGTGCGCAAACACCTGGCCGGTAATACAAACCAACGGCGTGCTGTCGATCAGGGCATCGGCCAGACCGGTTACCAGGTTCGTGGCGCCGGGACCGCTGGTGGCAAATACCACACCCACCTTGCCGGACGAACGGGCGAAGCCCTGGGCGGCATGGATGCCTCCCTGTTCGTGCCGTACGAGTACGTGCTTCAGTTTATCCTGATAATCGTACAGGGCATCGTAGATCGGCATGATAGCACCACCCGGGTAACCGAAGATCGTATCTACCTGTTCCTGTATCAGAGCCAGTAAAAGTGCTTCAGCTCCGGTTATGGTTGTTGCTTCTTTTGCATCAAGCAGTTCGGTCGCTTGTTTCTCTTTCATTAACATGGGCTTCTTGTAAATCTGTAATACATCCGTGGCTTGCATCGCTAACGGTTCTGACATACTTGAGCAGTACGCCTTTGGTAACATTCGGGGCTGGCTTTACCCACTTCTCGCGGCGGAGGCTCAGCAAGGCCTCATCTACATGCAGGTGGATGGTATTGTTTACCGCATCCAGCGTGATGATGTCGCCGTCTTCCACCAGGGCAATGTTACCGCCATCGAAGGCTTCGGGGGCAATATGCCCAATCACGAAACCATGTGTACCGCCAGAGAAGCGTCCGTCTGTGATCAGGGCTACTTTGTCGCCCAGACCGGCACCCATAATGGCAGAAGTCGGCTTCAGCATTTCCGGCATGCCCGGGCCACCTTTCGGACCTACGTAGCGGATCACCACTACCTGGCCGGCTTTAATTCTGCCTTGCGCAATACCTTCGTTCAGTTCTTCTTCGGAGTTAAACACAATGGCTGGCCCTTCGAAGCGCGTACCTTCCTTGCCGGTTATTTTAGCAACCCCGCTCTTGGTAGCCAGGTTACCGTACAGCACCTGGATGTGGCCGTCCGGTTTAATCGGGTTGGAGAAAGGTCTTAACAGATCCTGCTCTTCACCCAGTGGCTTCACATCAGCCAGGTTCTCGGCAATAGTTTTACCGGTCACGGTCAGCTGGCTTCCGTCTATCAGACCTGCTTCGAGCAGCGTTTTCATGACGGCCGGTACACCACCCATCATGGCCAGGTCTTCCATCAGGTATTTGCCGCTTGGCTTCAGGTCGGCAAGTACCGGTGTGCGGTTGCTTACTGCCTGGAAATCGTCTACCGTCAGTTTAATACCGGCTGCATCTGCTATCGCGATCAGGTGAATAACTGCGTTGGTTGAGCCACCTAAAACAGTGATCAGCACCATGGCATTCTCAAACGAAGCTCTGGTCAGGATGTCGCTTGGCTTCAGGTCTTTCTGGAGTAAGTTCTTTAAGTAATTTCCTATTTTAAGGCATTCTTCTTTTTTATCGGCGCTTGAGGCTGTTCTGGAAGAAGAGTAGGGCAAACTCATACCCAATGCTTCGATAGCTGCGGCCATCGTATTAGCTGTATACATACCGCCACAGGCACCCGGACCCGGACAGGCGTTGCGGATAACACCCCGGAAATCTTCTTCCGATATCTGGCCGTTCAGTTTTTTGCCATACGCCTCAAAGCTGGAAATGATATTGAGCTTCTCACCTTTAAATTCACCGCCTTTGATCGTGCCGCCATACAGCATGATCGAAGGCCTGTTCAGGCGGGCCATGGCGATTAGCGCACCGGGCATGTTTTTGTCACAGCCTACAACCGTTATAAGGCCATCGTAATAATGGGCACCGGAAATTGTTTCGATGGAGTCGGCAATTATTTCACGCGATAC
The DNA here is from genome assembly GCF_003347595.2 of Botryobacter ruber. Lineage (GTDB taxonomy): Bacteria > Bacteroidota > Bacteroidia > Cytophagales > Hymenobacteraceae > Pontibacter > Pontibacter ruber_A. Next base: position 61,905 of record NZ_QCZK02000053.1, on the reverse strand, counting down.
GAGCGAAAAACGCATGCCTGGGGTACCGTTTGTAATCCCGTCGCTCACCCCAATGGTATTAAAACGCAGCCCAACCATATCCAGGCCGTTTACGCCAAGCTTCACATTGTCGGCAAGGTCGTTTAAGTGCATGTTGCAGGGATTGCCGTCGAAACCGGTCGAGCAAATACCGACAAAGGGTTTACGAAGGTCAGCTTCTGGTATACCTGAACCAATCAGCATAGATTGTGCTGCCGGCAGGCTGTCGTCCTGGGTGTAGATGCGACTGTATTTATTTAATGCCATTTTGCTTGTAAAAGGTTTTAGTATGAGAATAAGAAAGCAGGTAGGATGTTACCGGACCTGCTCCTTTGCGTTTCTTTTTCAGTGATTTAGCTACCGGCAACAGGTGCAGGCAGCGTAAACAGCTTATTTACTTTTACAAAGTACAGTAATCGGGTGTTGCTGATGAAATCTGCTTTCTACATCCTTACTATTTCTAATCTTGCAATTTAATAAATTAAACAGCTGTAATCCAATAAAATAAAGGATGTTTTGTTACAATCTCAAACGAATTTTTTAGTTGTTGTTATTGCTGGTGTTCGACGCGGATTCCTGCGCCACTTCTTCCTGTAGCTGCCTGAAACAGAAAAATCCTGTCCGGATAAACAAACAGGAAATTGCTGCCCGGTCTCCCGGCTGGGCTCGGAGGATAGGGTTCGTACAGGCCTGAACCAGGGTTACTCTGGCAGCAGCTCTTTTATCTTCTCGCCATTTGCATACGGCATTTCAAACCCAAGCATGCTGGCAACAGTTACAGAAATATCGGTTTGATCGTAGGTCGTGGTAACCTGTTTGTTTTTTGGGACATTGTTCCCGATGGCAAACAAACTGATGTGCCTGCAGCCTTCGCAGTCGTCGCCATGCGATTTGAAGCCGTCGAGGTGGTTGTTCAAATGCCGCCCGTGGTCGTTCGTTACCAGTAACACGGTATTGTTTCGGTAGTGTTTGCTGTTCTGGATGATATCCCAGATTTCGGCTACATAGGCGTCGGTGTCTTTTATGCCTTTCAGGTAATTGTTCCAGCGGCCGGCATGGCCCGAACCGTCGGGCTCCCGGAAGTTGATGAACATCAGGTTTGGCTCGTCGGTTGTCAGCACTTTCCGAATTTCGCGCATCGTTTGCGCATCATTCCGGTAGCCTTGCCCTTTGCCGTTTTCACCACAGTTGGTGGAAGGCGTGTACTTATTATTCCAGTCCGGGTGCTGCGCGTTTGCCAGCACATTCAGCTTGCCTTTGCTTGTAACCAGCCAGGCGCTGGAAGCAGGCTTGCCGGTTTGTTGCAGCCAGAGCTGCAGCAAAGAGGGGTACTGCGGAATTTCGTTTCCGTTATTTTCAATGTCCTGAATCACACCTGTGGCAATGGCGGTATGGCCCGGGTTGGTTTTGGTAAAGCCCATGTTATAAAAGTTTGTAAACAAGGTACCCTGCTCACGAAGCTTCCGGCCCATCTGTGGGATGAGGGTATAGGTAGGATCGCCCCAGGTTTCGGAATAGCGCGGACCATCTATCACCACGATGATCACATTCTCGGTTTTTCCTCCGCCTGCTGGTGCCGTTTCTATGGCCTCGTTCTCGCAGGCCATAAGCGGGGCCAGCGAAACCAGAATGATAGCTAGCAGGAAAAGTAAATGCCTGGTTCCTGCTTTGTATGTCGACTTGTTCATAAGCAAAGGCTGGGGTTTTAAGGTTACAAAAATGAAGGTCCGGAATTAACCAGCGTAAATTATTGCCGGAGTATCTTGTTGAAGGTGCAGATGCTCAGTTAGTTAATAGCGCCCTTTGAAATACTAACAAACATTTTTTTAAACTTGTTCGCAGCAGCAGAAAAAAGTGCGGGTACTGCTTCCGTACTTGTTTTAGAGGAGCAGAAGGAGTGGTGGCAGGTGCAGAATAGTTATTTTGTGATGCTACAGGCTTTCCTGGCTTCAATGCCGCTTTGCCGCTTCATCCGCCATGGGACAGGCAGCAAAAAAGTTTTCTGCAGCTGCCACCACAGCCACTGCTCCTGTTTGCATCCGCTGGCAATGTACCGGGCAGGTAGTAATTGCGGGTGTGTCTGATTATTTTTTAATATTGACCTCTAGTAGCACCTGGCAGCGCAGCCCCGACATACAATGCCAGTACATTTACGTATGCTGTTGCTGTAGTTAAGTGAAAGCTGCCCTTCGTATCAGAATTTAAACAGATCAGCGCCCATGGCTAAAGATATGCCCTCTATTTTCGACAGGCTGCAGAAAAAGACTGTAGCACCTCCAAAAGCAAAGAAAGCTCCTGATGTGTTTTTCAGGCTGAATTTCGACGCCTTTGGCGCCTACATCACCACCACCGATGCGACGGGCGCCACTGTGGAGCCCGACTACCGCAGCTACAGCGGCGCCGTGCGCGATGTGCTGCGCTCCATCGACAGCATCCGGGAACACAACGACTTCGTGATTGACTGGGAGAAACCGTCGGATAACATTTACCTGGCCGAACACGACTACCTGGTCCGCCAGCTGGCCGACTGCCCCAACGTAGTGGACAGGCACGGCGATCCGGTAACGTTCAAACCCGACCATGGAAAGCTGGAACTGGAACTTGACGAAACCGACACGCATATTACCAGCAAACTGCAGCTCGAGTACGAGGGAGAGGTACTGCTCGTGGAACAGCTCCTGAACGAAAATCATGTGTTTGCCGAAGGACACGTTTACGAGGTGCTGCCGGTGGGCGACGCTTTCGGTAACCTGCCCTATTTTACGACAAAAGTGCCGAAGAAGGAGCTGGAAAAGTTTCTGTCGCTGGCCTTTAGCTACTTCGATAACCTGCAGGTACGCTACCAGGACTTCCAGCTGGTGTTGGGCAAAGAGCCGCTAACGGCGCAGCCGAGCCTGGCTTTCGAGCGCATCGACCCCGAAAACTCGCTCTACCTGCGCGTGACGCACACGTTGCCCGGTTTCGATATCGACCTGCTCGACCGCTACGAAATAAGCAAGGTGGCGCGGCTCAACGAGATGGAGCATGCCATTGTAGTGCGGGAGCTGGCGGAAACAGATACCGACGAGCTGCTGAGCGAGGTAACCTACATGCTCCGCAAGCACAGGAAAGGCAGGCGCGGCACCAATTTCGAAATAGACGAAAACCTGCTCATCATTCCCGAAGATGTGGCCAAGGAGTTTATCCAGAAAGACCTGCCGCTGCTGCTGGGCAAGTACGCGCTGTTCGGGGCCGAAAAACTGAAAGAATACAAGGTGCGCCCGGTGCAGCCCCGCCTCAACGTGAAGCTGGGCTCGGGCATCGACTTTTTCGAGGGCGATGCGTCGCTGGAGATAGAAGGGCAGGAGTTCAACCTCTTCGATGCCATCAACCAGTACCGCAAAAATGCCTACATCACCCTCTCCGACGGCACCAACGCCATCATCAACCAGGCTTATATCCAGAAGCTGGAGCGCATTTTCCGGAAACAGAAGAAAGGAGTGAAGCTTTCGTTTTTCGATTTGCCGCTGGTAGAGGAACTGCTGGGGGAGCAGCTCGAGAGCCAAACATTTGAGAAGTCGCGGGAGGTGTTTCAGGGTTTTAACAAACTCAAAGACCAGAAGCCGAAGCTGCCGAAAGTTAATGCCGAGCTGCGCCCCTACCAGGTGCAGGGCTACAAATGGCTCAACTACCTCCACGACACCGGCCTCGGGGGCTGCCTCGCCGACGACATGGGCCTGGGCAAAACGCTGCAGACGATCACGCTGCTTTCTAAGATTTACCCGAAGCAGAAGGTGTCGTCGCTGGTGGTGATGCCTAAAAGTTTGCTGTTTAACTGGGAAAACGAAGTGCGCAAGTTCAACTCCGCCATCAGCACCTACACCTACTACGGCAGCAACCGCAACCTCGACGAAGCCATGGAGCACCACCTCGTCCTCACCACCTACGCCATGGTGCGCAACGACATCGAGGCGTTTAAGGAACGGGAGTTTTATTACGTGATCCTGGACGAGTCGCAGAACGTGAAGAACCTACAGGCGCAGACCACCAAAGCCGTCATGCTGCTGCAGAGCAAGCACCGCCTGGCTCTCAGTGGTACACCCATCGAAAACAACCTGGGCGAGCTCTACGCGCTGTTCCGTTTCCTGAACCCCGCCATGTTCGGCTCGGCCGAAGATTTTAACGAACACTACGCGCTGCCCATCCAGAAAGACAACGACAAAGACGCGACCGAACAGCTGCGCCGCAAGATTTACCCTTTCATCCTGCGTCGCCTCAAGAAGAACGTGCTCAAGGAGCTGCCCGCCAAAATGGAGCAGACGCTGTATGTGGAGATGAGCAACGAGCAGAAGAAGTTTTACGAGCAGCGCCGCCAGTACTTCTACGAGTCTATAAACAACCAGATTGAGCAGAACGGGGTGCAGAAGTCGCAGTTCTTTATTTTGCAGGCGCTGAGCGAGCTGCGCCAGATTGCCACCATCCCTGAATCCAAAACCGACGGCCAGATTGTGTCGCCCAAGCGGGAGCTGCTGATAGAGCAGGTACTCGACGCCGCCGCCAATGGGCACAAGGTGCTGGTGTTCGCCAACTTTATAGCGGCAGTGGAGATAATTGGCGAAGAACTCGAAAATGCCGGCATCGACTACGTATCCATGACTGGCGCCACCCGCGACCGGCAGGTGCTCGTGAACCGCTTCCAGAACGACCCCGTCTGCAAAGTATTTTTGATGACGCTCAAAACCGGTGGCGTCGGCCTCAACCTCACCGCCGCCGACATGGTGTTCATCTTCGACCCCTGGTGGAACAAAGCCGCCGAAAACCAGGCCATCGACCGCACCCACCGCATCGGGCAGCAGAAAACCGTGATGAGCTACAAACTCATCACCAAAGGCACCATCGAAGAAAAAATACTGCTGCTCCAGGAACAAAAGAAAGAACTCGTCGACAGCATCGTCTCCAGCGACAGCGCCTCCATCAAATCGCTTAACGAGCAGGATGTGGAGTTTATCTTGGGAGTTTAGGAGTTTGAGAGTTTGGGAGTTTGGGAGGTAAAAAGGTAGAGAAGTAGTGATTTGTAGGGTTGAAAACTTTCAACCCTATAATCTTCAACCCTGTACCAGAGAGGTAGAAAGGCTGGGGGTATGGCTGTAGAGACGCGGTGCCCGCGGCTCCTGCACGAACCACAGACAAACCCAATCCTGTTATTCCTTAAATCTTCTTCATCTTGTTCAGAAAAAAAATCCAGTTAATCCCAAAATCTGACGAATCCGAATTCAGACAAAAAGACAAACATAAAATCACAAAAATCATTTCATCACTACCATCAACGGTCAAAATCAGGTTAATCAAAAAAATCACCGTAAATCAAAGGTTAAGACAAAGTTTCAATGTCCTCCACGAAAGAAATAAGCAAAATCCTCAACAGTTACAGCACCACGCAACTCACGCGTGTATATGATGAATTCCTGCGGGATTTTGTACAATCGCAGCAGGAGCTGTTCCGGAAGCATGGCGTTGTGCCGGTCAGCTACATGGACCGGAAAGGCATTACGGAAGCCATGGCTGCTGTTTATTTTTACCAGGATTTGTTTGAAGCCTTCCTGGCCGTGCAGCCAGAGGAGCTGGCAAAGGCTTTTCTTTCTGTTATCTGGGACGGGAAGCAGCGCGTCGATTTTCTGGAGGAAAAGTACGGCGTGCAGTTAGTTAACCCGGAGGCACGCATAAAGGTGCCCCTCGAATCGCTGCTGCCGGTATGCCTGTTCCTGAAGGTAGGTTACAAAAGCACAACCGGCTCCGATAAAAAGCTGCCTTACTACGACCTGGAACTCGACCTGGACCCGGACATCCGCCGCCATGTAAAAACCATCACCGAGCCACCCGTAAACGCGGAATTGCAACCGGTGCGTGAACTGCCGGAAGAAGTGCAGGTGTTCGGGGCGCCTGCTTTTTTCGATGAGTACATCACACTGCGCACCTACCTGGAGCAGAACCCGAAGGAAAAGCTGACAATTCCTAATATTAAGCGGGTGCAGAAGCAACTGCAGATACAGGAATTTTACCCAACTGATAAACAGCTGAGCTACCTGCGTACGCGCCTCCTGCTACAGTTTATAAGTATCTGCCTGCCTAAAAAACCAAAGTCAACGGAGGTGCATGAGCAGCTAAAGGAAGCATTTGAACGCTATAAGCAATGGTGGTACCAGAATCTGCCCCACCTGCTCTTCCACCTGAAAGGGAAAAAAACGCTTATTACCGAATCTTCAACTGTCAACAAAGTCCTTTTCGAAACGTTGCCGGAGCTTCCCTACATGCAGTGGGTAACGGCAGATAACCTGGTGGCCCACATCCGCTACCGGAGGCCGGAGCTGCTGCCTTTCCAAATGTACATGGTCCGGAACCTGCTGTACGTGGAGCAGGGAGTCCGGAAAAACGAACTCTTTGTGGATGATACCACGTACTTTTCCCTCATCACAGAACCCCTCATCAAAGGCTCGTTCTTTCTCTACGCCGCATTGGGTCTGGTAGATATTGCCTACACACTGCCGTCAGCCGATGCTGTTTCTGCTTTTGACGGGCTTGCTTATGTTCGCCTCACGCCGCTGGGTGCCTACGTTTGCGGCCGCAACCCAGCCTACCAGCCGCCTGTAGCGGAAGCGGGTGCCGTCGGGTTTGAACTGGACGAGCACCGCCTGCTCATCAGCGTGACCGGCACCAGCAAAATGAATGTGCTCCTGCTGGAGAAGTACGCCGGTAAAACCGGCGAAAACCTGTACAAAGTAAGCTACGAGAGTTTCCTGAGCGGCTGCAACACGCGCAAAGACATCGAGAACAAGATCAGCAGCTTCGAAAAAGAAATAAGTGCGGAGCTGCCCCCTGTGTGGGTGAATTTTATGGCAAGCCTGCTGGCGCGCCACAACCGCCTGCGCCTGCGCCACGACTGCCGCATCTACCGTTTGCCCCCGGAGGATAAAGAACTGGTTGCGCTGGTGGCACGGGATGAAGTGCTGAAGAGCCTGGTGCAGAAGGCGGAGGAATACCAGGTGCTGGTGAAGGATACAGATGTGCCGAAGTTCAGGGCGCGGCTGCGGCAGTTCGGGTATTTGTTTCAGGATTAATGATTAATGAACCGCAAACCTGGTAAGGTCTCAGACTACCCGGTAGCAAGACAATGTTGTATGAATACATTTGATGAATTTTTAGAAGTAATAGATAAAGCTTACAACAAAGCTAATCTGGAGAAATTCTATAATGCTTTTCTGTTGGGTTTCCTGCAACAAAACGAGAAACTGCTGCAGAATAAGAGGTACGATACGTCAATGCTGCAAAAGAAAAAGCTCGTGAAGCAGGAACTTGTGGTGGCTTTTGCCGGTGTGCTGTACGACAAGGAACTGTTCAACCTCTTCCGCGATGCATTACCCGTGCCGCTGCCCCAGGTCTGGGAAAGGCTATTGCTGGAAGGGCCGGCAATGAATTACGACCTGGAAAAGGAATACGGAGTGAAAATTGCCCTTTCGCAAAAGAAGTACAGTTCTGAGCCTGAAATAGAGCCACTTTTTCTGTGCTTTTCCTTTAAGTCGGAATTTGTCTATCAAACCTACGGACAGCCGCAGAAGTATAAAATAATGTTTTTTCTGGTGCCGGATATTAGGCGACACTTGCTCTCGCACATACCGGTACCAGATGAATTCAGACTACAACCTGTTGCGAAGCCAGAGGACGTTGATTTTATTTACGAAGATAATAATACCATTCTGGAAGAGATGCCGCTCTTTCTGGCGTACTACCTGCAGGGCGATGTGAAGTACACCAACACCGGCAAACCAATGGCTGGCTCTGTGAACAAGATGCGGAAGTTCTGCAACAGCCGCGAATTTTTCCCTGAGGATAAAGAGCACAAAGAGTTAATTAATCTACGGTCGCAGCTGGTGGCGGATGCGCTGACGCTTACAGGTAAACAAGAGCAGGTGACGGCAAACGTTCCGGAGCTGCTGAAGACTATTGTAGCTAATTTTGAAGCAGGACACCTGTCTGCGCTTTACAGCCTGCTCTTACACCTGAAAGGCACCGGGTATGTAAAGAACAATTATGAATTTGCGGGCATCAACAAGGTGCTGGTTTCTGTCCTGGAACATCTGCCGCAGGGCGACTGGTATACGTTTGATAACCTCAAGCGTCATGTGGGGCTCTTTTTTCCGCCGATTATGCCTGTATCTTACCCGGTTGCACAAAATTACCTCTACCTCGAGATAGTGGTAAAGAGCCAGTACGGAAACTTTAAAGACAGGTATCACCCCAAAGAGAGCGGCTACCCTGACCTCATTTCATACCCGCTGCTGAAGGCGGCCGTGTTCTTCTTCGCAGCCCTCGGCCTTGCAGACATTGCGTACGATTATCCCAAAAATGAGGCGGCAGAACAGTACGGGCTGGACTATATTTCAGTGTGGGACGGCCTGCGTTACGTGCGCCTCACGCCGCTGGGCGCTTACGTGCTGGGCCAGACAGAATTCTACGAACCGCCCAAAGTAGAGAAATCCGGGCAACTGTACCTGGAGGAGGACCTGCTCATCATCAACTACACCGGCGAGGATAAGGTCACGACCATGATGCTGGAGAAAGTAGCTTCCAAGAGCACTGCCACCCGCTACAAAGTCGACTACCAGACCTTCCTGAAAGACTGCGCCACCCGTAAAGACATCGAAAACAAAATAGAGGTATTCCGGGTACACATCGAGCCGAAGCCGCCGCAGGTGTGGGAGAATTTCTTCCAGGAGCTGCTCGACAAGTACAACCCGCTGCAGAAACAAGCTAAATTCCGCGTGTTCAGCATCCCGGCCGACAACAAGGAACTCATCGCCCTGCTGGCCCGCGACGAGGTGCTGAAGAAGCTGGTCATAAAGGCAGAACAATACCACATCCTGGTGAAAGAAACCGATATGGCAGTACTGCGGGCAAGGCTGGAGAAATTCGGCTTTCTGCTGGAGCGGGGAAAGTAATGCTGAGCGTTTTTTGTCTTCTGCAGCTGCCACCACACCCACAGCTCCTCCTTTTTCTATGGCAAACAGCCGGCAGGAAACAAAAAAGCGGCTGCCAGATTTCTCAGGCAGCCGCTTTTTTGTTTATGTAGTTGAAACTTCTGCTTACGCTTCCGCTTCTGCTTTAGACTTGCGGTTACGCTCAGTCTCATCCAGGTAAATCTTACGCATACGGATGCTCTTCGGCGTTACCTCCAGGTACTCATCCTTCTGGATGTATTCCATGGCTTCTTCCAGGGAGAATTGCTTGGCTGGCGCAATTTTTACGTTGTCGTCAGAACCGGAGGCACGCATGTTGGTCAGCTTCTTGCCTTTCTGGATGTTTACCGTGATGTCGTTCTGGCGGTTGTGTTCGCCAATTACCTGGCCCATATACACATCCACACCCGGATCTACGAAGAACACACCACGGTCCTGCAGCTTGTCGATTGAATAAGCCGTACCTGGGCCAGTTTCCATCGAGATGATAGAACCGTTGTTACGTCCCGGGATCGGGCCTTTGAATGGTTCGTAGCTCTGGAAGCGGTGGTTCATGATGGCCTCACCAGCTGTGGCGGTAAGCACGTTGTTACGCAGACCGATCAGACCGCGGGCCGGGATGTTGAACTCCAGGTGCTGCAGGTCGCCTTTCGGCTCCATGATCGTCAGCTCGCCTTTGCGCTGCGTTACCAGCTCAATTACTTTACCGGCAGTTTCTTCCGGAACGTCTACTACCAGGTGCTCGATTGGCTCGTGGCGCTGTCCGTCAATTTCTTTAAAGATTACCTGTGGCTGACCTACCTGCAGCTCGTATCCTTCACGGCGCATGGTTTCGATCAGTACAGACAAGTGGAGGATACCACGTCCGAAAACCAGGAAAGTATCTTCGCGGTCGGTTTCCTGTACGCGCAGGGCCAGGTTTTTCTCAGTTTCCTTGAACAGGCGGTCGCGCAGGTGGCGCGATGTCACGAACTTACCTTCTTTACCGAAGAAAGGCGAGTTGTTGATCGTGAACAGCATGTTCATGGTTGGCTCGTCGATGGAGATACGGGTTAATGGCTCCGGATTCTCGGCATCGGCAATGGTATCGCCAATGTCAAAACCTTCGATACCGGTTACGGCGCAGATTTCACCGGATTCTACTTGCGGTACGGTCTTTTTGCCAAGTCCTTCGAACACCTGTAGTTCTTTGATGCGGCCTTTCTTGATGCTGCCATCGGCTTTGCACAAGCTGATCGGCATTCCTTCTTTCAGGACGCCACGGTGCACACGGCCAATCGCGATACGACCTACGAAAGAAGAGTAGTCGAGGGAAGTGATCTGCATCTGCGGCGTACCTTCGTGGTAAGGAGCAGGTGGAATTACTTCGATGATGGCATCTAATAAAGGCGTGATGTCTTCGGTTTTCTTCTGCCAGTCCAGGCTCATCCAGCCTTGCTTTGAAGAACCGTAGAGCGTTACGAAGTCCAGCTGGTCTTCAGTCGCGTCGAGGTTGAACATCAGGTCGAATACCTGCTCGTGCACCTCATCCGGGCGGCAGTTTTCTTTGTCTACTTTGTTTACCACCACAATTGGTTTCAGGCCCAGCTGGATCGCTTTGCCCAGTACGAAACGGGTTTGTGGCATGGCTCCTTCAAAGGCGTCTACCAGCAGGAGTACACCATCAGCCATTTTCAGCACACGCTCTACCTCACCGCCGAAGTCGGCGTGACCAGGGGTGTCGATAATGTTGATTTTAACGTCTTTATAACGAACCGACACGTTCTTAGAAACGATCGTGATACCACGCTCGCGCTCCAGGTCGTTGTTGTCCAGAATAAGGTCGTCAAACTGCTGGTGCTCTGCGAATAGCTTGGAAGCATGGATGATCTTGTCCACGAGCGTAGTTTTGCCGTGGTCTACGTGTGCGATAATCGCAATATTTCGAATATTTTGCATTGAATTGGTTTTTCGAGCCGCAAAAGTACTAAAAAGGCTTCATACTTTCACTAGGTCGCTCGAAATAAACAGGTTAGGTTATTAATTAATTATTTCAGGCCGGCATTTTACGGGCTACTACTCCAACACAGGCAGCTTAAAGTTTGTTTCCTAAGGAGTTAGATATTTTCTGATCCGGGTAAGCCGGATGTGTTTCCGGACCGTAAACAGAAGTATGAATGCAATTTATTTTTTTACGCTCCTGGCTTCGTTCAGCCTGCTATCCTGCAGCCAGCAGGAAAAATCAACGGAACTTTCCTACACCACAGCCACCGCCGGCCAGGATCCGTTGCCCGATTATGTCCGGAAAGCGCTGAACAGCGAACCGCTGACCGATACCGTAGTGCACACGGAGGCGGAGTGGCGCAGGCTGCTTACAAAGGAGGAGTACCATGTGCTGCGGGAAGACGGGACGGAGCCGGCTTTCAGGAACGAGTATAACAAAAACAAAGCGGAAGGCATCTACTATTGTGCTGCCTGTCATAACCCCATGTTTACTTCCTATACCAAGTTCGAGTCCGGTACCGGGTGGCCCAGCTTTTATGCGCCCATTGCGAAAGAGCGAGTAAAAGAGGTAAAAGACAGATCGTTAGGCATGGTGAGAACCGAAGTGGAATGTGCCCGTTGCGGCTCCCACATCGGGCATGTTTTCCGGGATGGTCCAAAGCCAACCGGGCTGCGTTACTGCCTCAACTCCCTAGCGCTCGACTTCGAGAAAAAACCATAAGCTGCAGCGCTATTGCCAGCCTGGATTAAATTAACATTCCGGTGATTGAACATTATCGCGCTTACAATTAACAATCTTTCGGAGCCCGCCGTACTTTATGCTAAACTAAAAAGATAAAACCATGACAGAACTACACTCCGAAGCAGACAATATAGAAGGAGCTGCCAATTGCATACTGGACGCTTTTAAGGAAAAAAACATAAAGGCAGGAGAGGTGCTGCCCTACCAGCAACTGTACCCCTACCTGCAGGAGAAATATCCTAATTACAAAGATGTACAGAAAGAGGCGGAGCATCACCTGGCCAAAGAAGCCTACGTCAATCCCGCGCCCGATGGCCTGATGCTGACGCAGGTGGGCTATAATGTTCTGCAAGGCAAGCAGGCTGAATAGTTTATAGCGCCTTGTTTTCTTTCTGCTCCTGTTATAGCACAGTGGCAGTTGCCATGTTTTAGGCTTTTATACTTTTTTACCCGTATACTTAATAATGCGTCTCTTTTCAGGGATGCTTATGGTATAATTTTAAGAGCTATGAAAACATATATAAAGCAGCTGCTAGGCGTACTGATGGTGAGCCTCGTTTCCTGTACGTCGTTGTCGGAGGGAGGAAATGCCGATATGGCGCCCCATCCGGACCATGAAAAAAGGGTAAGATTGCAGCATACCGGACAAAACAACATGTACCTGATGCGGGAGCGAATGGAGAAGCAGTCCAGCGAGATCAACCGGAAACGGAACATCGAAGAAGCGGGTTCCGGTACCGATGCACCGGCTACTACGCCTCCCCAGTTGCGCCCAACACGAACGCCAAACGCACCGATAGACTCCACCCGGCACAATACAGGATGGCCCCAGCAAATAAGGTCTCCCCGCTAAATCAAAATGTTTTATGGATCAAAAAAAGCAGTGGTTCCTTTAAACAAGGAGCCACTGCTTTTTTATGTGTGTGTGCTTCTTCAGGTCTGCTGCGGCTGTCACCACAGCCTCTGCGCAGCAAAAATTGGCTGTCGGTATTTTGTTCGCTATTCCTTTTCGTCTACATCCAGCGGCTCCTCGTCCGGGTGCAGTTCATCAGGCTCAATGTCGATGTACACTTCGTTTTCGGGTGGTGTGGTATCCGATTCATGGTCGGCATCTCGGGGGGCAGGCTTGTCCGACAACTTCTGGTTATGATTTTTATTTTCTCCCAGCGCGTCGCCATCCCCTTTCCGGGTCTTGGGGTTATGCATGTGTTTCATGTGGGTATGGGTAAGGTGATATCTTTAGTACGAAAAAAATGTGAAAAACAGCTGAAAGTTGAGCCCCCAAACCCTGGAAACGCTCTGCTGCACCTGCCACCACAGCCGCTGCTGTTTGTCGGAACCTTTGATTTACGGTGATTTTTTTGATTAACCTGATTTTGAACCGTTGATGGTAGTGATGAAATGATTTTTGTGATTTTATGTTTGTCTTTTTGTCTGAATCAGGATTAAGCGGATTAAAGGAATTTTCAGGATTGGGTTTGTCTGAACAAGATTAAGAAGATTTAAGGAATACCAGGATTGTTTGGATTTGCCTGTGGTTCGTGCAGGAGACGCGGGCACCGCGTCTCTACCTCCATACCCCCAACCGCTCTACCTCTCTGTTACAGGGTTGAAGATTTTCAACCCCTACAAAATTTCTACCTTTCTACCTTTCTACCTCTCTACCTCTCTACCTCCCAAACTTTCTAACTTTCTAAAACCAGCTATTCGTATATTTGCCTTTTCAAGTAAAAAATATGGCAACCGACTATAAACGATATACGATAACCTCGGCATTACCTTATGCCAACGGACCGGTACACATCGGGCACCTGGCAGGGGTGTACCTGCCGGCTGATATTTATGTGCGTTACCTGCGCTCGCAGGAGCGCGATGTGAAATTTGTGTGTGGCTCCGACGAACACGGCGTTCCGATTACCATTCGTGCCAAAAAAGAAGGCATTACGCCGCAGCAGGCCGTAGACAAATACCATGAACTCATCCGGAATACGTTTGCAGATTTCAATATCTCCTTCGACATCTACAGCCGCACTTCCTCCAAAACGCATTACGAAACGGCGTCCGATTTCTTCCTGAAGCTCTACAACGACGGCAAGTTCATTGAGCAGACCACGCAGCAGTACTACGACGAGAAGGCGCAGCAATTCCTCGCCGACCGCTACATTGTAGGTACCTGCCCCAAGTGCGGAAACGAGAATGCCTACGGGGACCAGTGCGAGTCCTGCGGCACCTCGCTGAACGCCACGGACCTGATTAACCCGAAAAGTACCCTGAGCGGCCTAAAGCCCGTGCTGTGCGAAACCAAGCACTGGTACCTGCCCCTGAACGAGTACGAAGGCTGGCTGCGCGAGTGGATCGTGGAAGGCCACAAGCAGGACTGGAAATCAAACGTGTACGGGCAGTGCAAAAGCTGGATAGACCAGGGCTTGCAGCCGCGCGCCGTTACCCGCGACCTCGACTGGGGCGTGCCGGTACCGCTGAAAGAGGCGGAGGGAAAGGTGCTGTACGTGTGGTTCGATGCGCCCATCGGGTACATCTCCGCGACTAAAGACCTGACGCCGGAATGGGAAAAATACTGGAAGGACCCGGAAACAAAGCTGGTACATTTTATCGGCAAGGACAACATCGTGTTCCACTGCATCATTTTCCCGGCAATGCTCAAGGCGCACGGCGACTACGTGCTGCCCGACAACGTGCCGGCCAACGAATTCCTGAACCTGGAAGGCGATAAAATTTCCACCTCCCGCAACTGGGCGGTGTGGCTGCATGAGTACCTGCAGGATTTCCCGGGCAAAGCCGATGTGCTGCGCTATGTGCTGTGCGCCAATGCCCCCGAAACAAAAGACAACGACTTCACCTGGAAAGATTTCCAGGCACGCAACAACAACGAACTGCTGGCCATCCTTGGCAACTTTATCAACAGGGCCGTGGTGCTTACCCATAAATACTACGAAGGCGTTGTACCGGCACGCGGCGAACTGACCGACTACGATAAAGAGGTGCTGGGCGTGCTGCAGAATTTTCCGATGGTAATTTCTACCTACCTGGAGCGCTACCGCTTTAGGGATGCACTGAGTGAGCTGATGAACCTGGCGCGTGTGGGCAATAAATACCTGGCCGACACCGAGCCCTGGAAACTGATCAAAACCGATCCGGAGCGTGTGAAAACGATTCTGAACATCGCCCTGCAAATTTCCGGCAGCCTGAACATCCTGATGGAGCCATTCCTGCCAGACTCCGCCGTACGACTGGCCATTATGCTGGAAAGGCCATTTGGCAAGTGGGCCGAAGCCGGAGCACCCGACCTGTTACCCGCAGGCCATATCCTGGGCAAGCCCGAGCTGCTGTTCGATAAGGTAGAAGATGCCGCCGTAGAAGCACAGGTACAGAAACTGCTCGATACTAAAAAGGCAAATGTGCTGGCAAATGCCGTGGCCGCGCCTGCCAAAGAGAATATTGCGTTTGAAGATTTTTCGAAAATTGATATCCGCATCGGTACTATCATAGCTGCAGAAAAAGTAGCTAAAACCAAAAAACTGCTTAAACTAACCGTTGATACCGGCATTGACCAGCGCACCGTAGTAAGCGGCATTGCCGAATACTATGCTCCGGAAGCGATCATCGGGCAGCAGGTAAGCATCCTGGTAAACCTGGCACCGCGCGAAATCAAAGGCATCACGAGCCAGGGCATGATCCTGATGGCTGAAAACGCCGACGGCTCGCTCGCTTTTGTGCAGCCAAGCAAGGCTGTGGTAAATGGGGGAGGAGTGAGCTAAAATTTAGTTCAGCTATTTATAAAACAAAAGCAGCAGCATCTTCCCGGTGCTGCTGCTTTTGTTTTTGTTGCTGCTATTTCTGCTTATTTACACCAGATAGTATTTAGCCGGTTCCACAAAACAATTTCACTCTGTCATCCCCGTAGGGGATCTTGTGGGCGAACTGCACATAGGCCTGCTACTGGAGGACGTGCAATGGAAGATCCTTTTTACGATTTAGTATCAGACCTACTCCTCCACAAACTGCTTATCCTTCGGCGGGAAAATTGAATCGATGAAGTTTATTAACCTGCGGCGGGTGTTTTTGATGTGCTTGTGCAGCGCAATTTTCCGAAAGTCGTAGCTGCGCATACGGTCGATGTCCTGTTCGAGTGAAAAGTTTTTCAGGAGCGACTCCAGGAAGAAGCGGCTTATTTCGTTGTTCCACTCGTCTTTGTTGCCCCAGTAATGCCCGATCCAGGGTTTGGCTTCGCGCAGGCCATAGGTTTCGTCGAGCGCAACCGACAGGGCGAACTGCTCTATCAGCCGGGGCGTTACCTGTTCGCGGCACATGGTATCGCACAGCTCCAGGGCGAGGGCAATAGCCTGCTTGTTTTTGCTGGCAGGCACAGCCACCACACCGGCGTTCCACATGCTGTGCTTTTCGCTTAGTTTAAACGAGCCAAAATCCATGCCTTTTACCTGCTGCCACATGCGCTTGTCGGTTTTGCTGCGAAGCTGGTGCAGGGCGCCTTCCCGTTCATGCATAAACGCAACGCCCTGGTTCAGCTGCTCATTGAATGCCTGCACCGGCTTGTGCAGAAAGGTATCGGAGTCGAGGTAGACAACGGCTTCCTCCGGTTGGCGCAGGATCAGGTCTTCGATGGCTTTTATTTTCACGCGCCAGAAAAAGTCGTAGGGTCCTTTCCAGTCCTGCAGCTGCGCTTCGCTGATGGTAACTACCTGCACATGCCCGCCCAGGTGCTGGTAATACGCCGGGTAATCGGTGTACACATAAATTGACCTTACTTCCTGCCGATGCTGCAGGAAGGAGAGTATCGAAAAGTTTGCCTGGTAGTGGTTCTTGATATACGGGCCAAAGGTAAGATACAGTAGGTTCATGTGGTTTTGCTGTCAATCACAAAGTAAAGCTTTATTTATGAAAAAAAGCGACTGTGGCAAAGCTGAAGTTACCACAGTCGCTTACGTTTCTGTTTTTGCATGCATTAACTGATGACGGCCTTACCCAGAGCCGGTGGCGCAGCTGCAGGCTCCTGTAACCTTGCATTTTCGAGGCGCTGCACCACAAAATAGAGGACTGCTGCTGTCACCAGAGCCATTGCAGCTGCTGCCCACCAGAGTGTGGCAAAGCCGTAGGATGCAATTAGCCTGGTGCCAAGCACGGGAGCCAGTATGTGTGCCGTCGCATAGGCAATAGTGTACAGACCCATATAAGCGCCCCGGTTCTGGGCAGTAGAGCGTTCTGTGGTGATGGTCGCCATAAACGGCATCGCCAGAATTTCGGCTACACTCAGCAGAAACATCGACACAAACAGTACTGCCATGTGCTGCACCAGGTTCAGGAGCACAAAAGACAGCCCAAGCAGCAAAAGACCTCCCGCTATCAGCCGCGATTTCTTTACCCTGTCCGCCAGCAGGTACACCACCAGCATCTCCAGCAGGAACACGATCAACCCGTTCAGCGCCATCAGGCCGCCGATGTGCAGCTCCGGGAGTTTGTACACCTGCCGGTAATAGAGCGGAAGGGTAGAGATCAGCTGAAAAAACACGGTGGCAAAGCAGCAGCACAGCACAATGAACAGGATAAAAACCCCGTCCTTGTAGGGCGAACCGACAGCGCCAGCGCCGGCATGAGGCTGTGCCTGTACGGGCCGGTGCCCCTGCTGCCGCCGGAAGTACAGGTAAAAAAAGATGCCCGCCACAATGCAGGTAGTGCCGTCGGCAATAAAAAGCCAGTTGTACGACAAAGCCGCCAGTAGTCCGCCAATAGCAGGACCAACTGAAAAACCCAGGTTCAGGGCCATGCGGTTCAGCGAGAAAGCGCGGGTCACGTTTTCGGGACGGGCATACGTAGCAATGGAGGCCGCGTTGGCTGGCCGCATGCTGTCGTTCACCAGGCTCAGGATAAATACGCCCGCTGCCAGGTACTCAAACTGGTGCAGGTGCAGGAGTACAAAGTACAGCAGTCCGCCCAAAGTCAGGCTGAAGAACTGCACGAAGAAATGCCCGGTTTTATCGGTGAGCCAGCCGCCCAGCAGGGCGCCGCAGATGCTGCCAAAGCCATAGATGCCGATGATGATACCGGTGTCCTGCAGGCTGTAACCCAGTTCTTCTGTCAGGTAGAGGCCCAGGAACGGCAGCACCATGGCGCCGCTCCGGTTTATGAACATTACCAGCGAGAGCATCCAGGCCGGCTCAGAAAGCCCGCCAAATGCGTTCCGGTAAAGCTGTACTACTTTTTTCATAGTTAAATTTTGTGTCAGGTGGCATTAATATGTTCTTTAAAAAATCGGAAAAGCTGTAAAAGCAAAAACCTCACAGCCTGCAAAAGCTGTGAGGTTTTGATAAACCTGCAGCGCAGCTCTTTACTTGATGTTGTGAAAATTCATGGTCCTTTCCAGGCCCACGGTGCCAAACGAAATAACTGCCTCAGCCGCTTTTTCGATAAGCGTCTGAAGTTCGGCTTGCTCGTCTTCGCTGAACCTGCTAAGCACATAATCTACCTGTTTGCCTTTGGAATAGGCATCGCCTACACCAAAGCGCAGGCGCGGATAGTTGTTATGTCCCAGTGTCTGCTCGATATGCTTCAGCCCGTTGTGGCCACCGGCACTGCCCTTGGCCCGGATGCGGATTTTCCCGAACGGTATGGCAATGTCGTCGGTAATGACCAGCATGTTTTCTACCGGGAGCTTGAGCGAATTCAGGTGATGCCCGACCGCCTTGCCGCTTAAGTTCATGTACGTGGTTGGCTTTACCAGCACAAAGGTGCGGCCCTTCATTTTTATCTCAGCCACAAAAGCGTGCCTGCCGGTATCAAACTGCCCGTCGTATTTTTTAGCCAGGTAGTCCAGCACCATAAAGCCAATGTTGTGGCGTGTTTCAGCGTATTCGGGGCCAATGTTGCCAAGGCCTACAATCAGGTATTTCATCGTTGTGTCTTCGGGAGTGGCTTCAGGTTCAGGAGAGAAGCCCAGCCACTGTTTTATACGGTTTAGCATTGTCTGAACCGTTGATGGTCGTGATTGATTGATTCTTATGATTTTATATTAGAACAGATAATATCTACTCGCTTCCACGCTTGTTATCTTCCTCTTGTCATCCCCTTGGGATCTTGTGGACAAACTGCACTTAGGCCAGCTACAAGAGTTTTAAAAGGAAAGCTATTTCTATAGATTAGGATATAAACAGTTTAAACCATATATTTTTTATCAGCAGTGGAAACGAAGCTCGAAATAAGCGTTTCTGCAGCTTGCCTACAAGATCCCAGGGGATGACAAAAAGGAATTAGTTTAAATCAGTTAAATCCAGTTACCTGTCTTGAATACCTCACTCCATCACGACCAGCAGCGGTTCAGACAAACAAAAAATCCTGCCCTGCGCAGTGCAGGACAGGATTTCGTTGCTCTTAAAAGCGGGAAATTATTTTTTACCGCGAGCTTCCTCTGCCTGTGCACTCTTAAGGGCACGTGGGATAGTAACTGTTGCAATAGGGGCGTTGGCATTAGTCAGGATTTCGTAGTTAGCCGGTTTTACTTTGCTAACTTTGATAGACTTGCCAAGCTCCAGGTCAGAAATGTCAACTTCTACACTGTCAGGAAGGTTCGCAGGAAGCGCCTTCACACGCAGCTTACGCAGTTTGGTAACCAGTTTACCACCAACAATAACACCTGGCGATGTTCCTACGAATTTAACAGGAACGTCGATTTTCACCGGTTTGTCTTCCTGAAGCTCCAGGAAATCAACGTGCAGCAGCATTTCGTTTACCGGGTGAAACTGTAAGTCCTGCAGGATCGCTCTGTAGTGGGTACCTTCTATGTTCAGGTCAACTTCGTATACTTCCGGAGAATATACCAGGTCTCTGAAAAGGATAGCTGGAGCATAAAAGTGAACTTGCTCAGCACCACCATAAAGTACTCCTGGTACAAAAGACTCATTGCGCAGATCTTTGGAAACCTGCTTACCGAGATTTGCTCTTTTAAACCCTATAATCTCTAATTGCTTCATTATAAATGTTTTTAAATTTTTGTGGCTGCAAAGGTAGGGAAATAAATTGTTAAATTGCTCAATTGTTAAATTGTTTTTTTCTGATGAATGGCTTAATGGTTAAATGGCTAAATTGTTCAACCTCTTAAATGAGACATTTACATTCCATCTCCAATTGAAAAAAGTTTTAACCTGTCTAACAAAGGCGATCTATCCAAAAAAATCAACCATTAACAATTCAACCATTAAACAATTTATATAAACAGCGAGCTGATAGACTCGTGCGTAACCACGTTGTTGATAGCTCTTGCAAACAGGTCGGAGAAGGTAAGCACCTTAATCTTGGAGCTTTGCTGCTTCAGCGGAATGGTATCGGATACTACCAGTTCTTCCAGTGCCGAGTTTTCGATACGCTCGTAAGCGGGGCCCGACAGGATAGGGTGAGTAGCAATGGCCCGAACGGTTTTGGCGCCTTTTTCTTTGAGCAGGTCTGCTGCCTTTGTAATGGTACCAGCCGTGTCTACCATGTCGTCTACCAGCACTACATCCATTCCTTCTACGTCACCGATCACTTGCATGGAGGCAACCTCGTTGGCGCGCTTGCGGTGCTTGTCGCAGACAACCATTTCGGCCCCGAAGTTTTTGGCAAAAGAACGGGTTCTTACCACACCGCCTACGTCAGGCGAAGCAAAGATCAGGTCGTTGCCAAGGTTCAGGCTGCGCAGGTAAGGCACAAAAATAGCAGAGCCGTCGAGGTGGTCTACGGGTATATCAAAGAAGCCCTGGATCTGGCCGGCGTGCAGGTCGCAGGTCATGATGCGGTCGGCGCCAACCGATTGAATGGCGTTGGCCACCACTTTGGCTCCGATAGAAACGCGCGGTTTGTCTTTGCGATCCTGGCGGGCATACCCGAAGTAAGGGATTACCACAATCACTTTATGGGCAGAGGCACGCTTGGCGGCATCAATCATCAGCATCAGCTCCATCAGGTTATCGGCCGGAGGGAACGTAGACTGCACCAGGAACACTTCGGCGCCCCGAACGGATTCATTAAAGTGTGGAGCCAGCTCACCGTCGCTGAAGTGTTGCAGGCTGAGGTCGCCTAGTTTGGTGCCAAACGAAGTAGCTATTTTTTCAGCCAGATATTTAGAGGCGGTACCAGAGAAAATTTTAACCAGTGGCATGATACAGCAGAATTAAATTTTAAGGAGTTTTAGGTGGTTTAGCTACAAAGCTACGAAAATAATGGCACCTGTTTTTCAAAAATATTGCCTAGGCAGGAGAGGGGGAAAAGCAAAAAGAGCAACACACTGCTGTATGTTGCTCTTTTTATGTTGTCCGACCAGGTTTCGAACCTGGACTCTTCTGAACCAAAATCAGACGTGTTGCCAGTTACACCATCGGACAATCTCTACTTGACGTTGAACCTGCTGTTCTGTTGTCGTTTGATGATGCAAATATAGGGAGGCGATTCTTTTTCGCAAAATTTTGACTGAAAATTTTTGAAAAAAATAGTCCGGAATCTGCTCCAGGGCCGTGCCGGGGTGCTTTTTGGGTAGTGGAATGCGGTGGAAATGTTTGCCGCGGATGTGGTGGTTGTGGCCGGTTTATATGTCTAAAATGGTGACTTCTAAATTTTTATCGTGCAGTGTCCGCTTAAGCAAAAGCTCGTTTTCCGGAGCTGTCGAAAGTTTGGTCCGTTCCGGGGTTTGCCAGGCCGGTAAATGTTTTTTTTGAAATTTTCTGTCGGTGGCAGCTTGCCGGACTTAACTGGGAGGTAGAAAAGGTACTACCGCTTCAAAATAGCGGGGTGGCTGTGCAGCGGCCATCGTAGAGGAGCAGAGGCTGTGGTGGCAGGTGCAGTACCGTTTTTGAACGCTCTGGTTATTATCCGGGGCTCGCTGGTGTTTCCGGGCAGAAACCAGAATATCTGAATATTTACGTGCAAAGGCTGTCACCAAGCGGGCAATTATCCGTAATGAAATTATCTGTCTCATTTATACTTCTTTTTCTATGTACTCAACCATGACAAAAAATTCTGAACTTGTCACAACTACATGTGGACGCGAGCTCGACTTAAGTGCCTCTGAACTTGTGTTAGAGCGTTCCAACAGCCTTTTTAGCTACAACATCCTTAAGCTTACGTCTGGTGAATATGTAATTGCCGAAAAGTTTTTTGCCAACCCCTTTAACAACAGATATATCCTATTGAACGACGACCAGATAGAGCAGCTTAAAAACCTCTGATACCTTTCCGGCTTGTACTGCTGCCCTTGCATGGTAAGCAGGGTAGATTCTGTTTGTATTAACCTCACGTATAAATAGCTGTAAATATTACCCGGTGTACTGCTTGTTCGAGCCTCTCTTTATATTATAGTGTGGAATGTTGTTGAAACCCTGCTGAAGTTGTGTTTTTCACAATTAAACCTAAAGTGCTGAATTTTTTTAAATTGTTGTGTGATTTAAGAGATTTATAGGTTAGTTTTGCAGCCTGAAACAACCCTGTTACAAAAGTTAATCATTATATAAAGTCAAATGGCGAATATTGGCAGAATTACCCAGGTTATCGGTCCGGTTGTGGACGTTAGCTTTGTGGGTGAAAACATTAAACTACCAAATATTTTGGATGCCCTTGAAGTGACGAAAGACAATGGCCAGAAAGTAATTCTGGAGTGTCAGCAGCACCTGGGCGAAGACCGTGTGCGTACCATTGCAATGGACGCAACCGAAGGTCTTTCGCGTGGTACTGAAGTAGTTGACCTGGGTGCTCCTATTTCCATGCCAACCGGCGAAGGCATCAAAGGTCGTCTTTTCAACGTGATTGGTGAGGCAATCGATGGTATTCCGCAACCGGTAAGCACAAACGCTCTGCCAATTCACCGTGCGGCTCCTCGTTTCGAGGACCTGACTACAGCTTCTGAAGTACTTTATACCGGTATCAAAGTTATCGACCTGATCGAGCCTTATGCAAAAGGTGGTAAAATCGGTCTGTTCGGTGGTGCCGGTGTGGGTAAAACCGTATTGATCCAGGAGCTGATCAACAACATTGCAAAAGCATATTCCGGTCTTTCTGTGTTTGCCGGTGTGGGTGAGCGTACCCGCGAAGGAAACGACTTACTTCGTGAAATGATCGAAGCTGGTATCGTGCGTTACGGTGATGCCTTCATGGAATCGCTGGAGCATGGCGGCTGGGACCTTTCTAAAGTTGACCAGGAAGCCCTGAAAGATTCTAAAGCTACCTTCGTGTTCGGTCAGATGAACGAGCCACCAGGGGCACGTGCCCGTGTTGCCTTGTCTGGTCTTACACTTGCCGAATACTACCGCGACGGTGATGGTTCAGGCCAGGGCCGCGACATCCTGTTCTTCGTAGACAACATCTTCCGCTTTACGCAGGCGGGTTCTGAGGTATCGGCTCTTCTTGGTCGTATGCCATCGGCGGTAGGTTACCAGCCAACACTGGCAACCGAGATGGGTGCCATGCAGGAGCGTATTACTTCTACCAAGCGTGGTTCCATTACTTCGGTACAGGCCGTTTACGTACCTGCCGACGACTTAACTGACCCTGCGCCGGCAACAACGTTTGCTCACCTGGACGCTACTACCGTACTTTCCCGTAAGATCTCCGAGCTTGGTATCTACCCTGCGGTGGACCCACTGGATTCTACTTCTCGTATCCTTACCCCGGACATCGTAGGTCAGGAGCACTATGGTACTGCACAGCGCGTAAAAGAAATTCTGCAGCGTTACAAAGAACTTCAGGATATCATCGCCATCCTTGGTATGGACGAACTTTCTGAAGAAGACCGCCTGGTAGTACACAGAGCGCGTCGTGTGCAGCGTTTCCTGTCGCAGCCATTCCACGTAGCCGAGCAGTTTACAGGCCTCAAAGGTGTACTCGTAGACATCAAAGACACCATCCGCGGCTTCAACGAAATCATGGACGGCAAGCACGACCACCTGCCAGAAGCAGCATTCAACCTCGTAGGTACTATCGAGGATGCCGTTGCCAAAGGCGAGAAAATGCTGGCTGACGTAAAATAGGTTTTTTAGTTAAGAGTTAAAAGTTAAGAGTTATGAGTTGCAGAACCTGTTAAACCCATAATTTCTAACTCTTAACTCTTAACTCTTTAACTCTTAACTTATTTAAGATGTATTTAGAGATAATCACACCAGACAAAAAAGTATTTGCCGGTGAGGTGGATGCCGCACAGTTTCCGGGTACCAACGGTTCTTTCGAGGTGCTGGACATGCACGCGCCACTTATCAGCACCCTGGAAAGCGGCCGGGTACGCATCACCACCAAGAAAGGGCAGGAGTTCTTTTTCGTGGATGGCGGTGTGGTAGAGGTGTTGAATAACAATATCATTGTACTTGCTGAATCTGTAGAAGACTAAGCTATAGCTCATCAGCAAAAAGCGCCTCCTGTTCTTCGTGAGCAGGAGGCGCTTTTCGTTTTCACGGTAATGGGCAGCAGTGGCAATATAAAATCACACCCATCCTTCCATCATTACCATCAACGGTTCAGACAAATATTTTTAACTTTAGGAGAGCAAACATAAATCCTGCAGCATGACTCAATTTCATCCGAAAATAACGCCCATTTACCAGACATCCGTTTTCACGTTTGAAGATCTGAACGAGCTGGAAGCTTATTTCGAGCAGCCTGGCAACCAGTATATGTACTCCCGGTTCGGCAATCCGAACACCGACGAACTGGCCGCAGAGGTAAACAAACTGGAAGGCGGTGCCGGGGCGGTGGTTACTTCCTCGGGTATGTCGGCTATCCTGGTGGCCGTGCTCACCTACTGCCAGGCCGGCGACCATGTGCTGTGCGCCGAAGAAATTTATGGTGGCTCTGCCTCGCTGTTATCGCAGGAGCTGACCAGAATTGGCATTGCCGTAACCTTTGTGCCGGGTGATGAGCTTTACAACCTGGGCAATTATGTGCAGGACAATACGAAACTGCTGTTAGCCGAAACCATCAGCAATCCGCTGCTGCAGGTGTTGGATATTCAGAAACTGGCAATTGAAACGAAACGTGCAGGCATCAAGTTGGTGGTAGATAACACCTTTGCTTCACCCATTATCACCAAACCCTTAGCACTTGGCGCCGACATGGTGATGCACAGTGTGACTAAATATCTATCGGGCCACAGCGACGTAACGGCAGGTGTGGTAGTTTGCCGGGAGGAGGAGGACCTGAAACGGGCGAAGCAGGTAGTGATGACATTCGGCGTGAATCTGAGCCCTTTCGAAAGCTGGCTGGGAGCACGCGGCCTCAAAACCCTGAAGCTGCGCATGCGGCAGCACTCCCAGGGAGCGTTGGAAATTGCCAGGTTCCTGGAGCAGCATCCGAAAGTAGAGCAGGTCTGGTACCCGGGACTTGAGCAGCACCCGCAGCATGAGTTGGCCAAAGTGCAGGGCAACGGCCTGTACGGCGGCATGTTATCGTTCCGGATCGCCGATGATTTAGAAACGGTCAATACCTTTATGCAGGCCCTGCAGCACATCCCGTTTGCACCCTCGCTGGCAGGCGTTACCACTTCCATCTCGCACCCGCTGCGCACCTCGCACCGCTCTTTCAGCCCCGAAAAGCTTCAGAAGCTGAACATTACTTTAGGTGTAATTCGGTTATCAGTCGGCATAGAAGATGGGGAGGAACTGCTAGCGGATCTGGAGCAGGCGTTGGAGCGGGTTTGAGTTCGGAAGGAATCAGATGCCTGGTGAGTGTACCCAAAAAAGTCAGAATCAGTTTAAAAGTGTTTCTCTAGATTGAGGGCAAACACCTGAAAAAAATCGGACGAACATCTCCAGAAAGGGGCGAACACGTGGGTTCGCCCTTACGATAAGAGGGATGCACACGATAGCTTTACAGCTGCTGATTGAGCTAAAGTTGTACGGGCGCCCCTTGCGGGTGCCCTGCCTCAAATCAGCAGAAGCTTAATCAAAGGAACTATTTTATTCTACATTTCAGCTCCTACTCCCTAACCTCCCGCAAAATCACCTTCACCACCTTCTCCAGGTCCTCTTCTGTTAAACTACTGCTGGAGGGAAGGCAGAGGCCTTTGCCAAAAAGCTTTTCACTTAATCCGTTACCAAAGTAGGGGGCATCCTTGAACAGCGGCTGCAGGTGCATGGGTTTCCAGAGCGGGCGGGCTTCGATGTTCTGTGCTTCCAGGGCTAGGCGCAGTTCTTCAGGTGATTTACCGGAGGTAGCATCTAGTAACACGGTGGTAAGCCAGCGGTTGGAGAAACTGCCTTTGGGCTCGGGCAGGAAACTGATGCTTTCGCGCTGCAGGTGCTGCTTATAATAACTGAACACCTCCCGGCGCTGCTTTACCCGTTTCTCCAGCACCTCCATTTGTCCGCGCCCGATACCGGCTGCAATGTTGCTGATGCGGTAGTTGTAGCCCATGGTGGTGTGCTCGTAGTGCGGAGCCTGTTCCTTGGCCTGAGTCGACAGGAAACGCGCCTGTTCTGCCAGTTGCTCGTCTGCCGTAACTAAGGCGCCGCCGCCGGAGGTCGTGATAATCTTGTTCCCGTTAAACGAGAAAATACCGATGTGTCCAAAGGTGCCGAGTTGGTGGCCGCTGTAGCGGGAGCCAAGTGCTTCGGCAGCATCTTCCACAACCGGAATATCGTACTTCTGCGCTACTTCCAGCAGGTCTTTCATGTTAGCAGGCATGCCGTAGAGGTGCACCAGCAGGATACAGGTTGGTTTCTTCCCCAGCTTCAGTCGTGCCTGTATCGCCTGCTCCAGCGTGTCGGGGCACATGTTCCAGGTTTCGGCTTCGCTTTCGATAAAAACAGGTGTAGCGCCTACATACAGAATGGGGTTGGCTGTGGCTACAAACGTGAAGGTGGAGCAAAGTACCTCGTCGCCGGGCTGCACGTTGAGCAGGCGCAGGGCCAGGTGAATGGCTGCTGTGCCGGAGTTTAGAGCTACAGCGTGACGGGCGTTGGTGTGTTGGCAGATGTCGTGTTCAAAGCCCGGGATGTTAGGGCCGGCCGTAGTTACCCAGTTATCTTCCAGCGCCTTTAGCACATAGTTACGTTCATGGCCGCCCATGTGCGGCACTGATAAGAAGATGCGGCCAGGCTTATAGTTCATGCGATTTTATGATTTTGGCAGGTACGCCTGCCGCTGTACAGTTATGCGGAATGGCAGTAGTTACGACAGCGCCTGCCCCAATGTGACTGTGGTTGCCGATATGCAGCCCCTGAAGAATGGCGGCATTGGCGCCAACAAAAACACCTTCTTCCAGTATCGTGTTGCCTGCCAGATTAACGCCCGGCATCAGCGAAACATACGCGCCCAGGGTGGTGTCGTGGCCGACGGTGCAGTTTAAATAAACAAGCGCATGCTTTCCGAGGCGGATGTTGGTGGTAAGCACAGCTCCCTGGAATACCACCACGCCCTCTGCCAGCTGCACAAACTGGTAAGGCTTTGGCTGTGCAAGCGGGTGTACCAGGGCCGGGAAAGAGAGCAGCGGGTTCTGCTGCAGTCGTTCGGCTAGTTGCTGTTTTATTTTCGGCAGGCCAATGGCAATCACCACGCTCAGTTCTTCTTTTGCATCTGCCAGGTCCGGGATGTTGCCAAGCCAGGGGAGGCCATTGATATGCGTACCGGACAGAGAGGTATCGTCGTCGTAAAAGCCCAGGATGTTCCATTGCGGCGCAACATCATTTATCTGGTGCAGCAGCACCAGTACTTCGCGGCCCAGTCCGCCGGCACCTACGATGGCTATGTTTTTCATGCGATGGTTGTTTCTCCTGTAAACTTAGGAACGGTGGCAAAGCCCTCGCTGTTCACACCGGCGCCGCTCCACACTTTCCGGAAGGTTCTGTACAAAATCAGGGCATCTGTTTTAAACGACTGGTGCTGCACGTACCACACATCCAGCGCAAATTTCTGTTCCCACGAAATAGCATTCCGTCCGTTGATCTGAGCCCAGCCGGTAATGCCCGGTTTAACATGGTGGCGCCTTGCCTGTTCTTCGTTGTAAAGCGGGAGGTACTCCATCAGGAGCGGGCGGGGACCTACCAGGCTCAGCTCCCCACGAAGTACGTTGTAAAGCTGTGGTAGCTCGTCCAGTGACGTTTTCCTGATCCAGCTACCCACTTTGGTCATGCGCTCTTCGTCCGGAAGCAACTCGCCCTCGGCATTGGTTAGGTCAGCCATGGTTTTGAACTTGTAGAGGTAAAAAGGCTTGCCATGCAGACCGGGGCGCTGCTGCTTAAAAAGGATTTTTCCCTTGTTCGCGACCGCTAAACACAGCGCTACCAGCAACAGGAGGGGGATACTCAGGAAGAGCATCACCGCTGCCAGCGTTACATCAGTAATAGGTTTTACGAGCTTTAGGTACATTGCTGCTTTTGCCACTTCTACGAAGTTACAACTTTATATGGTTCCGAATAGTTGCCTGGAGGCTTAAATTGTTAAATGGCTGAATTGTTTAGTGGATTTAGCAGCCAAAAAAGTTTTCTGCTCCTGCCTCCATTGCCTCTGCTGCTTGTCTGAACCTTTGATTTACAGTGATTTTTCTGATTTACCTGATTTTGATCTTGCACGATTATTTGTCTGAATCAGGATTTACAGAATTTTAGGATTTTCAGGATTAGGTTTGTCTGGACAAGATTAAGAAGATTTAAGGAAGAACAGGATTAGGTTTGTCTGTGGTTCGTGCAGGAGACGCGGGCACCGCGTCTCTACAGCTATACCCCCAACCGCTCTACAGCTATACCCCCAACCGCTCTACAGCTATACCCCCAACCGCTCTACAGCTATACCCCCAACCGCTCTACCTTTCTGTTACAGGGTTGAAGATTTTCAACCCCTACAAAATAACTACCTCTCTACCTCTTTACCTTTCTACCTCCTAAACTCTTAAACTCCCAAACTCCTCAACTCCCAAACTCCCAAATTTTCCTCCCCAATAACAGATAACTAACCACCAATAACTATTTTTGCACCTATGCTTGATTTTCCGAATGCGAAGATAAACCTGGGGTTGTTTGTTACGGCAAAACGACCGGATGGCTTTCATAATTTAGAATCGGTGTTTTACCCGGTGAAGTGGTGCGATGCGCTGGAGGTGCTGCCTGCGCCTGAGCTGAATTTTACCATGAGCGGTTTGCCTGTGCCTGGTAACCCGGACACGAACCTGTGCCTGAAGGCCTACAAACTGCTGCAGGAAAAGTACGGACTGCCGCCCGTGCAGATGCACCTGCATAAGGTTATCCCGATGGGTGCCGGACTGGGAGGAGGCTCTGCCGATGCTGCTTTCGCCCTGAAGCTGCTGAACCAGCTCTTTGAACTAAAGCTAACCGAGGATGAACTGGAAGACTATGCCCGCACCCTCGGCAGCGACTGTGCCTTCTTTATCCGGAACAAACCGGTACTGGCAACGGAGAAAGGCGATGTGTTTACGCCCATTGAACTGGATTTAAGCGGATATGCCTGCGTGGTTGTCTATCCGGGTATTCACATTACAACGGCCGAAGCGTACGGCAGCATCAGGCCAACAGAACCAACTGTAAGCATAACCGACGTGCTGAAGCAGGGGGTGCATACCTGGAAGCATACACTTAAAAATGATTTTGAAACGGCGCTGTTTCCGAAATACCCGGAGCTGGCAGCTCTGAAGGAAAACCTGTACGAAGCCGGTGCTGCCTTTGCCTCCATGACCGGTTCCGGGTCGGCTGTGTATGCTTTGTTTAAAGGAGACGTTCGCGCAAACCTAGTCTTTCCCAATCACTATCTTGTTTGGGAAGGCGTGCTTTAACTGTTCTGCTTTTCGCTTTACCCTGCGTTCTGCATAAGTATCAAGCACCGGGTAAATAAAGACACTCAGTAGAATAACACCTGCGCCGTAATAAAAACCCACCGATAGCTGCTTATCTTCATCAAAAATAAACCAGGCCAGCATGATGCCATAAACAGGTTCCAGGTTGACGGTCAGGTTCATGGCGTACGCGGTAATTTTCTGCATCAGGCGAACTGCGGCTGTGTAGGCGTATACGGTGCAGGCTAAGGTAAGCACCAGCAGGAACAGCCAGTCATTCAGGCCAAGGCTGAAGTCGAGTTTTCCGTCGGTTGCAAACAAGGACATGTACAGCGGGAAGAACAGCAGCGTGCCGATGCAGGCACCGATCATTTCGTAGCAGGAGATGGTGGTGGAAGGGTATACTTTGGCCAGCCGGGCATTGATGATCGTAAAAAGAGAGCCAAACAAAGCAGAACCAACCGCCATGGTTATACCCACTGCATGGTCGAATTCAAACCGGAAAATGATGTAGAGCCCCAGCATGATGAGCAGGGCCAGCAAGATCTCGTGGGGCTTCACTCTTTTCTTTGTGAACACCGGCTCCAGGATGGCGGTCCAGAGGCTGCATGTTGCCAAACCAGCCAGGCAGATAGACACCGAAGCCACCCGTGCCGAGGTGAAAAAAAGAATCCAGTGTGCGGCAATCATCAACCCAACGCCCATAATGGAGAGACCGGCACGCCAGCCCAACCGGAAGCGGGTGCCCCGCTGGTAAATGATGGCGCCAAGTGCCACAGCCGTAATCAGTGTTCGCAGGAAAACCAGTTCTACGGTTGGGATGCTGATCAGCTTGCCCAGGATGGCGGTGAAGCCCCACAGGAATATGATAAAGTGGAGCTCCAGGTAATCTTTAAGACGTGGCATTAACGGGGAATGTAACGGTAGAGTAAGAAACCAATGCCGGTAAAAATAAATGTCGGTACCCAGGCCGCATACTGCGGTGCCAGGTCTCCTACCTGCGCCAAACTGCGGCTGGTGATCACGAAGATAATGAACACGAAGGCCAGGAAGAACCCTAAGGCAATCTGCACGCCCACGCCCCCTCTCGCCTTACGCGCACTTACAATCACACCAATGACGGTAAGAATGATGATGGCAAAGGGGTAGCTGTACCGCTCGTACTTCTCGATCAGGTAGGTTTCGATGTCGTCTGCGCCGCGCTCTTTCTTCTGCCGGATAAACTTGTTCAGCTCCGTCAGGGTCATGGTCTGCTCCAGTTTGTAGGTGCTTTCGAAATCCTTGGGGTACATGTTCAGCGTAGTGTCGAGCGCGGTTCCTTTGTAAAGCGTTTCCTTTTCGCCGTCGAAAGTGCGGAGCGTGTAGTTGTCCATGTGCCACTTTTCGATTTCCGGTTTCCAGGAGATGTAGTAGGTGGTGAGCTTCTTTTTAAGGGTGGTGCCTTCTATGGTTTCTAAGGCAAAGTTATAACCCACATGGTGCGTGTTATTATAGCTTTCCATGTAGGCATAGGTATCAGGCGCAATTTTCATGTGGATGTTGCGTCCTTCGTAGGTAAACGGGCTCTTGATATACTTTACCTGGAAGGCCACACTCTTTTTGTTCGCATTCGGAATCACCCACCCGATCAGGCCGAAGATCATCACACCAATAAGGGAAGCGCCAATAATGTACGGCACCAGTAAGCGTTTAAAGCTGACGCCGCTGCTCAGGATAGCCACTATCTCGGTATGTGCCGCCAGTTTGGCCGTAACAAAAACAGTCGCAATAAACACCGTGATCGGGCTGAGCATGTTGGCATAGAACGGGATCAGGTTCAGGTAATAGTCGAAGAAAATCTCATGAGCCGATACATTGTTCTTGATAAAGTCGTCGTTTTTCTCCGTAAAATCAATCACGCAGATAATCGCCACCAGTATCAGCACCACAAACACATAGGTGGTGAGGAATTTCTTCAGGATATACTTATCGAGTAACTTCATTTTTAAAGTTATGAGTTAAGAGTTAAAAGTTATGAGTGGAAATTTGAGTTGGTTTTACTATACATGTTAGCAGGTCTGCCTGCTGCTGTAGCAAGTAAGGCTTATCCTTACAGAAGATAACAACTCTTAACTCATAACTTTTAACTCTTAACTAATTTAAAGTCTTGTCATCAGTTTCTTTACCATTAAATCTTTCCAGTCCCGGAAAGTTCCGTTCAGGATCTGCTGGCGAGCCTGCTTTACCAGCCACAGGTAGAACGTCAGGTTATGCACGCTCGATATCTGCGCGCCCAGCATTTCGGTGCTGTGCACCAGGTGGCGCAGGTAGGCTTTGCTGTAAAAAGTGCTTGCATAGCCACCCAGTTCCGCATCTATCGGCGTGTGGTCGTTTGCCCACTTCTGGTTACGGATATTAATGATTCCTTGTGTTGTAAAAAGCATGCCGTTGCGGGCATTGCGGGTGGGGAGCACGCAGTCGAACATATCCACGCCCAGCGCAATGTTTTCGAGGATGTTGGCCGGTGTGCCTACGCCCATCAGGTAACGCGGCTTGTCCTTTGGCAGGATGTCGCACACCAGCTCCGTCATCTCGTACATCATCTCGGCCGGTTCGCCCACCGACAAGCCGCCGATGGCGTTTCCTTCCCGTCCGAAAGAAGCAATGGTCTCTGCCGATTTTGCCCGCAGGTCTTTGTAGGTGCTGCCCTGCACAATCGGGAAGAGCGTCTGGTTGTACCCGTATTTCGGTTCGGTGCTGTCGAAGCGGTCGACGCAGCGCTGCAGCCAGCGGTGTGTGCGCTCCATTGAGTTTTTGGCGTAGGTGTAGTCGCAGGGGTAGGGGGTGCACTCGTCGAAGGCCATGATAATGTCGGCCCCGATGGTACGCTGCGTGTCCATTACGTTTTCCGGGGTAAAGTGCAGCGTAGAGCCGTCGATGTGCGATTTAAACTTCACACCGTCTTCTTTTATCTTTCGCGTGCCAGCCAGCGAAAAAACCTGGTAGCCGCCGCTGTCGGTGAGGATGGGGCGGTCCCAGCCGTTAAACTTGTGCAGTCCGCCTGCCTGCTCCAGCACGTTCAGGCCCGGGCGCAGGTACAGGTGGTACGTGTTGCCCAGGATTATTTCGGCCTTCACATCTTCCTTCAGCTCGCGCTGGTGTACTGCTTTAACAGTGCCTGCCGTACCTACCGGCATAAAGATGGGCGTTTCGATGGCGCCATGCTCGGTTTGCACCACCCCCGCACGGGCTTTGGACTGTGTATCGTTTGCGACTAATGTAAATTGCATAGTGTTAGAGTGCCGGCGTTATAGCTACAAAAATAACGCCACAGGCAGCTGTCGGTTTCGTTACCAGTTTGTGTGCTGCCTGCTGATGCTTGTTTTTGAACCCGCAAAGATACAAACTACCCTGCCACAAACCATTTTTTTAAGGCGCTAATTGGTGAATGTGTTAATGTGCCGGTTTTCCTGGTTTTAGTTGTTGTAGGTTGGTGTCCTCTCCTGAATTGTTCATGTAGAAGTGGCTTGTAATTGGCTGAAGAATGGCTAATTTTGGCGCTTCCTTGGAAGAAATTAGAAATTTTAACGTGCCGACGGTAACCAAAGGGAGGCGCTTGCAAACAATTTAACAATTAAGCCATTCAACCATTTAACTGCTAAAATTTGATCGTACCTATACTCCTGGGGGCGCTGGCTTTTTGTGTGCTGGTGCAACTTTATTATAATTTATACTACTTTTTGCCGTTAACCAAATACAGCGACCCGGAAACATCCGAGCGAAAACCTGTTTCTGTTATCGTGGCGGCGCATAACGAACTGGAGAACCTGATGGAGCTCCTGCCCCTGCTGCTGGACCAGGAATACCCGGAATACGAGCTGGTGGTGGTAGACGACCGTTCCGACGACGACACCGAATTTTACCTGTACGAGCTGGCCAAGCAGTATCCTTTCATTAAAATTGTCACCATTCAGAAAACACCGGAATACCTGAACGCTAAAAAATATGCACTGGCACTGGGCATCAGGGCCGCAAAGTACGAACATCTGCTGTTTACCGACGCCGACTGCCGCCCCTGCAGCAGCCATTGGATAGCGAAAGTGCAAAATGGCTATGCAACAGGCGCCGATGTGGTGCTGGGATACTCGCCCTACGTGCAACTGAAAGGTTTTTTAAATCATCTCATCAGATATGAAACCTTCCTGACCGCAATTCAGTATTTGTCTCAAGCAAATAAGGGACACGCCTATATGGGCGTCGGCCGAAACTTATCTTATACCAAAGCGTGTTTCTTTAGAAACAAAGGATTTGCATCCCATATTAAAATTACCGGTGGCGATGATGACCTGTTCATTCGCGATGCCGCAAACAATAGTAAAGTAAGTATTGTTATTAACAAGGAAGCGCAGACAGTTAGTATTCCCAAAAAGACGTTTCGGGAGTGGCTTGTCCAGAAAAGAAGGCACATGTCTGTCGGGAGGGTATATAAGCGGGACGTAAGAATAAGAATCGGGACATTTGTTGTTTGTAATATTCTTTTTTACGTACTATTACTAGTGACTCCCTTTTTTTATAGCTATTTAGCTATATTGGCCGCCATAGTTGCTCTCAGGTATTTGATCGTGTTGCCGGTGTATGCACTGGCTGCCCGCAGGCTCGAAGAGAAGATACCATTGCTGCTGTTGCCTGTTCTGGATGTGGTCTATTTTTTTAACTACCTGTTCCTTGGGGTTTCTGTATTAATGTTTAAGAAAATCAGATGGAAGTAAATAAACAATTCTCCGCAAAAGCGAAACACGACTTTAAGTTAATTCAGGCTGCCGTTGAAGAACACGACGAGAAAGCGTATGCCGAATTAATGAGTATCTATAAAAAGCCTGTGTACCACGTGGTGCTGAAAATGGTGCGCAATCCCGACGATGCCGAAGACCTGACCATTGAGGCTTTTGCCAAAGCATTCCGCAACCTGCACAAGTTTAACCCGGAGTACGCCTTTAGTACCTGGCTTTTCCGGATCGCCACCAACAACTGCATCGACTTTATCCGTAAGAACCGGATCAAAACCATGTCCATCGACTCGGCTATTAAAATTGACAATGGCGACGAGATCACCATCGACTTCAAGGACAAAAACCTGAATCCGCAGGAAGAAGCTATTAAGAACCAGAAGATCGAGATTATGCAGTACGTGGTGGCCAAGCTGCCCGAAAAATACCAGAAACTCGTAACACTGCGTTACTTCAACGAACTAAGCTACGAAGAAATAGCCACAGAGCTAAATGCACCGCTCGGCACCGTGAAAGCACAACTGCACCGCGCCCGCGAGCTGCTCTATGACATGGTGAAGAACAAAAAACATCTGATTTAGAAAATATTGAAATAAGGTTGATTATTGATTAGAAGCCCCGGCCACTGCCATTGTAGCCGGGGCTTCGTTCTTTCAGAAGTATTGCTAAATTTGCTGTTGGATTTGAGAGTTTGGGAGTTAGAAAGTTTAGGAGTTAGAGAGTTTAAGAGGTTGAAAGGTAGGGGGTATGGCTGTAGAGAAACGGGCACCGCGTCTCCTGCACGAACCACGAGCCTGTACGGGCTACAAACAACTCCAATCCTGATAATTCTAATATTCCGTAAATCCTGATTCTGACGATTAATCGTGTACGATCAAAATCAGGTAAATCATAAAAATCACCGTAAATCAAAGGTTCAGACAACTACATGCCACACACAACTGCTATACGAACACTGCTTGCGGGTTACTTCCCGGAGTTAACCGATGATCAACTGGAAAAGTATGAGCAGATGGGGCAGCTGTACCGGGAGTGGAACGAGAAAATCAATGTGATCTCGCGGAAAGATATCGACCAACTGGGCGTGCACCACATCCTGCACTCGCTGGGTATTGCCAAAGTGGTGCAGTTTCCGGCGCATACGGCGGTGCTGGATGTAGGTACGGGCGGAGGTTTACCAGGCTTGCCATTGGCTGTCATGTTCCCGGAGGTACGGTTTCACCTGGTCGATTCTATCGGGAAGAAGATCCATGTGGTGGAGGAGATTGCACGGGAGCTGCACCTGCACAATGTAACAGCCGCTCACACGCGTGCAGAGCAGGTGCGTGAAAAGTTTGATTTTGTCGTGAGCCGTGCCGTTACCCGCCTGGCCAATTTCTACCCCTGGATAG
Organism: Botryobacter ruber; assembly: GCF_003347595.2. GTDB lineage: Bacteria > Bacteroidota > Bacteroidia > Cytophagales > Hymenobacteraceae > Pontibacter > Pontibacter ruber_A. Next base: position 26,251 of record NZ_QCZK02000053.1, on the reverse strand, counting down.
CCAACAGCTTCAAGAAAACCGATTTGCCCACCAAAGGGCTTTACTACCTCAAAGGTGGCGACTTAACCGAAGAGATTGCCGAATCGGGTTTGATTACCCAGTTGTTTGATCTGAAAGATTATTTTAACGAAGAATTCTTTGAGACGAAGAAGGTCGTGTATGTGCCGATGCCATAAGCAGCAGCAGAGGCTGTGGTGGCAGGTGCAGCAGACTTCTTTTCTTCAAATCTACTCCTCTTCCAGCAGAAACTTCAATGCTCTGGCCTCTGAGTAGTAAAGATCGTTTCTGAAATCTTCGGCAAAGCCCACGTGTCCGCCGCCTGCGGGCGCTTCGAAATAAAAGTGCGGATTCTGTTCTGCGGCGCTTACCGGGAAGCACTCTTTCGCCAGGAATGGGTCGTTGAGGGCGTTCACCAGCAGCGTTGGTACCTTAATCTTTGGCAGGAACTGCTTGGAGCTGGAGCGGGCATAATAGTCGTCGGCACTCGCAAAGCCATGGATCGGGGCCGTAAAGCGGTTGTCGAACTCCAGGAACGACCACATCAAATTATAATCACTTAGATCGAGCGCCTCCGGGTACAGCTTCTTTTTCTGCGCCAGCTTTTGCTCCAGCGACTTCAGGAAGCGGCGGGTATAAATTTTCGAAATTTTTTTAGCAGAGCTTTTCAGGTCGATGGGTACCGAAAAAACGGCGGCCCGCTTTACCTGCTGCGGCACCAGTTCCGGCGCCTCGCCCAGGTACTTCAGGCTGATGTTGCCGCCCGCGCTGAAGCCGACGAGGTAGACGGTGCTGTAGTTGCCTGCCTGCAGCGCGTGCTTCACCACAAAATCCAGGTCGTCGGTGGCGCCCAGGTGGTAGGAGCGGAGCAATTTGTTGGGCTCGCCGCTGCAGCTGCGGTAGTTCCAGGCCAGCGCATCCACGCCACGCTGGTTAAAGGCTTTCACCATGCCCTTGATATAAGGCCTTTCCGTATCGCCCTCCAGCCCGTGCGAGAGGATCAGCAGTTTATCTGAGCCTACCCGCGACCAGTCTGCATCAATAAAGTCATCGTCTGGGGTAAAAAGCCGCTCCCGCTCATACGTAACCCCCTCCACCTGCCTGAACAGGGCAGGTATGATGGTTTGCATGTGGCCGTTAAACAGGTAAAACGGCGATCTGAAACTGGACGACAAAAGCGGCATGATGCGTAAAAACTGCTGGATTAAATATTAAAATTAGATGATAAACAGCTTTTTTTAACGATTAACACAAAAAGTGTATATCATTATTCTGTTTATTACGTAACAAGCTTTATTACAAAAATGTTTTAAACTTATGGAAATATTAGCAAAACTGAAAACTGTAACATATGCATTAATGATCGGTGTATTTATGTTTGCCTGTAGCCAGGAAACACGAGAAGAAACAAACGCCGAGATAGACGAAATGCAAACCGAAGCAACCGACGCAGCTGTTGAAACAGACAGGGAATATAATGATTTTGAAGTTTGGGTAAATGAGAACGAAGCCAAGGCCGAAACTGCTACCGAGCAGGAGTGGGCTGAGCTGAACGCCGAGTACGACAGGCGCGAGGCAGAACTGGAAGCCAGAAGCAGTACCTGGGACGAAGAAACGAAACGCGAGTGGAATGAGCTGAAAGGTCGTTGGGAAAGAACCGAAAACAAGGTTCAGGAGCGGCTTCGTGGAGTGGAAGATGTGGATGTTGACGTAGATGTACACAAGGACCATCAGTAATTAACAGCTAATGCAGGAAACCTCCGGTGCAGCAAGTAAACTGCATCGGAGGTTTTTTTTGTCCCTTCTCCCGGAAAACAGGGAAGAATGCTGGAAATACAGGAATTCCGTTGTACTTTTGGAGCCGGTAACGAAAAGCTTTTAGCAGATATTTATCGGGCCGGGCTTTGGAATTTAAATTTCAAACCTATACCTTTGCAAACTCATTTACGGATTAGATTAAAGCACAAAACATATCATAAATTCATATGGCTAACCATAAGTCGGCATTAAAAAGAATCAGATCAAACGAGGCGAAACGTCTTCGTAACAGATATCAGGCGAAAACAACCCGTACTTATATCAAGAGGTTGAAAAATACGACTGACCAGACAGAGGCGCAAGAGCTGTTGAAGACAGTTTCTTCTATGATTGACCGTTTGGCTAAGAAAAACATCATCCACAAAAACAAAGCTGCCAACAACAAGTCTAAGTTAACGAAATACGTTAACAGCTTAGCTACTGCTGCTTAGTTTTTGTAGACAACTTCTCTGAGAGCCTTGCACGAACGTGTAAGGCTTTTTGTGTTGTTAAAGGTTTTGCATTGCCATTTGATCGAAAATATTTGTGCTGCACCACCCACCACACTCACTGCTGCTGAAATTTATATGCAGTAACGTCCAGTACGGTTGCAGCCTTTGTGTTACCGCAAAAAGAAAACCGGCAACTCTGCTCATGCAAAGTGCCGGTTTCTGAAAATCGGGTTAAGCTTAATCGTTGATGGTACGTAGCTCTTCGCCAAAGCCGCCGCTTAAGATCGGGAAGCGTAGCCAGCTTCGTGGGTCCAGGTTGTAATCGTCGAGGTGGAAGGAGGGGGCATAGCGCTCACGCTTCCACTGGTTGCGCGACCACAGCGCATAAAATTTTCTCACATAGGCTTCGGCCTGTTCTGTGCCGGCTACATCATTCGTGATCAGGTGCTCAAAGACCTGCTTGGGCGATAAACGATCATGAAACGCCAGCCGCTCTATCAGGTTCAGAATATCGTAAGGCATCAGGTCCTTTTCGTCGGTCTGCGACTCGGAGGCCGGGCGTAGTTCTGCGGTTGGCTGCAGCTGGTTCACATGCTGTAGCCCCTCGTACCCCAGCGCCTCCTGCATCCAGATCAGGAACTGCCGGATAAAGGCCTTGTCGATGCCGGCAATAGGCGAGATGCTGCCGGCCGTGTCGCCATCCATCGTAGCATAGCCTACGGCTGCTTCGCTTCGGTTGGAGGTCGCCAGCAGCAGCGCGTTGTTGATGTTGGCCAGCATCCAGATGGCAGGAGCACGTACCCGGGCCTGTATGTTCTGCAGTGTAATATCGTCCTGCTCCCAGGTCAGGGGCCGCTCAATTGCATCTTCTATTTTGGAAATGTAGCCACTCACTTCATCGTCGATGGTCCAGCTGTGGAAAACGGCGCCAATGGAGTCGGCCAGTTCTTTGGCGGAGTTGTAGGTTTCGTCGGAGGAGTTAACGGTGCCCTGGTAGGCGCAGGTAAGCAAGAGACCCGTCAGCTCCTTTATCGCCTGCTCTACCGGGATAGAGTCAAAATAATCCATGTCGTGCATCGAGAACATGCGTGTTTTAGCCACAAACAGCAGAACACCCAGGCTCTGAACACCCCGCTTCACCATTTCGGCCACGGCTACGGCACAGCACGAAGAGTCGGCGCCACCACTCAGCGAGAGCACAAAACCACGGCTGCGGCTCTTGCGCATGTAATCGAACAGGGCCAGGCTCAGGGCGGCAATCAGCTCTTTGTTCTCATCAATCGGCGGGAGGTACTCTATGATGTCTGTTATCTCAGGATTCTCCCCGAAGCACACCTCGGCCACTTCCAGGTCTACATCTTTAAAGCAGAGCAGGTCGTTGCGACGTATCGGTTTGCCGTTCTGTGCGATCAGTACTTCGCCGTCGTAGATCATGCGGCCGGCTTCGTTACCCAGCAGGTTGGCATAGAGGTAAGCGCACTGGTACTTCTTTGAGGCCTCTACCACCAGCCGGTACCGCAGATCCGTTTTGCTGAGGGCAAAGTGGCTGGCGCTCGGGTTCAGGATTAACTGCACACCCTTGGGCATGTGGCGTTCCGCAGGGCGATTCGGTCGCCAGGCATCCTCGCAAATTTCGAAAGCGAATTTGATGCCTTTCTCCTCATAAATAATATCGCCGAGCGGGTAGCGCTGCCCCATCATCTCGAACTCCCGTACCTCGTTGGCCGGCCAGGGCGTAAACCAACGCGGCTCGTAATGCACCCCATCCCGCGCCAGGAACTGCTTGGCCGTAAAGCCCACTATTTCTTTGTTGCGGATAACGCAGGCCGTGTTGTACACATCCCGTTCAAAGATTATATGGATGCCAACGCAAACGGTAAGGCCGTCGCACCACTCCTTTATTTCGAGCAGCTTTTCGAAGGCGCTGTCGGCAAACCAGGGGCTCAGGAACAGATCTTCGCAGCCATAGCCTGTAATGCACAGCTCCGGTAGCAGCAGAATATCGGTGTTATGGGTTTTCGCCTCGTCGATGGCATTCTTGATGTTCAGGAGGTTTTCCTCCCATGCCATTGGGGTCTGGTTTAGGGCAGCCCCCGCCAGTATTAGTCTTATATCTTCCATATCAGGTTGTCTAACGCAACTAAAGGAAGGCAAGTTAAGCTTTGTTGGAATAAATTAGTACCCCGGAGCAGGGAAAACTACAAAGTAGCAGGGGGCGGTGCCAGTAAAGGAGCAGCGGCTGTGGTGGCAGCTGCAGAAAGCTTTTGCTAGCTAAAGGAAAGGCGAAAAAGTAGGTGCGGAGAAAAGCAGCTGGTAAGCTAGGATATATTCAGGAACTCCAGCGATTTTTCGGCGGCAGACTGGTCTGCTTTTTTCTTGGAAAGGCCCACGCCCACGGCAATCGGTTTGTTGTCGATGTACACCTCGCAGGTAAATTCGGTGGTGTTGCCCTGCTGCTTGCGGTTTACAATTTCGAAGCGGATGTCGAGGTTCTGGCTTTGCGCCCACTCAATCAGCTTGCTCTTGAAATTGGAAGTGGTGGTGGTGAGGCTGTGCAGGTCGATGTACGGCTTGATCAGCTTGTTGAGTACAAACAGCTTGGTTCTGTCGTAGCCTTTGTCCAGGTAAATAGCGCCTACCAATGCTTCCAGGGCATTGCCATGAACCGATTTGTGGCGGTTGTTGTAGCTGGAAGTTTCGACCTTCACCAGCAGGTTAAGGCCGATTTTTAAGGCAATGTGGTTAAGCGATTCGCGGTTAACAATTCGGGAGCGGATTTCGGTCAGGAAACCTTCGTCTTCGTACGGGAACTTCTTGAATAAGTGTTCGGCCACAATGGCGCCCAATACAGCATCGCCCAAAAACTCCAGGCGCTCGTTTGTTTCATGCTTGCCGGCAGCCGCCTGGCGTGCAAACGAGGTATGGGTAAGGGCAAGCTTGTACAGGCGTATATTATCGGGTGTGACGCCTATAATACCGGCAATGGCACGTACCAGGTCTTTATCTTTTGTAAAAATACGTTGGTATATACGCCTTACCGGCTTGATAGGTCCAAACACTAATCTTTCAATTGTCGGAATAAAACTGAAGTATTGTGGCCGCCAAATCCGAAGGTATTGCTTAAAGCTACCTTAACTTCGCGCTCCTGTGCTTTGTTAAATGTAAAGTTCAGACCAGGATCGAAGCTTTCGTCGTCAGTAAAGTGGTTGATGGTAGGAGGTACCAGCTGGTTCTGGATAGCCAGGATAGAAGCAATAGCCTCGATTGCACCAGCCGCTCCCAGTAAGTGCCCGGTCATGGACTTGGTAGAGCTGATGTTGAGCTTATACGCATGCTCTCCGAACACCTGCTGAATAGCTTTAACCTCGCTTACATCGCCCAGCGGCGTAGAAGTGCCGTGCACGTTGATGTAATCAACGTCCTCGGGTTTGATGTTGGCATCGCGCAGTACATTCTGCATTACCGTGAGCGCACCCAAACCATCCGGGTGTGGAGCCGTGATGTGATACGCATCGGCAGACATGCCGCCACCAATAACTTCGGCGTAAATTTTGGCGCCACGTGCTTTGGCGTGCTCATATTCTTCCAGGATCAGTGCTCCGGCGCCTTCTCCCAATACAAAACCGTCGCGGTCTTTGTCGAAGGGGCGGGAAGCAGTTTCGGGAGAATCGTTACGCTCCGAAAGGGCTTTCAGGGCATTAAAACCACCTACACCGGCTTCGGTTACAGCAGCCTCAGAACCACCGCTCACAATTACATCCGCCATACCCAAGCGGATATAGTTGAACGAATCGATCAGGGCGTTTGTGGCAGAAGCACAGGCAGACACCGTTACGAAATTGGGTCCGCGGAAACCATACTTAATAGAGATGTGACCGGCGCTGATATCGGCAATCATCTTCGGGATGAAGAACGGGTTGAAACGGGGAGTGCCGTCGCCGTTTGCAAAATTAACACATTCTTCCTGGAAGGTACGCAGGCCACCAATGCCGGAACCCCAGATCACACCCACGCGGGCAGGATCGTAGGTGCCATTGAGCAGATTAGAGTCGTTTACGGCCTCTTCTGCTACCACCATGGCGTACTGGGAAAAAGGGTCCATTTTGCGGGCCTCTTTGCGGTCGAAGTAGTTGTCAGGGGAGTATCCTTTTACTTCACAGGCAAACTGGGTCTTGAATTTACTTGCGTCGAAACGTGTAATAGGCGCAGCGCCACTCACGCCATTCGACAGGCCATTCCAGTATTCTGAAACGGTGCTTCCAATTGGCGTGAGTGCGCCCAGCCCAGTGACTACAACTCTCTTAAGCTCCATAAGCTGTTAGTAGAGGATAGATAGTAGAAATTTAACTAAAATAAAATAAAGGGAACAGGTAGATTATTTAGCGTGCTCTTCAAGATAGCTGATAGCCTGACCTACTGTGGCAATGTTTTCAGCCTGATCATCCGGAATAGATACGTTGAATTCTTTTTCGAATTCCATGATAAGCTCAACAGTATCTAGTGAATCAGCGCCAAGGTCGTTTGTGAAGCTAGCCTCTGGAGTTACCTCTGCTTCTTCAACACCAAGCTTATCGATGATAATAGCCTTTACTTTTTCTGCGATTTCTGACATTTTTCTTATAGTTTTTTAAAACACTGTGCAAAGAAATATATTTCGGAAGACAATATCAAAAAAAATTACTTGATGCGCCTGTTTAAAGTTTGTACGGGGCACTTCGGAAGGCTCGTGCTAAAACTTTTCCATAGATTTTAAGAGCCTGTTACAGGGTAACGTTTTACGCTGCTAGGTGGTTATATATTCTGTAAATGTGCTTTGTGTGGCTCTAAAGCCCTATTTTCCTTTTTGATATTTACAAGTAAAATGGGTATTCAAAAAGATGATATATATCTCCCGCTAAAAGTTTTACATTTCTGTGTAGTTTTCTTCGGAAGAATCTTATTTTTGGTGTTCTTTGCATTTCTATGAAAAAACTACGCCTCGACACTGAATACGACTATGGGTTTGAACTCTATGGAGTGGCAACTGCCACCAAGGAGTACAAACTTGCCTGGCTGCTTAACAAGCTGCTCAAGTTCCGGCTGGTTAAACAAACAGATTTGTGCTACCAGTTGCAGGGGCATGTCCGTTTTTTAATTTCCAATTACCAGTATCATACCGAACACAGTGTGGTAAGGTTGTTCCGGAATAAAGCACTGGATTCCAACCCCGCGAGAGGCACATTTCTTCTCCCCGATATTAAAGAGTTTGATTATATTGTACAGGTAGCAGGCGCACTGAAAGACTTCTGTTCGCAGGAACTGGTAGACAAACTGCACCTGAACCCGGTAGTACAGCATGTCAAAAAAATAGACCCATTAACATTATATAATAAGGATAATCTGATCTTCTGAGTATGGAATTTTTCAACAAAACAAAAGTTTTAGCCACTGTAGGCCCGGCAAGCAATAATTATGAAAGGCTGCTGGCACTTGTAAACGCAGGCGTAAATGCCTTCCGTCTGAATTTCTCTCATGGTGCCCACGAAGAGCACCTGAAAGTTATAAACTTCGTACGCGAAATTAACCGCCAGCATAATACCAATATCTGTCTTGTGCAGGATTTGCAGGGACCTAAAATCCGCCTGGGCGATGTAGAAAACGGCAGCGTGGAAATTAAGGAAGGACAGCGCATCAAGCTTACCTGCGACGGCTCCATCAGCACCCAGCATAAACTGTCGACCATCTACACCGGTCTGGCATCAGACGTGAAACCAGGCGACGCCATCCTGCTCGACGACGGTAAACTGGAACTGAAGGTAATCGAAACCGATGGCGTGATGGAAGTGGAAACAGAGGTGGTTTACGGCGGTATCGTGAAACCCCGTAAAGGCATCAACCTGCCGGACTCGTCGGTGTCGGCTCCGTCGTTAACCGAAAAAGACCTGCGCGACCTGCACTTTGGCCTGGACCAGGACCTGGAGTGGGTGGCGCTTTCTTTTGTGCGTCGTGTGGAGGATATCCATGAAATTAAGCGCATTATTAAGGAGCGTGGCAAAGATACCCGCGTGATTGCCAAGATCGAGAAGCCGGAAGCCATTAAAAACATCGACGAAATTATTGCTGCTACCGACGCCATAATGGTTGCCCGCGGCGACCTGGGTGTGGAAGTGGGTATGGAGCAGGTGCCGATGCTGCAGAAAATGCTGACCGAAAAATGTAACAAAGCGGCCAAGCCCGTGATTGTGGCAACCCAGATGATGGAAAGCATGATCGTGAATCCGCGTCCGACCAGGGCTGAGACAAACGACGTAGCCAACGCTGTAATTGACGGTGCCGATACCCTGATGCTGAGCGCTGAGTCGGCTGTGGGTGCTTACCCAGTGGAAACTATCCGCAGTATGATCTCTACCATTCTGAACGTGGAGCAGAGCGCGCCGATTTTCAACAAAATGCCGCCTTTGAGCCCGGCTTCACCTACTTTCCTGAGCGACAGCCTGGTAGCCAACGCATGCGGCCTGGCCCGCGATACAAACGCCCGTGCCGTTATCGGGATGACCAAATCCGGTTACACGGCGCTGCAACTGGTAAAGCACCGTCCGAAGTCGGATGTGTTTATTTTTACGGATAACAAAAGGCTGTTGAGCACACTCAACCTGGTGTGGGGCATCAGGGGCTTCTACTACGACAAGTTCGAGTCTACGGATGTTACCATTGCTGATATCAAGCAGGTGCTGCTCGACAGCGGCCATGTAGCTCCGGGCGATATTTTTATCAACCTGGCCAGCACGCCAATGACCGCGAAACGCCGCACGAACATGATCCGACTGAGTGTAGCATAAACAGTAGCTGGTTTTATTTTATTGATGTAAAGAGGAAATGCCCTGGATCTTACCTGGTCCAGGACTATTCCTCTTTTTTTGTTTTCGGGCAGGAGCAGTGGCAATGGTGGCAGCTGCAGCAGAATATATGGTGCTGATTTTTTAATGTGCTACTGCTCTTTCCTGGTTCAGGCAGCAGCAGCGGGTGAATCGGCTACAGTATAAAAGTTTGGGGTGGCTATATGGTGGCGTTTGGTTCAAGCGTTATCTACCGGGCTGGCAGCATTTGCCTGCATTCTTATTTTTTTCCCCTCCATGTTTTATTGTAACTTTGGAGCGACATTTAACTGCCTTATGAGCTTACTCCATTATATTACCTGGAATGTAGATCCTGAAATTTTTTCCATTGGTCCCCTTTCCATCCGCTGGTACGGGCTGCTTTTTGCCCTGGGCTTTGTAATTGGCCAGCGCATTCTTACCAAAATTTACGTAGCCGAAGGCCGTACCGAAGGCGATGTGGACGTGATTACGCTCTACATGATTGTGGGTACGGTGCTGGGCGCCAGGCTGGGGCACGTGCTGTTCTACGACCCGGACTATTACCTGAGCAACCCAATTGAGATCCTGAAAATATGGCGTGGCGGACTCGCCAGCCATGGCGCTACCATTGGTATTCTGGTTGCCCTCTGGCTGTTCAGCCGCCGTTTGAAGCTGGATTATTTGTGGGTGCTGGACCGCATCGTGATCGTGGTGGCGCTGGGCGGTGCGCTTATCCGGTTGGGCAACCTGATGAATTCAGAAATTGTTGGCAGGCCTTCCGATTTGCCCTGGGCCTTTGAATTTGTCCGTAATACGGAGTTTACGCCGCTGGTGCCCCGCCACCCTACACAGCTGTATGAGTCGCTGGCAGCATTTGCGATTTTTGTAGTGCTCTACCTGTTGTGGAGCAAGTACAGAGGCGGTATTCCCCGCGGGCTGCTGTTCGGTTTGTTCGTGACGGTGTTGTTTACCTCGCGCCTGCTGATCGAGTTCCTGAAAGAAGCACAGGAAAAGTGGGAGGAAGCCATGTTCCTGAACATGGGGCAGCTTTTGAGTATTCCGCTTATTCTGATCGGGCTGGTTATCCTGTACAGGGTGTGGCGTAACCCGGTGGCCGTGCAGCCAAATGGCACACCTGTCGGACAGGCACCGCAGAAAAGCAGGGTGTAGTTCTGATAAAATAAAAAAGCGAGAGGCTGGCAGAAATGTCAGCCTCTCGCTTTTTTTGTCACGTCATCAGCCTTACTCAATTGAATAGCGGTACAGGTTGCCGCCTTCGCTGGTTAGCACAAGTTCGGTATCGGTAATAAAAGCAACCGCTTCTGTCTGGCCTGCTCCCGGCAGGTTGATTTCCTTGTAGTCGGCTTCATAGTATTTCTCGGGGTTCTTCACGTGCCGGAAGAGGTGCAGCTTTGCTTCGCTTACCAGCGCTACTTTATCGGCATTGGGGCTGATGGCAGCACCCGATATTTCTGCGTTTACCTCGTGAGAGCCAATCAGCTTTGCCTGTTGCGTGCCGGGGTTATCCTTTAGCCGGTACACCTTAGCTGTTCTTTTCCTGCCCCGGTCCTTGGAAACCAGGTAGATGTTGCCCCCATGCCAGAAAATTGCTTCACAGTCAAAGTTCATGTCTTTTTTATCCGGAGGAAATTGGGTCTGGTCTTCGAACGTAAAGCGGATGGCTTCGAGTTTTGAGGGGTGATTGATATTAACTTTATAAATGGCAAGCTCCCTGCGTTTGTTATTGTTGTTGCCGGTGTCGCCGATGTAAATATTTCCTTTATCGTCACGGGCCAGGTCTTCCCAGTCTACGTTGGGAAGTTGCAGTTTAATGGTTCCGGTCAGTTTTCCTTTCTGGTTCAGCTTGTACAGGTAAGGTTTATTTCCTGCATCGTTGTGGGTTATGTATTCATTGTTGGGCAGCACTTCAATGCCCGAACTTTCCCGTACCTGGTAGGGCAGGGTGGCAATTTTTTTCAAGGCAGCGGGTGCAGCCGGTTTAACTTCGTAAGGTTTTCTCAGCACAAACAGCGCAATTGCCATCACAGACAAGAATACAATAAGTACCTTAAACATAAGCTTCATAGTATAATAGGTTAAACAGACGGGGTGCTGTATGGCTGGCCTATTTAACGTGAACAGAACAACGTATGGTTACAGGTGGCGCAGGCTAATTGTTGCAGATTCCGTTTTTGTACTGCAGAAACGCTTAATAATACCTTTATCAACTCGCAATGGAAGTCATAAAAATAAAAGAAACCTGCCTGTATGTGGCGGACCTGGCGCGGAGCAGGCAGTTTTATAAGGACAAGCTTGGATTCGAGCTGATTGGCGAAGTGGCAGGTCGGCATGTTTTTTTCAGGGCAGGCTCTTCGGTGCTGCTTTGTTTTATTGCAGCGGTGGCCCGTGAAAGCAAAACCCTGCCGCCGCACTTCGGGGAGGGCCAGCTGCACGTTGCCTTCGAGGTGACGCAGCACCAGTATGAGGGCTGGAAAGAAAAGATAAGTGCTGCCGGTATCCCGATAGAACTGGAATACGACTGGGGCGGCGGCTACCTGTCCTTTTACTTCCGCGACCCGGATAAGCACCTGCTCGAAATTGTGATGGAGGGAATGTGGGAAAGGTAGGTGTCCGGATAAATTTTCAACTGATAAGGGATAGCTGGTAAAACAATAGGGAAAGTTTGGGGTAAATAAAGAGCGTAATGCTGGTTGATGCATTAAATTGCTGCTTATGAAAAAAATTCTGCTGCTTGGCGCCGGTCGTTCTGCCGCTTCGCTGATTCGTTACCTGCTTACACATGCTGCTGCCAATGGCTGGCATCTTACCATCGGCGATGTGGCGGTGGAGCACTTGCAGCAAACGGTTGCCGGTCTGCCGTATGCCGAGGTGCTGGTTTTTGATGTGCATAACCGAGCGCAACGCGCAGCAGAAGTGAGCAAGGCAGACCTGGTTATTTCGATGTTGCCGGCGGTGTTCCACCCGGAGGTGGCAAAGGAGTGTGTGAAGCAGGGGAAGCATCTGCTCACCGCCTCTTACGTAACACCTGTGCTGCGGGAGCTGCACGAGGAAGCGCTGCAGAAAAACCTGCTCCTGCTGATGGAGTCAGGCCTGGACCCGGGCATCGATCATATGTCGGCGATGGCGGTGTTGCAGCAGCTACGGGGCAAAGGGGCTAGGTTACTTTCCTTTAAGTCGTATACAGGCGGGCTGGTGGCGCCGGAGTCGGATAACAACCCCTGGCACTATAAGTTTACCTGGAACCCGCGCAATGTGGTGCTGGCAGGGCAGAGCACTTCCAAATATATTCAGGACGGGACTTACAAGTACATTCCGTACCCCCAGCTGTTCAGGCGCACCGAAACCATACAGGTGAAGGGCTATGGCGCTTTCGAAGGCTACGCCAACCGCGACTCCCTCAGTTACCGGGAACCGTACGGGCTAACTGAAATCCCCACCATGCTGCGCGGTACTTTGCGCCGCCCCGGCTACTGTGCTGCCTGGGATGCCCTGGTGCAGCTCGGCATGACCGACGATAGCTACCAACTGGAGAATTCCGAAAACCTGACCTGCCGCCAGTTTACAGAAGCCTTCCTGCCGCCGGCTTCAGGAGATTTGCAGCAGGTGCAGCAGCGTGTGGGGGCTTACCTGAACCTGCCCATCGGGAGCGACGTGCTACAGAAGCTGGAATGGCTGGGGCTGTTTACCGATGCGCCCGTAGCACTTGCCCGCGCGACTCCTGCCCAGGTGCTTGAGAAAATTCTGCAGAAGAAGTGGCGGCTGGAGTCTGGCGATAAAGATATGATCGTGATGCAGCACCAGTTTGTATATGAACTGAACGGGAAAAAGCGGGAACTGAAATCCTCCCTGGTGGTGAAGGGGGAAGACGAGGTGCATACGGCAATGGCTAAAACCGTGGGCTTACCGGTGGGCATACTAGCCAAGCTGCTGCTGCAGGGCCGGATTTCGCAGCGTGGGGTGGTTATCCCGATCCATCCCGCTATATACGAGCCGGTGCTGGAAGAACTGAAGCAGTACGGAGTAAACTTTGTGGAGCAGGAGAGGGAGTGGTGACAGGAGCAGCAGAACCTTTTTAAGCTAAAAAATGAGGTAATAATCGCGGAGCAGGTTTGCAAAGTCCTGCGTGTAGGTTGTGGCGTCTTTTTCCCGGATGTAAAGCTTTTGGAAAGCAGGCGCAGCTGCCGGACGAAACGTGTAGGTCTGGATGTGGCGAATGCATTTGCCTTCTACCCGCGTGTACACTTCCAAGGTGTTGGAAAGATAGAGCTGATAGTGCGTAGCCAGCTGTGCAAAATGCAGCGCCTCTGCGGGCGGAAGCAGCAGGTAAAGCTTACCATCCGGGGTCAGGTGCCGCTGTGCGAAAGCCAGGATATCTTCAAACAGCAATTCGCCGGTATGCTTGGCGGTGTTCTTTGCTGCGTCGCCTGATTTAAGCGAATCCAGGAAGAAAGGCGGGTTGGAGAGGATCACATCATACTGCGCCTGGTTACGGGCTGCAAACTCCTGCAGGCTGACCGGGTGCAACTGCAGCCTGTCGGCCCACGGACTTTGCCCGAAGTTGGCTGCTGCCTGCTGCTGTGCTGCTGCGTTTATCTCCACAGCTTCTATTTTTGCCTCAGATCGCTGCGCCACCATCAGCGCCAGCAGTCCGGTGCCGGTGCCAATGTCCAGAATGCGTTCTGCACCTGCCACCACTACCGCTGCACCAAACACACACGAATCGGTACAAACTTTCATGGCGCAGTTCTCCTGCTCTACCCGGAACTGCTTGAACTGGAAATAGGTGTTGGGCATGTGCTGTCTGAACCGCTGATTTTTTTGATTTAAATGATTTATGTGATTATTTGTCTTAATTTGGATTCGTCAGATTTTGGGATTAACTGGATTTTTTTTCTGAACAGGATTAAGAAGATTTAAGGAATAACTGGATTTGGTTTGTTTGTGGCTTGTGCAGGAGACGCGGGTACCGCGTCTTTACAGTCGTACACATGACTCCAGACTCTCTTAAAGGGTTGAAGATTTTCAACCCCTACAAAATTCCTAAACTTCAAACTTTCTACCTCTCTGTTACAGGGTTGAAAATCTTCAACCCCTACAAAATCACCACCTTTCTACCTCTCTAACTCTCAAACTTCCTCACTTGCTGTTAAACATCCCGGATTCAAAACCTTCGTCGATGAGCAGGTTGGGGGAGAGGGCGCTTTGGACGGCTAGTTCGTCGCAGCGTTCGTTTTCGGGGTGACCGGCGTGGCCGCGTATCCAGACAAATTTTACGTTGTGCTTGGCATAGATCCTGAGGAAGCGTGCCCACAGATCGCCGTTGGCTTTGCCGGCGAAGCCTTTTTTCTGCCAGCCGAAAACCCAGCGCTTCTCTACTGCATCCACCACATACTTGGAGTCGGAGTAAATGGTAACCGGAATGCCGGGTTTAGTGATGGCCTCCAGCCCCACGATCACGGCCAGCAGTTCCATTCGGTTGTTGGTGGTTTTCCGGTAGCCGGCAGTCAGTTCTTTTACATGCTGCTTCCAGCGCAAAATAACACCATAGCCACCCGGACCCGGGTTTCCACGTGAAGCACCATCAGTAAAAAGCTCTATCATATCTTCAAATTTAAGCTAAAGTAATTTTGCGTTCCCCCCTTTGGAGAGGAAAAGTATTTTCTTGCGGGATGTGTTCTTGTCAGGCAGGCAGGTTTGTTTTGAACAGCTTAATGGCAATAGCCAGCAGAATAACACCAAATACCTTCCGTAGCACATTAGCGCCGTCTTTTCCCAGTTTCCGCTCGATATAACCGGATGTCTTCAGCACGATGTAAACAAACACAAGATTTAAAACTATGCCTGTGAGTACGTTGGGGAGCGAATAAGCAGCGCGGAGCGAAAGAAGCGTCGTCATGGTGCCGGCTCCAACTATAACCGGAAACGCAAGAGGTACGATGGAACCGCTTTTGGTTTCAGGGTCGGTATGGAAAAAGTTCTTGCCCAGGATCATCTCCAGCCCGATCAGGAAAATAACAATGGCGCCTGCCATCGCAAACGACTCGAAATCAATACCAAACAGCTTCAGGATAGACTGCCCCAGGAAGAGGAATGCGATCATCAGGATACCTGAAACGATGGTCGCTTTTTCAGACTCGATACGTCCTTCGCGCTTGCGCAAATCTATGATGATTGGAATTGACCCCAGTATATCGATAACGGCGAAAAGTGTGAGTGTTACAGAAGCAATCTCCTTTAAACTGAACATGTTGTCTGAGTCACGGATTAAACAGATTTAAGGATGACACGGATTTAGGTTTGTCTGATTTCAGATTTTGTCTGAACAGGATTAAGATGATTTAAGGAATAACAGGATTGGGTTTGCCTATGTGGTTCGTGCAGGAGACGCGGGCACCGCGTCTCTACAGCCATACCCCCAACCACTCTACCTCTCTGTTACAGGGTTGAAAATCTTCAACCCCTACAAAATTCCTACCTCTCTACCTTTCTACCTTTCTAACTCCTAAACTCCCAAACTCCCAAACTTTCTAACTTTCTAACTTTCTAACTCCCAAACTAACCATAGTAGTGCAGGAAAAAGCGTTTCAGCTCCTCAAATTCCTCGTCCAGGATGGCCGGGAAGTTGGCTATCCGGAAAGTATTGCGCTGCCACTCGCCGTAGCCGTTGCCTAAGCGGATGTCGTGGTGCATGGCTCTTTTTTTCAGTTCATCAATCAGCCGTTCGCTGCCTTGCAGGGCCAGCACGGTTTTGGAGCGCACTTCTTCGTTTTCGACCAGCAACTTAAAGTCCGAGAACTCACTAAAGAATGTGTAGAGGTTGTTTGCGCGTTCGGTCAGCTCTTCGTCCAGCAACTTTACGGTTGGCCTGTTCTCCAGCACACGCCGGAGCAGGTAAATGTCGAGCACGTTGGGGGTGTAGGTGGTCTGGTAGTTGAGCATCTTTTCGTACATAAACAGCAGGCTGTTGTAATGTGCCCGGTCTGCCTTTTGCTTGGCCCTGAAAATGGCACGCGGCGAGCAGGCCATCACAGCCAGGCCCGAGGGCAACCCGAAGCACTTCTGCACGGAAGCGAACCAGATATCGGCCTTCATCATTTTCAGGTTCAGACCAGCCATCGACGAGGTGGCGTCTACGGCAATCAGTTTGTCGCGGTAGCGGTTCTGGAGCGTGATGATGCTGCTGTTGGAAACCTGGGTGCCGTTGGCTGTTTCGCTCTGGGTAATGCAAATCAGTTCCGTGTCAGACCCGATGGCCAACTGCTCTACCGGCATCGCTTCATTCACATCAAACTTCAATCCCTCCGCCTTTGGCCGGATGCGTTTTGCATACTCGTGCCACTTCTCGCCGAACGAGCCGTTGTAGATGTGGTAGCTTTTGCTGGTTGTCAGGCTTTGGATTAAAATTTCCCAGCACTCGGTAGCCGAGGAGGTAAAGAAAATGTAGTAATCCTGCGGAATATTGATTTTGCGTTTCAGCAGGGCAACCGTTGCCCGCGACAACTGCACAAACTGGTCCCCCCGGTGTGGTGTGCCCAGGAAGCCTTCGTCGTAGGCCTCCTGCATGAAGTGGCGCACGTCAGGGTAAACTTTTGAAGGACCAGGATAAAAATTGAGCATGTGGGAGTGCTAAGAGATCAGGTTAATATACTAAAGCCTTTACAGACGAAGCGACCGAAGCCTTTGTTACACGTTTTTGCTGCCGAAACCGATTTGTTTTGGCTTCATGCGCTCAAAGTACTGGAGCGCAAGCCGATAACTTTCCAGGCCAAAACCGCTGATGCTGCCCACGCAGTTCGGAGCGATCATGCTGCGGTGGCGGAAGGCTTCACGGGCAAATACGTTCGAGATATGAACCTCAATCACAGGCGTTTCAATGGCTTTGATGGCATCGGCCAGCGCAACGGAGGTGTGGGTATAGCCGCCGGCGTTGCACACAATGCCTTTGTAACTGAAACCTACTTCGTGCAGTTTGTCAATCAAAACTCCTTCGGTATTGGACTGAAAGTAAGACAGCTCCAGTGCCGGAAATGCTTTTTGCAGCTCTTCGTAATACAACTCAAACGACTGGCCGCCATAAATGCTTTTTTCGCGGATGCCCAGCAGGTTCAGGTTAGGCCCGTTCAGGATAAGTATTTTCATATAGGGGGTATTGCGTGATTAAGGGTAAAGTTATGAAGCTGCAAAGTTAAGATTAACTATCTTTGCTTAAACATAATGTGCTAAAAAAGCTTGCGCCGCTCCGGAAGAAAAAACGGCAGGGACAGATATTTATTTCACCACTTTCCAGGGATGACTCCACTTAAGTGAATTTGTCATCTCGACCAACGGGAGAGATCTGGTTTGGAAAGTAAACAAAAGAAAATATCAGATCTCTCCCGTTGGTCGAGATGACAGCAAAATTTCTTAAGTTGATGACATTGGATCACGACCTGTTCCTAAAGTGACTGTTAATTAATACATGGCAGCAAAAGCTGTGGTGGGTGGTGCTGAAGAAAATTTTACGTTTATTTTATCTGAATTAAATCATGATCTGGTCTGTCTGTATCAAACAATTCGAGCAGTACCTGCAACTGGAGCGGTCGCTGTCGGGTAACTCCGTAGAAGCCTATACCCGCGACATAAACAAGCTGCTGGACTTCCTGCAACTAAAGGGGCTGCAGGTGGCGCCCGAGCAGATGACACCTGCCATTATCCGGGAGTTCCTGGAGTGGATTGCCGAACTGGGCATGACGCCGCACTCGCAGGCCAGAACTCTGTCGGGCATACGGGCCTTTTACAAATTCCTGATCATGGAAGACATGCTGCCCCACGACCCCACCGAAACCGTAGAAGCGCCCAAACTCAGCCGAAAACTACCCGACACGCTGGCCTTCCATGAGATAGAGCAGCTGCTCAATGCCATTGACCTTTCTACGCCCGAAGGCACCCGCAACCGCGCCATCCTCGAAACCCTCTACAGTTCGGGGCTGCGGGTAACGGAACTGCTGGAGCTAAAGCTGAGCAATCTCTACGAAGACATGGGCTTCCTGAAAGTGGCAGGCAAAGGCGACAAGGAGCGGCTGGTGCCCATCGGCCGCGATGCGCTCAAGCACATCCGCCTCTACCTCGACGGCATCCGCTGCCACCTCACCATCAAAAAAGGCCACGAAGATTACGTGTTCCTGAACCGCCGTGGCGCCAAACTGACGCGCGTCATGGTGTTCACCATCATCAAAGACCTGACAGCCAAAGCCGGTATCCAGAAGCAGGTAAGTCCGCACACCTTCCGCCACTCCTTCGCCACCCACCTGATAGAAGGCGGCGCCGACCTGCGGGCCGTGCAGGAAATGCTGGGCCACGAGTCCATCACCACCACCGAAATCTACACCCACCTCGACCGCGACTACCTGAAGCAGGTAATTAAGGATTATCATCCTAGGAGTTAGGGAGTTTGGGAGTTTAGGAGTTTGGGAGGTAGAGAGGTAGAAATTTTGTAATTTTTGTAGGGGTTGAAAATCTTCAACCCTTTCAGGGAGTTTGAGATTGCAACGTGCGTTTTATCTGTAGAGATGCGGTGCCCGCGTCTCCTGCACGAACCACAAACAAACCAAATCCTGTTATTCCTTAAATCTTCTTAATCTTGTTCAGAAAAAAAATCCAGTTAATCCCAAAATCTGACGAATCCAAATTCAGACAAACAGCAATCCTGTTAACCCAATAATCTGCTTAATCCCGGTTCAGACAAAAAAGAGTCTGCTGCTCCTGCCACCATAGCCACTGCTGCTGATTTGATAACAGAATATTCTGCAGCATATATAGTAAAATCTTATATCTTTATGTTTTGGCTCTGCCAGGTGGCGGGGCAAACGGAGCAGCTATAAAAATATAAACCGATAGGTAGAATGAGTAAGCTAACAATCAGAAATTTTGAAGAATTCGCGCAGTACGAAGGAGCAGAGCTGGGCGTATCAGATTATCACACCATCACGCAGGAGCAGGTAAACAAGTTCGCCGACGCCACCCTCGATCACCAATGGATACACCTGGACGCCGAGCGGGCCAAAACCGAATCGCCTTTCGGCGGCACCATCGCCCACGGCTACCTCACGGTTTCGCTGCTGCCCTACCTGTGGGGCATGATTATTAATGTGGAGAACCTGAAGATGCAGGTAAACTACGAAATCGAAAGCCTGCGCTTCAACCAGCCCGTGCTCGTCGACAGCCAGGTGCGCCTCAAAGCCAAACTACTCTCCCTGAAAAACCTCCGCGGCATCGCCAAAGCCCAGATTGAGGTAACGCTGGAGATAAAAGACAGCAAGAAACCGGCGTATACGGGCGTGGTGACGTTTTTATATCATTTTAACGGGTAGAGGGGGAGGGGCTGCATGAGGTTGGCTTGTGCAGCTTTTTTTGTTTTTGTAGGTGTAGGTACGAGTTACAAACTCGCACCAGCGAGAGGTTGGCTTGTGCAGCTGCCTTGGACAGAACATCCTGGGGAAAATTGTAGTATATTTACACTATGACTACTTTAACCTTTAATTTCCATAACGAGCAGGAAGAGAAAGTGCTGCTGGCTTTCCTGGATAGCCTGAACTATGATTATCAAAGAATTGATGAGGGGGGCGCTATTAATCTTTCTAAAGAGGATGTAGAGGGCCTGCTGCAGACAAAGCGCGATTTTCTGGATGGTAAAACCACATCCCGCTCCTGGGAAGAAATAAAAAGAGACCTAAAACGTGCTTGACGTTCAGCTGTTAGCGAGGGCGGAGCAGGAAGTAAAAGAGGCCTATGCGTGGTATGAAGAGAAGCAGCAGGGACTTGGTGAGCGTTTCCTCACACAGATAGACCGTTACCTTTCTTTTATTGGTTCCAATCCCTATGTCTATCCAAGCAGGTATGGGAATGAACTGCATGTTGCTCCGGTAAAGTTATTCCCGTACCTGATAGTTTATTGGGTAGATGAAAGTAAGAAAATTGTTTTTGTAGTATCCGTTTTTCATACCAGCCGAAAGCCGGAAGATTTTAAGGAGCGTGATAATTAGGTGTAGGTGCAAACTACGCCTAGAGAAGGCAGTACGGGCGAACCCATGTGTTCGCCCCAATTAGGTGCTCGCATTTCTTGGTGTAGTGGGGAACTCAACCAAGAGAGGAGGAGCTGCATAAGGTGTGTCTTGTGCAGCTTTTTTATTTTAATAGGTACGAGTTCGCAACTCGTACCTACCCTACAGCAGCTAATTCCTGACTAAGCTGCTTTTATTGTACTTCTTAACAATAGAACGTAAAAATAGATTATTGAAAACGGAGGCACTGTATTCTTCGAGTATTTCAGGATCGTCACTTATCAGATCTTCAAAAGCTTCTTCCCGCTGCGTACCAGAAGAAAAGTCACTTCTGTTTGATTTGACTTCAACTAAAGGGCCATCATTTTTGCTTGCAAACAATCTGGTTACATGGCCACTATTGTTATTAAGTGAGAGGTTACGTGATACCGGTTGTCCGGGAGGAAAAAGTAAAAGTACGCTGGGGCTATTTTTTGTCTGCAAATCATAGACGTGGTACTTGTACAGAGAAATGGTTCCCGTTTCTAATCTTTCCAAAAACAATGGTAAGCCATTGTTTGGTATTACTTTGGATTCAAAAACGTCATCCATTATCCTGAATTCCTTTGCCTGAGGAGAGAAAATCTGTTCTGCTTTTCCTTTTCCATTATGCTTGAATTTAATGGAGGTGAGTTTAACATTTGAAACAGTGCCGAAAAGCGTATCACCCTGGGTAGTAATTACATAATCGTTTCGTTGCGCATGCGCAGTCACGCCCGCTAGCAGGAGACACGCGAAAATAATGCAGGTGCAGTGGTAAATTTTCTTCATATTGGCAGATGCTCAGAAAGGAATATTCTATAGGGTAGAAATGTAATAATTTTAACTGTAGCTTTAAAGTAACTTATATAGATTTTTTTAAATCTACCAACAAAACCGTCGGTGGTCGATACCCGGCTACTGTTGCGCCTCCGCTGGTGCGAGTTTGCAACTCGTACCTTCATTCCCCATGATTAACTCCCTCCCCAACAACTGACAAATCTCACCCAAATCTTAATTCTATTCTCCCTATATTTGCACCCAGAAAACCAAAATCCCTGCTGCCGTGTACAAAAGCCTGATTCGCCCGCTTCTCTTCAAACTCGACCCCGAGAAAGTCCATTACCTTATCACTGATTTCCTGAATGTTGGCTATAAGCTGCCTTTTACCAAAAGCATCAGCAGGAGCCTGTTTCAGGTGCAGGACCCGCGGCTGGAGCGGGAACTTTTCGGGCTGAAGTTTCCGAACCCGGTGGGCTTGGCGGCAGGCTTTGATAAAGATGCCAAACTGGTCGACGACTTTTCGCACCTGGGTTTTGGGTTTATCGAGATCGGAACACTCACGCCAAAGCCGCAGCCCGGTAATCCAAAGCCGCGTTTGTTCCGTTTGCCGCAGGACGGAGCCATCATCAACCGCATGGGCTTCAACAACGAGGGCGTGGATGCGGCGGTAGAGCGCCTGCGGAACCGCAAGAGCAACATAATTGTGGGAGGCAACATCGGCAAGAACAAAGTTACCCCCAACGAGCAGGCCACCAGCGATTACCTTTACTGCTTTAAGGCGCTGTATGATGTGGTCGATTATTTCGTGGTGAACGTCAGCTCGCCCAACACACCCGATTTGCGGGCGCTGCAGGAGAAAGAGCCGCTGCAGCAACTGCTGATGGCGCTGCAGGAGCAGAACAGCAAAATGCCGAAGCCAAAGCCGCTGCTCCTCAAAATAGCACCCGACCTGAACGAGCCGCAGCTCAACGATATCATCGAGATTGCCACCAGCACCCGCCTGAGCGGCATTATCGCCACCAACACCACCATCAGCCGCGAAGGACTTGCCACACCGGCCCAACGGGTGCAGGAAATAGGCATGGGAGGCCTGAGCGGAAAACCGCTTACTGCCAGATCAACCGAAATTATCCGGTACCTGCGCCAGCACCTGCCGCAGGAGCAGAAAATAATTGGCGTGGGCGGTATCATGACGGCTGAAGATGCGCTGGAAAAGCTCGATGCCGGAGCCGACCTGGTGCAGCTGTATACCGGATTCATCTACGAAGGACCGGCGCTGATAACACAGATCAACAAGAAACTGCTCTCCAGATAATTTCTTATTTCGTACCGTTTTTCGTGCCGGGTTTCAGCTGAAAAGTGCTAAATTTGAAATCTTAACATGTAGAGGGTATGGCAAAGAACACTTACAGAAACGATGCGCCTAGCGCAGGGAGGGCAAGAAACGAGGTACGGGGACGCAACGAGCCCCGCAAAGTCAATTTGCCCAAAGGAGAGAAGCCGCCAAAACAGAAGTCGAAGTTCAGAATTAAGCTCCCAAGCTTACTGAAATTCCCAACATTTGAGTTTGCCTTCCTGAAGGACAAGCGCCTGAAGCTCTTGGTCGGCTTTACGTTTCTGCTGCTGTCTTTCTTCTTTACCATTGCCTTTGTTTCCTACCTGTTCACCGGCCACGCCGACCAGAGTGTAGTGCAATCTGTTACCGGTACCGGCCTGAAAGAGTCGGGGCAGGAGGCAGAGAATTGGCTTGGTCTTGTGGGAGCCTGGGTATCGCACCTGTTTATTTTTGAATGGGTAGGTATTGGGGCTTTTATGGCAATACCTGTAGCCTTTTTTACAGGCTGTCGCATTGTTTTTAAGCGTGTAACGGTTTCGTTGTCGTATGTGCTGGGCTTCTGCAGTTTTACCATGCTGTGGCTCTGCCTGACGATGGGCTACACCGTGCTTACACTCGGTAAAGTAGACACCGCCGGTTTCCTGGGAGGCGGCATCGGGATCGAGAGCGCCATCTGGATGACAAGCCTGATTGGCTGGGGCACAGGTCCTTTCCTGGGCTTCCTGTTGGTGGTATTCATTGTTGGTTTCTTTAATGTTACAAGCATCAACTGGAGTAAAGGAACAACTGACGATGAACTTGTGGAGGTGGAAAAAGGCAACAAAACCTCGCTAAGCGATGTGATGCACAGCCGTGTTCCTGGCGTTAACCACTATAACAATCCTTCCGCAGCTCTTGAACAGGAGGAGGAAGAAGTGCTGGAAGAAGAATACGAGGAGGAGCCGGACGAAGAGGAGCTGGATGAGGACGAAGATGAGGCCATCAGCCGTGCGCTGGAAATGGAGCTGGAGTCGCTGAAGGCGGAGCCCCCTAAAAATGCCACGCCAACCCTGGAACTGGATATAGATGCTGCTTTTGCTGATCAGCTTCAGCAGGAAGAGGAAGCAGGCGCCGAAGAAGACGAAGATGAACTCGACCTCGAAATAGAAGAAGCGCCCGAAGAAGAAACCGGTCTGGCCGTAGAAAACTACGACCCGACACTCGACCTGGCCCGTTACCAACATCCTACCATCGACCTGCTAACCGACTATGGCAGCAGCAAAATACAGGTAACCAAAGAGGAACTGGAAGCCAACAAAGACAAAATTGTAGAAACGCTCGGCCACTACAACATCGGCATCGCCAGCATCAAAGCGACCATCGGACCTACCGTTACACTTTACGAAATTGTGCCGGATGCCGGGGTGCGTATCTCCAAAATCAAAAACCTGGAAGACGATATTGCCCTGAGCTTAGCGGCATTGGGTATCCGTATCATTGCGCCTATTCCGGGTAAAGGTACCATCGGTATCGAGGTGCCGAATACCAAAAAGGAAATGGTGTCCATCAAGTCTATTCTGTCGACGGAGAAGTTCCTGAAAAGCGATATGGATCTGCCGATTGCCTTTGGTAAAACCATCACGAACGAAGTCTTTATCACCGACCTGGCTAAGATGCCGCACTTGCTCATGGCGGGTGCTACGGGCCAGGGTAAGTCGGTAGGTCTGAATACCATTCTGACTTCACTGCTCTACAAGCGTCACCCCTCACAGCTTAAGTTTGTGCTCGTGGATCCCAAAAAAGTGGAGCTTTCGCTGTTCAATAAAATCGAGCGCCACTTCCTGGCTAAATTGCCTGATTCGGAGGAGCCTATTATCACCGATACTAAAAAGGTGGTGAACACGCTCAACTCGCTCTGTATGGAGATGGACATGCGCTACGACCTGCTCAAAGATGCCGGCTGCCGTAACCTGAAAGAGTATAACCGCAAGTTCGTGGAGCGCAAGCTTAACCCGAAAAAAGGCCACCGCTTTATGCCGTACATCGTGCTGGTAATAGACGAGCTGGCCGACCTGATGATGACGGCAGGCAAGGAAGTGGAAACGCCGATTGCGCGTCTGGCCCAGCTGGCCCGGGCCATTGGTATTCACCTGGTGGTGGCTACGCAGCGTCCGTCGGTAAACGTAATTACGGGTATCATCAAAGCGAACTTCCCGGCGCGTATTTCTTTTAAAGTAACCTCCAAAATCGACTCCCGCACCATCCTCGACACCGGCGGCGCTGATCAGCTGATTGGCCAGGGCGACATGCTCTTTTCCATCGGCTCCGACATCATCCGTATTCAGTGTGCCTTCGTGGATACGCCGGAAGTGGACCGCATCTGCGACTTTATTGGCGAGCAGCAGGGGTACAACGATGCGTACCTGCTGCCGGAGTTCGTGGGCGATGAGAGCGGTTCTGAGAAAACCGATTTCGACCCGTCGCAACGCGACCCGATGTTCGAGGAAGCCGCCCGCATTATTGTACAGCACCAGCAGGGCAGTACCTCGCTGCTGCAACGCCGCCTGAAGCTGGGCTACAACAGGGCAGGCCGCCTGATCGACCAGCTGGAATCGGCCGGCATTGTTGGACCTTTCGAAGGCAGCAAGGCGCGCGAAGTTTTAATTCCGGATGAGTACAGTTTGGAACAGTTATTGAATACGATGGGTTAACAACCTAAATAATATAACTTATTGACATGAAGAAACTATTTTCCGTTCTGCTGATCGTTCTGACATTTGTAAATCTGGCAAGCGCGCAGCAGGATCCCAAGGCTGGTAAAATCCTGAACCAGATGAGTGCCAAGTACAAAAGCATGAAAGCGTTTAAAGTATCTTTTGCGCAAACGCTGGAGAATAAAACCGCCAAAGTAAAAGAAACCATGGAAGGCGATGTGCTGGTGAGTGGTAAAAAGTACCGTCTGAAAGTAAGCAGCCAGGAAATTATAAACGATGGCAAACTGATGTGGACGTACCTGCAGGATGCCAACGAGGTAACGATTACAGAAAATGATGCCGAAGCGGAGTCTATGTCGCCGAGCAACATTTTTGATATGTATAAAAAAGGCTACAAGTATGCCTATGCCGGCACCGAAACCGAGAACGGTGTAAAATATGATGTAATTGAACTTGCTCCGGAAGACCGTAGCAACCCAATCTACAAAGTACGTCTGTTCATCAACCAGAAAGACAATACCCTGAAGAAATGGGAGATGTTCCGCAACAACGGCAACCGCTATTCCTATGTGATCAAGAAGTTCGAAGCAAACCCATCGTTAGCTGCTGATTCCTTCAGCTTCAACAAAGCCAAATACAAAGGTGTTACAGTTGTAGACCTTAGATAAGTAGCTTGCATTAATAACCCGGAAGAGGCTGTTCAGAGATGAGCAGCCTCTTTTTTTGACCGTTGATGATAGTGATGAAATGATGGGTGTGATTTTATATTTGCTTTTTTGTCTGAACCACTGATTCGTGTGATTTAATTGATTTTTGTGATTGTCTGAACAAGATTAAAAGATTTATGGATTACCAGGAGGAGAGGCAATGGTGGCAGGAGCAGTAATGTTTTCATACTTCCATAAATTTATTCCCCCTTTTGTCGTCCTGTGAAGGATCTTGTGGGCGAACTGTAGAAACGCCTGCTAAAAGTTGAGTTGTTATGAAAGAGGTTTTTCTCGATGTGGTATAACAGGATGTTTTGTCTGAATCAGAATTTACAGAATTTCAGGATCAGGTTTGTTTGTGGTTCGTACAGGAGACGCGAGCATCGCGTCTCTACATTCTCCAAACTTTCTAACTTTTTAACTTTCTAACTTTCTAACTCCCTCATGTCCTCCCCAATAATTAATAACGAATAACGACTTTGTTGCAACGAGTCTGTCCTTTTCAAGATTTCTCTCTTAGAGCTGGTTTACGTTATTTTATAAGCCACAGGTATTCCCCTCTGTCGCAACAG
>NZ_QCZK02000052.1 GCF_003347595.2 Botryobacter ruber | reverse complement strand
CAGCGCATGTGTGCAGCTCGTTTTTGCAGCGCAAACCACGGAAAGTAAACATGCGCTTCCTGACCTAATTATGCAAAAGTCCACCGGAAGGTGGACTTTTATTAAATTTAAACCTTATTACCATGAAAAAGATAGGTGTTTTTACATCTGGAGGAGATGCACCCGGCATGAATGCATGTCTGAGAGCCGTGGTTCGTACAGCAATTTACCATGGCATTGAAGTGTACGGAATCAAACGTGGCTATAACGGGATGATTCATGGGGATTTCTGTAAGCTGGAGTCTCACTCTGTTAGTAATATTGTACAGAAGGGCGGTACCTTCCTGAAATCTGCCAGAAGCCCTGAATTTATGACAAAGGAAGGCCGGCAGAAAGCATATGAGCAGCTGCAAAGTGTCGGAATAGAAGGTTTGGTAGCCATCGGCGGGAACGGTACCTTTACCGGCGCCACCAAGTTTTTCGACGAATTTGGCATACCGACTGTCGGTGCTCCCGGAACCATCGATAACGACCTGTATGGTACCGATTTTACCATTGGTTACGATACGGCAGTTAATACGGCCCTGGATGCCATCGACAAAATCCGCGACACTGCCGACAGCCACGACCGTGTGTTCTTTATTGAAGTAATGGGCCGCGACTCAGGTTACATTGCTGTGCCATGTGCCATTGGCGGTGGCGCCGAAATTGCCATGATCCCGGAGGCGGAAGTTACTACTGAAAGTATAATCGATAAAATTCGAACTGACTGGGAGCATGCCAAAACCTCTTCGATCGTTATTATTGCGGAAGGCGAGGTAGAAGGCGGATCTACCAAAGTGGCTGCCAAGGTACGGGAAGCCTTGCCTGAAATGGATGCCCGCGTTACGATCCTGGGGCACGTGCAGCGTGGCGGAGCGCCAACTGCGTTCGACCGCTTGCTGGCAAGCCGCCTGGGTATCGCCTGCGTGAAAGGCCTGCTGGAAGGTCAGAAAAATGTGATGGCCGGTACCATCAATTCCAAACTGGTCTACACACCGTTTATCGATACCATTACCAAGAAAAAAGAAATCAGCCCGGAGTATACCCGGATGGTAGAAATTCTGTCTATCTAAAGCCAGGCTGATGCAGAATGAGGAGGATATAACCAGCAGGTTATAATCTCTTCATTGTTTTTTAACTTTTTACTGCCACCAGGCAGCATTTTGGGGTGTTCAGTGCGGGCGACAAACCGTTGCTCCTGCATTCACACCCCGAAAAAAGTTATTTCTCCTTTATTCACCCTCACTCCGCATCCTTTTCCGAAGGAGTTAATCTCCGTTTTTATTCTGCTGCACCAGCCACCACAGCCACTGCTGCTTACATTGGCTCCGGCAAACGATTACCCGGATTTTACTGGCACCGCCGGCAGCACCTGCACGTAAAAATCTGCCGCACTGCAAACCAACCTGAAGCAGAAAAGAACAGCCTGGCAGAACAAAATTGCCGTTTTTTAGTAAACCCCTAAAACCTGGTGGTCCAGGTGCTGGTACAGCAATTGCAGCGGTGCTGCACACGTACTACAGTGGTATTTACGGTTAATCATCTTCATAATCGAGGCCCATTAATTTGTTGTAGGCCTGCTGAAGTTCAGAAAAAGCGTGCATATTGCCTTCTTGCCGGCTGATTTGCATTCCTTTTTTGTAAATTCTTTCTGCTTCGTCCTGCTGCCCTAATTCATTGTACAGGCTGGCGGCGTGGTAGTAGGTGCCAACGTAGTTTTCATGCTCCGCCAGCAGTTTGTCGTAATATTCTTTGGCTTTTTGCTGATCGAAGTTACGGTATTCGGTGGCGATGGCGTAGAGCGTAAACGCATCGTTTGGATCATCTTCCAAAAATTTCAGGAGTTGTTCTAATCTGCTTGGATACATTTCGGTTTGGCTATATTTTAATTAACTTCGCACAAATTTAAACTATAAAGCTAACATTTCTGCCCATGAAAATATTAGTTTGCATCAGTAACGTTCCGGACACAACATCCAAAATAAATTTCACAAGCGATAATGCTGCTTTTGATAAGAACGGGGTTCAGTTTGTGATCAATCCCTGGGACGAGTACGCTTTAACCAGGGCCATCGAGCTGAAGGAGGAAAAGGGAGGTTCTGTTTCGGTTCTGAACGTAGGAGAGGCCGATACCGAGCAAAACATCCGCAAAGCACTCGCTATTGGTGCAGACGATGCCATCCGGGTAAATGCTCATCCCAAAGATGCATTTTTTGTGGCGCAGCAGATAGCCCATGTCGCGAAAGAGGGTGCTTACGATATAATTTTGATGGGCAAGGAATCGATTGATTACAACGGCTTCCAGGTGCATGGCATGGTAGGAGAGTTGCTCGGAATTCCTGCCATTACGCCGGCCTTTAAACTCGACATGCTCGACGACACCACGGCCCGGCTGGAAAAGGAAATAGAAGGCGGCAAAGAAATAGTGGAAGTGAAACTGCCGTTCGTGGCCAGTGCGCAGCAGCCCATGTGCGAACCGCGTATACCCAACATGCGCGGCATCATGACGGCCCGTACCAAACCGCTGAACGTAGTGGAGCCGGTAAGCACCGAAACCAAAACGGAATACACCAGCTACAGCAAGCCTGAGAAAAAAGGCGGCGTGCGTATGGTAGATGCCGCCAATGCCGGTGAATTGATAACATTGTTGCGAAACGAAGCTAAAGTACTATAAGATATGTCAGTATTAGTTTTTGTAGAAGGCTATAACGGAGAAGTCAAGAAGTCTTCGCTCGAGGCCGCCTCGTATGGCAGCCAGGTGGCAAAGGCGCTGGGTACCGATGCCAAAGCCGTTGCCATAGGCGAGGTAAAAGAAGAAGCGTTGGCAGCTTTAGGTGCGCAGGGCATCAGCAAAGTATTATACGACCACGACGACCGCCTGCACAATTTTGTGGCCGAAGCCTACCTGAAAGTTATTGCGCAGGCTGCTGCACAGGAAAGTGCCAAAGTAATCGTATTTTCCAACACCAACGTGGGTGCGGCCCTGGGCTCGCGGCTGGCGGTGCGCCTCAACGGTTCGCTGGCCACCAACGTAACCCAGCTGCCCGAAATTTCCGGCGATTCGTTTACCGTTACCCGCGGCGTGTTTTCCGGGAAAGCCTTTGCCCAGGTAAAGCTAACTTCCGATGTAAAGCTGATTGCCGTTAAAAAGAACACCATCGAGATTCTGAACGATGCCGGAACTACCGCTGCCGTAGAACCATTCTCGACCGGTTTGTCGGATGCCGATTTTGCCGCTGCTCCAAAAGAAACCGTGCTACAGGAAACCGACGGGGTGCTGTTGCAGGAGGCTGAGATTGTGGTGTCGGGAGGCCGCGGCTTAAAAGGGCCGGAGAACTGGCACCTGGTGGAGGACCTGGCCAAAGCGCTTGGTGCAGCCACTGCCTGCTCTAAGCCCGTTTCGGACCAGGACTGGCGACCGCACAGCGAGCACGTGGGACAAACCGGTATAACTATCAGCCCGAATTTGTATATTGCGATCGGTATTTCCGGGGCAATTCAGCACCTGGCGGGGGTTAACTCTTCTAAAGTGATTGTCGTTATTAATAAAGATCCGGAAGCGCCGTTTTTTAAAGCAGCCGATTACGGTATAGTAGGCGACGCTTTTGAAGTAGTACCGAAATTGATTGAGGCCGCGAAAGCCCTAGACAGATAGACATAAGAAGAGTTTATTGTGAAAAAGATACAGCTAGAGATACTTGGCCTCTCTTCCAGCCAGTCGCAGACAGGTTCGTTTGCGTTAGTACTGGGCGAAAGAGACGGCAACAGAAGGCTACCTATCATCATAGGTATGTTTGAAGCACAATCTATCGCTATTCAGATAGAAAAAATTAATCCAAACCGCCCCCTGACCCACGACTTGTTTAAAACCTTTGCAGAACAGGTAAACGTGAGCATAACCGAGGTGCTGATTTCCGATTTAAAGGAAGGCGTGTTTTATTCTAAAATTATGTGCACCGACGGCATCAGGGAGTTCGAACTCGATTCGCGCCCATCCGATGCCATTGCCATTGGCCTGCGGTTTGGCGTGCCGATATTTACTGTAGAAAGTGTGCTTTCCGAAGCCGGGATCATCCTCAGCGACCTCGAGGATGAAGAGGAAGAGACGGACGAAGTAAACATGAAAAGCACATCTGCCGCGCCTGCTGCCAAAGAAGCTTTAAACCAGACCTCGGTAGAAGACCTGAACAAGCTGCTCAACGAAGCGCTCGAGAAAGAAGATTACGAACGTGCCGCGAAAATCCGGGACGAGCTGAATAAACGTAACTAATTGTTGCATAACAGTAAAGGCAATAGTCCAACAGCCACGAAGGCCTTGCTCTACCGGGAGCAGGGCCTTCTTTGTTTTGCAAGTTATTCAGTTTACTTTTGATAAATTTGTCTGAAGTATGATTGATCTACTCCGGGGCCTGGTCGGGCTGGTTGCCGTACTTGCCATCGCTTTCCTGTTCTCTAAAAGCAGGAAGACGATCAGCTGGCGGTTGGTCGGGTTCGGGATTTTGTTGCAGCTGTTCTTTGGCGTGCTGGTAACCAAAGTGCCCCTTGTAGCCGATGTTTTTGCTGCCATCAGCCGCGGGTTTGTCACCTTTCTCGACTTTTCGCAGGCCGGAGCCGAGTTCCTGTTCGGCAACCTGGCCAACCCGGAGCAGAACGGCGGACTGGGTTTTATTTTTGCTTTCTCGGTGCTGCCCACCATTATTTTCTTTTCTACGGTGTCGGCTGGTTTGTATTACCTGGGTATCCTGCAACGGGTTGTGTTTGGCATTGCCTGGGTGATGTCGAAAAGCATGCGCCTGTCCGGTGCCGAAAGTTTGTCAGCTGCAGGTAACATCTTTCTGGGGCAGACGGAGGCGCCGCTACTGGTAAGGCCTTTTATCAGCCGCATGACCCGCTCCGAACTGATGTGCCTCATGACGGGCGGTATGGCCACACTGGCGGGCGGCGTACTGGCGGCTTACGTCTCGTTTCTGGGGGGCGCAGATCCTGCGCAAAAGGCAGTCTTTGCGGCTCATTTACTTACAGCCTCGCTCATGAACGCCCCGGCCGGCATTGTGCTGGCCAAAATGCTGCTACCCGAAACGGAACCAGAAAAGATTGTGACCAGACTGGAGGTAAGCGACCAGCAACTGGGGGTGAACCTGGTAGATGCGCTTTCGAGAGGCGCCGCCGATGGGCTGAAACTGGCTGCCAACGTAGGAGGGATGCTGCTGGCTTTTATTGCCGTTATCGCCCTGCTAAATTACCTGCTCACCGACCTGATCGGCGTCTGGACCGGGCTGAATGAGCTGGTGGTTTCCAGCACCAACGGGCAGTTTAAAGGCTTTTCGCTGCAGTACATCCTGGGGCAGATTTTCCGGCTGTTCGCTTTCCTGATGGGCGTGCCGTGGGCCGATACGTTGCAGGTAGGCAGTTTGCTCGGGCAGAAAACAGCCATCAACGAATTTGTAGCATACCTCGACCTGGCCGAAATGAAAAATGCTGGTACCCTTTCGCCCAAGTCAGTCGTTATGGCGACCTATGCCCTCTGCGGTTTTTCCAACTTCAGTTCCATCGCCATCCAGATTGGCGGTATCGGCAGCATGGCGCCCAACCAGCAGGGGAACCTGTCCAGGCTCGGGTTCCTGGCTTTACTCGGCGCTTCCCTGGCCTGTATGATGACGGCAACAGTAGCCGGTATGCTTTATGACTTGTAAATGAACCATTTCGCCCGTATTTTTGGTATAAAGAGTAATTTGCGAACGATGAAAAAGTTGTTGAACACCGTCAGTTTATCCTTTGCGCTGCTGTTAACCGATACCGTGATCAGTATGGTGCTGGCAACCCTGTATGGTTTTTTTCAGAAGCTTAACAACGGCGGGCAAAGCGTTTTAAGTTACCCGGAAGCAGCGATGCTGCTGGGGCTGGCGCGGCTCGTTTTCTACTTCCTGATTTTTGTAGTGCTGTTTTACTTTCTGAACAGGTACTTACATTGGGAGAACAAACTTGCGAAACTGGTGGTGCTAAACTGCGGCCTGTACCTGCTGATTTCGTTCCTGTTCGGTTTTATCCTGGAGCCGCAGGTGCAATACCTGTTTCGGGATGAGTTTTTCTTTATCCTGATCGCCTCCACCATTCTAAGTCCGGTGGTGTTAACCAGGCTGCCTTATGCAAAGCGTTTGGTTGTTTCGCTGTAATGTTGATTCCGGATGCGGCGGCTTTACCGTTGCCCGGAAGAGCAGCTGTAGCAACGCCGTTCTAAAATCCCTGAATTTACGCTGTCAGTTTTGCTGCACCAGCCACCAGAGCCTCTGCTGCTTTGTCTGAACAGGCTTTATCTCTTCCATAGTCCAACGTTTTGATGGTGCAGGCATTACCACATTAAAAATTAGCACATTATATTCTGCTGCACCAGCCACCACAGCCTCAGATGCTTCCCGGGTCATCCAATTTGCTGTTTTGCTCGATACTTTCCGCTTCCTCCTCTTCCTCCTGCTCCACTTTCCTGGCATCGCGCATCAGGCGGTTGGCAAAAATAAAATCATTCAGTTCCCTGATGTCGGTATCCATGATATCATCTCGCGAGCCTTCCCAAAGTTTTTTGCCCTGGTAGAGAAACATGATCTTGTCCCCGATCTCGATCACGGAGTTCATATCGTGGGTTACGATGATGGTGGTGATGTTGTATTCTTCGGTAATTTCCTTAATCAGCTCATCAATCTTGATGGCTGTCTGCGGGTCGAGGCCTGAGTTTGGTTCGTCGCAGAAGAGGTAGGTACAGTTTGGGGCAATCGCCCGGGCAATGCCGACACGCTTCTTCATACCGCCACTCAGTTCGGAAGGCATTTTAGTGTTGGCGTTTTCCAGGCCCACCCGTTTGAGGCAAAAGTTTACCCGGTCCAGGCGCTCGCCTTTGCTCATGGAGGTCAGCATTTTAAGCGGGAATTCCACGTTCTGCTCTACGGTCATGGAATCGAACAGGGCCGACCCCTGGAAGAGCATTCCGATCTTGCGGCGGATTTCCTGCCGGATGTCGAGCTTGTTGTTGGTGAAGTAGGTACCGTCGAAGGTAACGCTGCCAAGGTCGGGCTTTATGAGCCCGACAATGCACTTGAGCAGCACACTTTTACCGGTGCCGCTGGCCCCTAACAGCAGGTTGGTCATGCCGGTTTCGAACACACCGCTTACGCCGTCAAGCACTTTTTTACCATCAAAGGATTTATGGATGTTGTGTATTTCAATCATAAAATAAATTCAGAACCTCTGTATTAAAGTAACATCTGTGCCAGCAGGTAATCAGCAACCAGTATGGCAATTACGCTGAAGGTAACAGCCTTTGTACTGGATTCGCCTACCTCGAGTGCGCCCCCCGACGTGTTGTAGCCCCTGAACGACGAGATCGATGAGATCAGGAAGGCAAACACGACCGATTTAATTAAGGCAAACACAATGTTATACGGAATAAAGTCGCTGCGTATGCCGGTAATGTATTCCTGGGCTGTCACTTCGCCGGTGAGCGTACCTGCCAGGTAGCCGCCGCCAATGGAAAGGAACATGGCAATAATAACCAGTAAGGGGAAAACAAAAACAGCCGCCAGAATTTTGGGAAGCACCAGGTAAGAGGCCGAGTTAATGCCCATCACCTCCAGGGCATCTACCTGCTCGGTTATCTTCATGGTGCCCAGTCCGCCTGCAATGTTAGAGCCAACTTTACCGGCCAGCACAATAGATGTAATGGTAGGTGCAAGTTCCAGCAAGGTCATTTCACGCACCATAAAGCCAATGGTAGAGCGGGGGATTAAGGCATTGGTCAGGTTGTAGGCAGTCTGCACACAGGTAACAGCGCCAATAAAAGTAGAAACAATTGCTACGATAAAAACAGAATTTATACCGATCAGGATAGCTTCATCTATCGTTCTGTTGAAGATAATTTTAGGTCCTTCTCCGCGGTAAAACAGGCTGGCTATAAATAGTAAGTAATTTCCGAAATGTTGTAACATAAAGTGCCGTGAAGCTTACATAAGGGTTAAAACGCGCAAACAAACAGTTTTTACTGTATTATTAGCTATATTACGTGTAAAATTGCAAAACATATAAAAAGTAACATATAATATGCAGCGATATATTTTGGTAACAGGCGGAACAAAAGG
The DNA here is from genome assembly GCF_003347595.2 of Botryobacter ruber. Classification (GTDB taxonomy): domain Bacteria; phylum Bacteroidota; class Bacteroidia; order Cytophagales; family Hymenobacteraceae; genus Pontibacter; species Pontibacter ruber_A. Next base: position 9,577 of record NZ_QCZK02000052.1, on the reverse strand, counting down.
AATCGGTAGAGCCATTATTGAACAGTTTGCCAAAGAAGGTTTTCATATCATAACCTGTTCCCGAAACGAAAAAGACCTGCAAAAGTTAAAGCTGGATATTGAACAAGCCTATACATTCTCCAAAGTTTTTTACCAGGAAGCAGACCTCAGCGAGAAGGAATCACTGCAGAGTTTTATTAATTTTGTGAAAAACATGCATGTAAAACTGGATGTGCTGGTAAACAACAGCGGGCTCTTTCTTCCCGGAAAAATACACGAGGAGCCTGAAGATGCGCTTCCGTTTATGATCAATACCAACCTCTACAGCGCCTACTACATCACCAAAGCGTTTGTGCACGATATGATCCGGCGCCGCAGCGGCCATATTTTTACGATCTGCTCCACGGCCAGCATCACGCCCTACATCAACGGCGGCTCTTACTGCATCTCCAAATTCGCCCTTTACGGCATGACCAAAGTATTGCGCGAAGAGCTAAAAGAGCATAACGTAAAAGTTACAGCCGTGCTGCCGGGCGCCACCCTCACCGCCAGCTGGGATGGCGTGGACCTGCCCCCGGAACGTTTTGTAAAAGCCGAAGATGTGGCGGCAGCCGTTTACAGTGTAAACAGTTTGTCTGAAAACAGTGTAGTAGAGGAGATACTCATTCGGCCGCAACTCGGCGACCTGGATTAAATTTCAGAACCGTTGATGATAGTGATGAAATGATTTTTGTGATTCGATGTATGTAATTTGTGCCTGTGAGTATGTGGTTTGAAAGATTATTTTAATAAAAAATCAACTGGAATAAAATCCATTTCAACGTTACATCACATGTAATGACAATTTAACCAATACAAACTATGGAAATAAAAGATAAAATAGCCGTTGTAACAGGCGTGAGCCACGGCATTGGGCTGGCCACCGTACAGGCACTGCTCGATAAAGGTGTGAAAGTAGCCGGCTGGGGACGTACAAAACCCGAGCTGCAGCACGATAACTTCCACTTCTTCTCCTGCGATGTGCAGCAATACGAGTCTGTAAAGCAGGCGTATGCGCAGACGGTGGAGAAGCTGAATGGAAAAATAGCCATCCTGGTAAACAACGCGGGCCTCGGCATACAGGCCAACCTCGAAGACCAGCAGGTAGAGGACTGGCATACCATGTTCAACACCAACGTGCATGGCCTCTTTTACTGCACCCAACTGGTAATTCCGGGCATGAAGGAGCTGGAGGAAGGCCACATTTTTAACATTTCATCCATTGCCGGTCTCAATGGTGTACCGGGCATGACGGGCTATGCTGCCACCAAGCATGCGGTGCGCGGTATTTCGCATTCGCTGTTTATGGAGGTGCGCGATTTCGGAATTAAAGTGACCTGCATCTATCCCGGCTCCACCAGCACCAACTTCTTCGACAAAATAGCAGGTTCTCTGGCCAGTCCCAACATGATGCGCCCCGAAGACATTGCTTCCACTATCATACATGCGCTGGAATCGCACCCGAACTACCACCACGTCGATATTGAGGTGCGCCCGCTCATGCCGAAGGGTAAACAGAAGTAAATTTTAATGTGCTAATTTTTTAATGTGTTCATGAGTTTTTGTGAGGTGATAAAGTGTTTCCGTCATAAGAACGTATTTATTTAGCAGCAGGAGTGGTATGGGTTTTGTAGCTTTGCGCAGAAACCGGTTCATGTATCCTGTGCTGCGCCCGCTGGCGTCACGAAACAGGCGTGTGCCTTACCACTTAAATAAGAATGTCGGTTGAAGTAAAGAACTTAACAAAGATTTTCGGAACACAGCGTGCTGTGGATGACGTGAGCTTTTCGGTAGGGCAGGGGCAGATTCTCGGTTTCCTGGGACCAAACGGCGCTGGCAAGTCCACGACCATGAAAATTGCCACCTGTTACCTGCCGCCTACTTCCGGTACAGTGCTGGTGAACGGGTATGATGTGGTAAAGGACCCGATGGCGGTGCGGCGTAGCGTTGGTTACCTGCCCGAGCACAATCCCCTGTACCTGGACATGTATGTGCACGAATACCTGCAGTTTGTGGCCTCCGTGTACGGCCTGAAAAGCAGCATAGCCAAAGCACGCATTCACGAAATGGTGGAGCTGTGTGGCCTGACGCTGGAGCAGGGAAAAAAAATCGGGGCACTCTCCAAAGGCTACCGCCAGCGGGTAGGCCTGGCGCAGGCGCTCGTACACGACCCGCAGGTGCTCATTCTCGACGAGCCCACTACCGGCCTCGATCCGAACCAGATCATCGAAATCCGTTCGCTCATCAAACGCATCGGCCAGGACAAAACCGTTATCTTCTCCACGCACATCATGCAGGAAGTAACCGCCATCTGCGACCGGGTGGTCATCATCAACCGCGGCAAAATAGCCGCCGACTCCGATGTTGCTTCGCTGCAGGCAGGCGGCCGCAGCGAAAAGGTGACGCTGGTGGAGTTTGAGCAGCCGGTAGATGTGGCGCTGCTTCAGCAGATACAGGGTGTGCTGCAGGTAATCCCGGTAAATGAAATTACCTATCGCGTTACCTCCCGCAAAGATGCCGACATCCGGTCCGATGTTTTCCGTATTGCCGCCGAACGCAACCTGCCCCTCGTAGGTCTGCGCCAGGAAGAAAACTCGCTGGAGAAGATATTCCAGCAGCTGACTAAAAGTTAGAAAGGTAGAAAGGTAGAGAGGTAGAGAGGTAGAAAGGTAGGAAGGTAGAAAGGTAGAAAGGTAGAATTTGTAGGGGGTGAACGTTTTCAACCCTGTAAAAGAGAGGTAGAGAGGTTGGGGGTATGGCTGTAGAGACGCGGTGCCCGCGTCTCCTGTACGAACCACAAACAAATCCAAACAATCCTGCTATTCCTTAAATCTTCTTAATCTTGTTCAGACAAAAAATCCTGTTAATCCTGATTCAGACAAATAATCACAAAAATCAATTAAATCACACGAATCAAAGGTTCAGACAAACATTAAATGCTCGCAATACTTAAAAAAGAATTCAACGGTTTCCTGAACGCGCTGATCGCTTACATCGTGATAGCGGTGTTTTTGGTGGCGATCGGGATGTTCATGTGGGTGTTCCCGGAGAGCAACGTGCTCGACTATGGCTTTGCCGACATGCAGACGCTCTTCAACATGGCGCCCTGGCTGTTCCTGTTCCTGATACCAGCCATTACCATGCGTACCTTTGCCGAAGAAAAACGCGAAGGCACCATCGAACTGCTGCTTACCAAGCCTATCACCGACATGCAGCTGATCCTGGGGAAGTTTTTCGCGGCCCTGCTGCTGGCCCTGTTCGCGCTCATCCCGACACTGCTGTACTACTACACGGTGTATGAATTGGGCAACCCGGCGGGCAACGTTGATTCGGCAGCTGTAGTCGGTTCTTACCTGGGGCTGGTGTTCCTGGCAGGTGTGTTCTGTGCCATCGGTGTGTTTGCTTCTTCTGTTTCGGATAACCAGATCATTTCGTTTGTGATGGCGGTTTTTCTCTGCTACATCATCTACACCGGTTTCGACCTGATCGCCACCCTGCCTATGTGGGGTAAGTACAGCTACCAGGTCAGCCAGTTAGGAATCGCGTATCACTACAGCGCCATCAGCAAAGGCCTGATCGATTCGCGTGATGTGCTTTACTTTATCAGCGTGATCACCATCATGTTATTATCCACGCAACTTGTCCTGAAAAGCAGAAAATGGTAACAACGGAAACGCAACAACCTGTGCCATACAAGCAAAAGCGGAAGCAGGACCTGTTCCGGTACCTGCTCTGGATTGGCGGCATCATCTTGCTGAACATCCTGGCAACAACATACTTCTTCCGGATCGACCTGACCGAAGACAAGCGCTATACCATTGCTCCCGTAACGAAACAGATGCTGGACGCATTGGAGGATGAGGTGGTAGTGGAGGTATACCTGGAAGGAACGTTCCCGGCAGGTTTTAAGCGACTGCAGCAGTCGGTGCGCGAGACGTTGGATGAGTTCCGGATTTATGCCGACGGCAACCTACGCTACGTCTTTATCGACCCGACTGATATTCAGAACGATACTGCCCGTGCCACTTATTTCAGGCAACTGGCCAGCAAGGGAATTATGCCCACCAACCTGCATGCTACCGAAGACGGAAAGCAGGTGGAGCGGCTTGTTTTTCCGGGAGCCGTGGTGAAATACAAAGGCAAGGAAGCCGGAGTTAATTTACTTAAAGGAAACCTGGCGGCATCGGCAGATGAGCGGCTGAACCAGTCGGTGGAAGGGGTGGAGTATGAACTCGCTACCGCTATTCGCAAAGTAGCGTTTCCGTCGCAGAAAATTATCGGCTACATCATGGGCCAGGGAGAGCTGGAGATGGAGCAGACTGCCGACCTGCTCGGCTCGCTGCAGGAATACTACCGGGTGGCACGCGGGGAACTGTCGCAGATTCCGACGCTGGAGGGGCTGGACCTGCTTATTGTGGCCAAACCCACCAAGCCTTTTTCTGAGGCAGAAAAATACAAGATCGACCAGTTCATTATGAACGGCGGGAAGGCAATTTTTTATGTTGATGCCCTGAATGCCAACATGGACAGCCTGGGCACCGGCGGCACCTTTGCCATGCCCTACAACCTGAACCTCGACGACCTGTTTTTCCGTTACGGTGTGCGCCTGAACCAGAACCTGATCATGGACCTGAACTCCGGTTTTATCCCGGTCGTGACGGGCTACATGGGCGAGCGTCCGCAGACGGAGATGATCAACTGGCGCTTTTACCCGCTGCTCAACAACTTCAGCAAACACCCCATCACCCGCAACCTCGATGCCGTTTACACCAAGTTTGTCGGGACCATGGATTCGGTGCGGGCAGACGGCATCCGGAAAACGCCTCTGATCTTTACATCCCGTTACTCTCGTATTTTACCTGCGCCGGCCCCGTTGTCGCTGGAAGAAGCCCGTATGGAAGTAAATCCGGAGCAGTATACGGCAGGGCCGCAACCGGTGGGTTACCTGCTGGAAGGCAGGTTTTCCTCGCTCTTCCGAAACCGGAGAGCGCCTGCGGGAGCCGCCAACCCCAAAGTGCGCGAGTCGGGCGAAGAAACCAAGATTGCCATTTTCTCCGACGGCGACCTGGTCCGCAACGATATCAACCCGCGCACGGGGCAGCCTTACGAGCTTGGCTTCGACCGGTACAACAACATAAAATTTGCAAACCGCGAACTGGCGCTCAACACCGTGCACTACATGCTCGACTCGGAAGGCCTGATCAACGTCCGCAGCAAAGAAATCGCCCTGCGCCCGCTCGACAAAGTACGTATAAAAGAAGAACGAACCCGCTGGCAACTGCTGAACCTGGTGGCGCCGCTGGTGCTGCTGGGAATCTTCGGAATTGCACGCTACTACCTGCGCAAGCGGAAGTATGAAAGAAGTTAGAGAGTTTGGGAGTTAGAGAGTTTAGGAGTTAATTATGGGAATTCGATAATTCTCTAAATTCGCTCATTCGGATATTTTCATCCGGATGCAAGCTGCTGGGGATCTCCAGATCCCCGTAAACTATTCTTAAGTTTCTGCTTTCAGACACTCGCAGGAGCTGCGCACACTGCGAGGTCTTTTGCAATTTTATCTTTGGTAATACAGCGAGAAAACGGATGTATATTGACAACTTGCTTAACCTGTTTATCTTTAGGAGCAGAGGCTGTGGTGGCAGGTGCAGTATACTTTTAAAACCAGATTTTAAAGAATTATCTAATTTTTGAATTAACTTTCTAACTCCCAAACTCTCTAACTCTCTAACTCCAAAACCTCCCAAACTCCATGAAAGTCCTCGGAATAATCCCCGCCCGCTATGCCTCCACCCGTTTTCCGGGTAAACCATTGATCGAAATTAATGGCATTTCGATGATACGGCGGGTGTATGAGCAGGCGAAGAAATCCAGCCTGGCAGAAGTGCTGGTGGCTACCGACGACGACCGGATTCTGAAGCATGTGGAGGAGTTCGGCGGCAAAGCTGTGATGACCGGCAGCCACCACCAGAGTGGCACCGACCGCTGCTTTGAGGCCTACCGGAAGCATGGCCAGCCCTTTGAGTACATCATCAACATACAGGGAGACGAGCCTTTCATTCAGCCGGTGCAGATAGATTTGGTGGCTTCGTGTTTTGAAAATCCGGCTACGCAGCTGGCGACGCTGGTAAAGAAAATCGAAACCACCGAAGAGCTGTTCAATACCAACGCGCCGAAGGTGGTGCTGAACCAGGCACGGGAGGCGCTGTACTTCAGTCGTCAGCCTATCCCGTACTACCGCAACGTGCCGAGCGATATCTGGCACCTGCGGCACACCTATTACAAGCACATCGGCATCTACGGTTACCGCACCGACATCCTGGAGCAGATTACGCAGCTGCCGCCGTCGTCGCTGGAAATGGCGGAGTCGCTGGAGCAGTTGCGCTGGCTGGAATATGGCTACCGCATCACCACGGCCCTCACTGCCTTCGAAACCATTGGCATCGATTCGCCGGAAGATTTGCTTAAGGTGCAGGATATGAAGTAGGGGAGAAGGCAGCAGATGAAAAATTACAGCCTGATTCGTTTTGTGAAGCTGAATATTTATTTCCTGGCAGCTTACAGCATCCTGACCGGGATAGGCTATGCCGTGATGGGGAAATTTACGGGGCAGGCAGTGGAGACCTGGAACGAGATTTTGTTTAATGCAGCCATCTTTTCGCTGGTTTTCAGCCTGGCCATCCTGCTGCTGTACCGGAGAACGGATCTGCGGCTACCCAACACCCGCGTCAGCTACAAAGCCCTGGAGAACAGGCTCCTGGAGGTAGGCTATGAGCCCGTGCCGCAACCGGAGAAGGCTATTTACCAGGAGTTTAAACCGGTGCCTCCGAAAGCGGCTGCGCTGGCCGGTAAGGTGTTTGTGCTTAAAACGCCCAATTTCTACATCGTAGAAGGCCCTGCAAGGTACCTGAAGAAGCTGGCAAACCTGTGAGAGGAAGTGCAGCTGCTTATTTGTGCTGCAAACTATTCTCTGCACCAGCCACCACAGTCGCTGCTGCAGAACGCAATGACCTCGCAGCGTCTTGCAGACCTGCGAGCGTCTGGCCTGCTACAGAGCAGCAGTGGCTGTGGTGGCAGGTGCAGAAAATAAAAAAGTAGCCCAGGAAGGATTTTTGTGTTCATTTTACATTACGTAAAGACGCTCGCGGGTCTGTAAGACGCTGCGAAGGGGGTTACCCGCCTGCTTTCTTGGCCTTATAACCAGCAGCTTGTAGCACCTGCACCACTTTCTCGCGGAAGTCCCCCTGGATCAGGATTTCGCCGTCTTTGGCCGAGCCGCCCACACCGCATTTGTTCTTCAGCATCTTGCCCAGTTCCTTCAGGTCATCGTCGGTGCCGACGAAGCCCGCCACGAGCGTTACCTGCTTTCCGCCACGGGCTTTTTTATCGAGCATTACTTTCAGGTTTTGCTGCTGCGGGGGCAGCGTTTCGTTTGTCTGCTCCTGTTCGTATTCGTAGTTGAAGTCGGGGTTGGTGGAATAAACCACCCCCTGGCGTCCTTTCTTATTTTTATCGCTCATAAATTAACGTGGTATTACTACTTTTAATGATTGCGGCTTCACCGATACCGTAAACTCCCTGGCTTTGCCTTTGTATTCGCCATCGGCGTGGTACATAATTTCATGATCAGTCTGTACCCGGATGCTGTCTGTTTTGAAATACTCGGCACTTTCGGCGCTGGCTACCTGTTTGGTGAGCATGCAGTAGCTCAGGTTAAGGGCCTTGAACATATCCAGTTGGCGGACCAGGCAAACGTCCAGCAGACCGTCGCGGATATCGGCCATGGGGGCGATGTAGGCATTGTTGCCATACTGCGCTGCGTTGGCAAAGGCCAGCACAAAGCAATCGGTGCTGATGGTGCTATTGTTCAGGTGCACGTGAATGGGCAGGTGCTTGTAATTGATGACCTCTTTCATGACCAGCTCCACATACGTTTTCAGGCCCCGCTTTTTGCTACCGGCAAACACCGAACTGATATAGGCATCGAAACCAATACCTGCCGTGGTAAAAAAAGGAAACTCGTTTATCACGGCGCTGTCGATGTGGGTTGTGTGCCCCTGATTAATTACGCCCAGCGCCCCCTTCAAGCCCATCGGGATGAGCATGTGCCGCGCCAGCCCGTTTCCGGAGCCCCTGGGCAGGATTGCCAGCGCCGTGTCGGAATGCACCAGGCCCTGCGACACCTCGTTTACCGTTCCGTCGCCTCCCACGGCTACCACCACCGCATAGCCTTCTTTGGCAGCTTCTCCCGAAAGTTCAATGGCATGGCCGGCATACTCGGTATACACCAGTTCCGGGTCGTACTTGTTCCTGTCGACGGCTTCCTCGATAAGTTGCGCTACGTTTACCCGGCTCCTGGGGCCGGAGGTAGGATTGATGATAAACCGGATAGGCAGGCGTTTACTCATACAGGAGAGGCGTTAGGACCTGCAGACACATCAGGTCATGCTGAAAAAAAGTGAAAGAGCCTGTCCATGGTGATATGTGCAGGCTCCTGTACGTGCCGGGCACCTGCACAAATAAGGCAGGTGCGGAATCAAAAAACGGGTTATTTCAGGTGGAAAGTAATGACCGGCCTGGCTGTGTGGTTTACCAGGTCCTCGGCAATACTACCGCTCAGGATGTGGGCAAGCCCGGTTCTGCCGTGGGTTGCCATCATGATCAGGTCGGCATTAATATCCTCTACGAAGTGCAGGATGCCGTCTTCCTCTAAAATATCGTTGTATACGTTGATGGTGAAATTCTGCAGCCTGTACCGCTCCGCCACCGATTCCAGGATGGTGGTCATGTTCCTGCTCGACTCGAATGCGCCCGGTGTGTTGATATAAACCAGGTGCAGCCTTGCCTGGAACAGGTCCTGGAACTCCTTCACTTTATCAATGGCGGCATCGAGTTCGTGCTTAAAGTCAGAGGCCAGTACAATGTTTCGTACTTCAAAATTGGGGTGACGGCGTTTCACGGTCATGACCGGGCAGGGGGCCGTGCGCACTACTTTTTCAGTGTTTGAGCCAACCAGGAATTCATCCATGCCGCTGGCACCTTTCGATCCCATTACCACCAGGTCCACCTGGTCGCGGTGGATCACTTCCCTTATCTTCCGGAAAATGCTGGCAGAATCAACTTCCTGCACTACATCCACGCCCCCATGCTCCACCGAACCGAGCAGCTCCCGCATCTGTACTTTTGTTCTTTCCAGTAGCTTGAGTACGTACAGGTTGTCCATTTCGTCGCGCAATACAAGGTCGCCTGTTGCGCTGAAGTTTGCCGTATACGGCACATCTACCACGTGCAGCAGCTTAATGGCGGCACCTGTTTTGCGGGCTAAGGAAACAGCAACTTCAAAGGCATTTCTGGACTGTTCAGAAAAATCAGTAGGCACTAAAATTCTTTTCATGGGTCTTTTTCAGGATTTATGGAAAAAAGATTTAAAGGCGTAAAAGGGCAATTCCCCTGTCTCATCTCATCTTTAATAAGTGCTCTTGCGCCTGATCCGGGTTTTGGAGAATTATACGTGTATTAAAAGCAAAAGCCCACCTTTGGGCGGACTTTTGCACATGTTCTA
>NZ_QCZK02000051.1 GCF_003347595.2 Botryobacter ruber | reverse complement strand
TGGGTTGCTGCGCAGCAGCATAAAAAAGTAGCCCCGGCTAGCGGGGCTACACAAGATGAACATCCGTGACCTTTCGGCTGGGAGCTCTCTTTTGGGTAAGACAAAGATAACAAAATTATCCTATAAAAAAACTTGACTTTTAAGACAGTACCTTGTGGGCGAGCTGCAGTCAAGCTAGCTACCGGAGGTCATGTAATGGAAGGTGCTTTATTCTATTTGGTAATATTAATTGCTTTCGATTTATAGAAGAGCAGCAGAAGCTGTGGTGGCAGGTGCAGAAAACAAAAATGTGTAGCAAGCACACAAAAAAACTTCTCTGCTCCTGCCACCACACCCACTGCACAACAGAAAGAATAGAGATCAACTGCTGTGAAGGGAGTTGTAGAGGACAGTAGCTTTGCTTTTACCAATTTCAGCCGTTAATTCGTCCAGCGACAACTCCTTTAGCTTTTTAACGGATTTAAATTTAGCTAAAAGCGCTTCAGCTGTAGTAGGACCAATACCTTTTATCTCGGTAAGCGAAGTTTTTAGTGTGCCTGCATCGCGCTTGCTTCTGTGGAAGGTAATGGCAAAGCGGTGGGCTTCGTTGCGAATGCGCTGGATAAGCTTCAGCGATTCGGATTTTTTATCAATGTAAAGCGGAAGCTTATCGCCCGGGTAAAAAATTTCTTCCAGCCGCTTGGCTATGCCTACAATCGCGATCTGCCCCCACAGGTTCAGGTCCTTCAGCGCCTGAACGGCCATGCTCAACTGCCCTTTGCCACCATCAATAATAATTAGCTGCGGTAGCGGCTGTTGTTCCTCCAGCAACCGTTTGTAACGCCGCGTTACAATCTCGTACATCGAAGCAAAATCGTTGGCGCCTACAACAGTCTTAATATTGAAATGCCGGTAGTCTTTTTTAGCGGGCTTGCCGTTTTTAAAGCAAACCATCGAAGCCACAGGATTATCGCCCTGGAAGTTGGAGTTGTCGAAACACTCGATCTGCCGGGGAAGCTCCGTCAGGCGTAGGTCTTTTTTCAGCGTCTCCAGCACGCGTAGCTCCCGCTGTTCGCTTAAGTCTTTATTCTTCTCCTGGCGTCCCTCCCGCTCCTTGCGCAGGTACAGGGCATTCTTCATCGACAGGTTGAGCAGCTTACGCTTATCGCCAATCTGCGGAATGGTAACGGAAACATTATCGAGCGGAAGCATTAATTCAATATTTGCGATTATTTCGCGGGAAGTACTCTCAAACTCATGCCGGAGCTGCACAATAACAGAGGCCAGTATGTCTTCATCTATTTCGTCCAGCTTTTTCTGTAGTTCCAGCGATTGCGTCAGAATGATAGAGCCGTTCATTACCTTCAGGTAATTCACAAAAGCACATTCATCGTTCGATGTAATACTGAAAACATCGATATTGGTGAGCGTATTACTAACTACCGTAGACTTTGCCTGGAAATCATCAAGCAGGTCCAGCTTGAGTTTGAACTGGTGGGCCAGCTCATACTGGTATTCTTCTGCTGCCGCAGCCATCTTTTCTTTAAAATATGTCCTGGCAACGGCTAAATTTCCGGATAAGATATTTCGGATCTGCGAGATGTAGCTGTTATAGGTAGTTTCGTCTTCCAGGTTTTCGCAGGGGCCTTTGCAGTTCCCGATGTGGTACTCGAGGCAAACTTTAAACTTACCGGAAGCCACATTTTCAGGCGACAGGTTATAGGTACAGGTGCGAAGGGGGTACAGCGTCCGGATGAGGTCCAGCACCACATGCATGGCTGTAATGCTGGGGTAAGGGCCGAAGTAACGGGAGCCGTCGTTTTGTTTATTACGGGTGTAAAAAACGCGCGGAAAGCGCTCGTTCACAATACAGATATACGGATAGGTTTTACCGTCCTTCAGCAGGATGTTGTACTTGGGCTGGTACTGCTTGATGAGGTTGTTCTCGAGCAGGAAAGCATCGGCTTCGGTGTCTACAATCGTAAACTCGATGTTCTCGATCTGGGAAACCAGCTTCAGCGTTTTTTTATTATGCTGGGCAGAGCGGTTGAAATAGGAGCTGACACGCTTCCGGATATCAACCGCCTTGCCTACATAAATAATGCCCTTTTCATCAAAGAACTTGTAAATGCCTGGCTTGTGCGGCAGGTGCGAAATTTTCTCCTTTAGCTTCTCGTTGGCAGCCATGCAGGCAAAAGTTAAATGTCAGCATCAAGGTTTAGCTCCGTTGGCATCTGCAGAAATTCTTCCTGTCGGCTGGAGTCTACAGAAATACCGTTGTTGTACTTAGCACAATCTAATTCAACAGACAACGGAATGGCAGGCTTCGGAAAAGGCTCCTTTGAAACATCCAGCGATTTATCGGCATATACTTTCTGCATAAAAGCCCCGTACACAGGCATCGCGAGTTTGTTGCCTTGGCCATACCTAATGTCCCGGAAGTGGATGGAACGATCTTCGCCACCCACCCAGGTGCCGCAAACCAAATTAGGCGTAATACCCATAAACCAGGCATCAGACTGATTTTGTGTGGTACCGGTTTTACCGCCAATCTCATTTTTTAAACCATTTCGAACCCGCAGGCCATAATAAGCTGTAGCGCCTGATTTCTCGGTTACCGCTTTGAGCATGTGCACCATCAGGTAAGCCGTTTCTTCGCTAAGCGCTTCAACAGTTTTAGGCTGCGGCTCATACAGCACATTGCCATGCTTGTCTTCGATGCGGGTGATGAAGTTTGGCTGCACCCAGGTTCCTTTGTTCACGAAAGTACCGTAAGCGCCCACCATGTCGTAAAGGGTTACATCGCTTACCCCGAGTGCTAAGGAAGGATTCGGGTCCAGTGGCGTGGAAATGCCCATGCGCTTGGCTGTTTTTACCAAAGTCTCTGCCCCCAGCTTATTTACTAGGTAAGCCGATACAGAGTTAACAGACTCAGCCAGTGCTTCGCGCAAGGTATATTTTTTCCCGGAGAACTTATTATCCGAGTTGTTCGGGCACCACATGTTGCCATCGGCCAGCGGCACACAAACTTTTGTGTCGATCACTTCATAGCACGGGTAGTAGCCATTCTCAATCGCGGCTGTATACAGGAAAGGCTTAAAGGTAGAGCCGGGCTGGCGAGCACCTTGTTTCACGTGGTCGTACTTAAAATGCTTGTAGTTAATGCCACCCACCCAGGCTTTTAAGTGTCCTGTTTGCGGCTCCATGGCCAGAAAACCAATCTGCAGGAAATGCTTGTAGTGCTTAAGCGAATCAATAGGGCTCATCATCACCTCTTTTTCACCTTCCCAGGTAAAAATGGTCATCGGTATTTTCTTGTTGAGGTAGTAGTTAATAGAGTCCTGGTTGCCGTCAAAGCGTTGGTTGAGGCTTCTGTAGCGGTCGGTACGTTTGATAGCGGTCTGCACAAAGTCTTTTAATTCTTTGTTATTGCTGTCAACCCACGGATTTCTGCCTTTCCAGTGCTCATAGAATAACTTCTGCTGCGCTTTCATGTGCTGCTCTACGGCTTGCTCTGCATATTGCTGCATCCGGGAATCGATGGTGGTGTAGATTTTCAGGCCATCGGCATACAGGTCGTAGCCGTTCTCGCGGCACCACTGGCGCAGGAACTTGCTTGCTTCAGTCCGGAAGTAAGGAGCGAGACCAATGTTTTGATTTTCAACATGGTATTTCAGCTTAATATCATTTTCCTTGAGAGCCAGGAAATTCTCCTCCGGCAAGAAGCCATACTTTACCATCTGCGACAGCACTACATTTCGCCGTCTTTTCGAGTTTTCAGGATTAAATTTAGGGCTGTAGTAGGTAGGAGCTTTCAGCAGACCAACCAGCACGGCCGATTCCTGTACCTCAAGTTCCTGTGGCTTTTTGTTAAAGAAAGTTTTAGCGGCCACTTTTATCCCAAATGCATTACTGCCAAAATCAACGGTGTTCAGGTACATCGTCATGATTTCCTTTTTGGTGTAAGAGCGCTCCAGCTTGATGGCCATAATCCACTCCTTCGTTTTCAGGATAAGCATCCTGACACCGGGGACATTATTCAGGAGCCCCCTGTTAAGGTCTTCGCTACGCGTACTGAACAGGTTTTTGGCTACCTGTTGGGTTAAGGTACTGCCCCCGCCCTTCGACTGACCGGTGAGAACCGCAACAATAACACGCGCGGTAGCTTCTGCATCAATACCGGAATGCTCTTCGAAGCGGGCATCTTCGGTAGCAACAAGCGCCTGGATCAGGTTGTCCGGCAGGTCTTCGTATTCTACCGGAGAACGGTTTTCGCGGAAATACTTGCCCAGCAACACATTGTCTGCCGAATAAATTTCTGAAGAAAGCTCGCTTTTTGGATTTTCGAGCGTACGCAGGTTGGGCAGCTCCCCGAACAAATTCAGGAAGTTATTGCTTACGGCATAAATGTAAAGGACGAACAGCACAAAACCGGATATAAAAGAGATCCAGAGTGCTGTAACAACTTTAGGGAAAACAGTTTTCCTGCTCTTAATTGATTTCTGACGGGTAGTCATAAATACTTGTTATTCGTTATTTCGGTAGAAGTCGAGATAGGCTTCCAAATCTTTTTTCTGCAAAAGCTTCTGGTAGTTGGCAGAAGAGATTACAAAGGTAGTGAATTCTACACCTCTGATTCTGCCAACCGGTGATTGCGGAAACTTTTGTTTTGTTTTATAATCCTGCGCCACATTCTCATCGGAGAAAGAACGCATCACCAGTATGGTTTGATCTTCAGAAAAATCAGCAGCTTCAACTGTCAGTCCAAGCTTCTTATGATAAGTGTTATTGTACTTCTCATACCGCAGGTCCACATCTTTGAAAGCAGGCGCGGTAGTAGGGTAAACCATCACCACATAATAAGCGGAGTCCGGCGCAGCGGAGTAGGCCATCGGATCAGGTTCTGCTGCTGTCACCATAGCCTCTGCACCTGCAGTATCTGCCGGCACAGGTTGCGGAGCCACTTGCGTAGCCGGTTCAGACGGCTGTGCCACCTGCTTCGGCTGGGTCGTATCAGCAGGTTGAACAGCAGCTTGTTCCGGCTTTGCCGTATCTGCAGGCTCAGGCTGACCGGTAAGGGCAGGTGCTGCCTGCGGACTTTCAGGTGCTTTTTCTGCTGGTGTTGGTACTGCAATTTCTGTGCTAACTTTTTCCTCCGGCGTAACTGTTGCCAGCGTGCTGTTTTTTTCTGCACTGGCTGTAAGCGAAGGCGCTTCCTGCCGCAGCAGGTTCTTTTGCTCCAGGTCGGTATAAACAGCGAGCAGCTTATCGGCATTGGCCTGCAGCGGGCTGTTCGGATAATCTGTTTTAAACTGCAGGAGTTGTTCCCGTAATACCTGCGGCTTCTCGGTTCGGGCTGTTACCAATACCCCTAAATAGGCTATTTTATCCGGTATGTCACTATAACTATAATTGCTTTTCAGCTCAGCCAGCTTGGCGGCGGCTTTCTTATACTCTTTCTGCTCGTAGTAGCGGTAAGCAGAGTCGTAGTGGGTGTGGGCAATAATGTTTTCAGCTGCGTTTTTAGACAAAAAGTCCGGGTCGTCTACCAGCTTGGCGAAGGTAGAGTTCGGGAACTGCTGCTTAATACGGGTGTAATAAGTGTTTTTACGCTCGTCATCCGCTTTGCTATGAATCAGGAATAAACTGTAGTAGGTTTCGGCAGCATGCTCTGTTTTAGGAAAGCGCTGCAGCAGTTGCTCATACGTTTCGGCCGCTTTTACAGGATCCTTTAACTTTTGGCTGTAGATATTGCCCAGGTTAAACAAAGCCTCCTCGATTTGTTCGTCGGACTGAGCCAGGGCTTCGGGGGTAAGCGGGATGTTCTGCAGGTAAGACTGTACCTGTGCCTCCAGGCGTTCTTCTGTTGCTGCTGCAGTTTCAGCGCCAGGCAGTTCGGGCAACTGCTCCTGTGCCACCGGCGCCTGGTCGGTCGCTTCGCCTCTGCTCCTGATCCGCCAGTTGTCCTGCAACGGGCGGTTGCCCCAGCGGCGGGTAAATTCGGCAAGGGCGGTGGCTACTGCTGCAGGGTTATCAAAATACCAGACGGCTCCGGTGGCAGGTGTGCCAATGCCTGTGTCGTTGTTGCGGTTCATGCCAAAAGATTGTCCCTGGCTTTGTTCGGCGGCCAAAGCCCGCTCCTGCTGGCGGGTAAGTTCCTGCTGTCGCTTTTCCTCCTCCCGCTGCACCATCTGCCGTACCAGTTCAAGCCGCTCGGCCTCTCCCATACGGGCAAGCTGCTGCAGGCTGTCCTGCGTCTGCACGGTGCTGTAGTTTTTGGCAAATTCGGTCAGGATATTTCTGCGTTCCACAACCGCCTCGTACTGCGCTGCCTGCTGCGGGAAAACCTGTACAGCACTGTCGTAGTAAGCCTGGGCCAGGTTGTAGTTGTTCAGGTTCTCAAAATAGATTTCACCGGCCAGTAAATAAGAATAAGCTTTCTGGTTTTTGATGGTGCCTGGCGTTTTTATGGATTCGCGCAGGTGCTCCAGCGCTTTCTGGTAGTTCTGCTGGCGCAGCTCAAACAGCGCCATTTCATAATAAATCTTATCCTTGTACTCGGTGTTCTTGCTATCCTTCAGTAGTTTCTGATAATAGCTGGCAATACGTTCGGTATCCTGCACATCGCTTAGTTCCGACACCTGGCCCATATACAACCTGCTGAAGAAGCTCAGGTCGTAAGGCGGGTTGTTGCGCAGTATTTTGCTGTATTGCTTATAAGCTTCCTTGTCCTGGTCGGTGCTTTGGTAGAGCCTGGCCAGCGAAAACCGCACCCGCGACTGCGCATCCTTTTCGTCGAAATTGGGCAGCGAAAGTTCCAGATTTTCTATAACAGCGGCTGTGTCGCCGAGCATGCGGTGGTACTGTACCCGGGCCAGGTAAAGCTCCCGTGCATTGTCTTTGTTAAGCCGCTCCTGCTTTAAATGCTTGTTTACCTCCTGCGCGCTTTCCAGGTCCCCGATCTGCAGAAAGGTGCGCATGAGCCATACCAGGGCTTCGTGCCGGGTTTCCTTTTCTTTGCTGGTAGAGTTCACAAAACGGAAAGTTTTAATCGCATCCGGGAAGTTGAGCTGGTAATAACGCACCTTTCCAATCAGCAGGTAGCTGTCGTCTATCCATTTGCTGTTCTTGTGCCACTGTATCGGATGCGACGCTTTTTTTACCACATCCTCCAGGTCGGCGGCAAATGCTTTGGCAGTAGTGGAATCTATGGAAGGAAAGGCAGGAAGCGGCTGGTTGTAATCGTACACCATTTGCTCCTGTATGCCCTCTTCAATGGTTTTCATTTTTTCCCTGGCCAGGAAATAACCATTGTAGCGGGCAGAGGTGTTGTGGTAAGCTTTGCTGAGGGGGTTATTGCGCTCCACAGAGCACCCTCCTAGCAGCAGCCCGGCCACAAGTAAGAATAAGTATAGCGAATGCTTGTTCAAAGTGAAAAATAAGCAGGATGTATAATAGCGAAACACTAATAGTTTATGAATAATAACGTTACAGAAGCCCTGTTAAGTATAGGAACAAGTAAAAGGTAAATCCGGAAGCTTCGAAAAAATAAGCTGTACAACAAAAATACAATAAACAATTGAATTACGAGCAGTCTCCCCTGCGGCGGCGTCGCATATTCTGCAAGCCTGTTATTGAACCATAGAAGCGGTGAAATGGTTTCAGCGGGAAAAGGTGTGAAAAGAGCAGAAAAAACTACTGCCGCCGTAGTTTTATTAGCCGGAAAACAGTTTGCTAAATTAAAAAGCGTAAATTTGTCTTTTATTACTGAATATGGGGAAAGAAGCTGAAAATAAGGACGCTGAAAGAGAACGGCAGCGTAACATTAAGCCTTATATGAAGTATTCGGGCCTGGCTTTCCAGATGATTGGGGCTATGGTGCTGGCGGCCTGGCTTGGCATGAAACTCGATGCCTATTTCGGTAATAAAAATCCCTGGTTCACTATTCTGCTGCTGGTGGTGGCGGTAGTGGCGTCGATGGTATTGGTCATAGTATCTCTAAATAAAAAACAGTAAAAGGTGAATTTTATCAGAAACTTACTCATCTACACAGGTGTGATTGGGGTGGCAACCGGTCTTCTGTACTATATGTCAGGTACCGAACTGGTGCATCCGTATATACTATACATACTGGCTTTTTTTGTGCTGATTACGGCTGGTACCTTTTATATCACCCGCCTGGGTATCAGCTACGACAGTGATAATTTTCAGCTGTATTATTTCGGTACCATGGGCTTTCGGATGATGCTGAGCATAGGAGTGGTGTTTGTTTACGTATTCCTATTTTCCGAAAACGAACTGCAGTTCGTTTTTAACTTCTTTGTTTTATATTTTCTTTTTACCGGGTTTGAAATTTACAGTTTGTTGGCTAACTTGCGCCCGCATTTGAAAAGCACTAACGAAGTATAATTTTCTCCCTGCCAAAGGGTGCTTCTAAATCTCTCTTAATGAAGAAGTTATTTATCTTACTGTTTTCCTTCTTAACGCTGTCGGTTTCTGCTGAAGCGCCGGTAGAAGGCGGCGAGTTCAAGCCAGGCGACATGATCACACATCACATTGCCGATGATTACAACTGGCATTTTGCTGATGGCGCTACTTTATACCTTCCTGTAATTCTGCTTGATAAGGGTGAGTTAAACGTTTTTTCTTCTCACAACTTCTATGACGAGAACCATGAAACGGTGTCGTATAACGGATACGCGCTGGAGCATGGCCATATTTACAGAGTAGGCGCCGACGGGGAGCCGCTGGAAGATCAGTCCGGGCTGTTCGATTTCTCTATCACGAAGAACGTTGCCTCCATGTTTATTAGTGTGGCACTGCTGCTGATTGTTTTCTTTGTGATAGCAGCGCGTTACAAAAGCAACAAAGGGAAAGCGCCAAGCGGCATCCAGTCTTTCTTCGAACCAATCATTATTTTTATCCGTGATGAGATTGCAAAGGCAAACATCGGCCCGAAATACGAGCGCTACATGCCTTACCTGCTTACCATCTTCTTCTTTATCTGGTTTAACAACCTGCTTGGCCTGATGCCGGGTGGTGCCAACTTAACAGGTAATATCGCTGTGACGCTGGTTCTGGCAACGTTAACCCTGGTTATTACCTTGTTTAGTGCGAATAAAAACTACTGGGCGCACATTTTTGCAACACCTGGTGTTCCTGTCTGGCTGGCGCCTATCATGATACCGGTAGAGTTGATCGGTATAATTACCAAGCCATTCTCCCTGATGGTTCGTCTTTTTGCGAACATTACGGCCGGTCACATTATCATCCTGTCCTTGTTTAGCTTGATCTTTATTTTCAGAAGTATTGCGGTTGGGCCTCTTAGTGTGGCGTTTGCTACCTTTATGAACTTCCTGGAGTTGTTCGTGGCGCTGTTGCAGGCTTATATCTTTACTTTGTTATCTGCCATGTACATTGGTGGTGCCGTGGAAGAGCACAATCATGACCATGAGCACGCAGAGGGTGCTCATCATTAATCCGAATTTCTTTTTTTTAACTATATATAACTATAATTATGTTATTAGCAATTCTGTTGCAAGCTTTATCTGAAGGCGCAGGTTTCGCAATCATGGGTGCCGGTATCGGTGCTGGCCTGGTAGCTCTGGGCGCTGGTTTGGGTATTGGTAGAATCGGTGGCTCTGCCATGGAATCTATCGCTCGTCAGCCTGAGGCTGGTGGTAAAATCCAGACAGCAATGATTATCGCTGCTGCCCTTATCGAAGGTGTTGCGCTTTTCGGTGTGGTAGTTTGCTTGCTAATCTCTTTCAAAGGCTAATTAAAGCTTTTGCTGATCTCACGTCCGGACGCATGGTCCGGACGATGAGATCAAAAACAAAAAGTTATTATGTAGTTCGGCCCGACAGTGGCATGCAATAAAAGAATTTAATATTTCAACTTTAATATAAAATGGAATTAGTAACCCCTGGTATTGGTCTAATTTTCTGGCAGACGATAACCTTCCTGATCGTGCTGTTCCTGCTTGGCAAGTTTGCATGGAAGCCAATTATGAACGCCCTGAACGATCGGGAGGCTTCGATTGAAAATGCACTGCGATCTGCTGAGAAAGCGAAACTGGAAATGGAAGCCCTGCAGGCTGATAACCAGAAATTACTGGCTGAGGCGCGCCTGGAGAGAGACAATATCCTGAAAGAAGCTTCTGTAGCTGCCAACAACATGGTAGAATCAGCGAAGCAGAAAGCAAACGAAGAAGGCGCTAAAATGATCGCCCAGGCCCGTGAAGCAATAGAAAACGAGAAACGTGCTGCCATTGCTGAAGTGAAAAACATGGCTGGTGCCCTTTCTGTAGAAATTGCAGAGAGAATCCTAAGAACTGAACTGAGCGACCCGAAAGCACAGCAGGCGCTGGCGCAGCGTTATATCAGTGAAGTAACACTGAACTAAAATAAGAATAAACAGTGCAGCAGTAATGCTGCCATTGCTTATAAAAGAATATTATGTCAAATATCAGAGTTGCTTCCAGATACGCCAAATCGCTAATAGAATTAGCTTCTGAGAAAGGTGTATTAGAACAAGTGCAGGAAGATATGTTGCTGTTCAGCCAGGTAGTGTCGCAGAACAGAGATTTCCAGTTGCTGCTACAAAACCCGATTGTCAAGTCAAATAAAAAGCTTGCCATCATCAAAAGTGTCTTTGGACAGAAAGTAAGCAGTTTGACAATGGCTTTCTTTGATATTGTAGCCAGGAAAAATCGTGAACCGCTTCTTGAAGCCGCTGCAAAAGAGTTTGGTAACCAGTACAATGTACTGAAAGGCATACAAGTAGCTACCGTAACATCTGCCATGCCACTCACTCCTGCCCTGCGCAATCAGATTACAGCACAAGTAGCAGCACAGACTGGTAAAAAAGTAACATTAGTAGAAAAAGTTGATCCAGCCCTGATAGGAGGTTTTATCCTTCGTGTCGGCGATCAGCAGGTAGATAGCTCAGTAAGATATAACCTTATAAAACTGAGTAATAAATTTAAAGACAACCCCTATATTAATAAATTATAATCATGGCAGAAGTAAGACCTGACGAAGTATCAGCCATACTTAGAGAACAGTTATCCAACTTCCGTTCTGAGGCAGAACTGGAAGAAGTAGGTACTGTACTGACAGTGGGTGACGGTGTTGCTCGTATCTATGGGCTTTCTAAAGCTCAATCTGGCGAGTTGCTGGAATTTAATAACGGTCTTCAGGCGCTCGTACTGAACCTGGAGGAAGACAATGTGGGTGCCGTATTGTTAGGTGACTACACTGACATTAAAGAAGGCGACACAGTTAAAAGAACAAACCGTATTGCCTCGGTAAAAATAGGTGAAGGTATCATTGGTCGTGTGGTAAACACGCTGGGCCAGCCAATAGACGGCAGAGGACCAATAGCAGGTACTCTGTATGAAATGCCCCTGGAGCGTAAAGCACCGGGTGTAATTTTCCGTCAGCCGGTAAACGAGCCTTTGCAGACTGGTATCAAGGCGATCGACTCCATGATTCCGATCGGTCGTGGCCAGCGTGAGCTTATCATCGGCGACCGTCAGACTGGTAAAACTGCTGTTGCGATCGATACAATCCTGAACCAGCGCGAATTCTACGAAAAAGGAGAGCCTGTGTTCTGTATCTATGTAGCCGTTGGCCAGAAAGCTTCTACAGTTGCTCAGATCGTGAAAGCATTACAGGATGGTGGAGCAATGGATTATTCTGTTGTAGTTTCTGCTTCTGCTTCTGATCCTGCTCCAATGCAGTTCTTTGCGCCATTTACAGGTGCTGCTATCGGGGAATATTTCCGCGATACAGGCCGTCCTGCACTGGTTGTATATGATGACTTGTCGAAGCAGGCGGTTGCTTACCGTGAAGTGTCGCTTCTGCTAAGAAGGCCTCCAGGCCGCGAAGCATATCCTGGAGACGTATTCTACCTGCACTCCCGCTTGCTGGAGCGTGCTGCAAAAGTAAACGCTTCTGATGCCATTGCACAAGGCATGAACGACCTTCCGGATTCTATCCGTCCATTGGTAAAAGGTGGTGGTTCTTTAACAGCGTTACCAATTATTGAAACGCAGGCAGGTGACGTTTCGGCGTATATCCCGACAAACGTTATCTCCATTACCGACGGACAGATCTTCCTGGAGACCAACCTGTTCAACTCTGGTATCCGTCCTGCAATCAACGTGGGTATCTCGGTGTCGCGTGTGGGTGGTTCTGCACAGATTAAGTCCATGAAGAAGGTAGCGGGTACACTGAAGCTGGATCAGGCGCAGTTCCGTGAACTGGAAGCGTTTGCAAAATTCGGTTCTGACCTGGATGCTGCTACCAAACTTACTATTGAGCGTGGTCGTCGTAACCTGGAGATGCTGAAGCAGCCACAGTTCTCGCCAGTGCCTGTAGAAGAGCAAGTTGCTGTTATCTACTGCTGTACAACTGGTCTGGTGGATAAAGTGCCGGTAACGGAGATGAAAACATTTGAAAGCGACATGATCAGAGCGCTTCGTGCACAGCATGCTGATGTACTGGAAGGTTTGAGAAAAGGTAAACTGGACGATCAGATTACAGATACGCTGAAACAAGTTGCAAAAGAAGTAACTGCTAAATACAACAAGTAATATAAAGGTAAAGACCAGCGGAAGAAACAATAATTTTTCTGCTGGTCTTTATTTACTACATATATGGCTAATTTAAAGGAGGTTAGGAACCGGATCGTATCGGTATCGTCTACACAGCAGATTACGAAAGCCATGAAAATGGTATCTGCTGCTAAGCTAAGGCGAGCACAGGATAACATTTTGCGTATGCGCCCTTACGCACAGCGTCTGAGCGGCATCTTAGCAAATTTGTCAACTCTTACAGAAGGTGCTGCAGTAGCGAATGAATACTCGGTAAAGCGTGACGTAAACCGGGTGTTGATTATTGCTGTAACCTCTGACCGTGGCCTGGCCGGTGCCTTTAACTCAAATATTGTTAAAGCTTCCATCGCTTTAGCTACTACAAAATACAGCAGCCAGTTAGCAAGCGGAAATGTAACGTTTCTGACTATAGGTAGAAAAGGAAATGAAGCTTTGGCCAAAAAAGGCTATAAAGTAATAAGCAACTACACCAACACGTTCCATAACCTTTCTTTCGATACAGTAAGAGAAGCTGCAGAGAGAGCAATGAATGGATTTGTAGCTGGTGAATTTGACCAGGTAGATCTGATCTATAACGAGTTTAAAAATGTAGCAACACAGATTGTACGTACAGAACAGTTTCTGCCGATTGTAGAGAAGCCGCTTGAAGAGAACAAGTCTGCCGCAATTATACCAGATTATTCTTTCGAACCTTCTAAAGAAGAAATTATCCAGGAGCTGATACCAAAGTCGCTTAAGATACAGGTGTATAAAGCGGTACTGGAATCGAATGCCTCTGAACACGGCGCCCGAATGACAGCTATGGATAAGGCTACTGAGAACGCAGGTGAATTGTTGAAGGAGCTGAAGCTGACATATAACAGAACACGTCAGGCCGCCATCACCAAAGAAATTCTCGAAATTGTTGGAGGTGCAGAGGCGTTGGCCGCAGGATAAAAAGAAAAATAAGTACGCAGAAAAACGCCCATCTGAAAAGTGGGCGTTTTTGTTTAGCCCCCTCTCTTATTTCGCACCCGAAAAAAAAATTTGCAGGAGCAGTGGGTGTGGTGGCAGGTGCAGCAAATAAAAATAATGTGTAATACCAGCTAGTATTTAATCAGTTTCACAAAACAATTCCCTCTTTGTCATTCCCGAAGGGGATCTTGTGGGCGAACTGCAGTCAAGCTAACTACTGGAGGTCATGTACTGGAATGTACTTTATGCGATTTGGTATAAGTAGTACCCTTGGTTACAGTAGGAGCAGCAAGAGAGATGTTTGCAAAGCCCCGAATAACCTGTTGTAGCAGCAATGGCTGTGGTGGCTGCAGGTAAAATAAAAAAAGAGAAACAACACAGGCTAAAGAAGTGTGAAAACAAGAAGAAGCGCCTTCGCACAGGAAGATGACAAAAAACAGCTTACCACATAAAATGTAGCTAAATTTGAACGCCCAAAACTGTAACAGGTAAAAATGAATAAAAAAATTAGTATATTGTTACCCCTGAAGTTGCAACGCAGTTGTTTGTTACTTCTGTTCATCGTTTTTCTGGGAGCATGCACAGGTACGGCTAAAACAACTTCGGGTACGAAGGAAACGCAGCAGCAGCAGGCAGCTACATTAGCACGACCAAAGCTGGTGGTTGGGATAGTGGTAGACCAAATGCGCTATGACTTCCTGTACCGCTACTGGGATAAATATGGCGCGGGTGGTTTCAAGAAACTGGTAAGCCAGGGCTTTAATTTTAAATATGCGCAATACAGCTATGTGCCAACCTATACCGGGCCCGGCCATGCCTCTATTTATACAGGAAGCGTACCTGCCCTGAATGGGATCATTGGCAATTTCTGGTATGATCGTGAAACAGGAAAATCGGTGTATTGTGTAGAAGATAAGACTGTAAAGACAGTAGGAAGTAACTCCGATGCAGGCCTGATGTCGCCGCGCAATCTGTACACGACCACCATAACCGATGAACTTCGTTTGGCAACCAACATGGGGGCTAAAGTAATAGGCATCTCCATGAAAGACAGGGGCTCCATATTACCGGCAGGGCACATGGGAAATGGCGCCTACTGGTTTGATTCTCCTAGCGGGAACTGGATCACAAGCACTTTCTACAGAAATGAGCTGCCGCAATGGGTACAGGAGTTCAACAGCAAAAAATACCCGGACCAGTACCTGGGGCAGGTGTGGAATACCCTGCTGCCGCTGGACCAGTATACAGAAAGCTCGGCCGACAATGTGCCATGGGAAAACACACTGCCCGGCGAAAAGCAGCCTGTATTTCCGCATGACATACCTGCGATTCGTAAAAAAGATTACGAGCTGTTGCGCTTGTTGCCCGGTGGTAATACCCTGACTGCTGATTTTGCAATTGCAGCTTTACAAAATGAAAAATTAGGGAAAGGGAATTATACTGACTTTTTAGCGGTTAGTTTTTCTACTACCGACTATGTTGGCCATAGTTTCGGACCAAACTCAGTTGAAATACAGGATATTTACCTGCGCCTGGACCGTGAACTTGAAAAGCTGCTGACCCAACTGGAGAAGAAACTGGGAAAAGAAAATGTGCTGGTCTTTTTAACGGCAGACCATGGCGCAGTGCAGGTTCCTGCTTTTCTGCGCGATAACCGGGTGCCGGCTGGCGTTTCCTTAGCAGCAGTCATAAGAGACTCTACCGAGCAGTACCTGGATAAAACCTATGGTGCAGGTAAATGGGTAGAACAGTATACCAACCAGCAGCTCTACCTGAACCGGAAGCTGATTGAGTCCAAAAAACTGAACAGGCTGGAAGTACAGGAAAAAGTAGCAGGATACGTAACCCGTTTCGAAGCAGTGGCGCGAGCTATGTCCGCAGAAAGTATACAGCGGAGCGGCTGGACGGAGGGTATGGTCGTGAGAATGGTGAATGGTTATAATGCTACCCGTTCAGGTGATGTGCTGGTGGTGTTGCAGCCAGGTTGGTATGAAGGAGGCAGAAATCCGAAAGGGACAACGCACGGCTCTTACTCCAACTACGACACCCACGTGCCGCTGCTCTGGTACGGCTGGAATGTGAAGCCCGGAGAAAGCTCGGCAGCAGTAGAAGTAGCAGACATTGCCCCTACCATTGCTTCCTGGCTTTATATCCAGGAGCCAAACGGAACGGTAGGCAAACCTTTGCAGGAATTAATGAAGTAGTAACAATACAAATCAGGCACCACCAGGGGTGGAACAAAAAGTAAAACAAATTTAAGATGGAGAAATTAAGAAAAAGTAATCCATGGCATGGGGTAAGCTTCGGAGAAGATGCTCCGGGAGTAGTAACCTCTATCATTGAAATCCCGAAGGGTTCCAAGGCAAAGTATGAACTGGATAAGGAAACCGGCATGCTGAAACTGGACAGAGTGCTTTTCTCGTCGGTTCATTACCCTGCCAACTACGGTTTTATTCCGCAAACATACTGCGACGACAAAGACCCGCTGGATATTCTGGTAATTTGCTCCATCGATGTGCAGCCTATGTGCCTGATCGATGCCAAAGTAATCGGGGTGATGCAAATGATCGATAATAACGAGGAAGATGATAAAATCATTGCGGTTGCCAACAACGATATGTCCGTTCGTCACATCAACGATATTTCGGAGCTTCCGCCACATACCCTGCTGGAGCTACGTCGTTTCTTTGAGGACTATAAGAAACTGGAGCATAAAGAGGTAATCGTAGAGCAGTTCCTGGGCCGTGAGCAGGCATATGAAATCATTAACCAGAGCATCGAACTCTACAACACTACATTCGGGAAAAAAGAAAAGCAGGTATAAGCAACTTCTTTCCTCAAAAGCCTGACGTAAAAAACTATTGCGTCAGGCTTTTTTGTTTATAGCCGTGAAGCATTTTTGGAAATCAGGTAGGAAAGCAGCGAACTTGCAGCTGGTATGAAGAACAACGAAAGCATAGTGGCAGGGAAAACAGCAAAGGAACTACAGTTACATGCTGTGCCCGGACAAATACTTTCCGCTGTGCTGTACAGCAGCGTGTTCATTTCCTGCTGCGCCTTTTTTCTTACCGTAGAAACTGCCCTGCTTGCCCGTGTTCCGGTGTCGCTTCCTGTGGCAGCCTTTGTGTTTCTGGCTACCTTGTTTACCTATAACCTGAACAACATCCGGCGTGTGCTCCGCAAGCCGAAGCAGGTACGAAAGCCAGAACAAACCTGGACGCAACGGCACCGGCCCGCATTAGCCTTGCTGGGCATAGCTGCTATAGTAGGGGCAGCCATGATTTACTGGCTGTACAACCTGCAGCTGAACGTGTGGTTTATGCTGCACCTGGCCCTGATATCGGTAGGCTATACCATCCCGGTGCTGTACAAATCAAGAAAAGTGCGGCCACTGCGCAGTGTGCCGCTGTTAAAGGTGTTCCTGATTGCCTATGTGTGGGCTGTCGTAACCGCGCTGTTCCCGCTGATGGATGCCGGATTGGAGATACTAAGCCCGCAGGCGCTGCTCCTGTTCGGGCGGCGGTTCCTGTTTATCCTGGCGCTGGCCCTGCTCTTCGACATCCGCGACTACACCTACGACCGCACCACCAAAACGCTTACCATTCCCGGGCTCATCGGCATTAAAAATACGAAGCTGCTTTCGCTGGTATTGCTGCTGGTGTATGTGGTGGTGGTCGTGCTGACCGAGAGCGGCACCACAGAAGCAGCTTTGGTGGCTAGTGCTGTTGGAGCTGCCATTGTGGTTTATTTCTCTTCCGAGAACAAGCCGCCGGTGTACTATGTGTTGCTGGCCGATGGCGCCATGCTGCTGCACGCCGGGCTGGTGTACCTGGCCAACAGCTTACACCTGGGTTAGCTTCCGGAAAGCCATCGGCAGGTTTTTTATCAGATCAGAAGCTACCAACGCTATTTCTCCCACACTGAAAGCCGCCACATCGCCGGCCAGCCCATGCAGGTACACGCCCAGCACACAAGCATCTTCTAAACTATACTGCTGCGCCACAAGCGCTGTAATGATACCGGTTAGCGCATCGCCTGTGCCGCCGGTAGCCATTCCCGGGTTACCCGTTGAGTTAAAGAACAGCTTGCCTGCCGGCGTACCAATTACGGTGTGGTTTCCTTTTAGAACGATGTAGCAGCTGTGCCTGGAGCAGAAGGCCTTCAGGCGTTCCAGCCGGTCGTAGTCGTTTTCAGATTTCCCCACCAGCCGCTCAAACTCCTTCGGGTGTGGCGTAAGAATGACTTTGTTCTTTGGTAACTGCGCTTTCAGGTTTTCGCTGCCGGCAACCAGGTTGATGGCATCTGCATCGAGAACCAGCGGTTGCGTAGCGGAGGCTAATAACTGCCCCAGCATGGTTCGGGTTGCTTTTTCCTGCCCCAGGCCAGGCCCCGCGCCAATGGCACTGTAATTCTCCAGCTGAGCCGGCAACGACGAGAGGTATTTTTTATTCCCATCAGCCAAGGTCATGGCTTCGGGTACGGCTGTCTGTAAAACTGTGTAACCGGCGGAAGGCACCTGTACAGTCAGTAAACCAATACCACTCCGCAAGCAGGCGCGTGCTGCCAGCACAGCGGCTCCCATTTTGCCATAGCTCCCGCACAGGAGCAGGGCGTGTCCAAAGGTACCTTTGTGGGAGAATTTGCGCCGTGGCTTCAGTAATCGTTGCACATCGGGCAGGATAGTGAAATAGGTATCGGTTGGCACCTGGTCGATAAACTCCGGGCTTAGGCCGATGGGCACCACATGCCACTCGCCCACAAAGGTCTCGTGCTGGGGCAGCAGGAAGGCCAGCTTGGGCAGCTCAAAACTGACGGTGTAGGCCGCCTGTACAATGGCACCTTCCGGAGGTGTCTGGCTGTCGGTGTAGAGGCCTGAGGGGATGTCGATGGCGGTAATGCAGGAAGTGCTATTGTTCAGGTGTTCGATGGCAGCAGCGTACAACCCTGTGACAGGCCGGTTTAAGCCGGTCCCAAACAGCGCATCGATGCAGCAGGCATCAGCAGGCAGGGCTGGTAAGGCAGAAGCAGCGGTAACTTCAGTGAGATTTACCTGCTTTGGCAAAGCTTCGCGGTTGGCGTTGAAATCAGGAGAGGCTTTGGTGGTGTCGCCTACAACAAATACCTGCACCTGGTACTGGCGCTGGTGCAGCAAACGGGCAACAGCCAGGCCATCGCCCCCGTTGTTGCCGGGCCCGCAGAAAACAAATACCTGCCGGGCGGGCGTGAACTTGTTTTCGAACCAGCCGGTAAAGGCTTTGGCAGCGCGTTCCATCAGGGCAAGAGAGGCAATTCCTTCGTGTGCGATCGTAAATTTGTCGGCTTCCCGTGTCTGTGCAGCAGTAAGGATTTTCATAGTACAGCAGCTAAGGTAGGTGTGATGAATAAATATACGGAAGAAAGTATACTTACACCAGCTCACTTTTACCGTCTTCTACAATAAACAGGAGCAGCGGCAGTGGTGGCAGGGGCAGCAGAACTATCAGCCTGTTTATTTACTATTCTGCAGCTGCCACCACAGCCTCTGCTGCTTAAAAAGCCGTGGACAGGGTTATTTTGATCTTCAGATTTTCGTGGAAGCTGCCGAAGCCATAGTAGCCGTAGCGGTAGAAAAAGCCAACGCCAATGCCGGAAAAGGCGGAGCCGATGATGTCGTTCAGCAGCAAACCGGATTCGTAAAAACCTTTGTTCATTTCCTGCACCTGCTCTTCGAAAAGATTTAAACGGGCGTGGTCGAGGCTGCCGTAACCGATGTTGGTCATGAGAATGACATTGGGTTTAAAGAAGTTTGTGCGGAACAGGCGCTTGGCCAGGTTCTGCCTGAGAAAGAGCGCAGCATAACGGTCGGAGAAAAACTCGTAGGGGCGCATGGTCTCAAATCCTTCGCTGGCATAAATGTAGTAGTCCCTGCTGTAGCTGCCATAGCCATTGTATAACCCCAGCAGCGGCAGATCGCCGTTTACAAGTCCTGCTACCAGTGCAAGGCTGGTTTCGCCGGTGGTGCGGTGCTGAAAGGGCGCTTCCAGGCGTACATCGTACCGGTGGTAGCTGTGCCCGCCGTTCAGCAGCCCGTCTATGCCACGGGCGTACTGCAGCCACAGCACCGGATACGAAGCTGTAATGGGCAAGGTCTGGTTGAACATCTGCATCAGCTGCTCGCCATAGGCGTAACGCATGCCAATCACAGCTTCTGTCGTGTTATATGCCTGCGGATGGTTCGGTACGAGGTCGAGTGTCGTCAGCCGGTGCTCCCGGCGCAGCGAGGTTTTATATTGCAGGTAACGAAACAACCTTCCCGACAGCGATACGCTCTGGTGGGTGGCGTAGTCCAGCTGGAAAAGGACTGCAGGCCGGAAATTCGTAAGGGAGGGGCGTGGACGGAAGGGCAGGCGCCTGCCACCAGGTTCCAGTACATCCTTAAAATATTCGCCGCCCAGGGTAAGTTCTGAGGGTGCGTGGAGTACATAGCCCGCATCGGCCCCGTATTTTGCTTTTTTGTCGCCAAAGCCATAGCCCCAGTAGCCGCCCAGGAGGAGGCGCTCCGAAAAGCGTTTGTTGGTGTGGGCGCCAATGCCCAGCCGCAGCCCTTCAAAATCGCTGAGCCGCACAAAGCGGTTAATGTCCAGGCTGAGTTTGCCTACCGGTATCTGCTGCGCCGTCAGGTACTCGGCAATCCGGATGTTGCGGTCCAGTTTTGCTTCTTTGCCCACACTGTCGAGTTGGTGGTAGGTCCGCCGCTCCAGCGCATTCAGGGTATCGGGGCGGTACTGCTGCCAGAAAGACGGTGGCTGCCGGTGTGCATCTGGTGCCAGCTTAAGGGCGATAATGCCGAAGTCGCGCCGCTGCAGGGGCGGGTTAAGCTGCACGTTGGTAATGTAGGTGCGGAGGTGCCCGTAAGGCTGGTGACCTTTAAGCCGTATTTGCGGCACCGTTAGCTCCACATCCAGCTCCTTCGGAAACCACTGCTTCCCGTCTACCAGCTCAAACTGCTGCTGCAGCTTCAGCCCCCGCTTGTCCGCATCCGTTGCCGACTCGGCCAGCACATTCTGCACCGCCCATCCGTTGCTGTTGATGTACAGCACGCCTTTCAGCCCGTCGAAATTTCGTCCTGCTTCCGGTTTAAAGGAGATGATGAACACGGTGTCGTTGCCAATAACCGACGTTTCTTCCAGCAGAAAGTCGTACCGGCGGGTACTGCCGGGGCTGAGGGGACTCAAGTAGCGTTTCCCGAAGAACACTGGCAAATCTTCGTACACCGAAAATGCACGCGCTTCGGCGGCTACAATGCCAAAGCTGGGCTGCTGCAACCCCGACACCCGCGTCGCCAGGATGGTTTCTTTGAAATTATCCGGTTTGAGGTAAGCATAATCGGTAACGCTTTCCATCAGGAAGAGGTGCTGTTTGGCCAGCAGGCTATGCATCTTCAGGTAAGCAGAATCCTGGCGCGTAAGGGAGAGCGTGTCACTCATATCAATTTCCTCCCGGCCCACAGCCGTGAATACAAATTTGTTGTAGGTACGGTAGGTGTAGGAGGGGATATTCTCGGGGCGGTGCCGCTGCCGGTTCTGCGTGGCCAGTCGGATAATGCGGTGGGCCGGGTTTTCGCCTCTGCGCACCACTACTTCGGAAAGCCTGGCGGCAACAGGCTGCAGCTGGATGTTGATAGTAGTGGCAGAGTCGGGATAAATGACCTGTGTGGCATAGCCCACATAGCTGAACCGGACGCTCCGGATGGGCTGGTTGTGCCGGAGCTGGTACTGACCGTCCAGATCGGTGGTCGTGCCCGTTTCGCCATCGTTTACCACTACATTTACAAACGGAAGCTTTTCGCTGGTGAGGGCATCGCTCACGGTGCCGCTGATGGTGAGTACCTGCCCGGCAGCAGAAAATGTTCCGCAGCATATGAACAGGAGCAGGAAGTAGAAACGGAACCGGTGTGGCATCTTACATAATCGTACTGAAGGTGCAGGTGCTCCCTGCACAGCAGGAGGCACCGGGATAAAGGGGAAACAGATCTGTCAGAAAAGAATAGGAGTTCTTAAAACTGGATGGTAAGCGCCATGCCTTTGCCACCTTCCGGAAAAACAACAGGTACGAATGTGGTATTTAACCCGCCGCCTTTCGTCAGTTTGGCATGCACCCAGTACACCGTGTTTACCGACAGGATGCCCACGCCCGCACCTGCCACCACATCGGCAAACCAGTGGGCGTTGTTTAGCACCCGCAGCACACCCGTAGCGCCTGCAATAGAATAACTGGCTACGCTCACCCACGGGCTTTTATGGCGGAATTCCTTATCCATGAAAGTGGCAATGGTGAAGGCATAGCCGGTATGGCCGGAGGGGAAAGCCCAGGGTTTCCCGTTAGGCCGGTCAATATCCGTCCATTTTTTTACCGGAAACACAAGTCCGGCGGTAAGTGCCCCCGAACTAAGTAACAGCAGTGTCTGACGGGTAAAGTGGTGACGGTTTTGTGAAGAGATGATGTTAAAACCATACAGCCCCACCAGCGGCGCAAGCATCATAAAGTCATCCGCCTCGGTACTGAATTCGGCAAAGCTTCTGTTGCGGGCATCGCGCACGGCAAAGCTGCCTCTTTCGTGCATGGTTAAAATGCCGACGCCAATGAGCGCGGCTGAGGGAATTACTGCTCGTCTGAGATAACGCCTGTTACTACCTTCGAGCAGCTGCGATTTGGTAAAAGGTTTTTTCTGCCCGGGCAGCACTGAGTCTGCCGGTATTTCTGCCGGTACTATTGTGGCTGCTGTATCTTGTTTTATTTGCTCCTGAGCAAAAGCCTGGGCAGGTGCCAACAATGCACTCAACCAGAGCAGGTGGATGGTTAAAAATTTATTCAGTCTCACGGTATATAACAAGTTAGGTGAGTAAAGATGCTTTTGCTTTAACCAAACGTATGACCAAAGTCCAATGTTTGCACATTCTTCACAATTTACTGTTTCCTGTTGCTGCAGCGGGAGCAACTGCTGCACAGTAAGCTGCAGTATTACCTGTCCAGTTCGCCCAGTACAATATCGATAGAACCCACAATGGCAATGAGGTCGGCCACCATACAGCCTTTGGCAATCTCGTGCAGCACCGATAGGTTGGAGAAGCACGGAGAGCGGCCCTTGCAGCGGAAAGGCACATCGCTGCGGTCGGTGGTCCGGAAATAGTAACCCAGTTCGCCACGAGGTGTCTCGCCCCGGAAGTACAGCTCTTTGGTGGCTGTCATGCGCAGCTTTTTCGGGCAGGCCGCCTGCGGATCGAAGTCGGGGGTACGTTTGTAGTCGCCCTGCAGGCGGTCGAGGCACTGGCGGATAATTTTTACCGACTCGCGGCACTCCAGCGCCCGCACATAATTGCGGTCCCAGCAGTCGCCGGTGGTGCCGGCAAGACCCTGGCCTACAGGCACCTCAAAGTCCAGTTCCGGGTAAACGGAGTAGCCATCTACGCGGCGCAGGTCGTACTTCAGGCCGGAGCCACGCAGCATCGGGCCGGAGCAGCCGTAGTTGATCGCTACGTCCAGCGGTAGCACCCCCACATTGGCCGTGCGGTCTATAAAAATCTGGTTCTGCAGCAGCACCGTGTCGAGCTCGTCGAGCTTGGGCAGCAGGTAATTGATAAACTCGCGGCAACGCTCTTCGAACCCGATGGGCAGGTCGTAGTACAAACCGCCCACCCAGATGTAGTTGTAGAGCATGCGGGCCCCCGACGCCCATTCCAGCAGGCGTTGTATGTGCTCGCGGTCGCGCAGCAGCCACAGGAAAGGCGTAAAGGCGCCAATGTCGATGCCGTAGGTGCCGATAGCCACAAAGTGCGAGGCCAGCCGGTTCAGCTCCGCCACCAGCACCCGGATGTACTCTACCCGCTTCGGGATCTGGTCGGTAATACCCAGCAGCTTTTCCACGCCCATGCACCACACATGCTCCGAATTCATGGCCGCCAGGTAATCCATGCGATCCACGTAGGGGATGGTCTGGTTGTAAGCCATGCTTTCGGCATGTTTCTCGAAGCAGCGGTGCAGGTAGCCGATATGCGGCGCCACATCCGTTATAATTTCACCGTCCGTTACCACTTCCAGGCGCAGCACCCCGTGCGTAGAGGGGTGCTGCGGCCCCATGTTCACAATCATTTCGCCGGCTTTCAGGTCGTCGAGCCCATATTTATTTGGCTCCGACTGCAGCAGGTAATTTTTATATAGCGTCGCGTTCAATACTGAAACAGGTATTATAAATCAAAAACAATATACAAAGAACGGAAAAAGCAACAATAAAATCACACCCATCATTTCATCACTACCATCAACGGTCTGTTTTGCAGGAATGTCGGTTAATATGTATATTTGATTATTCTATTGTTACAAATCCGGGATGGCAGCAGCCCTTACCACTGGCGCTGCACCATGTCCGGAAATCAGCCTGTTGGCTGCCCCTATATGAAGAATATAAGATACCTGTTCTTAATCTTGCTGTTGCTGATCGTGGATGTTATGGCGTTTTCGGAAGTGGCCCGGCTGGTACGGCAACCTTCGGATGTGGCTGTTGCGTTTGGCCTGCTGTTGTTAGCGGTAATGATTGTTATTAATTTTTTTGTTGTCCGGTATTCTATTTCCAAATTTGATTCATAACAAAAATGACGCGTCAGCTTTTTACCCTGATAATGGCAATTGTCATACTACTGGTATTTTCAGTAGGAGCCATGCAATCCTGTACCCGCATCGATGCCGGTCACGAAGGAATCCTGGTTAAACTTTACGGCACCGGTAAAGGGGTGCAGGACGTGTCGCTGGTAACGGGGCGCGTGTGGTTTAACCCGCTCACCGAAGAAGTGTACCAGTTTCCGAACTTCATCCAGACCCGCGATTACGAGCCGTTTACCGTGAACGCCAAAGACGGCTCTGTTTTTACCGTCGACCCCACCATCTCGTTTTATGTGGTGCCGGGCAAATCGCCGCACATCTTTAAGAAGTACCGCAAGCCCATAGACGAGATAGCACAGACCACCCTGCTGAACTATGTGAAAGATGCTTTCCGTATCCAGCTGAACCAGTATAGCACCGAGGAAATTATTTCAAAGCGGCAGCAGTTCGAGACGGAGGTGCAGTCCACCCTGGATAAGGCGCTGCAGACCGATGGCTTTAAGCTGGAGCAAATGACCAGCGGCCTTGTTTACCCCGAGGAGATTGTGCGGGCAGTCAACCTGAAAAACCGGGCGGTGCAGCAGGCCATGCAGGTGGAGAACGAGTTGAAAGTAGCCGAAGCGCAGGCCCGTAAAAAAATTGTAGAGGCCGAAGCCGAAGCACGGGCCAACGAACTGCGGCAGCGCACGCTCACGCCCCTCCTCATTCAGCAGCAGTTCATCGAGAAGTGGGACGGAAAAACACCGCTCTACGGCAACTCCCCGACGTTCTTTAAGAATGTGCAGTAGGAAAAATCAGCAGTTTTTGTCTTCTGCTCCTGCCACCATTGCCTCTGCTGGTTGTCTGAACCGTTGATTTACATTGATTAAATTGATTTTTGTGATTTTATGTTTGTCTGAAGCAGGATTTACAGAATTATTCTGTCTGAACAGGATTAAGAAGATTTAAGGAATAACAGGATTGGGTTTGTCTGTGGTTTGTGATAGGGTTGAAAATCTTCAACCCCTACAAATCCGACCTTATTACCTTTCTACCTCCTAAACTCTCTAACTCTCTAACTCCTAAACTCCCAAACTTCCTAACTTTCAGGCTTTTCCCGCTTGTCGGAGAAAGGAGTTGGTGTGCTGGTTAGCTGCTGCGGTTCGCCTTTAAAGCCGTTGAATGCGTTGTGGTTGTCGAAGGGTACTTTGATGCCGTGGTAGTAGTCCTGCAGCTTGTAGTCCTTGCGGAGCGGGTGGCCTTCCCAGTCGGCGGCGCAGAGGATGCGGCGCATGTCGGGGTGGCCAGTAAAACCGATGCCCACCAGGTCGAATGCTTCGCGTTCGTGCCAGTCGGCGGTGCGCCAGATGTGGCTGACGGTTGGCACCTGCGGCAATGCCTCTTCCTCCTGGTTACGCGGCACAATTACCTTAAGCGTGAGGTGGTGGTCGTACGGAATGGAGTAGAGGTTATAGACCACTTCCATGGTGCCGGCAGCCGGTCCGTTGTCGATGCCGGTGAGGCAGGAGAGGAAATCGAAATAGGTTTGCTCGTGGTCGTGTAGCAGGAGGCACACCTCCGGCAGGCGCTCGGGCTGCAATACCAGGTAAGGCTGCTGCGGGTCTTTGTTATCAGAAACAATAACCTCTTCTCCGAACTGCTGCACCAGCAAATCTTTTATCTCTTCAAACGTCACGCTTCAGGCTCTTTTATAGGTTTTTAATTCAGTATTCCGGATAGGCAAAATTTTGGCAACAACAGTTTAGGCGTTTGCCGCTTCCTGCCGCTTTGCCATCAGCTTCTCCACAGCACGCGGCGCCCGGATCGTTTCCTGCCGGACAATCTCCTGCAGTTTCAGGAAGCCGCCAATCAGGGCCTCGGGGCGTGGCGGGCAGCCAGGTACATACACATCTACCGGGATAATACGGTCAACGCCTTTTACCACATGATAGCCGTGTTCCCAGTAGGGGCCGCCGCAGTTAGAGCAGGAGCCCATCGAAATTACATAACGCGGCTCTGCCATCTGCTCATACAGTCGCCGGATACGGTCGGCCATTTTAAAGGTAACTGTGCCGGCCACAATCATCACATCCGACTGGCGCGGAGAAGCCCTCGGGATTACACCAAAACGGTCAATATCGTAGGCAGAGCTGTAGGCGCCCATCATTTCGATGGCGCAGCAGGCCAGGCCAAAACCCATCGGCCACAGCGCCGTCAGGCGTGCCCAGTTCAGCAGGTCATCCAGTTTTGTTATTACTACACCGCCTTCTCCGGTCTTTGCGTCCATCATCGGGTAAAATTATCAAGTGTATTTCAAGTAAAATTTACTGCTTCAAGTTTTTAGCTTGGAGCTTTCTTTAAAGCAGGTTTTCAACTTGCGAGCACATGAATGTCGGCAAGTTTAGCCACGAAAGCTGAAAGCTTTCAGGATAACAAGCTCCAAGTTGAAAACTTGAAGCAGAGTTTAGCTTTTGAGCAGCTAAGGGAATGGTGGCAGGTGCAGACAATTTTCTTTACCTGATTAACGCTCAATTACCGAAGCTGTACTACTCTCTTTATTACTTCTGGTCTCCTGCTTCTCATTGAACTTCCTGTACATATCAGCCGGAATGGTGGAGCGGCTTTTTGGTAACACGGGAGCAGGTTTAATCCAGTCGAGGTGGCCTTTGGCCCAGGCGTAGGCCAGGCCCAGGGCGAGCACCCCCAGGAAGAGGAACATTTCGATCAGCGAAAACCAGCCCCACACACCATCGGTGGCTACTATCAAGTCGGTACGGCCAAACACCACGGCCCACGGAAACAGGAAGGCCAGCTCCACGTCAAAAATAACGAAGATGAGGGCCACTACATAAAAGCGCGGGTTAAACTGTATCCAGGAGTTGCCGATAGGCTCTTCCCCTGATTCATAGGTGGAAAGCTTCTCCGGGTTCGGACGGTTCGGGCGAATCAGCTTCGCCGTCAGCAGGCCCACCAGCACAAAGATGGCGCCGCCAATCAGGAAAAGCAGGATGGTGCCAAAGTCGGAATAATAGTTTTCTGCCATAGCAATGCAGCTGTTTTTGCAAATTTACAATGAAATTTCGGGAATCTTCTGGTTTTACTTCACCGGCAGCGCTGCTTACTCCTGTAGCCCTGGAACTAGCTGCTTTTCAGGATTGGAGAAAATACACGGTGGAAGAGTGGAGGCAGCACTAAGCCTGTTAAAAAGACACAGCGTAGCAGCAACAGCTGCAGCAGGTGAGGCAGGTGC
Source organism: Botryobacter ruber (assembly GCF_003347595.2). Lineage (GTDB taxonomy): Bacteria > Bacteroidota > Bacteroidia > Cytophagales > Hymenobacteraceae > Pontibacter > Pontibacter ruber_A. Next base: position 109,617 of record NZ_QCZK02000051.1, on the reverse strand, counting down.
AAAACCTTTCCGGGGGCATTGCGGTAACAGGACAATAAATTAGATTTGGTGCCGAAAAAAAGAATAAACTGACGCTACTATGCTGACCGGACGTGTAAATGCTCCCGAGATAAACACCCACTACGGCTGGTTGAATACCGACCGCAGTTGGTCTGTTAAAGATTTCAGAGGCAAAATTGTGCTGCTCGATTTCTGGACGTTTGGCTGCATCAACTGCCAGCACATTGTACCGGACCTGAAAAGGCTGGAGGAGGAGTTTGCCGATGTGCTGGTGGTGATCGGGGTGCATTCGGCCAAGTTTGATGCCGAGAAAAAAAATGACGCCATCCGGCAGGCTATTCTGAAATTAGGAATAGAACACCCGGTGGTAAACGATGCCGACTTTCATGTCTGGAACCAGTATGGTGTGCGGGCGTGGCCCACGCTGGTGCTCATCGACCCCAATGGCAAAGTAGTGGGGCAGCATGCCGGAGAATGGGTGTACGAAACCGTGCGGCCTTACATTCAGCAGATGAAGGATGAATTTTCGGAAAAACTGAACCACGAGCCACTGGTATTTCAAAGCGAGCAGCAGGAGCAAAAATCGCTGTCGTTCCCATCCAAGCTCATAAGCGATGCAGCCGGAAATATTTACCTGTCCGACAGCGGGCATAACCGCATCCTGAAGCTGAACCAGCAGGGGCAGGTGCTGGAGGTAATCGGCAGCGGCAATGCAGGCTTTGCCAACGGCAATTACCAGGAAGCCTCTTTTAACGAACCGCACGGGCTGGCGCTTTACAAGCACTTCCTGTACGTAGCCGATGCCCGGAACAACGCCATTCGGCGGGTAGACCTGGAACAAAAGCAGGTAAGCACAGCCGCAGGCACCGGCGAACTGAGTTACTACTTTTTCCACGACCATATAGGAGCACCCGTCAACCCGAACAGCCCCTGGGACCTGCTGGTGGTAAACGACGACATGTTTGTTGCCAGTGCCGGGAACCACCAGGTTTTGTGCATGGATCTGAAAACGGAGAAGCTGCAGCGGTATGCCGGAAGCGGGCGGGAAGCCCTGGCCGATGGTTCGTTGCGGGAGGCCGGCTTTAACCAGCCCAGCGGACTGGCCAGGCGTGGTAACCTGTTAGTAGTAGCGGATGCCGAAGCCAGCGCCATCCGTACCATCGACCTGAAAGCGGGCATGGTGGTGACCCGGGTAGGCCAGGGCTTGTTTGAGTTTGGGGATAAGGACGGCAACGCAGACGACGCCCTGCTGCAGCATTGTACCGGTGTGGAAGCCATAGACAGTAACATCTACATAGCCGATACCTATAACGGGAAAATAAAAGTGCTGGACCTGGACCGGAACCGGGTGCGTACGCTGGCCAGTGGTTTCCAGGAGCCCAGCGATGCACTCTTTCTGCACGGGCAGCTTTGGGTAACCAGCACCAACAGCCATCAATTGTTCAAGGTAGACCTTACCACCGGCGAAAAAGAGGAAGTGCCGGTTCAGTTTTAACCCTTTTAGAGTTCAAGGCCTTCCGTGCACAAGCAGCAGGTACTAGGCAGGAGCATTACGTGCTTGCCATCTCCTGCTCAACCCGACGCGTGCCCTGCTGAAGAACTTAAGGCTTACCTGGAAAATGGGGCTCTGGATAAAAGTGTAGAAAAACGTAACGATGAATACCGGACCGCCTATCAGGTAACTGATGACGAGCACCACGCACTCCACCGCGATGCGGGCACGGCTTACGGAGAGTTTGGTCATTTCAGCCACCGTCAGCATAAAGCCGTCTTTGGGGCCTGCACCTATTCCGCCGGAAACATACAAACCACCGCCCATGCCTGCCAGCACAATGGCAACGGCCAGGTAGGCAAAGTCCAGGTAGGTATGCGTAGCCTCGGGTAGCAGGCCGGTCCAGAGGAAGAAGTCGATGAAGGAGCCGATGAGCAGTGTGTTCAGGAGGGTGCCGATGTTGATGTACTTGCGGTTCACAAACCAGGCCACTCCCATCAGCAGCAAACCGGTCAGAATGCTCCAGGAGCCAATGCTCAGCCCCAGTTGCTGGTACAGCCCCACATTCAGTGCCTCCCAGGGGTTCAGCCCCAGGAATTTAACCTTTACTGCAATGGCATTGCCAAACGCAATACACAACAACCCCGAAAAGAAAAAGGCATACTGCACTACCTTCTCCCGCAAATTCCTTACCTGCACGTTCTAAAAAAATTGTGTAGCTGCTACAGGGCAGCAGCCACGAATTTAAGCGTGCAAAATTACATAAAACATTTACATAAAGCAGCTTATGCGTTTCTATTTATCGACTACACCTGTTACCACACCCACTGCGGACAAATAATCCGGCGCTCGTTCATTATTTTAAAGCCGAGCACGATTTCGTGGGTACCGGTGCTGACGCGGTTGATATTGGAGATGGTGGCATCGTAAGAATAGGAAATGTCGAGCAGCGGATTCACGTACACGCCTACCATGCCGACCAGTGCATCTTTGTGGCGGTAAGTTGTTCCTACCCAGAAGCGTTCGTCGTAGAGTACACGAACACTGGCGTCTACTGCCACCGGGCTGGGGCTGGCCAGCTTCACCATCACCGACGGAATTACATCAAGCGTAGAGGTAGGGCTGAAGCGGTATCTGCCGGAAACAAAATAATGCCGTTGTAAACCAAGCTCCGGTTGCCCGCCTTCCAGCCTGCTGAACCCTGCAGCATCGGCCAGCAACTGCGATCCTGAAATACCGATGGAAAAATCGTTGGAGTAAATCCAAAACCCAAGGCCCAGGTCCAGCATGCTGTGGTTAAGATTGCCGCTTCCCAGCAGGGGGTCGCTGTCATTTTTAAAATCAAGCTCGCTCGAATTAAGCGAATTGCTGATAATGCCCGTGGAGACGCCCGCCGATACATTGATAGACCGGGTTACCGGCAAATGATAGGCATAGGACCCGGTTACACCTGTACGGCGGAGCGGCCCCGTTTTGTCGGTGTGAATCAGGAAGCCTGCTCCGTGGTGTGCCAGTGCTTTCTTGTACTTCGTGCTGTGCGTACCCTTGTTCAGGGAGGTGTGGCCCGATATATAGTAGGTAACCGGAGCGCCGTCCAGCCCCATCCACTGCCTGCGGTTGCTCACCCTGATGTCGGCATAATCTTCGATACCGGTAACCGCAGGGTTCAGCAGGAAGTTATTGATCATGTACTGGCTGTACTGCGGACGCTGTTGCGCTACAGCCTCAACTGCAACAGCCATTATCACAACTAAAAAAAGCAGCAACTTCCTCATAATCCTTATCTGATAATAGTAACATGGCCCGAGATTGGTCTCTCGGAGCTGTTGAGGTAAATGATGTAGTAGTAGGTAGCTACCGGCAGTTCCTTGCCGTTATGCCGTCCGTCCCAGGGCGTGGTGTAGCCGGTAGAGGAGATAAAGATCTTATTTCCCCAGCGGTTAAATACTTCTACTTGTGCATCCGGGTAATTTTGAATGTTGTCGATCTCCCATACTTCGTTCACGCCGTCGCCATTTGGCGAGAACGCATTGGGCACGATGATGGCCGGAATCACTGTTACTGTCACCTCGTCGGTGGCCTCACAACCTTCGGCGGTGGTTACTGTAACGGTGTAGGTGGTGGTCACATCCGGACTGGCAACCGGGTTCGCAACATTCGGGTTGCTCAGCCCGGTGGCAGGCGCCCACTGGTAGGTTACGCCCCCCGTAGCGCGCAACTCGGTGGTTCTGCCCTGGATGATGGTTACGTCGTTGCCGGCATCAGCCACTGGTGTAACAACGGTTACGCTGGCGGAAGTGCGGGTGGTGCTGGGGCAGTTACTGGCGTTTACCGCCTGCACATAGAAGGTCGTATTCTGCGTAAGCGGCGGCGTGGTGAAGGACGGTCCTACAAAAATCGGGGCGCCACCTGTGGCCACATCGAACCACTCGTAGGTGTTACCGCCATTCGGGTTGGCTACTGTGAGCGTAGCCGATCCGCCTGTACAAGCCCTGGCATCGCGGACAGTAAGCGTAGGAGCTGCAGGCACCGGGTTAATACCGATACGTACGGCCACCGATGCATTCTCGCAACCCTGCGACAAGGCTACCCGCCTGAACCAGGTTTCGCGTGTGAGGGCGGGTGGTGTATAGTCCTGGCCTGAGTTTGTACCAGCTGCCGGCGAGAAACCGGCTGTTGGACCGCTGATGCTGCTTTCCCAGCGATAGGTAAAGGAGCCGCTGCCCCCAGACGGCGTAGGACCGGTCAGTTCAGTCGGTACCTCACCCGCACAGATCGTCTGGCTGGCCGAAATGCTGTTGTTGGTAATGCCTGGCCGTATATTAATGACAGCCGTTTCGCTGGTGCTTGGCGTACAATCGCCGGAAGTAACAACCCGCTGGAAATAGGTGGTCTGGGTGATGTTTCCGGGTGTATAGCTTTGTTCGTTGTTGGTGCCTTGCGCTGGTGTAAAGCTGCCTGGATTTCCGGTGCTGCTGCTCAGCCACTGGTACTTGTACGTGCCATTGCCGCCGGTTGGAGCAGAGCCCGCAAGCGGAACCGGAGGTGCTGTGCCGGTACAAATATCCTGTTGTGCCGGCGTAATGGTATTGTTGGCCAAGGCAGGGAATACCGATATTTTAACAGGTGCCGAAGGTGTAGAACAGCCTCCGGAGCTGACAACCCGCCTGAACCAGTTTTCTCCTGCCAGGCTGCCCGGTACGGTATAATTTTCGCCGGTATTGGGTGTAGGCGCCGGAACAAAGCCGGAGTTAGGGCCAACGGTGCTTATCTCCCACAGGTAGGTATAAGGCGCGCCTGCTCCACCCGTCGGGCTGGAGCCGATCAGTTGTGCCGGTGTATCGCCTGCGCAGATTTCCTGCAGCGTTGGTGTTACGGTATTGGCACTCAGCGGAACAGGGTCAACTGCTATAATCTGTACGGCTGCACTGGTATCTGGCAAGCAATTGCCCGAGCGGACAATGCGCCTGAACCAGGTGGTAACGTTTATCTGTGCCGGCGGCGTATAGTTCTGGTTATTGTTTACCCCCTGTGCAGCCGTAAAGCCACTTCCTGGTCCGGTGGTGCTTTGAATCCAGGTAAAGATGTAAGGCGTGCTGGTGTCGCCGCCAGTGGGGGCGCTACCGGTCAGTTCGGCCACCGTGCCTCCTTTACATACATTGCGTGTTGCGTCGCCTTCGATGGTGTTGTTTTCGACCCGTGGGTTTACCCGTACCACCACTTCGGTAGCCGGGCCAACACATACTACACCCTGTGCCGTGTCTACTGCAGCCACAAAGTAGCTTTTGTTTCCGCCGGGTAGTGGTGGCGTTGTAAACGATGGACCTACAAAGATAGGAACTGCAGCAGGATCGTTATTCTCGAACCAGGCATAAACAGGTCCGGGGCCGGTCGGCGTAAGAGTTGCAGTTTCGCCTGCGCAGATTACCCCCGGCTGCTGAATAGTAGGCGCGTTTGGTTGCTGTAGAATGATTACTTCGACCGGTGGAGGTGGCTGGCCCATGTAAATATCGTTGGAGCTGCCGCACTCGTTGCGGGCGACTGCTGTAACCAGGTACCTGCCGGGTGTATCGAAATTAAAACTGAACTGGAAAACATCAGAATTAAACTGGAAGGTGGTGCCTTTAGGACCTGTAATGGTGATGCTGCCTGTCAGGTTCTCCCCCAGGTTCTTGTCGACAAACATGGCATTGGGACCGCCGCCGCCGGTGGGGCCGCTACTGCTGTAGTCGATGGTGGTAGGCCCGCAAAATACGCCGCCCTGTGGCAGTTGCAACTGCGGCCAGCCAACCACAACGCTTTGTTCGGTAGTGTCGCTGCCGCAGGTGTTCTCTACAATCAGTTTGATGTTGTAAACCCCGGAAACGGTGAAGAGGAACACAGGATCATCCGCATCCAGCGAACCCGACTGCAGCTCCCACCCTTGCTCCGGCTCTACCGACCACTTATACGTCAGGCCACCGCCCGATGAACTGTCGGAAGGCGTTACAATAACAGGTACGCAGGGCGGTTGCTGCGATTCGTTCTCTCTTTTTTTATCGTTTGCCGAAAAGTTGGCTATTGGCTTTTTACTTACAGCATAGGTATACTCCTGCGTAATCTCACAGCCATCGTTTGTCACAGCCCGGATCCGGATAGGATAGCTGCCAACGGTATCGTAGGGAGCGGCATCGTTGCTGATAGGAAACTGGCCTGGCTGGTAAGGCAACTCACCTCGTCCATCGCTGAAATCAACAAAATAGGTTCTGATCGAGGGCTGGAATTCAGGTGCAGTGGTATTTGCTATTTTGGCGACTACCGAAATTTCATCGTCCTCAACAGAATCGGGTAAACAGGTGGCAAAATCGTTTTCCGTTTCGGTAAAACTTATTTCCGGAATCTTGTTTACGGTAACCGTTGTAGTTCTTGTAACCGAAGGGCAACCGTTGGCGCTGGTGGCAAAAACCGAAACGGTAAAATCCTGTGAGCCTACGCCCGTAGCATTGTAGGTATGCGTTACAGTGGCATCGCGGCCGGTTACGGTACTGCCATCGCCAAAGTTCCAGGTATAAAAAACATCTTCCGCGTTGATAACAGTAAAAGTGACCGGCGTTCCGGAGCAGATGGCGCCGCTGGGGTTAACATTTACGCTGGGCTGTGTAGGCGTAGGCCTGACTGTAACAGTTAATGCATTTGATGTGATATCGGAACATCCGGTACCGGAGGCAATTACGTAATACCTGCCCGATTCACTGGCCGGATAGGAAGCGGCTGTAGCAGTGGGAATAGCAACATCATCTCGGTACCATTGGTAGGAAGTAGCTGTAAAGGCTGGGGCGGCCTGCAGGGTGGTGGTGGTTCCTTCGCAGACAGAAACACCGTTGGGGGCCGAGATCGAAACGGTACACGTTTGTGCCAGCAGTTCCTTGTTCAGGAACAGCAGCAGCAGTGTTACCAGCAGATAAAGGTGCTTAGGTAAAATTATGCGCATCAGGCAAAATTTAAAGGTGAATTATGAAGCTGCAGTCTCCCGTCAGGACTCAACAAACCAACTTGCTCCAGGCTGCATAAAAACACCTTTAGCCTTACCCGGACAGGCTGAATTCCAGGTCAGGCCTTTTTTATGCTAACAGGAAAGCTCACGCATAAGACAGGTGGTTATGTTGTTGTCGCGGTAAGACAGCTATAAAACGCTTTTTCTGTAAAAATTATATGCTTTTTGCATTACAATTGCAAAAAATACGAAATATGCACCAGACTAGCAACAAACGGCTGCTGGTCGTACAGAGTAGTACCCCGCAATCACGATTTTGTTACTATTCTTAAAAAATAAAATATATACATTCTTATGCAAAGCGGGCGCCACGGGCTGCTCCTGTTACAGGTTATCTTGCTTTGCAGCAACAGTTGCAGCACTAATCTTTAATACTGATCCAGGCTTCGGCCATGGCCAGCGAGGTGAACTGTGCCACCTCTACGTTCATTTCATATTTTCTTAATACTTTTTCGGTCATCTCCTCAAACGACATGTACTGGAATATGTCGCCGGAGCTAACTCTTGCCAGTTTCCGTAATTTAGCATTCTGCAGGAGAGGGAGTATGTGGTGCAGTATCCAGTGCTGGTCTGAGAGCGTAATCCCATGTAACCTGGAAGAATCAACTATCCAAAGCTCAATTTCTTCTTCCAGCATAAGTTTCACAAGTTGTTCCACTCCTTCCCTGAACTCCTCCGGAGAAACGCTTCGCAGCCATTCTACATATAAACGTGCATCGTTTTTATATATCCTGGCACGGAATAAATCGTTCTCAAGTTGCTTCATGTTGTAGTGGCGTAAAATGGGCGATGCGAATGGATGCACCTGGTTAGCTATACCTACTTTCAGTCCCATCTGTTCTGTCAAAATTCTTTCAGCGTTAACTGTTTAATTCTTAACAAAGTTAAAGTTCAAATATAAACATATACTAATATATTTCTGCGCTCTCCGGAACAAGTTCCTGCTTTCCTGCGTCCAGAAAATAAAACAAAAGTGGTTAAACCGAAGTAACAGGCCTGGTGGTTCTGCTTTTTATAAATGTAAGACTGAACAAAATAATGTCGGCAGCCTTTATCGTACATATGTTCCTGCATGTGGCTTTGCCTGTGGCAGTAGCCTGGATGTTTTACCGTGATACTTTTAAACGCGCCTCGCTGCTGATGCTGGCCGGGATACTCATTGACATCGACCATCTTTGGGCTGTGCCGGTACTTGACCCTGACCGCTGTAGTGTCGGCTTTCATTTTTTGCACAGCTACTGGCTTGCCGGTGTTTATGTGGCGCTCGCGTTGCTGCCGCAAACACGCCTGATTGGGTTGGGCCTGGTTATACACCTGGTGCTGGACGCCGCAGACTGTGCCAGGCAGGGGCTTTGGTAAAGCGGCAGCACCGGTGCCGGTGTTGGTAAAGCTACCTGTTCGGTTTCAGACTCCGGTATATGTGCTGCAGTGGGAGTGGTGACTGTGGCTGCAGTTATTTTTTAGTTAAAACGCAGGATTTTTTTCTGCAGCCACAGTCACCACTCCCACTGCTCCTGAGTTTGGGCTGCCGGTGGGTGTCTGAAGAAGCAGTAGGGCGTTGTTAATCGAACTCAATCCGTAACTGCACTCTTTCGGAATTCAGGTCTGTAGCAGGAATAACCCTTACCCGATCGCTTTCGTGGTAGTAGTCGGCTATTCCTTTTACAATGCCCACTGCCAGGGCTGCCATTTTCCTTCTGGAATGATAGTCTATCATCAGCAGGTTGTTGTTCACTTTCGAGACAAACAGTATGGGAGGATTGGTTCGCTGGTCTTCTGTTCTGACAGCCGCATGCATTACTGTTTCGGTGTTTAGCAGCATATCAAACGTTTTCCAATCCGGGTTGATGTACTTTTTATAGATCAGCAGCAGGTCGGGCACCAGGAACCTTCCGAATTGCTCCAGCAGCACATGCGCCGATGCTCCCGTCATGCGTACTGCGGCACCTAACAGTTCTCTTAGCTCCGCAGTAGGATACATTTCGTTCAGGTTGTAGTTCTGACGAGTGATACTCGTATTTTCCAACAGCCTGGCCCAGGTGCTATAATTATAACTGGCCTCGACAAACCTTTTCAGGAGTACGAATATCGAGCCATGCATCATGTCGGCGTGTTGTGCGTTTTCGGCCATCTGAACTTTTAAAGTCTGCTTCTGTGTGGGTGCAGAAGGAGGAGTGTTAGCTACGGGTTAAATACCAAGGCTTATGCAAAGGTACTGTTTTGAGAATAATAAGGAGAAATTTTGTCCTGTGTAATTATAGAGAAGGAGTGGCTGCAGGTTGTAAAACTCCAGCTTTGGGCGGAGCAGGAGCTAAACAAAACCACCTGGTCATACGAACGGCAGGTGGTACACTAACAGGAGCTAAGGAAAAAGTAAAAAAGCTTTCCAATAAGAAGTACTAAGCCTGTATGCCTGACTTCTTACCGGAAAGCCTTGCTAAAATACTGCCTTGCAGCATCTTAGATTAGATGAAAGTAGGAGCTTAAGGCAATAATAGAAAACAGAGCTGCTGCTTGAGCCAAAAACACCATATCATCTTTTAGAGCAGTGGAATGCTGTTTCATATATATTGTTTTAAGAAAGTTACGGGCGATGAACCTGATTGTCAATTAACAAGGGGTGTATTTAAGTGTTTATTTGCCTTTTTTAGGTGTTTGTTGCCGGAACTTCTACGTGTAAAAACTGCTTTTGCTGCTATTGTTACGCTTAGAGCATGTTTTTCTGTTTTTGCAGCGCAAAGGACAGCATTTAACATGCTCTTACAGCTTCTCTTTCAGGAAACGGGCTGTCTGGTTATTTTCCAGTTGCGCCATTTGTTCGGGCGTTCCCTCAAACAGCAGGTGACCACCGTTTATACCTCCTTCCGGACCAAGGTCTATGATCCAGTCGGCAGATTTGATGATGTCCATGTTGTGCTCGATGATAAGAACCGTGTTGCCGTTGTCGATAAGCGCATTCATGGCCGAGAGCAGCTTGTTGATGTCGTGGAAGTGCAGACCGGTGCTGGGTTCATCGAAAATGAACAGGATGTTCTCGTTATGCGGTGTTGCGCCTTTGGTCAGGAACGATGCCAGCTTCACGCGCTGCGCCTCCCCGCCCGATAAGGTGTTGCTCGACTGCCCCAGGTGGATATAGCCCAGCCCCACATCGTCGAGCGGCTTCAGCTTCTCTACAATCTTAGGCTGCTCTGCAAAAAAGGCAAGGCTATCGGCAATGGTCAGGTCCAGTACATCGGAAATGCTCAGGTCTTTGTACTTCACGTCGAGCACGTCCTGCTTAAAGCGTTTGCCGTTACAGCTCTCGCAGGTCAGGTAGATGTCGGCCATAAACTGCATCTCTATTTTCACCTGCCCCTCGCCCTGGCACACCTCGCAACGCCCGCCCTCTATGTTGAATGAAAAGTGCGACGGCTTAAACCCACGCGACTTGGCCAGAGGCTGGTCGGCATACAGGGCGCGGATGGCGTCGTAGGCTTTTACGTAGGTTACCGGGTTGGAGCGCGACGATTTGCCGATCGGGTTCTGGTCTACAAACTCCACGTGCCCTACTTTACCATAGTCGCCCTGCAGCTTGTCAAATTTACCGGTTGCCTCAGCGTGTCCGCCATGCAGCTTCTGCAGGGCCGGGTACAGTATCTTTTTGATGAGGGTAGATTTGCCGGAGCCACTCACGCCGGTTACCACCGTCATCACGTTCAGCGGAAATTTAACGGTCAGGTTTTTCAGGTTGTTCTCGCGGGCGCCCACGATCTCTACGGCGTTGCGCCACTGCCGACGCTGTGGTGGCACGGGCAGTTCCAGTTTGCCGGACAGGTATTTGCCGGTGTAGGTATCAGCCTGCTGCATCAGCTCTTCAATCGTGCCCTGGAACATCAGGTTTCCACCACCTGAACCCGCCTCAGGACCGATGTCGATGATCTGGTCGGCGGCTTTCATCATCTCTTCCTCGTGCTCCACCACAATCACGGTGTTGCCAATCTGCTGCAGCGAGCGCAGCACGCCAATGAGCTGCTCCGAGTCGCGGGGGTGCAGCCCGATGCTGGGCTCGTCGAGGATGTACATGGAACCTACCAGGGCGCTGCCCAGCGAGGTAGCCAGGTTAATGCGCTGGCTTTCGCCGCCCGACAGGGTGTTGGAGAGGCGGTTAAGGGTAAGGTAGCCCAGACCAACACGGCTGAGGTAGCCCAGGCGGTTGGTCACCTCAAGAGCCAGGCGTTCCGCCACTTTCTGCTCGTACTCGTTTAGCTGCAGCTCCTTGAAGAATTTCAGCACCTCCGTTACCGGCATCAGCACCAGGTCGGTGATGCTGGTGTTGTTTATTTTTACGTAGCTGGCATCTTTGCGCAGGCGCGAGCCTTTGCAGTCGGGGCAGGTGGTGCGGCCACGGTAGCGCGAGAGCAGCACGCGGTACTGTATTTTGTGCGACTGCGACTGTATGTGCTTAAAGAAACTGTCAAGCCCTTCGAAGTACTTGTTCCCGGTCCAGAGCAGTTCCTGTTCCGCCGCCGACAGCTCGTTGTACGGGCGGTGAATCGGAAAATCGAAGCGGATGCCGTTTTTGAGCAGGGGCTGCAGCCAATCGTTCATTTTATCGGTGCGCCAGGGAGCAATGGCGCCTTCGTACACCGTCAGGCTTTTGTCCGGGATAACCAGGTCCGGGTCGATGCCGAGCACACTGCCGAAGCCTTCGCAGGTCTGGCAGGCGCCGTAGGGGTTGTTAAAACTGAAAAAGTTAACTGTCGGCTCCTCAAACACCATCCCGTCCAGCTCAAACCGGTCGGAGAACACCCGCTCCTCCTCGCCTGCCAGCACCCGGCACTCGCCATGGCCCTCGAAAAAAGCAGTTTGTACGGAGTCGGCAATGCGGAACTGCAGGTCTTCGTCGTTTTTGTAGATCACGGCCCGGTCTACGAGTATATAAATAATGCCTTTCAACTCCTGTTCCTGGTTCAGCAGTTCTTCGATAAAGTACACCTGGCCATCGGCATAAATACGGGAGTAGCCTTTCTGCAGCAGCAGGTCCAGCTCCTTTTCCAGGGTTCTGTCCGGCTGGCGCTGCAGGGGCGCGAGTATCATGATGCGGGCTTCGTCTTCGAGGCTGAAAATATAATCGACCACGTCGGCTACCGTATCCTTCTGCACCACGTTGCCCGAAACAGGTGAATAAGTTTTGCCGATGCGGGCGTAGAGCAGTTTCAGGTAATCGTAAATTTCGGTGCTGGTGCCAACGGTGGAGCGGTTGCTTTTTACACTCACCTTCTGCTCAATCGCAATGGCCGGGCTGATACCTTTAATATAATCGACATCAGGCTTATCCATACGGCCCAGGAACTGGCGGGCGTAGGAGCTAAGGCTCTCCACGTACATCCGCTGCCCCTCGGCATACAGCGTATCGAAGGCCAGCGACGATTTGCCGGAACCGGAGAGGCCGGTGATCACAATAAACTTATTGCGGGGCAGCGCCACGCTCAGGTTCTTGAGGTTGTGCACGCGCGCGCCTTTGATAATGATGTGCTGGCGTGGGTCGAGCGTGTCCAGGTTATTTTCAGGAATAGTTTCAGTAGTAGTTGCCATACAGACGGAGCAAAGTATCGGGGCTGTCAGACAGGCCGGCACAATGCTTTCATTAGGTTAAATTTATGTGCAAAGGTACGAATTAATAAGATTGGGAGTTTGGGAGTTGGAAAGTTAGAGAGTTTGGGAGTTAGAGAGTTTAGGAGGTAGAAAGTATTTCTGCTCCTGCCTCCATTGCCTCTGCTCCTTTGTCTGAACCGCTGATTCGTGTGATTAAATTGATTTTTGTGATTATTTGTTTGTCTGAATCAGGATTAAGCAGATTGAGAAATTATCAGGATTTTTGTCTGAATCAGGATTTACAGAATTTTAGAATTTTCATGATAGGTTTTTTATAGTTAGTGCAGGGGACGCGAGCATCTCGTCTCTACAGGAACGGGTTGAAAATGTTCAACCACTACAAAAAAAACACCTCTCTACCTCCCAAACTTTCTACCTCCTGAACTCCTAAACTCTCTAACTCCCAAACTCTCTACCTCCCAAACTCTCTAACTCCCAAACTTTCTAACTTTCTAACTTTTAAACTTAACATAGGTTTTATATATTAGTCCTGTGGCAGCGCAGCAACTGTACCCGCAGGAGGCATCTGTCCGTATGATGATTTTTATAGCTAACATATAACCACAAATCATTATGGGAAAAGGAGATAAAAAAACCAAAAAAGGTAAAATCGCAAAAGGCAGCTACGGCAACAGCCGTCCGCACAAAACCAAAAAAGCTACAGCAGAGGCACCCAAGAAAGAAGCAAAGGCTTAGAAGACCGGCTTGTGCCAAGCCTGCAGCAAAGCACCGCCCCCTGACAGGAGCGGTGCTTTGCTGTTTATATGCCTTTCCGCAAGCTGTGGGAGCAAGATGTTAGGTTCATGGAGCAACCGGTGGTGCTGGCGCTTTACCTGGAAGCATGGAACGGTTCAGGAGTAGCAGGTGTTTGATATTTAAAGAGATTTTATAAGATTATTTCTGTTTAACTTGAAAATAGGCCGCTGCAATAAACAGACGCCTGCAGTTTTTAATATTAACACATGTTTGTTATAATTTTAACAAAATGATAAAGTTAATGGTGAAATATTTAAAAATTTATATTGAAATTAATGTTATCATTTTGTAAATTAGAGTAGGTTCATGTAACAACCTATAAATAATTAAAGTATAAATTAACTGAAACAGGCACGTAGGTTTTTGCCAGATCAGTGCTCCCGTGGCTTCTGCTTCGTGCCTTGCAAATACGTTCTGTTTATATCTGTAACTGCTAAAGTGAAAGCCTCCTCCTTTGGCAATGATTGGATAAAATTTGATATGAGTTTCGTAGTAACTCCGGGTGAAAAGCACCGTCCGGAGATGAAATAATCTGTCTTATTTTTTAACCTTAAACTTAAATCTCATGGAGCATCTGGACATCAGAAAATTATTGGAGAGCATTGAGCGGAAGGTGTACCAGCAGGAGATTACGTCTGATGTAGCCGTAACCAAGCTAATCAATGCAGAAATTGCAAATGCCATTAACCTGAAGTATAATGCAGCAAATGCAACCAACGACAATGCACTCAGGCATGTATCCTGTACCACTGTAGAATGTTACCTTGACCATCTGAAAGCATTAGAACAAAAACTCCGGAAGCCCTGCGACATTACAGCGCAATGCAAAGCTGTAGAAGAAAGAGAAATCAACCGCAGGCTTTTACTTATCCTGAACCGCCTGAAAGGGTATAGCAGGAAGTAAAATCGTTCAGTTAACCTATGTCTCACCTTCCTTCGAAGTGATTCCAAAGATCGTTCGAAGGATTTTTTTTGCCTGCTGCTTTGTTGTTTCGTCACTGGCCTGTTAGCTGCCGGAGCGGTGACTATTGTCATTTCTTCTGATTTCGGGATGGCTTATCTTTGTGATCGGCAGTTTGGCACGTAGCCCTGGAGCAGGTGCAGCCCTGCTGTTGAAGCAAATAAAGCAAGTGTATGAAAAAAGATATAGAGAACGAAGCGGATATCAGGTTGCTGGTCGATACGTTTTATGATAAAGTAAATGCCGATGACCTGCTGTCGCCGGTGTTCAACGATTTTGCAGCGGTAGACTGGCAGCACCACCTGCCGGTGATGTACAGTTTCTGGAGTTCCATCTTGTTTGGGAGCACCGCCTACAAAGGCCGCCCTTTCCCCAAGCACCTCCGCCTGCCCATAGAGCCACAGCATTTCAGCCGCTGGATACAGCTGTTCGAAGCAACTGTGAGCGAACTTTTTTCCGGAGAAAAAGCGGGCGAAGCCAAGGTAAAAGCCCGCAGTATTGCTCAGCTGTTTCAGATGAAGATGGGCTTTATAAACGTGATCAGCAAGTCTCAGTAAGTATACTTATAGTAGCAGCAAGTGCGGGCAGTAATTCCATAACACTGTCTGCACTTGCTGCTTTATTTTTTCCCTGTTCCCAACCGGTTGCTGTAGCCCTTCCTGTTTCCCCATTATTCTTATTCCCGCCGTTCGGCATTAAGTCCGAAATAGTTTTCGTAAAGAGCAGCAGAGGGTGTGGTGGACGGTGCAGCAGAATAAATGGAGGTGCAGCGGGAGTGGTGGCAGGTGCTGTAAAGGAATTCTGAACAAGTAAACGCTCCATAAGCCATCTTTTTTGCCAGGACCGTTGTGAAGAGGCTGTTTTTTTCTTCGCAGAATATATAACAGGAACAGTTGTTGCTCTGGCAACAGGAGCGAAAGCAGCTGTGAAAAAAAATAAATGGGTTAAAGCAGCAACTTCGTAGGTTCATATCTTCGTATAAGCAAATTGCAAGTTTAGCTGCAGGGGCGGGAATGGAACAGGTGGCGCAACTGCCATGATTTTTCCACAGAAGCCGCGGGCGTGCTTGCAGAAGCCAAATGCTTTACCTATATTTGATATACCTTTCTAAAAAAGTTTTGTTAAAAGTTCAAACCGTTACAATATGATATAAAGCTCTACGTTAATTTAAATGTAGCTTTAAGATGAATAAAACTACCCAGCTGAGCGACTCCGCGTTGGTGACGCTTTATATCGCAGGTAACGAAAATGCGTTTGAACAGCTTGTAAACAGACACAAAAACAAAGTTTATACGACCATTTTATTGATCGTTAAAGATTCGTATACAGCCGAAGATCTGTTGCAGGATACTTTTATTAAAGCTATCCATACCATGAAAAGCGGCCGGTATAACGAAGAAGGCAAATTTTCTTCCTGGATCTGCCGTATCGCGCATAACCTGGCGATCGACTTTTTCCGTAAAGAAAAAAGAAGCCCGATGATCACCCTGGAAGACGGCAGCTATGTGTTCAATACAATGTCGTTTGCAGAGGATTCTGCGGAATCTTTGCAGATAAAAGAGGACACACACTCCCGTTTACGTGAGCTGATCCAGGCGCTGCCACAAGCGCAGCGCGAAGTGCTGATGATGCGGCATTATGCCGACATGAGCTTTCAGGAGATAGCCGAAGCTACCGGGGTGAGCATCAACACTGCCTTAGGACGTATGCGCTATGCGCTTATCAACCTGAGAAAGAAGATGCAAAACCAAAGTATCACATATGATAAAAACCTCTACTCAGAATGAGCTGATCCAGTACGTGTATGATGAATTGGCCGTGAACGCCAGTAAGCAGCTGGAAGCAGCAATGATGCAGGATACCGAGTTGGCCGAAAGTTGCGCCGAGCTGCTGCTCGTACAGCATCTGCTGAACGGTGCTACAAAAAGTCCTGGCGATCGTGCCATTAACAACATTTTAAATTATTCTAAAAGCTTAAGTTTGCAGTCTTAACCGACTGCAAACTTTTTTTATGCAAAAGAAGGAACGATACAAGCTCCTGATCGAGTACTTTACGCAAAACTTCCCGGAGCCACAAACCGAACTGGCTTATTCAAACCCGTATGAGCTGATTCTGGCGGTGGTGCTGAGTGCGCAGTGCACCGATAAGCGCGTGAACATGGTTACACCTGCTTTGTTCGAGGCCTATCCTACGGCCGCACATCTGGCAACTGCCACACCCGAAGAGATCCTGCCTTACATTAAAAGCATCTCCTACCCCAACAACAAAGCAAAGCACCTGGCCGGGCTGGGCAAAATGCTGGTAGAACAGTTTCATGCCGAAGTGCCCAGCACGATCGAGGAGCTGGTGAAGCTGCCGGGGGTGGGGCGCAAAACTGCCAACGTAATTGTGTCGGTTATCTGGAACCAGCCGGCTATGGCCGTAGATACGCATGTGTTCCGGGTAAGCAAACGCCTGGGTCTCGTGACCAAAACCGCCAAAACGCCGCTGGAGGTAGAGAAGCAACTGGTGGCAAATCTGCCGCAGGATTTGGTAGCCAAAGCACATCACTGGCTTATCCTACATGGCCGCTACATTTGTGTGGCCCGCCGCCCGAAGTGCGAAGAATGTCCGCTTACGCATTTTTGCCAGTTTTTTCAGAAGAACTTCCCGAACATTCCCGACGATCCGGAAAACAAACTGGGCGGTTAGTAAAAACAGTAGCAACAGCAGAACTGCTTCTGCTGTGAGGCGCCTGAAAAACAGAAAAGGCAAGCGTATGCCTGCCTTCTCTGTAGTAATGTGATGAAAGATCGGTTAGCTGTTTTGCTGCATTCTTGCCTCTTTGCGTTTTCTGAATTCTTTGCCGCCATGCTTTTCTCTGTCAGCAGCACGGTTTCGCATTTCGTCTCGCTCGGTCTCGTATTTTGCAAATTGCTCCCTGGAAAGTATTTTTTTCAGTTCTGCTTCCCATTGGGCACGGCTGGCTTTCATTTCATCCCCTCTTTTCTGTCCGCGTTCAGCTGGGTTTGCCCTGTTGGCCTGCATGTTGGCTTCCATTTCACGGGCCTGCTTCAGGTTGAGCGCCTGCAGTTTTTTGGTCTGTGACTTGCTAAGGCCCAGTTGCTGGCTCATTTTTTCGGTGCGCATGGTGGCTCGTTCTTCCGGAGTCTTTTTCTGCTTCCGGCCCTCCCTTTCGCCCCGGTGCTCCATGTTGTGTTTCTTGTCTTTTTTAGGAGCCTCCTGTGCATACGATGCTCCGGAAACCATTGTACCAAGTGCGAGTATTGCCAATATCTTTTTCATTTCCTTTTCTCTTTAAAATTCTTCCTTTTGATACTTGTGTACAAGCTAAAACTTCAGGCCTTGTTTCGTTTGCTTTGTTGTTTAGCTGATATTCAAATCGTGTGCCAGAATCAAAAGTGAGCGGATGGAAGGCGCTACTGGTTTTAGTCAAAAGTTGTTTGCAAGGAAGCGGGGCGCATTATGCAGCTGTAAGCCGGTTTTTCTGTTTCAGGATTAAAAATGGCACAAAAAAACCTGCACAGGGCAGGTTTTTGTAAATCGAATAAACTAGATCCCTACTGGGCAGTATACGTCATGGTGCTCGATGCTCCCCCAAAACTAACCGTCACGACAAGTTTACTGGCAGTTAGCTCCTGTACATTAAACGTTATTCCAAATGAAGAACCATCTTCCGTTATCGTAAGGTTATTACCTGCTAGTTGCCAGGTGCCGTTTATGGTCTGCGGATCGCTAGGGTCGCATTTGGTTGGTCCCTCATCAAAAACAGCTTTGTTGTCTTTCAGAAACCTGATAAAGTTATCCTTCTCACAGGCGTCATAGTCATCATAAGTATCTTCTGTCTGGTTGTTGAAGGTTGTTGTTTCAGCAGTTAACCGCCAGCTTTTAGCCATCAACATTTCTTCCCGTGTCAAGGGTTTGTTATCATCATCTTTATCACAGGCCGTGAAAGCAAGCGCAAAAAATGCGACCAGAAGAAATACGGTAAAGTTTAAGTTTTTCATATAAGTGTGTTTAATGTGAGGGATGTGAAATGTTCTTTACAAATATAGATATAACTATATGTTTTGCAACAATATTTTAATTCTGCATGAACTGAAGGCTAGTTAGCAGCAGATGAGAAACGGGAAGAATGGGTTTGTCCGGATGCGGTTGCCCGGCTATTTTTTTACCCTAAGCAAAATTTTCTCTACCTCTGCTGCCAATCGCTGCCGGTCGAACTGGCCTCTGGCGACCAGGGTTCCTCTGGCGCCTGCTGCTCGCAGGCCTTCTGCATCCGTAAGCGCAGCTTTGATAGTTTGTGCTAAAGCAGTAGCCTGTCCTGCGGGGCTGTACCAGCCGCAGCCGTATTTTTCTACAAAAGCTTTGGTCCAGCCGGGGTTGGTGACGATAACGGGTGTGCCGCAGGCCAGGCTGTCGTAGAATTTGGCGGGAGAGTTGGTCGCCAGCACGGGCAGGTCGTTGAAAGAAACGATAGAGACGGTGGCCAGTTTGAACAGCGCAAATACCTGGTGCCGGGGCAGCGATGGCACCAGCGTGATGTTGCCGTACTTTTTGGCCGCCTCCTGCACCTGCGGCTCGTAAAAGCCGCCGCCTGTAAACACAAACTGCAGTTGCTTCTCCGGGGCCAAAGCTGCCGCTGCTTCCAGTAAAGTGGGAATGTCGTTGGCGCGGCCGTAGGTGCCGGCATACAGCACCACCTGTTTGTTCGCCAGGTTATACTGCTGGCGGAGCGCCTGCACGTCCTGCTCGCTGGTTTGCTGTACCAGGTTTAAGTCGGTGCCGTTTACGTTGGTGGTGATCTTTTCCCGGCTTATTCCCAGGCCGGCAACATAATCGGTCATGTCGGGGGAGAGGGTGATGATGTGGCTGGCGCTGTTGTAGAGGTTCTTCTCCAGTTTGTACAGCCTGCGCTGCACCCACTTATTTTTTACGGCTCCCATTTCTATCGGGAACGAAGGCCACAAATCCTGCACTTCAAATACCCAGGGCAGCTTTCGCATACGGGCTACCTGCGCAGCCATCCAGGGTGTAGACAAGGGCGTGGAAACAGCCCAGATCACATCGGGTTTCGGCATGGACAAGCCTTTTGCCAGGGTGTAGGCGGCAAACCCCCCGTACGAGAACAGCCGCTGCGGCACGTTCATTTTGTTATGATACGGCACGTGCTGCTCGTACAGCGTCACCCCTTCCGGCACCCAATTATACTTTTTTGTTATCCGGAACCGGCGCCAGGCGCTGCTGGTGATCAGGCTCACCTGGTGCCGCTGTGCCAGCGCCTCCATAAACGTGTAGTGCCTGCAGGTGGCGGGGCAGTCGGGGTTATGGTGGTGCTGGTTAAACAGGGCGATGTGCATGTGGCTGGGTAAGACGGTATTTTCAGTATGGAGCGGTTCTGTATAAGTGAAGCAGGGCTTTTAACCAAACAGGCTTCGGGTTTTGAGGAGGAGAGGCTATGGTGGCAGCGGCTGCAGAAAAATTCAGGTGCCGGAGGCTTTATTTTATTTGCTGCAGCAGCCACCATAGCCTCTCCTCCTTATCATTAGCAGCCGTAGAGGCAGGCACTGAAGCTCTTAGCTGCTCTTCCGCTCCGGTTTGTACTTCGACTCGTTTAGTATTTTCTGGTAATCTGTTTCTGCCATCAGTTCGGGTAGTGATACCTCCGGGTTGCGTTCCATGTATTTGCGCACAATCTGCCAGCCTACCCAGGTGCCAATGCGGCCAGGTGCTTTGGCATCTACTTCAGGTGTGTTGGGGCGTTCGCCAATGTACTTGTTTACCAGGAAAGGGCTTTTCTCATAGAGCAGCCCCTTCTCAATAAAATGTGCCCATATTCTGCCTTCGTTATAAAATACATCGGCCGTCTGTTCTTTGGTATACCCGATAATAGCAGAATCCGGGGTGCAGGGCATCACCGATTTTACAAAATAGTAGGCTTTGCCGGCATTAATCATTTCGGCCAGCAGGTTGCGCTCCAGAAAATCGGCTTTATTAAACCGGTTAGAAAGCAGCAGGATAGCAGCTGGTACCATGTTGTGCCGCTCGTACCGTTTTAGTATATAGTCATACACATCGGGCCGGTAGCTGGCACCTTCGCCAATAAAATAATCAAGCCCGAACACCAGCAGGCTATCTGACACTACAAAGTCCTGGGCAAAACCCGAAACGAAGGTTTGCACGCGGGGCGGGTTAAATTCGGGGTAATGATATTTGATGACTTTAAAAGCATTTTCGAGCTGCTGCTTTTCCTGCTCCATGTCGCCGAACTTTTGTTGCGCTTCCTGGTTTAGTTTCCGTAGTTCTGCATTGGTTGCGAGGCCATATAAGGAGTTAACCAGGACAGAATCCGATGGCATTCGGCTCCGGTCGAAGAATTTTTCTGCAAAAAGCGGATGCTCCTGCAGAAAACGGGCAATGTCTTCTTTGGTGTTACTCTGGTAAAATTCTTTTTCAAGTCGCTCTATATCAACAGTTACGGGTATTTTAGCTGCTTCTTCGGGTATTTCGCAGCCTTTCTTCTGGCAGCCAAAAACAAAAAGAAGCGTTACTAGTATGAGTAGTCTGTAGTACATTATATGGTATATTTGGGCACAAAAATAATTGGTTCTTATTTAAAACTTTTCAATTTAAACTATGCAAACGAAGAAACTATTACTTCTTATGTTCTTTTTCTGTCTTGGATTCAGTTCTATGGCCCAGGTCGAGATCGGTTTTCAGGTGTCTCCCGGGGTGTCGGGCAACCGGTTTATAGCAGATGATAAATACAACTTTACCAACAGTAATAACCTGCGGCTAGGAGTTGGCTTAATTGCCGATTATTTTTTCTCCCAGAATTATGCCTTTTCAACAGGCTTGCTGTACAGGAGCAAAGGCGGTGAAATTACCTACAACTATTCCCGCCAGGTAGACGGAAGTACTGTAACAATGAGTGGGCAGGATAATATCTCGGTGCAGTACGTGGAAGTGCCTCTTACTATCAAGTTGTTTACAAACGAACTGGCCCCGGGTACAGTTGCTTATTTTCAGGCGGGTGGCTCGCTTAACACAAAAGTAGGCGCCAAAGTAAACGACAAGCGCATTATTGCCAACGAAAAAGTGAGCAAGCGTTTTAATCTTTTCGAAGCCGATGTTGTTTTAGGAGGTGGTGTAGAATATGTATTAGGGCAGAGCACAAAGGTGTTTGGCGGTGTTTCCTATCACAGGGGCTTAACCAATATCGATAATTACTACAAGAAGGAAGAGCAACTGAATGACAGCAACCTTTCTATCCGGAACTCCGGTTTTTCATTAGATGTAGGCATCAAGTTTTAGTGAGTAGCTGCTAAAACAAAAAGAGCCGCTGCCAAATTACTGGCAGCGGCTCTTTTTGTTTTTTTAGGTTTTATATTTATTCTTCATTCTTTTCCGGCACACTTTCCATCGCTACAAAAGCGTGCCGTAATTCAATTTCTTCTCCCCGGTCGTCCATCACTTTAAAATCGGTGAGGCCAAGCGAGGTGTCTTTAACTAGTTTTACCCATTTAAAGTACTTCAAAAACCACTTCATTTGTCTCGATACGATGCCGGAGGTGTAGTAGGCATACACGAAGGGGTGAACATAAAGTTCGAGACTTTTGTGGTTGTGGCTCATCAGCAGGTCGTCTACCGCTGCATCAATTTCATCTGTAACCAGAATACTGGCTGTAATTTTACCGGTTCCGTTGCATGTGGGACAAACTTCGCCAGTCATAATTTTTTGCTCAGGCCTTACACGTTGCCGTGTTATCTGCATCAGGCCAAATTTGGATATTGGAAGAACCGTTGACTTAGAGCGATCTTT
This sequence comes from Botryobacter ruber, assembly GCF_003347595.2. Lineage (GTDB taxonomy): Bacteria > Bacteroidota > Bacteroidia > Cytophagales > Hymenobacteraceae > Pontibacter > Pontibacter ruber_A. The sequence goes on along the minus strand of NZ_QCZK02000051.1, from coordinate 87,418 downwards.
CTTCAGTTCCTCTTTAAAGACCTCGTAGATCTTTTGCCTGTTTTCCGGAGACTTCATATCGATAAAATCTACCACAATGATACCGCCTATATCCCGGAGGCGCAGCTGTCTGGCTACTTCTTTGGCAGCCATGATGTTCACATTTAGTGCAGTTGCCTCCTGGTTGGCTTCGGTATTAGATTTATTCCCACTGTTCACATCTACCACATGCAGCGCTTCGGTGTGTTCAATTACCAGGTATCCACCGCCTGGTATTGTCACAGTTTTGCCGAAAGCGGCTTTAATCTGTTTTTCAATATGAAAGTGTTCGAAGGTTTTGGTTTTGCCGGTGTAATGCTTCAGGATATTAATTTTATCTGGCGCAATACTACCTATGTATGCCTTGATCTCGTCATAAAGCAGATTATCGTCTACTACTATGCTGTCAAAACTCTCGTTTAGCAAATCCCTCAAAATGGACGAAGAACGACCTAATTCGCCAATAACTTTATCGCCTGGTTTAGCCGTTTTTAGCACCTTAAAACCCTCATCCCAGTTTGCCAGCATGTTGCGCAGGTCTTTGTCAAGCTCTGCCACTTCACGCCCTTCTGCCACCGTCCGGATAATAACGCCGAAGTTTTCCGGTTTGATCGAAGTGATCAGCCGCTTCAGGCGAGTGCGCTCCTCTTTGCTGACGATTTTCTTGGATACGCTGACCGTGTTTGAAAACGGCACCAGTACCAGGTATCGTCCTGCAAGCGAGATTTCGCAGGAAAGACGGGGGCCTTTAGTAGAAATAGGTTCTTTTACAATCTGGACCAACAGCTGCTGCCCTTTTTTCAGGACATCAGCTATTTTGCCTAGTTTGTCTATCTCAGGCTCAAATTTAAACTGGTTGAGTTTTGGAGAAGCGTTCTTCTGCGTCTGCGTTACTTTTACATACTTGTTAAGCGATCTGATATTGGCTCCCAGGTCATGGTAATGCAGAAAAGCATCTTTCTGGTAACCTATATCAATAAAAGCAGCATTAAGGCCAGGCATTACTTTTTTTACAGTTCCCAGGAAAATATCACCAACAATGTAGTTTGTATCTTTTTTTTCGTGGTGATATTCAACGAGCCTTTTATCCTGTAAAAGCGCAATGCGCTCTCCATCTTGAGTAGAATTGATGATTAATTCATTACTCAATTTTTTCTCAAAAAATAATTAATTGTATAGACCAAAGCCCACAATTGCAGAAGCAATGTGGGCCTCAATGCGTGCATAAGAAATTACTTCTTCTTATGTCTGTTTTTTCTTAAGCGCTTCTTTCTTTTGTGGGTAGCGATCTTATGTCTTTTTCTTTTCTTTCCGCAAGGCATAATCTTGAAATTTAATATTTGAATGACTTTTTTAAATTCTTATTGTAATGCTGCCAGTTGTTCGTCAACAGAAGTGTTAAGTGCCGGGTCGTCGCTCAGCTGCTTTACTTTGTTAAACTGTGCGATAGCTTCTTCTTTTTTTCCTGTCTGCGCTAAACTAACAGCTAAATAATAGTTTCCTTCCACATGGCCTGGATTAACCGCTACCAGTTTTCTGAAACGCTCTTCCGCTTTATCGTACTGGTTAGACTGCATAGACAGGAGCCCCAGGTTAAACAAAGCTTTCTGGTTATTAGGGTCAGCGGTAATCACTTCCCTTAATAACATAATGCCCTGCATCGGGTTTTCACTTGCGATGTAGGTCATGGCGATGTTGGTTTTCGAATCCAGGTCCGAAGGGTTGTTTTTCAGTACCTGCTCATACATGCTGCGGGCCTTTACTCCCAGTTCGCTTGCCCGTTGCTGCGAGGTGGCATACGTGAATGCTTCAAAATAAGAATCACCTGCCTGCTTGTAACTTTTCTCGCCGGGTCGTGCATTTGCAGCTATCTCGTAATAGTAACCGGCACTGTCAAATTTACTAACAGCAGTATAAGCTGCTGCCAGTTCACCTGCCAGGCGGGATTTTGCTTTCGGGTCGGCCGCCTTGTTGTATTTGGCGCGTACCGTAGCCAGTTCCATCAACTGCTCAGGAGATGCCGCCATGTGTGCACTTTCAGCTGAAGTTTCTGCTTCGTGTGCGCTATGGTCATGACCATCATCTTCTGAGTGTCCGGCTGGTACTGTGGCTGCGGTCTCGCCTTCGGCGAAACCGGCCTTATCCTCTTCGTTTACCACCACTTTAGGCAAAAAGAATATGACGGCTACCAAAACGATAGCTGCAAGAACAATCAATATTTGTGACCGTGACATTCTTTTTGCCAAGTGATTTACTAAAATAAAGCTTAATCAGAACTGCAAAGATACAAAAGAATTAGGAATGAGCTAATTCTTTGATCTTTTTGCTGTTCTTAATCTTCTGAATAAATGTTTTAGACGGCTTGAAGCTTGGTATATAGTGCTCGTCAATGATAATGGATGTGTTCTTTGAAATATTACGGGCAACTTTCTTTGCTCGCTTTTTATTTACAAAGCTACCAAAACCTCTCACATAGATGTTATTACCATTGGCCATCGAGTCTTTAATTACCTTAAAGAAAGCCTCCACCGTTGATTGAACATCAGATTTATCAATCCCTGTTTTATCAGCAATCTCTGATATTACTTCTGCTTTAGTCACTTGCTTATATATTTAAAAATTTGAAAAAAATTAAATTAGGGGTTTCAATATTTAATCGGCTTGCATACTAATTGCGCCATTAAGGGGCACAAAGGTATATGTACTTTTTGATAAGTAAAAGCTTTAGCACTAATTTATTACAAGAATCTAAGTGCAAACAATTAAGCTTTGGTTAGACTCTCGCAATTGTTATGCCACAATAATGTTTTCTAACGGTATTTTTGGCCTAATATTTTGCAAATCAGGAAGATAGCTGGAGTTTGTGCTATTTGTTGTAAACATTCTTTACCTTTGCCTGCTTCGCCGGATACCAATCCGGGCAGCACGCGCTTACCTGATGAAAACTACAGATAACCCAATTTTTGCACCTGCACTTATACAATGGTACGAACAGCATAAGCGTGCTTTGCCCTGGCGCGAAACCACAGACCCGTATAAAATCTGGCTTTCCGAAATAATTCTGCAGCAGACACGCGTAAACCAGGGATTACCTTATTACCAGAAATTTATTGCAGCGTACCCAACTGTGCACGACCTGGCTGCTGCCCCCCAGGAGGAGGTGCTTCGCCTGTGGCAGGGGTTGGGGTACTACTCCCGGGCGCGCAATATGCACTTTACGGCACAGCAGCTGGTAAACGAATATGGCGGTGTTTTCCCGGACTCATATAAGGAACTGCTGAAGCTGCGGGGGGTGGGGAGTTATACCGCTGCCGCTATTGCTTCGTTTGCCTTCAGGGAGCAGGTGGCGGTGCTGGACGGGAATGTGTTCCGGGTGCTGGCGCGCGTATTCGGTATTCCGGATGACATTGCTCTGCCGGCATCCAGGGCTGTGTTCCAGCAACTGGCCAACTCGTTCATTCCTGTCGATGCCCCTGATGTCTTTAACCAGGCTATCATGGAGTTTGGAGCCATTCAGTGTACTCCGCTCATGCCGGATTGCCTGTTCTGCCCTTTACAGCAGACGTGCTTCGCCTACAACCATGGCATGGTGCAGGAACTACCGGTGAAGTCTAAGGCAAAAGCTGCCCGCCCGCGCTTTTTTCATTATATCGTATTCGAGCACCAGGGTAATTATTATCTCCGGAAGCGCCTGAGCGGTGATATCTGGCAGGGGCTTTATGATTTTTATTTGTATGAGAGTCCGGATAAAGGTTTGTCTGCAGATGCTCTTGTAAAGGAACTTCAGCAAGCGGGTGTTCCTGTGGCTGAAGACCAGGTGCTGCCGCCGCAGAAGGAGTATAAACATGTGCTGAGTCATCAGAAGCTAACCGCAAAATTCTACCGGGTCAGGCTTGCGGAACCGCTAGCGGGAGAGATCCTGCAGGAGACGAGGCTGGCGCCTTTTCGTGCAGCAGAAATAGATGCGTTGCCGAAACCGGTTCTTATCAGCAGCTATTTGAAAGACAGCAGAATTTTAGTAGATTTATAAACTGAACTAATGGCTGATTAGAAGCATTATGCTTTTCCCGTGATGTGTGTTTAACAGCTGGTTTGGTAACAAAATTTTGCATAAAACATATAAGACTATATAAACAAACAACAACATATATGGCTGGAGTTAACAAAGCAATATTAGTGGGTAACCTGGGCAAAGATCCGGAAGTCAGATACCTCGAAGACCGTACACCTGTGGCATCCTTTACGCTCGCCACTACAGAAACGTATAAAGACCGGGAAGGGCAGCGGCAGAGCCACACCGAATGGCACAACATCGTTCTTTGGAGAGGTTTGGCACAGGTTGCTGAAAAATATCTTAAAAAAGGGAGCTCGGTTTATATAGAAGGCAGGATCAGGTCCCGGTCATACCAGGATAAAGATAATCAAACCCGCTATATTACCGAGATTGTGGCTGATAACATGACCATGCTGGGAGGCAGAGGCGAGGGCGGCAACGGCGGTGCTGCTGAAAGCGGCTATGCTGCCAATAGCTATAGCGGCGGGGCGGCCACAACAAAAGGAGCCTCATCGGTTGCTTCGAACGACGAGCCGGACGACCTGCCGTTCTAACCTATGTTTCATTTAAAAAATAAATTTTGGAAAGTTTAGATTCCGGAGACCCCCTGAGTTATAGTTTACTCTATTTTCTACAACAAACTACTTCCTTACTCAGGATCGAATACTTAGCAGCAATTGTAGCCTGCTTTTTCCTTTTGCTGCTCTCTGCCCTGACTTCAGGCGCAGAGGCAGCTTTTTTTGCTCTCTCAGAACAGGAGCTGGCCCGCTATAAGGGCAGCAGCCACAAAGCAGAACGAACCATTTACACGCTTCTGCAGAACCCCCGCAAGCTGCAGGCAACCATCCTTATCTTTAATAATGCCATTAATGTTAGTATCATTACCTTGTTTGCTTATGTGGCATGGTCGGTGTTTGGTACTACCGCTGTGCCTGGCTGGGCCGTGGTGAGTGGGATGCTGCTGGCTACTTTCTTCATTGTCTTTTTTGGCGAAGTGCTGCCTAAAGTTTATGGAAACAAGCGCGGTGGCGCCATTGCCCGTAACACCGCTCCTTTTTTTGCAGTACTACAGACTATCGCTGCGCCCATATCCAAACTACTGCTTGCCTTTAGCGGCGTAATCGAGGAACGGTACCTGTCGCAGTCGTACCGGCACACCATCGAGGAACTGCACCACAGCCTGGACCTTTCACTTACAAACGAAGAAACCTCGCCCGAAGAACGGCGTCTGCTGCGCGGCATCGTGAACTTTGGCTCTATTACCGTCCGGCAGATCATGCGCCCACGCTCCGAAGTGGCTGCTTTCAGCCTGCAGGAGACCTTGCCCGAACTACTTCCTAAAATTCTGGACTGGGGCTACTCGCGGGTGCCCGTTTATGCCCGCAGCCTCGACAGGGTGGAGGGTATCCTGTACATCAAAGACCTGCTCCCGCACCTGGACAAAGGGCCGGAGTTCCGGTGGCAGGACCTGGTGCGTTTGCCCTTCTTCGTGTCGGAAGATAAGCGGATTTCGGAACTGCTCAACGAGTTTCAGGCTAAACACGTGCACATGGCCATTGTGGTAAACCATGCCGGTGTTACAACAGGTTTGCTTACGCTGGAGGATGTGGTGGAAGAAATTGTTGGCGAGATTAACGATGAATTTGACGACGACGAAGATATCATCTATTCCCAACTCGACGAAAATACATTTATCTTTGATGGAAAAACATCGCTGCACGACTTTTGCAAAATAGCAGAAGTGCCTTTTGGTGCTTTTGACGAGGTGAAAGGCCGGCACGAGACGGTGGCAGGACTCATGACGGTGCTGTTTGACCGGGTGCCGCGTGTAGGCGAAGAAGTATCGTACAACGGTTTCCATTTCATAGTTGAGTCGGCGGACAGTAAGCGCGTAAAGCGGGTTAAAGTAGATGTTACAAGCAAAAGAGAATATTATCAGAAAGTCAGTTAATCTTAAAACCTTTTTGTGGGCAGCAGTGGCAGTGGCTATGGTGGCTTGTGGAGCAGAGTATACGCCCAAACCCAAAGGCTATAACCGCATCGATTTGCCCGAACCCGCTTACCGGCCACTGCAGGAGGCCCATCCATACACCTTCGAGTATTCGAAATACGCCAAAATCCGCCCCGACTCTTCGTTAATTGCGGAGCCGCACTGGATAAATGTATACTACCCGTCGCTGCAGGCCAATGTGCAGCTCACCTACAAGCCGCTCCAGAACGACCCGAAGCAGCTGAACGACCTGATAGAAGATGCCCGTAAACTCACCTCCAAGCACCAGATAAAAGCCTATTCTATCGAAGAAACCGAAGTAAAAACACCACAAGGCGACCTGGCCTCTGTTTTCGAGCTGACCGGCGAGGTGCCCAGCCAGTTCCAGTTCTACGTGACAGATTCTACAAAGCATTTCCTGCGCGGCGCTTTATATTTTAGAACAGCCACGCAGAATGATTCGCTGGCACCTGTGATAGAGTATGTAAAGAAGGATATTATCCATATGCTCAATACGCTGGAGTGGCGGGGGAAGGAGAGATAGGGGAAGTGGTTAATCCCTGAATAGGCGGTGCGTTATACGACCATAAAATGACATGAATAAGCTGTTAAACTATTGGCTGATTGTTTCTGGACTTTTATCTATAGGGATCTTAGTTCTGAGTCTGTTTCTTTCTAACAGATTACTTACTTCTGTCTTTGGGTTTGTTGGGATTAACAGCCTTTTTATAGTTATTGCTGCAGCTCATACCAAACTTTCTAACGCTTCACGAGTCTTTGGCGCCTATTTACTTCTTTATATGTTTGTTTACATATGGATAAACTTTGATCTCTATCACTTTTGGATTTTTAGAAATTATATGAAAATAAAAGATATTTTTTTCCTGAGCCCTGAAAACTTTTATTTTTATCGCTATCTACTTCGAAATGCATTGATTGTTTTAATCACGTGTTATAGTGTTTATCTGTTAATAAGGGGAGGAAAGTTTTCTCAGATATACAGCACAAGATTATTTAAAGCAGCAATGACTCTTTTGGGAGGATTTTTAGTAGCTGAACTCCCAATCTATGATATTCATGGAGATATAGCAGGTAATGCTCACGGGCATAGCTACTGGTATGGATTGCACATGCATTAGCCTGATTAGTTAATTATGCTGCACCTGCCACCACAGCCTCTGCTCCTTGTCTGAACCGCTGATTCATATGATTTAATTGATGAATATGATTTTCAGTCCGAACAAGATTACCAGGAGCAGAAAGGTTTTATAACGCCCTGTACAGAGTTGAGAATATTCAACCCCTACAAAACTCCTAAACTCCTAAACTCTCAAACTTTCTAACTTTTTTGAGCAACTTCTTCCATACCAAAATTGAATTCCTGAAAGGGGTGGGGCCGCAGCGGGCAGAGCTGCTGCAGAAGGAGCTGAACATCTACACCTACGGCGACCTCATCCAACACTACCCTTTCCGGTACCTCGACCGCACGCAGTTCTACAAAATTGCTGAACTGGACGAGGCGCTGCCCTATGTGCAGGTGAAAGGCCGTATCCGCGGGAAAGAACTCATAGGCGAAGGCCGCAAACAACGCCTCGCCGCCACCCTCACCGACGAAACCGGCGACATGGAGCTGGTCTGGTTCAAGGGGGTGAAGTGGATGGAGAAAACGGTTAAGAACCACACCGACTATATCGTGTTCGGAAAGCCGACCCTGTTCAACGGCAGGTTCAGCATGGCGCACCCGGAGCTGGAAGAGTTAGCCGAGGCAAAACAAACAGGCTCGTTTCTGCAGCCCGTCTACCACACTACCGAGAAGCTGAAGAGCTTCCGCATCGAGAGCAAAGTCATCGCCAAGATGATTGAAGTGCTCCTGAAGCAGGCCGAATCGCAAATCCAGGAAACGCTTTCGCCGGAGCTTATCGACCATTACCGCCTGATGAGCAAACGCGAGGCGCTGCTGAATATCCACTTCCCGGAGTCGGTCGAAAAGTATAACGCCGCTAAATTCAGGCTCAAGTTCGAAGAGCTGTTTTACATTCAGCTGCGCCTGCTCCGCCAGAAAGTGGTGCGGCGGGCCGATCTGGCCGGGCAGGTATTCAAAGAAATTCCCACGCTCAATACCTTTTATAAAGAACACATGACTTTCGACCTGACCAATGCGCAGAAGCGGGTGGTCCGGGAGATATACAAAGACCTTACGGCAGGCAAACAGATGAACCGCCTGCTGCAGGGCGATGTGGGCAGCGGCAAAACCATTGTAGCCTTTATCACGATGCTCATTGCTGCCGATAACGGCGCGCAGTCGGTGCTCATGGCGCCTACCGAAATCCTCGCCGACCAGCACTACACCGGCCTGAAGGTATTTGCCGACAGGCTGGGTATTAACATTGGCAAGCTCACCGGCTCTTCCAAAACCAAAGCGCGGCGGGAACTGCACGAGCAGCTGCGGTCAGGTGATATGAAGATGCTCGTGGGCACGCACGCGCTGCTGGAGGATGTGGTGCAGTTTCAGAACCTGGGCCTGTGCATCGTGGATGAGCAGCACCGTTTTGGGGTGGAGCAGCGTTCAAAACTGTGGCGCAAAAATTCCCGCATCATCCCGCATGTTCTCGTTATGACAGCCACGCCCATTCCCCGCACCCTCGCCATGACCCTCTACGGCGACCTGGATGTGTCGGTGATAGACGAGCTGCCAGCCGGCCGAAAAGAGATTGTGACCGTACACCGCTTCGACAGCCACCGCCTGAAGGTATTCCAGTTTATCCGGGACCAGATAAAGCTGGGGCGGCAGGTGTACATTGTGTACCCGCTGATTGAGGAATCGGAGGGAATGGATTACAAAGATTTGATGGACGGTTACGAAAGTGTGCAGCGGGCATTCCCGGAGTACAAGGTGAGTATGGTGCACGGTAAAATGAAAGCCGCCGACAAAGATTACGAAATGCAGCGCTTTGTGCGCAACGAAACCCAGATTATGGTGGCCACTACTGTGATAGAAGTAGGCGTGAACGTGCCCAATGCCTCGGTGATGGTAATAGAGAGTGCCGAGCGCTTTGGCCTTTCGCAGCTGCACCAGTTGCGCGGGCGTGTGGGGCGGGGGGCGGAGCAAAGCTACTGCATCCTGATGACGGGCTACAAACTGGGCAAAGACAGTAAAACAAGGCTGGAGACGATGGTGCGTACCAACAACGGCTTCGAAATAGCAGATATAGATTTAAAGCTCCGGGGGCCCGGAGACCTGATGGGGACGCAGCAAAGCGGCGTGCTGGACCTGCTCATCGCCGATTTAGCCAAAGATGCGCCTATCCTGCAGGAGGCACGGGCGGCGGCACAGCGCACGCTGGAGGAAGACCCGCAACTGGAGCAAAGCAAGCACCAGAACATCCGGCGGCACATTCAGTCGCTGAGTGCCAACACGGTAAACTGGAGTCGTATCAGCTAAAAAGAAGAGAGGTGGATGTGGAGTGGGGTTTTCTTCTCCTGATCCCTTGGCAGGGCCTGCATTTTTACCTGTTGTGCACTGACATCAGGAAATAAAGACACTTTTTGAGGAGGAGTTTGCGTAGCGAGTGCTTCTTCTTTTCGTGTGAACTTGCTTACTAAGAGAATAGCCATAAAAACGGATATTTTTAGTAAAAACCTCATAGCCAAATCATTTTATTAACCATTCCAAACAGTAAAAAGAAAGCTAAGGCTGCATAAGAAAACAGGTAGTCTGGCATTGAAACACCTGCTTCGGGTGCCGCATTGGTACTGCCTGTGTATTACAGCGGCGCAATATACGGAATTATCAATATAATGTGCTGAATTCAAGTAATTATTTGTTGATTTATAAAAACGAACAGCTGTTATTGCCATTTTTGCTTTTAGTGTGGTGGCGGTGGAAAACCTGCAGGAAAAATTTTGCTGTTCGTTAAAAGCTGTTTAATTTAGATTATTATTTCTGTTTATACCTGTGAAAAATAACCTGTACGTTCGAATTCTGGCGTTTTTACTGACAATCACTCCGGTGCTGAGCATGGCGCAGGCGAAAGTGAAAGAGTCGGTTCCCTTCACCTATACTCCTGATCCCGCTGAAGATATTTTCAACAGCAAGCTGCCGGATAAGGCGCTTACCCTTAATCAGAAAGACCTGATCTTGTTAAATAAGAAGTCAGCCAGCGCGTATGCTGTGGAGCGCTACAATACCGACCTGAAAAAAGTATGGAGTGCTTCTGTTCCGTTGGCAGGCGAAGAAACTATCGAAACCTTCTTTACGACACCCGAAGCTGTTATTGTCATCACACGCCGCACCGACGGGCAGGGAACGCAGCAACTGCACGGGCACCAGATAAATTTAACGTCAGGAGCACTAAATAAAAGCACTAAGCTGCTGGAAGCGCCTGCTGCCGGCAGGAGAGCAGGAGTAGCCGTATCGGCTGATGGCTCCAAAATGCTGGTATACCGCTACCACACCGACAGCGGCATGCAGATCAAAAGCATCAGCGGCACGTTGTTCGACAGCCACTTCTCCAACCTAAAAGACGTAAATTATTACCTGGGCGACATGCGCAATATTCTATCCGCCGATATCCAGGTCAGCAACAGCGGTGAGCAGTATGTCAGCCTGATTTCAGACCAGATGCAGCGCCTGACCGTAAGGCAGTACCCGGTAAAGAACACGGATGCCAAAGTGATGTCGGTGCTGGTGGGTGGCCGGTTCAACGGCAAACTAACCTACATTTTGGACAGCAAATATAAGCTGATGCCCAGCGGGCAGTTGTTCGGAACAGTGCTTACAGCCGATGAAGCAACCGGAATGTACCAGAGTCTGAAGGTGATCAAGTTCGATTTTGATGCCAACGACATGATATTTGCCAAGAAGTTTAAATTTACGCCGGACTACCTGCAGAAAATAAATGCTGCCTACAAGGACGGAGCAAACAAAGCATCGCGTTTAGAAGACATTTATTTCTCTGACCTCATCTTAACCCCGGATAATAAACTGATTATTATTGCGGAGAAGAAATTTACAGCCGGTGGCGAAGATGCACCTTTCTTTGCCCGCGAACTGCACCTGTTCGCCTACGACGAATACATGACACCTGCCTGGAATTCTGTGCTGGTAAAGCAGCAGGAAGCGCCTGCCGCACAAGGTTACTCCGGCATCTCGTACCGTTATTCCCTGCACGATAATACGCTTAGCCTGGTAACGCTGGAGGAGCTGAACGGGAAATACGACCTGTACCTGCGCCGCATAAATACTGCCACCGGCCAGATGGAGGCGCCGGTAGCCCTGGGCCTGAATATTGCCAAAAGCGGAGAGGTGCCGTATGTGAAGAGCTACACCGCCTGGTTTACAGATAAAGACATGGTAGCCGTAACAAGACCTGCCAAAAAGCCGGGGACGTTGCAGCTAAACCGTATCCTGATTAAATAGCCTCTGCGTATACGGGTGGTGCCGGTCTGCTTTTGGCAGACCGCTTCAGGCGTTTAGTGGCAAAAGAAGTGAGCTGCAACACCATGTTTACCAGGCCTACGTAGCCTACAATCTCCACATACATTTTAAACTCCCTGTGCGATCCGCCCAGCACACCCCATTTGTCTACTTTGTAGGTGTTCAGGGCCGACCAGGGCATCCAGCGCACTTCTTTACCGTGGTGCAGCATGTAGTTGTTGATAGCCACTTCCAGTTGGTACCGCTCTACCGGCTGCGACAGGATTTTCTTCAGGTCACTTTTCAGGATCAGCCTTTCTCCGGAAAGCAGGATATCGCTGCGGTACCACTTTACAAACCACGGCGAGTTGATGCGACGGAGGATGAGCATATCCAACTGGTAGAGTTTGAACGCTGCGATAGCATCATAGATCTCACCGGCCTGTATGTCCTGCAGGTCGGCATCCATTAAAAGGATAATTTCATTTTTCGCAGCCTTTAAGCCATGCCTGATAGCAGCCGCCTTCCCCTGGTTTTGGTGTAAGCGCAGCACCTTTACCGCAGGCCAATAGGCTTTAATAAAAGCGGCTGTACCATCTGTAGAACCGTCGTCCACACAGAGTACCTGCGTTATATTCTTAACCTTTGTAACTGTTTCCAATACCTGCGCTATACGCTCCCTCTCATTAAAGAAGGGAATCAAACATGTTGCTCCCATACATTTTTTAGCTGTTTGTCCTAATACGGAATCGGTAAAGCTAATATCTTATTTTTGGTCAGGATGTTTCAAAAAGGCGGCAAAAAATCACTTTTGTACTTTTAAAAATAAAAAATCCGGCTCAAAATGTGCCGGATTTTGAGAAAATCGTAAATAAATATATAGCTTAATAAATATAGGCATTCGACTCTATTAACGCTGCTGCTATACGGCGCCGTGCTTCCTTGGTGTTGTACAGGTCTTTCTTGGTGAAGCGCTTGAGGCCCATGAACAACAGGCGCTGTTCGTCTCCTTCGGCCATAGCGGCAATGGCGTCTTTCCCAGCCATAAAAACAGTATCTACGGCATCGTTCACGACTACCTTTGCCATATCAACCTGCCTGGCAACAGCTTCTTCGCCACGCAGGCCAATCAGTTTCTGCACGCGCAGCAGCGTCGATTCGGCTACATAGGTCCTGATTACCATATCGGCAATATCCATCAGGATTTCCTGTTCTTTGGCTAAGGTGGTCATGAATTTCTGCACGGCGGTACCTGCTACCAGCATCACGGCTTTTTTCATATTCCGGATGGCCTTGTTCTCTGCTGTAAACAGTCCTTCCTCCTCTGTGCCGAAATCCGGGATGGCCATCAGTTCCTGCTGCACGGCCTGTGCCGGTCCCATCAGGTCGAGTTCGCCGCTCATGGCTTTCTTCAGGATCATATCCACGATCAGCATGCGGTTAATTTCGTTGGTGCCCTCGAAGATGCGGTTGATGCGCGAGTCGCGGTAGGCGCGGTCCATGGGGTAGTCGGCGGAGTAGCCGTAGCCGCCGTAGATCTGCACCCCTTCATCCGTTACATAATCGAGCATTTCGGAGCCTTCCACTTTCAGGATGGCACACTCTACGGCAAACTCGCGGGCAGCTCCCAGCATGGCTTCGTTCTCTGGTTTGCCTGCTGCCAATAATTCCTGCTCTGTACGGTAAATATCCATGCCCGTGCGGTAAAGTGCGGCTTCAGTAGCAAAAATGCGGATGGCCTGCTCTGCCAGCTTGTGCTTAATAGCGCCAAATTTTGAAATCGGGAGCTTAAACTGCACGCGCTCGTTGGCATACTTTACCGACAAATCGGCTACGCCTTTGGCTGCACCCAGGGTAGCAGCACCAAGCTTGATGCGGCCTATATTCAGGATGTTGAAGGCAATCAGGTGGCCTTTGCCTATTTCGCCCAGAATGTTTTCTTTTGGAACCGGGCAATCGGAGAGAAAGACCTGGCGGGTGGAGGAGCCTTTGATGCCCATTTTATGCTCTTCGTTGCCTAGCGTTAGTCCCGGAAACGATTTTTCCACAATAAAGCCGGTAAACTTGTCGCCATCAACCTGTGCAAAAACAATGAACACATCGGCAAAGCCGGCATTGGTTATCCACATTTTTTGTCCGTTGAGGATGTAGTGGGTGCCTTCGTCGTTTAATACTGCTTTGGTTTTGGCTGCCAGGGCATCGGAACCGGAGCCGGGTTCAGTTAAGCAGTAGGACGAGATCCATTCGCCGGTGGTAAGTTTTGGCAGGTACTTCTGCTTTTGCGCTTCGGTGCCGAAATACAGGATGGGGAGCATGCCAATGCCCGTATGTGCCGCAAAGGCTACCGGAAAAGAATGCCCGCTACCCACCGACTCTGTAACGAGCAGCGAGGTGTCGAAGTCCATATTCAGGCCGCCGTACTGCTCCGGCATGGAAACAGCGAACAAACCGAGTTCTCCTGCTTTTTTCATCAGTCCTTCGAGCAGGCCTTCCTCGTGGTTGTCGAGGCGGTCGAGCAGTGGCGTAACTTCCTCGCGCACGAAGTCGCGGCAGGTCTGTGCCATCAGCTGCTGCTCCTCCCCGAATTCAGCAGGAATAAAAACGTCTTGCGGAGAGGTTTCCTTTATCAGAAATTCACCGCCCTTTACCGGGGCAGCCTTTTTTGCATTATCCATTGCCATACTATTTTACTTTTTCAGCTAAAGCAGAAGGTGAAGTGTTATACGGAGCACCTGTGACTTCTGCTTATTTCAAGAGTTCATAAATTCCGGCCACGCCCTGTCCGCCGCCAACGCAGGCCGTTACAATGCCGTATTTCTTGCCCAGACGGCGCAGCTCGCTAAACTGCTGCACGCTCAGTTTAGCGCCGGAGCAGCCCAGCGGGTGACCAAGCGCAATGGCGCCGCCGCTGATATTAAGCTTGTCCGGGTCGAAATTGAGGTGGCGCATGACGGCGATAGACTGCGCCGCGAAGGCTTCGTTCATTTCGATCAGGTCAATGTCGGCTAGTTTCATGCCTGCCATTTTCAGGGCTTTTGGTACGGCCGCTATCGGACCCATGCCCATAATACGCGGATCAACACCGCCGGTGCCGTAGCTGACGAGGCGGGCAATAGGCTCCAGGTTCAGCTCCTTCACCATACGCTCCGACATCACCAGCACAAAAGCAGCCCCGTCCGACGTCTGGGAAGAGTTACCGGCTGTTACCGTGCCACCCATGGCAAAAACAGGCTTTAGTTTTGCCAGTTTCTCCAGCGAAGTATCGGCACGCGGACCTTCGTCGGTGTCTACTACATACGAGTGGGTCTTCTTTTTGCCGTTTTCATCCAGATACGTTTCCTCTACCGTAATAGGCACAATCTGCTCTTTAAAGTAGCCGTTTTGGATCGCGTTCAGCGCCTTCTGGTGCGACTTGTACGCAAATTCGTCCTGGTCTTCACGTGAAACATTATAGTCTTTGGCTACTGCTTCGGCTGTCAGGCCCATGCTCAGGTACCAGTCCGGGTTGTTTTTGGCGATCTTGTAATTCGGTACCGTCTTCCACCCCGCCGTCGGCACCATCGACATCGACTCTGTTCCGCCGGCAATAATACAGTCGGCCATACCGGCGCTGATGCGGTTGCAGGCCATGGCAATGGTTTCTACGCCGGAGCCGCAGTAGCGGTTCACGGTCATGCCCGACACCGACAGGGGCAGCGCCAGCAGTGAGATCATACGGCCAATCTGCAGGCCCTGCTCCGCCTCCGGCACCGCATTTCCTACAATCAGGTCATCTACGCGCTCCGGGTCGAGGGCAGGAACAGCCGCCAACAGATGCTTGATCACATCAGCCGCCAGGTCGTCGGGTCTGGTAAACCGGAACACCCCGCGTGGCGCTTTCCCTACGGCACTGCGAAACCCGGCTACGATATAGGCATTGTTCATATTTTTAATTGTTGAATTACTGAATTGTTAAACTGTTGTTTGCTAGCTTGATGTTGTGCTAAACTGCTCTTCCCACCCTCCTGCTTCTAATCTCCTTTTGTCATCCTGGAAGGATCTTGTGGGCGAGATGCAGTAAAGTATGCTATCCTGATTCAGACAAACTTTTCTGCACCTGCCACCATAGCCTCTGCTCCTGTAGTTAATATTTCAAACGCCCTTGCCTGTAATAATTGTTCGCTATTGATTGGGTACCCGTAAAGGGTACCCCTACGATTTCCCAATAACGAAACCTAATTCCGCAGTGGCTTACCTGTTGTCAGGATGCTTTGGATGCGCTCCAGCGTCTTCCGCTCTCCGGTCAGCGACAGGAACGACTCGCGTTCCAGGTCCAGCAGGTATTGCTCGCTTACTTCGGTGGGCGACGACAGGTCGCCGCCGCACATCACGTAAGCCAGCTTCTCGGAAATTTTACGGTCGTGTTCCGAAATGTAACCACCTGTGAGCATGGCGTTGGCTCCTGTCAGGAACATGCCCAGCGCGCCTTTGCCCTGCACTTTGATGTTGTTTTTCTGAACCGGTTTGGTGTAGCCTGCTTCCGCCAATCTGATGGCCTGTGCCTTTGCTTCAGCCAACAGGCGGTTGCTGTTGATCGTGATGCCATCGCCCCTGCGCATATAGCCTAAATCGAAAGCTTCTTTGGCGGAGGTAGATACTTTGGCCATGCCGATGTTGAGGAAGATATTCTTGAGCGTGTTGTACTCGATGTCGCCTTCCTCGTAACTTTCCGATGCCCGTAGCGTCATTTCTTTGGTGCCGCCGCCGCCGGGTATCAGGCCCACGCCAAACTCTACCAGTCCCATGTAGGTTTCGGCAGCAGCCTGTATGTGGTCGCAGTGCAGATTTAGTTCGCAGCCGCCGCCCAGCGTAAGGCCATGCGGCGCACCTACTACCGGAATAGCCGAATAACGCATGCGCATCATGGTGTCCTGGAACTGCTTTATCATGAAGTTGATCTCGTCGTACTCCTGTTCCAGCGCATACATGTAAATCAGCCCCACGTTGGCGCCTGCCGAGAAATTGGCCGCATCACTTCCTACTACCATGCCCCTGAATTCTTTTTCGGCCAGTTCAATGCCTTTGTGCAGCCCCTGCACCACATCGCCGCCCATCGTGTTCATCTTGGTGTGGAACTCTACGTTCAGGATGCCATCGCCCAAATCGATCAGGCTGGCGCCGGCATTTTTCCAGACCAGTTTGCTCTCGCGCAGGTTGTTCAGGATGATGAAGTTTTCAGCGCCCGGGATGGCTTTGTACTCGTGGGTTTGGATGTCGTAGTAGCGGCGGGTGCCGTTCTGTACTATGTAAAACGACTCCTTGTTGTGCTGCAGCATGTCCAGCACCCAATCGGCCGGCTCGTAACCGGCTTCGGTCATGCGTTGCGCTGTTTCGCGGGCGCCCAGTATATCCCAGTACTCGAACGGGCCCAATTCCCAGCCGAAGCCGGCCCGCAGCGCGTCGTCGATGCGGTAGAGTTCGTCTGATATTTCCGGGATGCGGTGCGATACGTACTGGAACAGCCCGAACAACGTTTCGTTGAAGAACTGGGCAGCCTTATCCGTCTGCTGCGAAAATGCCTTTACCCGCTTCCGCAGGTCTTCGATGGGCTTTAGCGCCTCCAGGCTCTGGAACTTCACCTTCTGCTTGGGACCGTACTCCATCGTTTTCAGGTCGAGCGTCAGGATTTCTGTTTTGCCTTTGGCGTCTTTTGTTTTTTTGTAAAAGCCCTGACCGGTCTTGTCGCCGAGCCACTTGTTATCCACCATCTGCTGCAGGTACGCCGGAATTTTAAACAGCTCCCGCGACTCGTCCTGCTCCCCTGCCTGGAAAAGCCCGTTGGCTACATTTACCAGCGTGTCCAGCCCCACCACATCCAGGGTGCGGAAGGTAGCGGACTTTGGCCTGCCGATGATCGGCCCCGTAATTCTGTCTACCTCGTCAATCGTCAGACCTGTTTTCTCCATAACGGCCAGCGTCTGCATAATGCCGTAAATGCCCACGCGGTTGGCGATAAAGGCAGGCGTGTCTTTGGCCAGTACGGTGGTTTTGCCCAGGTAAAGGTCGCCGTAGTGCAGCAGGAAGTCGATTACGCTTTGGTCGGTTTCCGGGGTCGGGATTATCTCCAGCAGCCTGAGGTAGCGGGGCGGGTTAAAAAAGTGGGTACCGCAGAAGTGTTTCCGGAAGTCGTCGGAGCGATCCTGCGCCATCAGGTGTATCGGGATGCCGGAGGTGTTGGAGGTGATAAGCGTACCGGGTTTACGGTGCTGCTCTACCTGGTCGTATACCAGCTTCTTTATCTTCAGGTTCTCCACCACCACCTCTATGGTCCAGTCGGCGGTGGCGATGTCTTTCATGTTATCCTCGAAGTTGCCGGTTTGGATGAGGCGGGCGTCGGACTTGCGGTACAGAGGAGAGGGATTGGAGGCAACTGCAGCCTGCAAAGAACTGTTCACAATACGGTTGCGCACCTGCGGGCGCTCCAGCGTCAGCCCTTTGGCCTGTTCTTCCGGTAGCAGCTCTTTCGGCACAATATCCAGCAGAAGTACCTGCACCCCGATGTTGGCGAAGTGGCAGGCAATGCGGGAGCCCATCACGCCGGAACCTAACACCGCTACTTTCTTGATAATTCTTTTCATGGCAGCTTTATACTTGTAGGTTGTGTCAGAAGATTTCTTTGTTTTCAATCATGCTTGTGATTTTGGCACAAACCCTGAAAAATACGTCCAGCTCTTCAGGCGGAATAGCTTCCCGGATTTTATGATTGAAGTGCCTTACTGTTTTACGTGAGATTTCCTTTTTCTCCAGCCCCTTTTCCGTAAGAAAAATGCGGACCAGGCGCTTGTCTTTTTCGTCGGGCACTCTGTAGATGAGCTTGTCCTCCTCCATGCTTTTCAGGATGCGGGTAAGGCTCCTGGCTTCCAGGCCCATCAGTGGGGCAATTTTAGTGGCCGGCGTACCCGTTTCCTGGTTGATGTTGAGCAGCACGAACCCGATAGCAGTTGTGATGCCGCTTTTAGCAGCTTCCGCATTGTACATGCGGGCTACGGCATGCCAGCCTACTTTCATGTGGTAGTCAACGGTTTCTTCTGGCTTCATATCCTGCTTTTTCGTTATACTAAAGGTAGGTGTAAATTGTTATGCTTGCATACTAATTTAGGGAATAAATAACTATTCCCACTGTATATAAGGGCCTTGGTCAGCATCAGCAAAAACATAGCGCATTTGCTCCTTATGTAAGCAAACCAGTTAAAATAGTTTCAATAAATCCTGTTATTATGCTAGAGGTATAGAGCTTCTTACCGGAACATGCTGTTGATGAGATCTTTGTAGTTGTTGTAGATGACCTTCCGTTTCACCTTGAGAGTGGGGGTGAGTTCGCCTGAGTCTACGGTCCAGGCATTGGGCACCAGGCGGAACTGTTTTACCGTTTCGTACTGGGCAAGGCTGGCATTTGTCTTTTCTACTTCACGCTTAAACTTATCAATCACTTCGGGTGTCTGCAGCATTTCCTCGTCGGTGGTGTACGGGATGCCCTTGTGCTGGCACCAGTCCTGCAGGCCCAGGAACGAAGGTACCAGGAGCGCGGCGGCATATTTCTGTCCCTCGCCCACCACCATGGCCTGCTCTATCACCACCGACTCTTTCAGCTTGTTCTCGATGGCCTGCGGGGCAATGTATTTTCCGCCGGATGTTTTGAGCATCTCCTTTTTGCGGTCAGTAATCTTGATGTATTTCCCGTCTACGATCTCTCCGATATCGCCGGTGTGAAACCAGCCGTCCTTGTCAATTACTTCGTCCGTCAGGTCAGGTTTTTTGTAATACCCTTTCATAACAGAATCGCCCCGCGTCAGGATTTCGCCGTCTTCCGGTGCAATCTTCACTTCTACGCCATCAATCGGAAGGCCAACGGTGCCAATCTTGTTATTTTCGGGTTCGTAGCGGTTCACGGCAATTACCGGCGAGGTTTCTGTAAGGCCATAGCCTTCCATGACGCGCAGGTTCGCCGACCAGAAAATGCGGGCAAGCCGTGGTTGTAAGGCAGCACCCCCCGACACAATGGCAATGATGTTGCCGCCCAGGGCTTCGCGCCATTTGCTGAAGATAAGTTTGTTAGCCAGCGCCAGCTGCTTGTTGTACCACCAGCCCTGGTCGGTTTGGGTGTCGTATTTCAGGCCCAGCTCCAGCGCCCAGAAGAACAGCCCGCGCTTCACCCCTTTCAATTCCATGCCCTTGGCTACAATCTTGTCGTATACTTTTTCGAGCAGGCGGGGCACGGTGGTAAAAATGTGGGGCTTCACCTCTTTCAGGTTGTCTGCTACTTTCTCCACACTCTCTGCATAGTAAATAGAAATACCAATGCGCAGGTACAGGTACAGGAGCATGCGCTCAAAAATGTGGCAGAGCGGCAGAAAGCTGAGGGCGCGGTGGCTGCTGTCTACGGGTACAAAAGGCAGCGTACCCAGCACGTTATTGACCAGGTTCTTGTGCGTCAGCATCACGCCTTTCGGGTTGCCGGTAGTGCCGGAGGTGTAAATAATGGTGAGAATGTCGTCCGGGGCAACGGCAGCTTTCAGGGGGTCGAGTTTAGCGGCATCTTCGCCCTCTCCCTGGGCCATTACCTCGGACCAGTGTTTGGCGCCACGCACCTCGTCGAAGGTATAAATATCCTGCACGCTGGCCATGCCGGTGGTGGCAGCATCTACCTTCTGGTACAGATTGCTGTCGGCCACAAAAATTACTTTTACCTCGGCATCGTTAAATATGTAGCGGTAATCTTCTTCCGTAATGGTCGGGTACATGGGCACACTGATAGCTCCTATCTGCTGGATGGCCAGGTCTGCAAATACCCACTCCGGCCTGTTAAAAGACACAATGGCTACTTTGTCGTTTTTGCCCACTCCTATTTTCAGGAGCCCCAGGCTGAGCTGGTTTGCTTTGTCCTGTACATCCTGCGTGCTGTATTTTACCCATGCTCCGTTTATTTTGGCTGCCAGGCAGTCGGGCTGCGGGAAGTGCTGCAACTGGTAAGGCAGAAGATCGAGTGTTCGCGTAACATTCATAGTGTGCGTGTTTGGATGCGTTTGCAATAGTGCAGTTTAGGTAATTAATTAAATTCGAACAACTGAACGACAGGTGGTATGCGCCAGTTGCTAATGGCCGGTGGTGAGAGCAAGGGACCTGCATGATGTTCAATGACTGGCCTAGGTTTCTTTATTCGTGAAACTGAACTCAGAAACAAGATAAGCCGAGAATATAAACTCCGATAAACCAAAACAAAAAATGTAATCATGCTGCTTCGTTTCGGGGTATCGGATCATCTTCAGCTTCTTCAAGACGAAGAAAGCGCACGGCATTATTATAAAATATATCCCGCTTTTGTTCGGCCGTTAAAAATGGAGCTTGTTCAATTGCTTCAACCGCTACGCCAATCTTTTCCGGCCATACCATTTGGTCAGAACCAAACATCAGTCGCTTTCCAAGGCCGGCTCTGATAAAGGTCTGCAAATAATCGTAAAAGGCTGTCCGCGGAATCACCCATGTTATCGTAGATACATCTGCGTAGAGCTGAGGATACTGGTACATCATTGCGATCATTTCATCCCGGTAGGGGTACCCGGCATTCTCGACAAAAAGCCGCAGCTTGGGGTGGCGGGTCAGCACCTCTTCCAAAAGCAAGGGACTACCTGCAGCTGAGCGAAAATGAGGCATATAAGGCCCAATTCCTAATGTGTGGATGAGCACCGGGAGATCGAGCTCCTCTGCAAGGTTGAAATAGGGTTCGAGTGATGGATCGTTCGGAGCTACTCCATTGAGTTGTGTCCCAATTTCACCCATGCCGTTAAAACGCCCCGCTGCGTACTCTGGTCTGAGCTTTTCCAGCTCGGAGCTTTCGGCTTTCAGGATAAAAGGGGATGCAATGAAGCGTCCCGGAGCAGCCTTTGACCATTCCTGGACGGCTGACAAATCAACACCGCTGAGAAAACCTTTGATAATGTTGTAACGGTCCATCTGTTCTAGCGTTTTCTCCATCAGCTCGGTGGAATTGATTGTTGCCTGGCCATCACCTTTACACGGCTCGGGACGGCAAAGAGCTGGTGTCCCGGCGGGTACCTCGTGTGGTAGTCCCGTGTGCATGTGCATGTCAATGATGGGCGGCCGTTCCTGAGCTTCGGAATCATCCTGGGAACAAGCATTTAAGCCCAATAAAATAAGGAATAAGAAAACGAACAGGCTTTTCATTATTTTATTTTTTCCGGTGATAATAAAAGCTAAGCTTCAAAGTAAACTAAAAATATTTTATTGCCTATTGCTTACGAGTGTTAGTTAAAAATATTTTATTTGTCATCGTTACTATTTCAGAAAAGTTTACTTGCTTTTAGTTGTTACAGGGGCAAAAGTGAGAAAAAACTTCAAGAACGATAAATAAAATTTACTTCTATACTTTTACTAATTTTGGTGCTTTCGGATACAGCCACATGAATCTTTCTATTTTTTTTGAACCGTTAGACGAAGATACTTTCCTGAAGTACAACAAGCCCCGCAGCCTGGGAGCCGACATCAGCTGTTTTCTGAGCAAGTTCCCGGACTGGCGTGCAGCAGATATTGCGATCGTTGGGATAGACGAAGCAAGAGGGCGCGACAATACCGAAGAGCCGGTGCAGAAGCTGCGCCCGGCCAGGCCGGTGCGCGAAAAGCTGTATGGGCTTAGCAAAGCCAGCGGCCGCTGCAAAATTGTGGACTTAGGAAACCTGCGGCCGGGCATCCGGCTCGAAGATACGTACCTGCGCCTGAAAGAAATTGTGGAACTGCTGATCTCGCACAACACCGTTCCTATAATAATCGGCGGCTCGCACGACCTGGAGTACGGGCAGTACCTGGGCTACGAGCACCTGGAGCGCCCGGTGAACATGGTAACCGTAGACAGCAGCGTAGACATGACGGAAGACCCTGAGGCCAGTGCCAACCAGAAACAGCTGCGCCAGATACTCATGCACGAGCCCAACTACCTGTTCAGTTTCGGGCAGATTGGCTACCAGTCGTACCTGGTGGAGCCGGAGGTGATGGCAACCCTGGAGAAGCTGCATTTCGAAGCGCACCGCGTGGGCGAGGTGCACAAGAACCTGCAGGAAATGGAGCCGGTGGTACGCACTGCCGACTTGCTCACGTTCGATGTGTCGGCTATCCGCTTTCAGGATGCACCGGGCTATGCTCCCGCCAACCCGTTTGGGTTAACCGGTGAGGAGGCTTGCCAGCTTTGCTGGTACGCCGGCCAGACCGATACCCTTACCTCGCTTGGGATTTATGAGTACCAGCCGGAACTGGACCCGGACAAGCTGGCGGCTACGACCATTGCTGTCATGATCTGGTATTTTATTGAAGGCTATTATCACCGCAAAAACGAATTGCAGTTCAGCAGTAACAAATTCACCAAATACGCAGTAGCTTTTCATGACAACCCCGACAAGATGGTGTTCTACAAAAGCCGGAAAAGCGAGCGGTGGTGGCTGGAGGTAGAGGCGCTGTCGGGCGACAAAGGCGCCCGCATTGTGCCCTGCAGCTACGAAGATTACCTGCAGGCAACCCGGGGCGAAGTGCCGCACCGCTGGGTGGTTACGCAGGCACGCATCGGCTGACAAGCGCTGCAGAGGCTATGGTGGGAGCTGCAGCTGAATTAAAAGCCTGCTATTTTGCCATACGCCTTTCCCGAACCTAAAACACGATAAAATCTGTGACTTCTTTACCCGAATATACCCTGCAACAACTTGCCCTCCGTAACGGCCAGGACCGTGACGAAGTCTGGATTGCCTATAAAGGGGTGATTTATGATGTGAAGAAGTCGAGGTTGTGGCACACGGGCAACCATTACGAACACTGGGCGGGGCAGGACCTGACGGAAGAACTGAAAGACGCGCCCCACACCGTTAATGTACTGGATAAATTTACTCCTATCGGTCTTGTGAAAGATTCGGTATACTTAAAATAATAATAGCGGGCAGACCATGTGCTGCCCGAACTTTACTTCTATGATACTACTAGCAGACAGCGGCTCCACGAAAACAGACTGGCGTGTGATAGATGCAAACAGCGATCAGGCGCAGCTCCTGACGACCGGCATAAATCCGCATTACCTGGATGCCGGTCAGATTTACGCTATCCTCAAAAATGAGCTGCTTCCTAATTTGCAGGGCTTTACGCCAGCCGTTATTTACTACTATGGCGCAGGCTGCAGCTCGCTTGAGCGCAGCAAACGTGTGGAAGAAGCCTTGCACAGCGCTTTCCCGGCCAGCCTGGTGCAGGTAGAGCACGACCTGCTGGCGGCGGCGCGTGCGCTGTGTGGCCACCAACGCGGTATTGCCTGCATCCTGGGTACCGGCTCCAACTCTTGCCTCTACGATGGCAAAAACATTGTGGATAGTGTGCCTTCCTTAGGTTTCCTGATGGGCGACGAAGGCAGCGGGGCTTACCTGGGTAAAATGCTTATCCGGGCGTACCTTTACCGCGAACTGCCCGACGAGCTGGCGCAGTCGCTGAAGAACCGCTACAATCTTACCAAAGATGGTATTATGGAGGCAGTCTACGGCTCTGCCATGCCCGGCACTTACCTGGCTACTTTTGCTAAGTTTATATTCGAAAAGCGGAAGAACCCGGCTATACGTGCCATGATCTACGAGAGCTTCTCTGATTTTTTCGAAAGCCAGGTGTGTAAATACGATGGTTTTGACGATGTGCCTGTTCACTTTACCGGCTCCGTTGCGTATCATTTTGCAGAGGAGTTGCGCCGGATAGCTAAGAAATACGGCCTTCAGGTTGGTAGCATTGTCCAAAGCCCCACCGAAGGGCTGATCAAATACCACCAGGAGCTGCTGAACCAGGAAAAGGCGTAAGAGATTTAGCAGGAGACGCGAGCATTTCGTCTCTACAATTTCAAACTCTCTACCTTTCTAACTCCTAAACTCCCAAACTCCCAAACTCCCAAACTCTCTAACTCTAAAAACCGTGTCTACTACCGAATCCGCTTCGCATTACAACCACCTGGAACAGATGTCTGTTCATGAGCTGCTGGTGAACATTAACCGGGAAGATAAAACTGTGCCCCTGGCCGTGGAAAAAGCTATACCGCAGGTGGAGGCGTTGGTGCAGGCAACGGTGGAGAAACTTAGCCAGGGCGGCAGACTCTTCTATATAGGCGCAGGCACCAGCGGGCGTTTGGGCATCGTGGATGCTTCGGAATGTCCGCCGACGTATGGTGTTCCACATGGAATGGTCATCGGCATTATTGCCGGTGGCGATGGCGCCATACGCAAAGCGGTGGAGTTTGCCGAAGATGATCCGGAGCAGGCCTGGAAAGACCTGCAGGCGCATCATATTTCGGAGAAAGATATTGTAGTAGGTATTGCAGCTTCCGGACGTACCCCTTACGTAATCGGCGGACTGAATACCTGCCGGAGCCACGGCATTGCTACGGGCTGCATTGTGTGCAACGCAGGCAGTGCCGTAGCCAAAGCCGCTGATTACCCGGTAGAGGTGGTAACGGGGCCGGAGTTTGTGACGGGCAGCACCCGCATGAAAGCAGGTACCGCCCAAAAACTCGTCCTGAACATGCTCACTACCGCTACCATGGTGCGCCTGGGGCGGGTAAAGGGAAACAAGATGGTAGACATGCAGCTCTCCAACCTCAAGCTCGTGGACCGCGGCGTGCGGATGCTCGTAGAGGAACTGCAGATATCAGCGGCAGAAGCAGCGGCCTTGCTGGAAAAACATGGCAATGTGCGGGCGGCTATTGCGGCTTATGGCAAGTAAGCCGTCTCTGCCATAAATGAGGAGCAGCGGCTGTGGTGGCAGCTGCAGAAAGCTTTATTTGCTTTGCCGCTACTCCACCGCTACCAGCCCCTCCAGCATCACCTTTGCAGCCTCTTTGCTTGGCACAATGTAGTTGGCAACGGCACCCGTGTATTCCAGTTTAAAGCGTTTGTCGTTCAGGCCGTAGTGTACTTTTTTGCGGTAGTCGGCCAGGGGCTCCATTCCCAGTGCCAGCCGAAGCTTGTTTACCTGTTGCTCCTGCTGCTCGGTCAGTTTTTCTGTCTGGTATTTGTTTATATCCGCGAGCTTGGGATCTTTTTCGCAGTCTTTTGGTTTGGTGCAGGCTACTTTTACCAGCGCACGTACTTTGTACAGGTCGTTGGTTTGCTGCTGCTCTATCAGGTAAGCCGCTGCGTGCGGGGCTATTCTTCCCTGGCGCACTGCATCGGTTAAAATTGTGGTGAAGTCATGGCCGTTTAAGGCTTTTGTCTGCCGCTGTATCACAATGCTGAAGCGGGGCAGCAGTTCCATGGTATCGGCTACGCCAATCAGTGCCTCGCCCGGGTAACCGTGCTGCTTTATCAGGTTGAGTAAAATTTCGGTATTGGCAGTTTCTATTTTCCGGAGGGTGTCGCCGTAAACCCGCAGGCCACCGGCGGCCTGCCGGAAGTACTGGTCGCGGGCATACAGCTCATCCAGGTCGGCACGTAAATCCAGGTTGGCGTTCTCGGTAAATTTCTTTCGCGTTTTAGGATACTTTTTTACAAGCTTTCGCCACTTCCTGGTGTCGTGCAGCGGGGCGAATGCCTCCTGCTTTTGCAGATACTCCAGCTCCACGCCCTTCTGCACCAGCTCTTTCAGGTATTTGTAGGCCCGGCTTTCGTCTCCGGCCAGTACGGCACAAGCTGCTGCATTGTAATAGTCTTTTGCAAAAGGTTCCGGCACGGCAGCAAAGGCCGCTTTGTAATGCTGCAGTGCCGCCTCATAATCTGCTGCCACAATACTTAATTCGGCGTTGTTAATAACAGGATGATACACTTTAGTATAATCCGGAGCAGCAAAGGCGCTGTGGCCGGCACTGCAGCACAAGAGCAGCAGCAACAGGGACTTTATGAGCAGGAGGTAAGTATGTTTTGACATAAAAACTGGATTTAGTATTCCGGATTGCCTGAACATATAGATAACGTCAGAAACAAAGGGTGGTATATAATTTTTTATTGTCAGGCAAAGGTAACAATTTTGTGGCAGACCTGTGTTGGTGTTCCTGTTTCCGGGAAATAGCAGCAGAGGGTATGGTGGCTGGGGCAGCAGAAAAAATCTGCTCAAATCCTTCAACTTTGTGCTGCTGCTTTAGTAAATTAGTTTGGTACCGGTCATCCTTACCGGTTAGTGGCAGCATTTAATTTATACTTTACTCATGCATACGATAGAGCCCTACTACAACTGGCTGGAATTATATTCTGCCACTGAGGATCCGCGATCTCCTTTGTATGGTGCAGAAAACAGCTTAATGGAGTTCACCCATAACATCTACGGGTATTACATACACCCGCAGTGGGATGATATGGATTCTGAAACGCTGTTCCTGAAAATTCTTTACACCGACTACGACCTTGGCTTTACCGTAATTGAGTTTATAGGGGAATGGAATGATGCGCTGAACAACGACATCATGCAGCTGAAGCGCAACATTATCGACCCGTTGGTGCAGGAAGGCATTAAACACTTCATCCTGATAGGCGAGAACGTATTTAACTTCCACGGCTCCGACGATTCCTATTATGAAGAATGGTTTGAAGATGTGGAGGATGGCTGGATTGCTGCCATCTGCTTCCGCGATTTTGTGCTGGAGGAAATGAAGAACTACAGCCTGGACTATTACATTAATTCGGGGGGAGAGATGGAAGAACTTCCGTGGCGCACGTTTAAGCCAAAACGTCTCTTTCAGGTAGTGAATGGCCTGTTGCAGCGAAGGTTGGGGGCATAAAGGACCGGGTTAAATAAAAAAAGAGACAGGCTGTGGACCTGTCTCTGTGGCGTTAATGTCTTTCTACATCCTCGACTGCGTCTTCTGTTTCGTCAGCGGTTTCTTCGGCTGCATCTTCTAGTTCATCGGCAGTCTCTTCAGCCCTGTCTTCGGTCTCTTCCTGTCGGTTTTCCTGGGGAGAGTCGCAGGAGGCAAAGGTGAGCAGGCCGGCAGCCAGCAGGAAAAATAATGGTTTTCTCATTGGTATAAGGTTATAGGTGTTGGTTGAACAAAATTTCTGCGCAACGCTGCTTTGTAGTGCATGGTGCACTGCAGTTCCAGAAGCATACGCACACGGCTATATTAAGTTTGAGGCATATAAAACAAAAAGGCGCTCCCGGGAGCGCCTTTTTGTTTTATATGCCTGTTTTGCAACAGGAGCTACATAGGTTCTGTGCCTGAACTACTCAACAACAGCAGTAGTGTCTACAGTAGTATCCATAGTAGTGTCTACTGTCATGTCTTCTTCCATAACAGGCTCTTCAACAGTTTCTACTGTTTCAGTTTCTTCTACACCAGTGGTAGTGTCAGAATCACAAGAAGCGAAAGCGAAAAGGCCTGCAGCGAATAATAGTCCGTATACTTTTTTCATTTTGTTTTGATGATTTTTTTGTATGAAGCATCAAATATAAGAGTATATCTGAATATCTAAATAAAAAAATCTTTATTTTTTTCTGAATACCAGGTTGATAGGCACTCCCTCAAAATTAAAATGTTTCCGGATGCTGTTTTCGAGGTAGCGCGCGTAGGGCTCCTTGATGTACTGCGGCAGGTTACAGAAGAACGCAAATGTTGGGTTGTGCGTGGGCAGCTGCGTGATGTACTTTATTTTCACATACTTCCCTTTGATAGCAGGCGGCGGATACCGCTCAATGTCGGGCAGCACCAGGTCGTTGAGCTTGGATGTCGGGATTTTCTGCGTTTTGCGGTCGTATACTTCCATGGCCGTTTCGATGGCCTTGTGCACCCGCTGCTTGGTTACTACCGAGGTGAAAATAACAGGAACGTACTTAATAGGCGCAATCCGCTCCAGTATCTCCTCCTCAAAGCGTTTGGTGGAGAGAGTGTCTTTTTCCACCAGGTCCCACTTGTTTACCAGGATCACCATGCCTTTGCGGTTTTTTTCGGCAAGCGAAATGATGTTTACATCCTGCGCCTCAATGCCACGCGTGGCATCGAGCATGATGATACAGACGTCGGCATCTTCGAGCGCACGCACGGCGCGCATCACCGAGTAAAATTCGATATCTTCGCTTACTTTGCTTTTGCGGCGCAGACCGGCCGTATCTACAATGATAAACTCTTTGCCGTAGGCTTTGTAGCGGGAGTGGATGGCGTCGCGGGTGGTGCCGGCAATATCGGTTACGATGTTACGCTCCTCGCCCAGCAGCAGGTTCACAAAAGAGGACTTGCCTGCGTTTGGTCTTCCGAGTACCGCAAATTTTGGTATGCCTGCGTCCGGATCTTCTACGCCCTGGTCTTTAAAGTGCTTTACCACTTCGTCCAGCAGGTCGCCGGTGCCCGAACCACTCTGCGACGAAACCGGGAAAATGTCGATGCCAACACCTAACGAATAAAACTCACCGATTTGCTGGGAGCGTTCGGTGGTGTCGGCTTTGTTGGCTACTATATAAACAGGCTTATCGGTGCGGCGGAGTACGTTGGCAAATTCCTTGTCGAGGTCGGTGAGGCCGGCGTCTACGTCTACCATAAACAGGATCACGTCGGCTTCTTTAATGGCCAGTTCTACCTGCTTGTTTATCTCTTCTTCAAAAATATCGTCGGTGCCGTGCACGTAACCGCCGGTATCTATTACAGTAAAAAATTTGCCTGTCCAGTCGCCGTGGCCGTAGCTGCGGTCGCGGGTAACGCCGCTCACGTTATCCATAATGGCTTTGCGCTGGCCAATCAGGCGATTAAAGAAAGTTGATTTGCCCACGTTGGGGCGGCCTACAATGGCAATGATGTTTGATGACATCTGTAAAAAATAAAAGGGTTAAAGTGTCCCCGGTGCACCCTGCACCGAAGCTTTATGCTGTGCCAATTCTACTTACTCGCTGTAGCCGAAGCGCCGCAGCAGCTTCTGGTCTGTTCGCCAGTTTTCGTTCACGCGCACATATAAATCAAGAAAAATCTTTTTCTGGAAAAACGCTTCCATATCCTGGCGGGCCTGTGTTCCCACCTTTTTCAGGGCTTCGCCTTTGTGGCCGATCACGATGCCTTTCTGGCTTTTGCGCTCCACGCTTATTTCAGCCCGGATACGGATGATGTCGGCTTCCTCTTTAAATTCCTCTACCACCACTTCGCAGCTGTAGGGAATTTCTTTTTTGTAGTTGAGAAAAATCTTCTCGCGTATCATCTCCGACACAAAGAAACGCTCGGGCTTGTCAGTCAGTTCGTCCTTCGGGTAAAAGGCCGGATGCTCGGGCAGGTAGTGCAGCAATCGCTGAAACAAATGGTCTAAGCCAAAGTTATGCAGCGCCGAGATCGGCAGGATTTCCGTTGGCTGCATCTTCTCCTGCCAGTACGCTACCTTTTCCGCCAGCTCTTCCTCGCTGGCCTGGTCAATTTTGTTAATGAGGAGCAGAATAGGCACCTGGGCGTGCTGCAGGCGTTTGATCACATCGTCCTCGTCGTGTTTCTCATAAATATCGGTCACGAACAGGATAATATCGGCATCTTCGAGGGAGGTGCGCACAAAGCTCATCATAGACTCGTGCAGGGCGTACTGCGGCTTAATGATACCAGGCGTATCAGAGTAGACAATCTGGAAGTCATCTCCGTTCAATATGCCCATAATGCGGTGCCGCGTGGTTTGCGCCTTGGAGGTGATGATAGAAAGTTTCTCCCCCACCAGGGCATTCATCAGCGTAGATTTGCCCACATTGGGTTTGCCCACGATACTTACAAAACCAGCTTTGTGCGGAGTGTCGGCCATGCTCTCGGATTTAAGGATGCAAAATTACTTCTTTTTTACGGTTTGTTGTTAGTTATTGGTTATTAGTTATTGGGGAGGGCATGGAAGTTTAGGAGTTTAGGAGTTTAGGAGTTTGGGAGGTAGAGAGGTTAGGATTTTGTAGGGGGTGAAGATTTTCAACCCATTCACGAATCACAGACAAACCTAATCCTGTTAATCCACTAATCTGGTTAATCCTGGTTCAGACAAAAAAATCCTTTCTGCGCCTGCCACCACAGCCTCTGCGACCGCTGATGGCAGTGATGAAATGATGGGTGTGATTATTTGTTTGTCTTTTTGTCTGAATTCGGATTCGACAGATTATTGGATTTTCAGGATTGAATTTGTCTGAACAAGATTGAGATGATTTAAGGAATAACAGGATTGGTTGGATTTGTCTGTGGTTCGTGCAGGAGACGCGGGCATCGCGTCTCTACAGCCATACCCCCAACCTCTCTACCTCTCAGTTACAGGGTTGAAAATCTTCACCCCCTACAAAATTTCTACCTTTCTACCTCTTAAACTCTCTACCTCCCAAACTCCTAAACTTTCAAAACGCTTCTCCCAGGGTAAGGTAAAAGGCGGAGGTGTTGTGGCCGCGGGCGTAGTCGAGGCGGAGGTTGAGGTTTTCCTGGCGGTTTATTTTGAACCGGAGGCCAAGGCCGTAGCTGGGTTTGAACTCTGTGAGCTGGAACTGCCGGAGCTGGTAGGCTACATCGCCGGCGCCTGCGAAGGCTGCTGCTCCGAAACGCCGGAATAGCGGCAGGCGGTACTCCGCCTGGAGCGCCAGGTATTGCCGTTCGCGGTAGCGGCCCGGGTAGTAGCCCCGCATGATGGAGGAACTGCCCAGCAGGCCCAGCATCCGGAAAGGCGGACTGCCGCTGCTAAAAACGCCGTAGGCTTGCAGAGCAAGCAGGTGCTGCTGCCAGGGCAGCCGGAAATAGTGGCGCAGGTCCAGCTGGTAACGGATAAAACCAAAGTCGCTGCCGGTGGCTCTGCCAAAAGCTGTAGCAGAAGCGGCAGCATAAGTTCCCTGCTGCGGGTTCAGGATGTGCTGCCGGTTATCGAAGACCGCTGCTGCGCCAACTCCTGATGAAAGGCCTCCGGTGGCGCCGGGAACGAGCTTTCGGTCCAGGATGCCGCCAGGTGCAGGCTCCAGCGCGAACATGTACTGCAACTGGTACCTCGGCCCCACGTACAGGTGGCGTTTAATGCGGCGGAGCAGCGTGACGTTAAATTCAATGCGTTTGCTGTCGTATTGTTCCACGTGCCCGGCGGGTGCGTCCGGGCCGATGCCGTAGAAATTCTCCGGGAATTTGAGGTACACCAGTTCGCCGGTGCTGTAGTAGTTACCTTCTTTGGCAAAAACGTTCCACTCCGTTGACAAGACAAGCTGGCGGTTTTGGGTAAAGTTTGCCGCTGCTATAAATTGAGAAGGGCGGGTGTGGGTGCCGGAGTGGTGACGGAGGGTGAAGAGCGAAAAGGCACCTATGTACCAGCGGGTTTCGGGCGCATGCCCTACGGTTGGCAAAAGCAAAACCCTCCTTTGCCTGGCATTGGTGCTGTCAGGGTTCTGGGCGGTGGCCTGGCTGTAGCAGGACAGGAGGAGCAGGAGGCAAAGGAGCTTCAAGTGGCTGTCTGTTTTTTTGCTTTTCGTAAGGTTTTGAGGTACGCCATCAGGTTGTCCAGGTCTTCCTCCGAAATTACTTTTTCCTTAAAGGCAGGCATCACGCCCAGTCCTTTCCGGACCTGTAACCGGATGATGAAGCCGGGCACCGGTTTGTTATTGATAGCAGGACCCAGTCCCGCCTCGCCGCCCGGGTGGCACTTCTGGCAGAAACGGTTAAACACCACCTCGCCTTTGGCAACGGCAGGTTCCGAAACAGGCACGGGAGCATAAAGCGGTTCGCCACGCCTGGCAGTGCCGCAGGCAAGCAGGAAAAGCAGCAAACAAGGCAGGAGCAACGTCTTTTTCATGGTCTTTTTCATTGGCTTCCTTTCCGGGTTACTTTCCAGATGACGCCCGTCTTCAGTTGCGGCTCGGGTCCCTTTTCTGTTGTTTTCATGATGCCGAAGTCTACGATGTAGAGCGTGTTGCCATCCGGTGAAAACTTTGCAGCTACAGGTCGTTCAAGTCCGCCGCTTTTCAGTTTAGAAGCTGGCCCGGTTTCTTTGCCTTTGTTTGCTGCAAAGTCTGTTACCACGCCTGTGTTTACATCCACCCGCACCACCTTGTATCCTACGGGAGCCAATACCTTGCCTACCCCCGAAGCCATGTCGCCGAATTGTGCTACAAAAGCCTGCCCTTCATAGCCAAAGGTGCTGCTCCTGGAAAAGTCGAAGCCATCGGAGGAGGAATGTACCCCCAGCGAGGCCGCAGGTTTTGGCGGCTGACCAGGTTGTTGGGCCAGCAGTGGCTTGGGTGCGGTGCCGCCGGGCGGGTGAAAACGGTCGCCGTTAAAGGCCAGTCCACCGACATAGTCGGGCCAGCCGTACCAGCTGCCTTGCTCTATGGCCCATAGGTAATCGCCGTTGCCCCACACAGGGCGGGAGCCGCGATCGTCGAAGCCGTTGTCGCTTACGTAAAGTTGCCCGTCAGGCGAAAAAGCCAGGCCGTAGGGGTTGCGCAGGCCCCAGGCCACCAGTTCTACCGGACCGCCCGCTACGGGTATGCGCATAACGGCACCGGAGCAGGGCAGCTGCCCTTTTATTACCTGGCCTGCGGTGGTGGCTGTGCCAAAAGGAGCGTAGGCGCCGGTGGTGGCTTTGTCTTTTTTATCGTCGGTAAGGGGGTTGTCGCTTTCGAAGTTGGTGCCGGAAAGGGTGATGTCCTGGCAGGGGATGTCGTGGAAATCGGGGTAGCGTTTGAGCCAGCCGAACTCGAAGTTATCCGGCCCGACTACCGCGGAATTGGTGGCGGTGCCCTGGCCAAAGTAGAGGTAGCCGTCGGGGCCGATGACAGGCGTGTTGGTGTGGTGGTCGCCGCGGCTGGGCAGGTTTTCGATCAGTGGCGTTATGGTGCCGTCCGGGGAGATACGCAGGATTTTGCCGCCTTCCATTTGTCCGCCTTCCGCCACATAAAAGCTGCCGTTGTGGTAGGTTACGCCGGTCCAGGGGCCGTTGCGGGAGCCGGTGGCAACGGTGGTGTAGTCACCGGAAGGGTTAATGCGCAGCAGCCGCGGCGCCTCCCACACCTCGCCATAGGCATAACCGGCTTCTAGTACAAATACCTGTCCCTGCTCGTTTAGGGCAACGCTTGTCGGGAAGGTGAGGCCGGTGGCGACGGGCTCGATGGTATAACCCTCGGGAAGCGCCACATCAGCAGGATTTACGGGGCGTGTGGCTGTCCGGATAGTGCCTTCTCCGCCCCCGGAGGAGTTGCGCATGCGGTAGCAGCTACCCAGGAAAAGCAGCAGGCCGACAAAAAAAAGAGGTATACGGCAGGACATAGTTGTAATTGTCAGATATATAGTATAAATTATATCATTAATGTGCAATACGTTACCTGTTTACTAAAGTTAGATTGGCGCCACCACTACCTCCTGCTCCTCCGGATTTGGAATTGCTCGTGCGGAAACGCTACCTGCTGGAAGCGGTGTGCTGGGTGGCGGGCGTGGCGCTGCTAGCTCTCTCAGATCCTGCCGGAGTGCATTTATTCAGCTTTTGCCCTTTGAGCTGGGTGCTGGCGCAGGGGTGTCCGGGCTGCGGCCTCGGCCATGCCATTGGCTGGCTTTTCCGGGGTGAACTGGCGGCTTCGTGGGAAGCGCATCCGCTGGGGGTACCGGCGCTGCTGCTGCTGGCAGGGCGTGTGTTTACGCTTTCCAGAAATTATGTTGTGCTACGAAGTTTTTATCTGAAACAAAAACTATAAGAAGATGAATATTTATAACCTGATGCCAGACCTGGAGCCCGACGAAATGGCTTATGTGCAGGGAATTGTGCAGGACATGACCGACGAGCAGGTACAGCAGTTCGCCTCTATTTACCGCAGTCGGCGGAAGGAGCCGCTCCTGGTGCTGGCAACGGCGCTGCTGGGCTTTTTTGGCGTGGCGGGTGTGCACCGGTTCCTGATCGGGAGCATTGGCATGGGTATCCTGTACCTGCTTACCGCCGGCCTTTGCTTTATCGGTACTATTATAGACCTGATCAACTACAAACGGCTGGCTTTTGAATACAATGTGCGGGAGGCACAGCTGGTGAAGGCCATGATAGGGTCGGGGTTCAGGCCCGGGTATTAACGGAGCCAGGCAAAGGAGCAGAGGCTGTGGTGGCAGCTGCAGCAGAATTTTACTGCACTTTTACGAAGCTGGTGCGGTAGTGGCGGTTGCTGTCGGATACCTGCAGGATGTAGTAACCTGCCGGCAACTCAGAAACGCGGACTGTGACCTCTGCTGTACCCGTTGCAGTAGGCTGCAGGCTGATGCGGCGGCCTGTGCTGTCGTAAACCTCAACGGAGGCGGGCATGAAAGGTAGGTCTGCCAGCTTCAGGAACTGCTGTGCGGGGTTCGGGTACACGAGCAGCGTTTTGATTTTGTCGGCTGGCACCTTCAGGGCCGGGTTTTTGGATGAAGCCGCCACCTGTTCCGGTATCCAGTTGTTTGGGTCAACTTCAATGCTTAGTACCTCTCCGTCAACCTCAAAAAGATAGCTTTCCTGTTTTTGGGTATGCGGTACCCGTACGATGGTGTCGCCGGTTGTGGTGCGGATGCGGTACTGTACATCAAGTGTAAACAAAGGCGTAGCGCTGCTGCTGGTTTCCTGCACAGACTGCAGCCTGAGTTGTTCGCCCTGCTGGTTCCATTCTACCGTGAAAATGGGGTATCCCTGCCCCCGGTACCACTGCTCAAAAAAGAAATCGAGGTTCAGGCCGGATACCTGCTCAAACACCTGCTGCAGGTCGGCGGTGGTGGCGGTGCTGTGTCGGAACCGTTCCTGGTATGTGCGCAGCGCCTGGAAAAACAGCTCGTCGTTGTTGAGCACGTACCGGAGCAAGTGCACTACAGCTGCCCCTTTTTTATAAGTCAGCCTGAAATCGAAAATGCGGTTTACGTTAGTCGTGTCTGCTACATAAACGCTTCCGCCAGGCTGTAGTTTTACATAGGCATGGGTGTTCAGCATCCAGGTGGTAGCCGAGGCAGGTGCGAACTGCTGGTAGGCCAGGTATTCGGCATAAGAAGCAAAGCCTTCGTTCAGCCAGATGTCGGACCAGGAGGCGCAGGTAACG
Source organism: Botryobacter ruber (assembly GCF_003347595.2). Lineage (GTDB taxonomy): Bacteria > Bacteroidota > Bacteroidia > Cytophagales > Hymenobacteraceae > Pontibacter > Pontibacter ruber_A. Next base: position 51,952 of record NZ_QCZK02000051.1, on the reverse strand, counting down.
TTGTCGCCGAACCATTGGTGCGCCAGTTCGTGTGCTGTAAGGAAGAAGGTAAAGGTGGATTGGGTGGTCATGGTCTGGTGTTCCATGCCGCCGCCCATGGGCGCCATGCTGTGGCCGTATTTCTCGGCTGCAAAGGGGTAAAGTGTGAACAAATCTGAAAAGTGCTCCAGGAAAGGGCCGGTGCGGTCTATCTCATTTTTAAAAAAATCAAGTGCACCGCCACGGTACACATAGTTCAGGATGGGAACGGGAGCGGCTGCACCTGCCGGGTTGGCATAGGTCAGGTACTCTTCGTAATTAGACACGGCTACCGAAACCAGGTAGTAATCGATCGGGTATTTTGATTTCCACTCGTGCCGTCTTTTGCCATTTTCAACATCCACCACCCGTGTAAGAAGGCCATTGGAACCAACTTTGTTGTCGGCGCTGGTGGTGACAAATACGTGCACGGAATCGGCTTTATCGGTGAGTACCTGCTTTACGGGCCACCACTCGTAGGCGGCATAGGGCTGGCTGAGGCTCCAGGTAACCTGGTTGTTCCACGTGGACTCGGTGGCAGAGCTGAAGCCGTTGCCTATAGCGGCGCTGCCACTGTTGGGCGCCGTGCCTTTGTAATAAACAACAGCAGTGAGTGTGGTGGGTGGTGCAACAGGTGTGGTAAGCTTTACCGACACATCGCCGGATACCCGGCTGATGGTTTGCTGCTTCACGCCATTCACCACCACCGAATCGATGGTGAAGTTGGGGTGCAGTTCAAAGGCAAAGGTGTCGAGTTGTGCTGCGCGTATGGTGGCATGTGTGGTTACGTTGCCCGCGATGTAGGTCGTGTTACGCTCCAGTTGCAGGTCCAGCTTGTAAAATGTTACATTGTACTGGTTCATGCGCTTTACATGACCTGGAGTGGCAACAGCCTGGCGTTGCAGGGCGCTGATACGGCTGGTGGCGCAAACTGCCGCGTCCTGGGCAAGCGAAAAGCTGCCGGGGTAAAGGCTGTAGAGGAATAAAAGCAAAAGAACGATGCTTTTTGTGTTCATGTGCGGCTGGAGCTTGGGGCAATACAAAAAGTTTAGTTAATGCTGGTATGTACGGGTGAATGCAGTACTAAGGTAGTAAAAATGCGACAGGCTTTCAATTTATGAAGTTGTTTAGATAAATTTAGTCGTCATGCATAATATTTTTTGTGCGATATGCCGGAAATTAGGTTAATTGTTTTTAACTTGAGGAAAGTTGTGGTTCTACTGCATTACTATGTCTGTCTATACTATCAGCGAGATCAATATTTACCCGATTAAGTCGTTAGGAGGCTTTCCTGTGGAGCGGGCGCAGGTAGAAGACCGGGGGCTGCAGTACGACCGCCGCTGGATGCTGGTGGATGCGCAGGGTAATTTCCTGACCCAGCGGCAGCACGCCCACATGGCTTTACTGCAGGTGCACCTTCAGGACCAGGGGCTGCTGGTGACGCACAAGCATAACGCTGTTGCGCCGCTCTTGATCCCGTTTGAGCCGCAGGCAAGCAACAGGCTGCGCGTTACGGTCTGGGACGATACCTGCGATGCCGTAGAAGTAAGCGCAGAAGCAAATGACTGGTTTAGCCAGGCACTTGCTATGCCGGCCAGGCTGGTGAAGATGCCGGCGCAGACCGCACGAAAAGTTGACCCCACCTATGCGCACCAGCACGAGCTGGTGAGTTTTGCCGATGCGTTCCCGCTGCTACTGATCGGGCAGGCGTCGCTGGATGACCTGAACAGCCGGTTGTCTGAGCCTGTGCCCATGAACCGGTTTCGCCCGAACCTGGTGTTTACCGGCGGCGCTCCATTTGCAGAAGATAGTTTTGCTGAGTTTAAAATTGGAAACATGCCCTTCCGGGCAGCAAAGCCCTGTGCCCGCTGTGTGGTAACAACAATAGACCAGCAGTCGGCCCAAAAAAGTGCGGAGCCGCTAAAAACACTTTCTACGTACCGCCTCCGGAATAACAAGGTCATGTTTGGGCAAAACCTGCTGCACCGTGGCGTTGGCGAAATAAGAGTGGGGGACAAACTGGAAGTATTGCACACCAAGCCGTTTTAGTAGAAGGCATACTGTGATTGTAACAGAAGAAGCTACTTGATATGTTTGGGATAACATCATAGCCTTTGTGGCCACACAAGCAAGCGTTTTTCTTTATCAGCAGGTGAAGGAAAGGCAATGGTGACAGCAGCAGAAAACAATTCTGATGCTGTTCTGTTGTTCTACGTGTTGTTAGCCTGGAGCAAATGTTGAGTGGTGATTATGAGTTAAGTAACTGTTCCGAAGCTTTGTTTGCTGTTGAATTTCAGGATTTGAAAGATATTAAAATGAATTATAACACAGGGTGTATTGGGTGCATATGCTTTAGGTTTAATTCTAATTTAGAAGGTAAAGCTTTGTGTCCAACTGAAATTGTTCGTGCAAATCCAACAGCAGGAGGTGGAATAGCGTAAGATGCTTGCGTATCCTGTTATGTGTAGTAAAAGCCACAGAGGCTTGTTTTGCTGCTTTTAACGTTTAGCCTGATTAAATGAAAGCGGGGTTATGCAGTGGTAGCGCTTGTTGCTGGCAGCAAATAACGGATGTATTGTAAGGATGATTTTTTAACCTTGCTACGCGCTCTCCTGCAGATGCGTTTTTTACAGGAAGTTTATCCTGTTAAGAATGCAGGATGCTGAATTGCAATACATTTTTTTGGTAACTATCTGTGTTAATGAAGGTTATGTGTTTTGTATTATCTGTAGAATTTTGAGCTGAAAAACTTCTTTTTTTATTAGCATTTATTACTTGTTATCAATACGTTAGCCTTGTGTTAATAACAATATTAATAACAAACGTTTGCTTTTTTTGTTAAATTTTCAAAAAGAACATCTAACTGGTATTTTTGGCAAAACTAAAAAGGTTTTTTGAATTATTTTTGGTATCCTTTATTTTAAATGAAAAATTTCTATATCTTTGAAAAATAAACTAATCTGTCTAAATCATTTTTAATCTAAAAACTACTCAAGTATGAAGAAGAGTTTACTGCTCAATTTCATTTTTGTGTTTGCGTTTGTGCTACAGACGTTTGCACAAGGCAGGACGGTTACAGGAACTGTAACTGATCAGGCCACCGGGCAAGGATTGCCTGGGGTTACGGTATTAGTAAAAGGTACATCGACTGGTACTTCTACTGACATTAATGGTGGTTATTCTATCTCAGTTCCTGCTGGTGATGCCACGCTGGTATTTCGTGCTATCGGTTACCAGGCAGTAGAGCGTGCAGTTGGAAATGCTGCAACAGTAGACGTAACACTAAGTGTTGATACTAAAACACTGGGTGAAGTAGTGGTAACTGGATATGGTACCCAGATAAAAAAAGAATTCACGGGTTCTGCCGCAATTGTTTCATCAGAAAATCTGGAGAACAGACCAATCGCCTCGGTAGATCAATTGTTGCAGGGACAGGTTGCCGGTTTACAGTCTGTAACACTATCCGGGCAACCAGGTGCAAACCAGCAGGTACGGATCAGAGGTATTGGTTCAATCAACGCTGGCTCTAATCCTTTGTATGTAGTTGATGGGGTTATCATCAATGCTGGTGATGCTTCCAGGTTAACTGTAACATCAAACCAGTTAGCAGGCTTAAACCCTAACGATATTGAGAGTGTTACTGTCCTAAAAGATGCTGCGTCCACTTCTATCTATGGTTCCCGTGGTGCAAACGGTGTAATTGTTATTACAACTAAGAAAGGCGCCGCTGGTAAAACTAAATTTAACGCCACAGCAGAATATGGCTTTACTTCCGTAGCAAAGCGTCCGGATGCTGGTGAAACTTTAACTGCTGAAGAATGGCTGGCTTTAACCAGAGAAGGCCTGGTAAATGCCGGAAGAACTCCTGACCAGGTAAATACCACAATGACATCTTTAGGTGAAGGATCTGGTGTGTATACTGACTGGTACGATCTGGTAACCAGGACCGGAGCGCAGCAAACGTATAATCTTTCTGCTTCAGGTGGTACCGATAAAACACAATTTTATGTTTCAGGAGGTCTCTTTAAGCAGGAGGCACCAGTAATAGGTTCTGAGTTTACACGAATATCAGGTACAATGAACCTGAATCATAAGGTAAACGAGAAAATTTCATTCTTTAATACCTTAAATATCTCGAATATCAATCAGAATACTCCTGGTAATGGAGGTGGCTTTGCAAACCCTGTAGGGGCAACAGCCTTTTTGATGCCAACGCAGAATCCTTATAATGCAGATGGTTCTCTAAATATTACCCGTTCTGGCGCTTTAGGTTTCTCAGGAAATTTTAACCCATTGTATATTGTAGAAAATGATGTAAGAGATCTTCGGAACACGAAAATTATTGGTTCCATTGGAGGTAGCTGGAATATTATTGACAACCTGAAGTATACCTCTAAACTTGGTGTTGATTATTTTAATATTGAAGAGGAAATGTTCTGGAACCCTTTTCATGGTGATGGCAGAACTGTTTCTGGTCGTGGCTATAACTACTATACACGTGTATTTAACTGGCTTACAACTAATCAGTTAGATTACCGTTTCCAGGTTCCTGGTGTTGATAAATTTACTGCTGATGCTACTGTTGGTTATGAAGCACAAAAATCACGTGAATATAATATTACAACAAATGCAACAGGTTATCCGCCTACAACAGCGCTTCCTTCTTCCATAGTGGCTGCTACACCAGTTTCTGCAAGTGCAACAGCTTCCGATTATAGTTTTGCGTCTTTGTTTTCGAGACTGACTTTAAACTTTGCTGACAAATATATTTTAAGTGGTAGCTTCCGTCGGGATGGCTCTTCCAGATTTGGTTCTAATAACAGATATGGTAACTTCTGGTCAGTTGGTGCAAGCTGGAATATGGAAGAAGAAGAATTTATTCGCAACATCGATCAGATATCAACCCTGAAGCTGCGCACTTCCTACGGGGTGAACGGTAATGCTGCTACTTCTACGGCCTTTGATAACTATACCTGGCGACCAAGATTTAGTTATGGTGTTAACTATAACCAGCAACCTGGTGGTGCTTTTAACAAAATTGGTAACGTAGACCTGACTTGGGAAAGAAACAAACCTTTTGATGTTGGTGTTGATATGGGCTTCTTTAGTGATCGTTTAACTTTCACTGCTGATTACTATATCAGAACGACAAGTGACCTTTTGCTCAATAAGGAAATTTCAAGAACTACCGGTTTCCCAAGTATCTTCCAAAATATTGGTGAAATGCAAAACAGAGGATTTGAATTTTCAATCGGAGGTTACCCTATAGACGGAGCGTTCAAGTGGAATACAAACTTCAACATTGCATTCAATAAAAATAAAATCACAAGCTTACCGAATGACGCTGATATCATTGATGGGGCTTATCTTCTTAGGGAAGGGTATGACTACAGAACATTTTATGTGCGTGAATGGGCTGGGGTAGACCCGACTACTGGAGCTCCACAATGGTGGCAAGATGCTGAAAAAACGACTAAAACTACCAGCTGGTCTGGTGCGGCACGCGTGCCGTATAAAAGTGCAACACCAAAGGCCTTTGGTGGCTTTAACAATACCTTCTCTTACAAAGGCTTTACATTAGACGCTTTGGTTGTATTTAACTTTGGTAATTATGTAAGAGACGGTTGGGAAGTTTACCTGATGGACGGTTGGTATCCATTAGCGAACAAGTACCGCAAAAGCTTAGAAAGATGGCAAAAGGAAGGGGATGTAACAGATGTTCCAAAATATGTTTACAATGACCCTTCTAACCCTAGTATGTTCTCAACAAGATTTTTGTATAAAGGAGATTATCTGCGTCTCAGAAACATATCTTTAGGATATGATTTGAAACCTTCATGGATAGAAGGAATCGGTTTCTCCAGAGCTAATGTATACGTTCGTGGAACGAACCTGGCAACAAAGATTTTTGATGATAACCTACCGGTTGATCCTGAAGCAGGTGTGAACAGTGCAAATAACGCAGACATTCCAGTTAATAGAGCTGTGACATTTGGTGTTAATCTTAATTTTTAATTTCTGAATTAGGTAAATATGAACAAGAAACTAATTTATATGTCTTTACTCTCAGTATCTGTATTACTGGGTTCATGTAAAGAAGAATTTCTGGAGCAACAACCTTACGATGCAGTACCTGTAGGTAGTGCCATTACTACGCCTGAAGAACTTCAGGCTGCTGTAAATGGTATGTATGCTTCGTTACGAATGTCAACAAGTCTTAGTAGTGTAATTCAGGAACAGTCCTTCGCAAGAAATATTCCTGTACTGGGGGATTTAATGGCTGATAACGTTTATATATCTTCTTTAAATTCCGGACGTTATGCTAACTTTAATACGTACTCTGTAACAGTTTCTTCTGGAGAAGCTTCCCAAATCTGGAGAGCTTTATATGTACAGATTTTAAGGGCTAATACGGTTATAAATGCAGGCTTGTCTACCAACAGTCCTACTGTTGACCAGCTAAAAGGCGAAGCGTATGCAGTAAGGGCTCTAGGTTATTTTGAGCTGGTGAAGCATTTTGCAACACCTTATACAGTAAACCCTGAAGCTCCCGGAGTTCCTATTGTAACTGTTTTTGACCAGAATTTAAGTCCTTCCAGAAATACAGTCGCTCAGGTATATGCTCAGATTCATGCTGATCTGGATGAAGCCTACAGATTGATGACTGTTAGCAAGAATTCTTCTTACTTCACTAAATATGCCGCTAAGGCCCTACAAGCCAGAGCCTATTTATTTATGGGTGAGGGATATTATGATGAAGCTCGTGATGCTGCTTTAGATGTTGTAAATAACGGTGGGTTTTCTCTTGTTCCGGAAAGTGATTATGTTGCTTATTGGCAGAACCCTAATCCGGTGACGAACAAAGTAGAAACTATTTTTGAAATATCTTCCGATCTTGTAGATAATGCAGGTACTAACTCTTTAGCCTATATCTATGATCAAAGTGGTTACGGTGATTTGCTTGTGACTTCAGAATTGTATAATCTATATTCCGCCAATGACGTGCGAAGGGATGTAATTGGTGTTGGAAAGCGTGGAACAGAAGATCCGGCATATTTCGTAAATAAATACCCCAACACCAGCAGTACTGTGAGTAGAGATAACATCAAAGTTATTCGTTATGCTGAAGTACTTTTGACACTGGCAGAAGCATATGCCAGACTGGATAATGATGTTCAGGCTTTGATTTATTTGAACAGGGTAGCAACTGCCCGTGGAGCAGCCCCATATGTATCAGTTGGAGATCAATTGATTGATGACATTATTACTGAACGGCGAAAAGAGTTAGCTTTTGAGGGACACCGTTTCTGGGATTTAACCCGTCTGAACCGGCCAATTGTACGTACTTCCCAACATCCTGCAAATGCCAGGTTAATTGAAGTAGGTGATTATAGACGAATATTGCCTATCCCTCAGGGAGAACTTGATGCAAATCCTAATATTGCTCCAAATCCTGAATATTAGAATTTAGTTGTTCTTATAAAAATAGCCTCCTGCCTTTGCATGGAGGCTATTTTTTTGCAGTTAATGATAAGCTTTTTCCTGTTACTTCAGCGTAAACTTGATTGGCAGGTTATACCGTACCGGAACAGCATTTCCATTTTGTTTACCTGGTGTCCATTTAGGCATGCTTTGGATGACACGCACTGCTTCTTCGTCACAGCCTGCGCCTAAGCCTCTCAGCACCTGAATTTCGCTTATATCGCCTGTTCTGCTTACAACAAAGCTGACGAATACCTGCCCTTCAATGCCAGCATTGATAGCCTGCTGTGGATATTTCATGTGCTTTGCCAGGAATGCAAACATGGCTCTTTCGCCACCAGGGAAGGAAGGCATTTGTTCTGCATACGTATAAGGCTTGTCGTCCACCACATCCGTAATTTCTGCTGTACCTGTTCCTTCCGGTATCCCCATGTCGGGAATTCCGCCTTTCACACCTTCTACTGTTTTAGTTCCTACATTCACATCAATGAGCGAAGCCACATCTGGTATTTCTTCCTCATGTTGCACCTCTGCATCCCTTTTTACAACCGGCGGAGAATATTTTATTGTAGCCTGCAGCGGTGGAGGAGTAGCCTGCTTCGCTTGTGGTGGTGGGGGCGGTGGTGGTAAAATTGGTTCTGCTATTGGTGGCGGTGGTGTCAATATTACGCCTGTCGTTTTCTCGGTTTGTTTTGGCGTACTTACTGTTTCTGGTTCTAACATGCGCGCTACTAGCGGCATACTAATTAAGACGATAAATAAGCTTGATGCCATAATAGCCGCATAGGTAATATGCCTGTTGTAGAGCTTGCGCAGCAGGTACGCTCCATATAATTTATTGCGATCGGCAAATATGATATCATCCAATGATATCCTGAATACATTACTAGTTTCCATGTGTTACCTCCTTGTGTTTTAATAAATGAATTGATTTGTGAATAGACTTTATTCTTTATTATCAGGAGGGGCTTTTTCTGTTTTACTCCGGTGCTCCTCGCTGTTTATTTACTAGATGCACAGGAGAAAACTTTTCCATAAAAACCTATAAAATTTTTTCGATAAACTGCTTTTGTTGGAATGCTAGAATTACGATCAGCAGAGGCAATGGTGACTGTGGCTGCAGATTACGGGAGAAGGTTTAATTATTTATTGCAAGATGTCTCTTCCATACCTGTAGTGCATTTAGCGTGCGTTTCTGCGGCTAGCCCACAAGGATCCCTTCGGGATAATAAAGTGAGTTGTGATTTTGTGAAAGGGAGAAATTTCTAGTTGGTATAAGATTCAGTTTCATCTGTTTTGCCAGTTTTGGTTCTGCTGCTGCAGCCACCATAGCCTCTGCTGCCATTTAAAATCGCCATAAAACAAAAAGGTCCCCTTGCCGGAGCAAGGGGACCTTTTTGTTAGGTAATCAATATTATTTAAGAGTAAACTTAACTGGCAGGTTGTAGCGAACTGGTACAGCTCTACCGTTTTGTTTACCAGGTGTCCATTTAGGCATACCTTTGATTACGCGAATTGCTTCTTCGTCGCAACCGGCACCCAGACCTCTTAGTACCTGTATATCGCTAATTTCGCCTGTTTTGCTTACTACGAAACTTACGAAAACCTGTCCTTCGATGCCGGCGTTAATGGCCTGCCGAGGGTACTTCATGTTCTTACCCAAGTATTCGAACATTGCTTTTTCTCCGCCAGGGAAAGAAGGCATTTGTTCTGCAAAGGTATAAGGTTTCTCCTCAACAACTTCTGCAACTACAACGTCGCCGGTGCCTCCTACTACACCCATACCAAAATCTGGTGGAGCGCCTTTCACGCCTTCTACCGTTTTAGTACCGATGTCCACACCTTTCAACTCTTCTACATCCGGAACTTCTTCCTCTTTCTGTACTTCGTTGTCACGCTTTACAACCGGAGGCGTAAATTTCACCTGCGCTCTCACGGGTGGTGGTGGCGGTGGTGCATCTGGTGGTGGTGGCGGCGGCGGCGGTGGCGGCGGCGTATTCTCTTCTAATGGTGGCGGTGGCGCCAGATCTACTTGAGTAATTACACGTTCTATTACCGGTTCCGGCTCTTTTTCTGTTTCCAGTAAGCGTGCGATCAGGGGCATGCTTATTAAAATTAAAAACAGTGTAGAAGCAATTATGGCGGCAACAGTAACATGCTTGTTATACATTTTACGCAGCAGATACGCACCATACGCTTTGTTCCGTCCTTCAAAGACGATATCATCAAGCGATGCATTTGCTAGCTTACTAGTTTCCATCTATTATCCTCCTGTTTTACTTGCGACAAGTTCTTTATCAGCATCATTGATGTCTACCAACGCATACTTTTTAGTATCTGTGATTTTCATTTCATCTAAAATGTCAACCACATTTTTGTAGCGCGAAACATCCATCGGCTTTATCAGAACAACCATTTTATCGTTTGATTTTATTCTGGGCGAAATCAGAACTTTCCTGATCCCGTTTGCCGAGTAATCAGTTGTATTAAGTTCTGGCTTGTCCTCAACCAATCCGTAGTAATAGTAAACTTTGTCATCATCACCGAGGATAATTGTAAAGGCATTACTTGCCTTTAGCGGCGACTGGTCTTCTTCAGAATCTGGTTTCACAGGCATGTTAATTTCCATGGTCTGTGGCTTACTAAAGGTAGTTGTAAGCATAAAGAATGTCAGAAGAAGAAAGGCAAGGTCCACCATCGGAGTCATATCCAGGTGGACGGACATCTTCTTGGCCCTTTTCTTCCCACCTTTACCGGAGTCGGCTTTTTCTTGTATTTCTGCCATTATCTGTTCTCCTTTCTGTTATAATGATGTTGGTCTTGCTTCCATGTCCGTAATCAGGTTGAACCTGTTAATATTCTGCTCCTGCAGCGTATTGATTACTTTCTGGATTGTCGGATAGCTTACTTCACTATCGCCTTTGATGGCAATAATCACCCTTGGGTTTGTGAAGCGTGTCTGTTGTACCCAGTCGTGCAACTCGTTTCGCATAGAATCTACCGGTATGCCAGGCTGGAAAGCCTTTTTCCTTTCGTTACCTTCCAGGGAAAGGTAAGAAGGCAGGCTACTGATTGGCACGCCAAAATTGCTAAGCAGCGAGAATGTTTTACGCTGTTCTTCCGAGAAGCCGACCTTGTACTTGGCCGCCATCTTATCGAGTAATTTTTCCTTTACTTGCTGTCCATCTACACCGAAGAAAACCCTGTCTTCTTTATCTACTGTTATGGTAATAACATTAGCATCAGGTATTTTAATCTCTGATACAGAGGATGGTGTATCCACTATCACTGCATCGTCTGGCGCAAACTTAGTTGTCAGCATAAAGAAAGTAACCAATAAGAAAGCCAAGTCCACCATTGGCGTCATGTCCAACGAGGGTTTCTTTCTTTTTACTTTTACTTTAGGCATCGTGCTAATTTAAAGGATTAAACAGTTTGTCTTACAGGCGCTCCTGCAACTGGCTGTACCGGTGTGCCGGCATCGTGCTGTGCTGCAAACGTAGAGATGATGCTGAAGCCTGCTTCGTCAATGCTGTAAGTTAACTCATCAATCTTGCTGGTGAAGAAGTTGTAAGCAACGATAGCAAGAGCAGAACCTGTAATACCAAGAGCCGTGTTGATCAAGGCCTCAGAGATACCGTTCGAAAGAGCAGTCGCATCAGGAGTACCGGCAGCGGCAAGAGCCGAGAACGCTTTAATCATACCAAGTACCGTACCAATCAGACCAACGAGTGTAGAGATGGAGGCAATTGTGGAGATGATTACCAGGTTTTTCTCAAGCATTGGCAGTTCCAGTGAAGTAGATTCTTCGATTTCTTTCTGGATAGCAGCAATTTTCTCAGCTTTCAGAAGCTCGGTGTCGTTTTGCATTTCCTTGTACTTCAGCAAGCCAGATTTTACTACGTTTGCAACAGAACCTTTCTGGGCATCGCAGGCAGCAAGAGCGCCATTAACGTCACGCTGGTTCAGTTTTGCAGAGATAGCACGAACAAACTTGGCAACACTTCTTTTACCTTTTGCTTTGCTGATTGTTAAAGCACGCTCAATAGCAAAAATGATTACAAGAAGCACAAGAGACATTAACACGGGTACTACCCAACCACCTTTGTAAACGATACCTAAGTAATTGCCTGGTAACGGGTGGTTTTCGTTACTACCGCCTTCAAAGTTTGCAGGATTACCTAAAACAAACATATAGATCAGTACGCAAATTACGATTGCCAGAGGAATAACGATAGTGGCAAACAGAGAGCCCACAGGACTGTTCTTTACTTCTACATTAGCATCTTTGCTCACTACTGCAGTCTTTTTTTCCATTTTTTTAAAAATTTAAAGTTTAGCTGTTTGTGTTGATTTAATAACTGTTTGTGTTGTTAATTTAATGAATACTTTTCGTTTTTAGTTCGATTTTTTTTAATGCAATTTCCGGTTTTTATAATTATACAATATTAAATTTATGTTAACTTTTTAAATAGTTCTACACACCATGCTGTGTGAAAGATAAAAAAACAACTGGCTTATTTGAGTTTTGGTAATTTGGCAAAACTCCACCGTTACAAATTTAAATAAATAAATTCAGTTTGCAACGTTGTATTCCTTTTCTCCGTACTAATCTTCGTTCCGGTACTAAAAGCAGTAAGCAGGTGTGAGTTGTCTAAAGGCCTTTAAATTAAATTTTTAGACCAATTCTGCTGGTCTTGCCAAGCCAAAATTCCTGCAGTTTGTGTGCCGGCCTTCTCCGAAAAAACAACCTAATTTATTGCTAAATTTATTACCGTAACACATTACTAATGTTAATTAGTGCCTGAAGTAATAAATTTTTATTCAATTTTATAAAAAGTAAATAAATAAACAAACTTAAATGTTGCAACATTTAATTAGTGGTGCAGCTTTTTTGCTTTGTTCCAGTAAACATCCATTTCGCTTAACGTCATATCCTGAAGCTTTTTGCCGTCTTTGGCTGCTTCACTTTCTATGTACTGGAAGCGTGAAATAAATTTCAGGTTTGTCCTTTCCAGGGCTTCTTCCGGATTGATGTTTATAAAACGGGCAAAATTTATAAGTGAGAACAACAGGTCGCCAAATTCGGCAGTTGCTTTTTTGTTATCTATACTCCCGGTATCTTTTTTATTAAATTCACTTTCAAATTCGTGCATCTCCTCCTGCACTTTATCCCAAACCTGCGATTTCTCTTCCCAGTCGAACCCGGCGCCGCGGGCTTTCTCCTGTATGCGCATGGCTTTGACCAGTGCCGGCAGCGAAGCAGGAACGCCGCCTAGTACCGATTTGTTGCCTTCCTTTAATTTTAGCTGCTCCCAGTTTCTTTTAACATCTTCCTCTGTATTTGCCTCCGTGTCGCCGTAAATATGCGGGTGCCGGAAAATCAGCTTCTCGCACAGGCTGTTCAGTACATCGGCTACATCAAAAGCTTGTTGCTCCGAAGCTATTTTTGCGTAAAAGACCATGTGCAGCATAATGTCGCCCAGCTCTTTTTTGATCTCCTGCATGTCGTTGCGCAAAATGGCATCGGACAGCTCGTAGGTTTCTTCTATGGTTAAATGCCTGAGGCTTTCGATCGTTTGTTTTTTATCCCACGGACACTTCTCCCGCAATTCGTCCATCACGTCGAGCAATCGATTGAACGCTTCGAGCTGCCTGCCACGGGGGGTGTCGGTAAAATGCATCTTATTATCCATAAGAGCAAATATACTAAAAACGTTCTACCCTGGCGTTATTAATAACTACTTCGTCTGCTTATAAATAAATAGAAAAAGGAAAAACGGCTGCTCGTGTTGTTTTATTTAGCTTGTTCATATATCAAAGGTAAAACAGGAAGCGTGATGTGAGAATGACATTTATCAGCCGCAAAATTGATGTTTATGTTTGTTGGCTCAAAAAAATGAAAACGTTCTGGCAGCATTGGAGGCAACTTTGCAGGTGCAGTTCCTGAACAGGTGCACAGGCTATCGGTCACGGCTTCATTTACTCGGTTGATTGCAGGCGCAGCGGCTGTGGTGGCTGGTGCAGTGCTAAAAATAAGCCTGAAAACGCATCTTCAACTACAAAACGAGGCTGCAGCATATGAGCTGAAGCAGTGCATGCTGTAGTGTTACCTCAAAAAATATAAAGCGCTGCAACAGAATTATTTTATCCGCAGTTTTAAGGTTACTTCGCGGTAAGAATAAGTATAAAGGGTTTAAAGTTTAAATAAGTATAACTAAAATTACTACTTTTGTTCCGGTAAAAAATAAATTTCAAGTGGCTTTAATAAAATCAATTTCAGGAATAAGAGGTACTATAGGCGGACGGGCTGGTGAAGGACTCACTCCCGTAGACGTGGTTAAATTTGCCGCTGCTTATGGTACCTGGGTGCTACAAACCACAAACAACAACACGATTGTAGTGGGGCGTGATGCGCGTATATCTGGTGACATGATAAACAGCCTGGTGTGTGCGACGCTGCAGGGGCTTGGAATAAATGTTGTTGATGTTGGCTTGTCTACCACACCCACCGTAGAGATGGCCGTGCCCGATATGAAAGCCGGAGGCGGTATTATCCTTACAGCCAGTCATAACCCGAAGCAATGGAATGCGCTCAAACTTCTGAACCAGCATGGTGAGTTTATTTCGGATGTGGAAGGTAAACTGGTGCTGGAGATTGCTGAAAAAGAGTCGTTTGAATTTGAGCAGGTTACAAAGCTTGGCAAGTATAAGCAGGATAACAGCGCCCTGAAAAAACATATCCAGGCTATTCTGGACCTGCCACTTGTGGATGCGGCTGCTGTAAAAGCCAAAAACTTCCGGATCGCCATAGACTGTGTGAACTCCAGTGGTGGTTTTGCCGTGCCGATGCTGCTGGAAGCGCTTGGTGTGGAAACGATAGAGAAATTATTCTGTGAACCCGACGGCAACTTTGCCCACAACCCGGAGCCGCTCCCTGAAAACCTGCGCGAAATATCCAAGGTAATCGAGAAAGGGAAGTTTGATCTGGGCATAGTAGTGGACCCCGACGTTGACCGCCTGGCCTTAATTAACGAAGACGGCAGCATGTTTGGCGAAGAATACACGCTGGTGGCGGTGGCCGATTACGTGCTGAAAAACACGGTGGGCAACACGGTTTCCAACCTGTCGTCTACGAGGGCGTTGCGCGATGTAACCGAGAAAGCGGGCGGTAACTACCACGCAGCAGCTGTGGGCGAGGTGAACGTGGTGAATATGATGAAAGAACAAAATGCCATTATCGGTGGCGAAGGCAATGGCGGCATTATCTATCCGGAACTGCACTACGGCCGCGATGCGCTGGCGGGTATAGCACTGTTCCTGACCCACCTGGCCAAGTCCGGTATGAGCATGACGCGCCTGCGTGGGTCTTATCCGAACTACTACATCTCCAAAAACAAAATAGAGCTTACGCCGGAAGTAAATGTAGACGAAGTGCTGGTGCAAATGCAGCAACGCTATGCCAAGCAACCGATCAATACCATTGATGGCGTAAAGATTGAGTTCGGCAAAGAATGGGTACACCTGCGCAAATCCAACACCGAACCTATTATCCGGATTTATGCCGAGTCTGACAGCAACGCCACTGCAGAACACCTGGCGAACAAGATAATAGCCGACATAAAAGAAATTATTTCTGTAAAAGCCTGAAGCTTATCCTGATACAGGAGTGCGTGTAGAAATGCTGGTTGCGCCAGGGGTAAGAACTACTGTTCCGGCTCCTGGCGCAAACCGTTTAGGAGTTTAGGAGTTAGAGAGTTTAGGAGTTAAAAAGTTGATATTTGTTGATGAGTGAATTTTTTAATCGTCTGATTGTTTATTTAATGTGGAGATGCGCACCAGAAAAAAATATTTACAGGCTAATGCTGCAACAGGAGTACCATACAAAACGCTCTAACTCCCAAACTCTCTAACTTTCTAACTTCCAAACTTAACCATGCGTGTATACCTTGATAATGCTGCCTCTACGCCTCTTGATAAAGAGGTTTTTGATGCCATGACTCCCTATTTGCTGGAGTTCTTTGGTAACCCTTCTTCTATACATGCGCACGGGCGCGAGGCCAGGGCTGCCATCGAAAAAGCACGCAGAACGGTAGCTTCGCTCCTGAACACCTCGCCCTCCGAAATCTTTTTTACTTCGGGAGGAACCGAAGCCGATAATACGGCCATTGGCTGTTCTATACGCACGCTCGGTTTGAAACATGCCATCACCTCCAGGCTGGAGCACCATGCGGTGCTGCATACGCTGCAGGTGTTGGAGAAGGCAGGAGAAATAAGCCTGTCGTACCTGCGCCACGACGAGCGCGGTGTGCTGGACCTGGAGCACCTGGAAGAACTGCTGGCAAAAAATCCGCAGACGCTGGTGTCGGTGATGCATGCCAACAACGAGCTGGGTAACCTGAATGATATCGAAGCAATTGGGTCGATTTGTAAAAAATACAATGCCATTTTCCATTCCGACACGGTGCAGACCATGGGCCACTTCCGCCACGACCTGCAAAAGCTGGATGCGAATTTTATAGTAGGCTCAGCGCATAAATTTCATGGCCCAAAAGGCGTAGGTTTCCTGTATGCCGATGCCGGCGTAAAAGTGCAGCCGCTGATACACGGGGGGGCGCAGGAGCGCAATATGCGCGGCGGTACCGAGAACGTGGCCGGTATTATCGGACTGGCAAAAGCGCTGGAAATTGCTTACCGCGATATGGAGGAGCAGCACCGCCACATCCAAAACCTGAAAGACAGGCTTAAACAAAAGCTACAGACGCAGCTGGCGGGAATCAGCTTCAACGGGTTATCAGCCGAGGCAGACAAAAGCCTTTACACGGTCTTAAGCGTTAGCCTGCCGCCTTCCGAAATTACCGAAATGCTGCTCTTTAACCTGGACATCCATAAAATTTCGGCATCGGGAGGCAGTGCCTGTGCCAGTGGCGCCAACGCAGGGTCTCATGTGCTCGAAGCCATCGGCATCGACCCCGAAAGGGGCAACATCCGCTTCTCCTTCAGTAAGTACAACACCGAGGAAGAAGTAGATTATGTAGCCGAAAAGCTGGGGCTGCTTTATAAAAAAGTGCCGGCTTAAGCCACGAATAAATATGGTGGCATCAGCAAGAAAACTCCTTCAGAAATGATGGAGTTTTTTTGTGCCTGCAGGGGGCAATATAGAAGTATTGGCATATTTGTTGGGAGATAGCAGGAGGCACGAAGTCTGAGCCTGCTGAAGCTCGGGCCCGTCATCAACGCGAACTCCCTGAAAACTATGAAAGAAAAATTAACGGCAGCCGGTGCACGCGGTGTAAAGCTAAAGCTGCTCCTGTTATCATTGCTTTGCCTGCTGAGCTTACCAGAAGTGCGGGCGCAGGATGTGATCTCGGTGGGGCCGATGCTGCATTTTAACTTCGGTGACAGAAAACCAAAAGTAAGCTGGGGCGTGGAAGCAGCCCTCTGGTGGTACCAGGACAGTTTTCCGGCCAGTGTAAACCTTGGGTTCGACCGCCGCAAAGGCAGCACGGTACTGTTTGCGCAGGCGCAGACGGGCGTTGGCGTGGCTGGCGTAGCAGCAGGTCCTTACCTGGAACTACAGGAGGGCGAAGCAAGTGTTGGCATGCAAACCGACTACTGGATTAACTATTTCGCTGGGCTTAACTACCGCATCCGGTATGGTACTGGTAACAACCGAAAAGCACTCGGTTTCTATGTAAAAGCACCCATCCCTATCGGTCCGCAGGACGAAGAAAACGGCAACGTATTCGACTGGGATTGGGACTGATGAAGTTAGAGAGTTTGGGAGTTAGAGAGTTTAGGAGGTAGAGAGGTAGAGAGGTAGAGAGGTAGAAAGTTATACCAGATATTTACACAGTTCCACAAAACTATTCCACCTTTGTCATCTCCGTAGGGGATCTTGTGGGCGAACTGCAACTAAGCTAACTACTGAAGGCCTTGTAATGGAAGGGCCTTTTTACTATTTGGTATTAGAGAGGTAGAATTTGTAGGGGTTGAAGATTTTCAACCCTTTACTGATGCAAAGAAAGTTAGAAAGGTAGAGAGGTAGAAATTTTTGTAGGGGTTGGAAATTTCAACCCTTTAAAAAGAGCAGAGGCTGTGGAGGGAGGTGCAGTAAACTATTTTTGGTAACTGCACCTGCCTCCACAGCCTCTGCTGCTTTTTTGAGAAAAGAGAGGCTGCTTAGTGTTGCAGCACCAGCTCCTTCACGGCCTCTACCCAGAGTGGGTGCGAGTTCAGGCTTTCTACCAGCTGCCACTTCTCGCCGCCGGCGTGTTCAAACATCTCCTTAAATTCCTCGCCTACTTCTATCGTGGTTTCCAGGCAGTCGGCAACGAAGGCGGGGCTGTAGGCCAGCACTTTTTTAATGCCTTTGGCCGGAAGCGTTTTCAGCACTTCGTCGGTGTAAGGCTGCAGCCAAGGGTCTTTCAGCAACCTTGACTGGAAGGTAACCGTGTACTGGTCGTCGCGCAGGCCCAGTTGCTCGGCCAGCAGCCTGGAGGTGGCAAAGCAGGCGGCACGGTAGCAGTATTTGTTGCGCTTGTTGTAGGTGTTGCAGCAGGCGCCCAGCTGGCAGTAGCCTTTGTCACTCCCCTTCAGTACCTGCCGCTCCGGCAGCCCGTGGTAGCTGAAAATTACGTGGTCGTAGGTATCCTGCGCCATGTGCTGCTTGCCCAATTCAGCAAAGGCTTTTATAAAGCCCGGGTCGTCGCAGAACGACGAAATAAAGTTGATGCTCGGAATCACCCACCAGTCTTTTACAATTTCCATCACCTTATCCTGCACCGAACCCGTAGAGGCCGAGGCATACTGCGGGAACAGCGGCAGCACGATAATGCGGTCCACGCTTTGCTCGCGCAGCTCGGTCAGCGCACTTTTTATGCTGGGGCTCTGGTAGCGCATGCCAAAGGCCACATGGTAGCCGTTGCCCAGCGCCTCCTGCAGTTTTTGTTGCAGATCAAGGCCATGAAACAGCAGCGGTGAGCCACGCTCCGTCCAGAGTTGTTTGTATACGATGGCCGATTTTGGAGCCCGGAACGGAGCAATGATGCCATTGATCAGCGCATAACGCGGAATGGTAGGTATATCTATCACGCGCTTGTCCAGGAGGAATTCGCGCAGGTATTTTCGTACGTCAGGTGTGTTGGGCGTATCGGGTGTGCCCAGGTTCACCAGCAACACGCCTATTTTACCGGTTGATTTTTTACTCATGTAAACAGTATACTACGTTTGGGGTACAAAGATACAAAGGTTTAACCGTAGAAGTATGCTGTTGGTTTAGTGCGTTGCCGGGAAAGTGGCATAAATAAAAATGCTCTTCCGGACAGGCAGGCCCGGAAGAGCATCAGCAGCGGGAATGGTGGCTGCAGCAGCAAAGTTGCTGTAACTATTTTTGGCTCTCTGCCCAGCGGTGCCACTTCTGCAGCTGCTCGCGGGTAAGTACCGACCTTATGTTTGCCAGAAGTTCAGCCCTGCATTTATGCAGCATACGCACACGAACCTGCTTGGCTTCATCAGAATGCAGCTGGGTTTTCAGCCTTTCGTGCAGCGACGCCAGTCTTTCCTCCAGCTCTGCTTTGGTTATTCTGCCGGCCTTGTATGCTTTTACAAGTTCTTCGCGTGTGGCGTTGGCTCTCTGCATCAGCTCCCGGTGGCGCTCCTGTATTTTGGCTTTGTGCTCAGCAACACAGGCCGTCTGTTGCTCCATAAAGCCCTTGATGGCTGTACGCTGTGCCTCATCCAGGTTAAGATGCTTCAGGATAGAACCCAGCGAATGTGCCGCATCGGTTTTTCTGTCGGTTTCCCGGATCCGGAAGTCTTGTGTTTCGGTTGCAGCCGTAATAACAGGGTTTTCCAGGCTCTCCAGGTCTTCCAGCTGAAATTCTGAGGCAGCAAGCTCCATAGTTGCCGTATCAGGCATTACAGCATCCTCTTTCTGGCAGGCAGAAAATGTGAGCAACGCCGAAACAGCCAGCATTCCAAAGGATAGTTTAATGTGTTTCATGGGGAGAAAGGGTTAATCGGTTAGTTAAAAAATAAATAAATTAGGGTTTTAAAGTTTTCTGTGTTCCTGTTTTGTGCATACTTTCTGCCATCCGGATCCGTGATACTGATTGTGCATAAGCAAGTTACAGATCAGGTACTATGCTTCCGGGTAGTAGTTAAATCACAAGCATTCGTTTTTTTGCTGAACTCTGACACTAGGAGAATAAAAAGCGTGAAAAGTTAAATTGGAGTACAATAAAAAAATATAAATTTTTGTAAGTGATTGATTGTGAGGGGTGTAATTTTAAGATAAAAAGTTTTTAGAGTACCTGTTTAACCTTTCGGAACTTTGGGTTTCTAAGGGATATGGATGGGTTTAACAGCATCAGGACAGAATGATAGAGACGAAAGACGAAGAGATTTTGTCGATGTTTCGTGAGCAGAGCACCAGAAGTAAAGGCTTCACCTTGTTGATGAACAGCTACAACCAGCGGATTTACTGGCACATCAGGCGCCTGGTGGTGTCGCACGAAGATGCGCAGGACATTCTGCAGGAAACTTTTATAAATGTATACAACAACCTGGACAGCTTTGCCGGCGAGAGCAAACTGTACACCTGGCTTTACCGGATAGCCACCAACGAGTGCATCCGGCTGTTCCGCAACCGGAAAAAGTTTTTAGCATCGCACGACGAGGTAAACGAAAAGCTGATAAACACATTGTACGACACCAGCGCAGCCGATGGAGATGAAATACTGATAAAGTTTCAGGAGGCGGTGCTGCGGTTGCCCGAAAAGCAGCGGATGGTGTTTAACCTGCGCTACTACGACGAGCTGAGCTACGAAGAAATAAGCCAGATACTGGATAGTTCGGTGGCTACCCTTAAAACCAACTACCACTATGCCAGCAGTAAGATTAAAGAATTTATGATAAACGCGTGATGGAAGAAGAATTTGATTTTGATAAAGTAGGAAAGCGGATGCCTTATAAAGTGCCGTCTGGCTTTTTTAATAAAATTACGGAAGAAACACTCGCAGAAGCAGAAAACCGGGCTGCTGCAAAAAAGAAAACTACCTTTGGGCTGTGGCAGGTTTTGTCGGTAGCTGCAAGTGTGGCCGTTTTACTTACGGTAGGTTATTTTATGTACACGGGCCGCCACCAGGAACACACTGACAAGAACATGATTGTTGCAACAGAGCCCACCGCGACAGAGCCCACCGAAGCACCTGTTGCGGATGCCGTGCCTGTACCTGAACCGGAACAGCCTGTGGCTACAGTTCCGGAACAGCCGAAACTGGCAGTGGTGCCAAAGCCAAAAACTAGATCCGAAAAAGTGCCGGAGCAGCAGCAAGCGCCTGCCCAAACCGAAAACCCCGAGACGCTGGACGAAATACTGGCAAGCATTTCCGATGAGGACCTGCTGCAGCTGGCAGCGCTGGCCGAAACGGACCTTTACGTTTACGAACAGACAATATACTAATGAGTACTTTTTATAAAGCCATTTTATTTTGTGTGGCACTGCTGCTTAACCTGGCGGTGCAGGCACAGGACCTGCGGAACAACCCACGCCTCCGGGAGCGGATTACAGAGGCAAAACTGCTGGAGATACAAAAAGCCCTGAACTTAAGCGACGCTGATTTAAAACAACTGGCACCCGTTTACAAACGTTACGATGCGGCGCTTAACGAACTTCATTTTGCCCGGCAGCAAAGCCGCCAGGAGGCCGGGCTGCTGCGAACTAACCCCGACAGCCTCTCAACCGAAGAAGCCGACCGGCTGATAACAGCGCACCTGGAAAACGCAGTTAAAATCAGCACTATCCGGCGGGAGTATTATTCCGAATTTAAAACCGTGCTTAGCCCGCAGCAGGTGATGCGGCTCTATCAGTCGGAGGCACAGCTCCGCCGGAAGGTAATGCAGGAAGTCCGGAAGCGGTTTGGCAACAGGCCCCGGTAATGGTGCCAGACGCAGGTGCTAAGGCAGTGGTGACAGCGGCAGCAGAATATTATTCGGGTTTTTGATACAATTCTGTTTTGCTGCCGCTGTCACCATAGCCTCAGCACCTCAGCCTGTGTTGTTCTGAACCAGCACGTGTAACTGTGCTTAACCATTGCTTAACATTAAGTGTTGATACTTAACCGATTGGTAACTTTCCGGTGAATTTGAGCTAAAACAGGCGCGCTACTTTTGCAGTGAGACTAAACAAAAGTAGCGCAATGAAAACCTTACTCACCATTTTCCTCCTTTTTGCCAGTGCCGGTTATGCCTTCTCACAACAAGGAACCATTGCAGGCAAAGTAACAGACAAACGCACCGGCGACGCCATAATTGGGGCAGTCGTTTTTATCAAGGGTTCATCCAAAGGAACTACTACCGATTTAGATGGAAAATACAGCCTGCCATTAGACGCGGGTATCTACCAGATTTCCATTTCCTCCCTCTCGTACAAGCCGGCAGAGCTTACCAATGTAAAAATATCGCCGGGCAAAACCACCATCCTCGATGTTCAGATTGAAGAAAACAGCACCCTAATACAAGGTGTGACCATTGTGGGCACGCGCCGAACGAATACCGAAATGGCTATGCTTGAGTCTATTCGCGAGAGTGAGATTGTGGTAAGCGGCGTGGCCGGCGAGCAGATTGCCAAGTCTATGGATCGTGACGCCGCGGAGACAGTAAAGCGGATTCCGGGTGTAACCATACTAAACGACCGCTATGTAGTAATCAGGGGTATGAACCAGCGCTACAACACCGTATTGCTGAACGATGCCCTTACGCCTAGTACAGAGCCGGACCAAAAAGCATTCTCTTTCGACATTCTGCCAACCAGTGTGATAGATCGCATCATGATCTACAAGAATGGTTCTCCTGAACTTCCTGGAGAGTATGGTGGCGGCATAATCAAAATCTTTACAAAAAATGTGGTTAATGAGAACTCGACAACTTTAGGTGTTTCAGGTTCTTACCGTTTTGGCACTACGTTCAATAACTATCTAGCAGACAGCAAAAGCAGCACCGACAAATTCGGATTCGACAATAGCAAGCGTACATTACCTGCCGGAATGCCGGCAGATTTAAACACAGTAGGTAGCCCGGATGAGTTGGCTAGGATTGGGAAAAGATTCCTGAACAACTGGGCTCCTGTTTCAGCAACTGCTGTACCTGATCTACGCTTTTCGCTTGGTTTAAATCGCCGCTTTGATATTGGTAAAATTGGTATAAGTACTGTGTCGGCGGTGTCATACAGCAACACGCAGTCCGTTACGGAAGGTACAAGAGATACGTATGCTGCTTTCAGGGAAGAATTAGGTGAAAGTGATAGACAGCAAAGTTTCAATGATAAGGTATATACAAACAATGTGCGTGTAGGTGTCATCAGCAACTGGATGGCGCGCCTTGATATTAATAACAAACTCGAGTTCAGAAACCTATTTAATCAGTTGGGCAAGAATGAGGTACTGGAGCGAGAAGGTATAGACTTCACAGAACAAGACCAGCTTCAGCGTAACTATTCCTTGCGCTACGAGAGCCGCACCATCTACTCGGGCCAGTTGCAGGGCACGCACGATATTAATGATAACAGGTCTACCATCACCTGGACGGGAGGTTACAACTACACCAACCGTAACGAACCTGACTACCGCAGGCTGCGCACAGCAGACGATGACAATGATGGAGTCTACCGTTTGCTCTACCAGTCAATCCCGACATTAAAAGATGCAGGCCGTTTCTTCTCTGACCTGAATGAGCGGGGTGTAATGGCTAACGGACAGTTTGAGCACAAATTTGCAACAGCAGATACTACATCCGAAAATGCGCCTAAAATCAGAGTAGGGTTTTATGCAGAGCGAAAGAGCCGTGATTATGCTTCCCGTTCCTTTTCTTTTGCGCCACTAAATACGGCTACATTTGATCAAAACCTTGCCTTTAAACCGCTAAGTCAGGTTTTTGAACCTGGTAACATTGGTACTTCAATCGGCTGGGAATTGCTTGAAGATTTTAACCCACAGAACAACTACAAGGCCTGGAACACTTACCTGGCAGGCTATGTAGGCGGTGCCTCTCCCTTAACAGAAAAGTTATCGGTATCCGGCGGTGTGCGTGTAGAGCATAACACTCAGGAGCTGTTTACCCGAAAATTCGACGACACAGAGCTTAACATGAGAAATCCGGTCCTGAGTGTGTTGCCATCAGCCAACTTTACTTACTCCCTAACACCACGTGCCATGCTTCGTGCCGGGGGCAGCATCAGCGTAAACCGCCCTGAGTTCCGTGAGATTGCTCCTGCACCATATTATGACTTTATAAACCTGCTAGAGGTTATTGGTAATCCGGATCTGGACATTGCCACAGTTTACAACAGTGACATACGCTACGAGTTCTACCCGAATCCAACAGAGCTGATTTCTGTCGGAGGTTTTTATAAGAACTTCAAAGATCCTATCGAGATGGTATTTGAGAATACTCCGGGCGCTAATACCATCACCTTCGAAAATGCCAAGAACGCCTATAACTTTGGTGTTGAAGCAGAAGTGAGAAAATCGCTCTTAGACCTTTCGGAAAATAGTTTTGTGCAGAACCTGACACTGGTACTGAACGCAGCCCTGGTGCAGAGCGAGGTAGAGCTGACGGATAAGTCTGCTGCCTATCAACCTGGCAAACGTGCCATGGTAGGTCAGTCGCCTTACGTGGTTAATACAGGTGTGTACTACCAGGATGATGACCGCCAGCTACAGTTTAATGTGCTGTACAACGTAATTGGCAAGCGCATCTTCGCGGCAGGTAGCGATCGGAACCCGACGGTATACGAAATGCCACGCCACCAGATAGACTTCTCCTTAACAAAGGGTATAGGCAAGCACTTTGAAATTAAAGCCGGTATTCAGGATATACTAAATCAGAAAACACGCCTGATCCAGGACTCTAACGACGACCAGAAGATTACAGACATTGATGAGTCTTTCAGAGCATTCCGCAAAGGCCAGTATTCCACTCTCGGAATCACCTACAAATTCTAACCAATCACAAAACTTATAAACCTTTTAACACTTTTTATCAAACGATTATGAAAAAGTTACTTAATCTGCTGTTGTTAACCATGTTCTCCGTAGTATTTTTTGGCTGCGACGAGGATGAGCCAGACACCACACCAACAAGCTTACAGTTTACTACTGCGCAGCAAAACAACATGACTGTAGTTTCTGGCTCAACTGAACAGAATTTCACCATGAAGGCTGGTACTACCTATATGCTGAAAGGTTTTGTATATGTAAAAGAGGGAGCTACGCTTACAATAGAACCTGGTACTGTTATCAAAGGTGACAAGGCAACAAAAGGTACACTGATTATAGAGCGTGGCGGTAAGATCATGGCAAACGGCACTGCCGCTAACCCAATCGTGTTTACCTCCGCACAGCCAGCTGGTCAGCGTTCTGCCGGCGACTGGGGTGGTATTATTATCCTGGGTAAGGCTCCTGTAAATGCAGGTGCCAGTGCTAAAATCGAAGGTGGTGTTGACCGTAATTTCGGTGGTACTGATGTCGCTGACAATTCTGGTGTGCTGAAGTACGTGCGTATCGAGTTTCCAGGTATCGCTTTCCAGCCAGACAACGAGATCAACGGCCTTACATTAGGTGGCGTAGGTGCTGGTACAACCATCGATTATGTACAGGTATCCTACAGCGGCGACGACTCTTTTGAATGGTTCGGTGGTACCGTAAACGCAAAGCACCTGATCGCTTACAAAACTGTAGACGATATGTTCGATACAGACTTGGGTTATACTGGTAAACTGCAGTACCTGATCGGTATTTCTGACCCTAACGTAGCGGACGCTTCCGGCTCTAACGGCTTCGAGTCTGACAACGATGGTGACGGTACTACTGCAACTCCAATCACTGCTCCAACTTATTCTAATGTAACGCTTTTCGGTCCGTTGGGGGCCTCTGCTACGCCAAACGCAAACTTTAAGCGTGCCCTGCACCTGCGTCGCAACAACAGGACAAAGCTGCACAACTCCATCGTAATGGGCTTCCCGGTTGGTTTGTTGCTCGACGGTTCGGCTACTGAGACGAACGCGACAAACAACGATTTCAGAATCCAGAATACCATCATTGCTGCGCCGTCTGGCAAAGCACTTACACTTGCATCCGGAAGCACGTTTGACATCAACACCTGGTATAACGCCACTGCTAAAGGAAACGCTGTATTAGACGATGCTTCTTCGTTGAACATTAATGGTGCTTACAACGCAACACCTGGCTTTGTGAAGGCTTCTACAACAGTAGAACCAAGCTTCACAGGCCTTGACAGCTTCTTTGACCAGGTAGATTATGTAGGCGCTTTTGGAGCAACTGACTGGACAGCAGGCTGGGCCAACTTCGATCCGAAGGCAACAGCATATTAATAAAGCATTGATTGCAACATGAGGGTGAGATAAATGCTGCAATCGTAGTAGGGTGGCTTAGTCTCCCACTCTGCAAAAAGCCCGCCGGTTCGGCGGGTTTTTTTTTATTTTTCCAGGCGCAAACAAGCTACGATTTGGTTACTTATTCATAATATCCGGCAAATGATACGGTAACCTGGTTACCCGTTCTTTGCATCGAATCCTGAAGCCAGTAACGGATTGCTGCTTTGGAATGATGTCAGAAATAAAGGATGAAGAGCTATGTTGGAATACACCAAAACAATTTTGCTGAAGGTCAGTTTTGATTTAGCGCTTTTTGAGAAAGAGCTGCGAAAAGGCCTGAAACACCTGAAAAAAGAAGAACGGCCACAACTCCGGATCTGGTGCTACAGCAAATTTTCGGATATGCACCTGCTCGTGCTGACGAGTGTGTTTATGGAAGCTTCCTTTGTTCTGTGAGCTGTTTCTTAAAAAGAAAACCTGACCGGAAATTAAATTTCCGGTAAATACCTCCTCTTACAGAGAGAATGAAAAGGTGTTGCTCTGAAAAAAGTCTGCTGCTGCAGTCACCACAGCCGCTGCTCCTGTAGCAAAGTGCAATAGTGGCAGCGGCTGCTGGTTGGCGGCTGAGGTGAAGGTGTGGTGACAGGAGCAGCAAAATAAGCCTGAGCTCAGTACACGCTTTGCAAAAGAGAATGCTGCTGTTGTTGAAAATCCTGGTTTAGCTGATAGGAACTTTCCTGAGAATGGCTTCAATAAAATCTTTGGTCCGGATGCCGTCGGCTTCTGCTTCGTAATTCAGGATGATGCGGTGGTTCATCACATCGTAGGCTACTTCCTTAATATCCTCGGGCAATACGTAATCCCGCTCGTCGAAATAGGCAACGGCTTTGGCAGCACGGTTCAGGGCAATGCTGGCGCGTGGCGACACGCCAAACTGGATGTAATTAGCAAATTCGTTCAGGTCGTATTCGGCGGGGCGGCGGGTGGCAAACACCAGCTCGATAATATATTTTTCCAGCGTTTCCGAAATCTGCACCTGGTTTATTTCGCTCCGGATATTGAAAATATCTTCCTTGGAAAGCACTTTGCGCACGTTGTCGTTGAACGACATATTGGCCATGCGGCGCATAATCTCCAGCTCGTCAGCTTTCTGCGGGTAATCCACATACACCTTCATCATAAAACGGTCTACCTGGGCTTCGGGCAGCGGGTACGTTCCTTCGTGCTCCACCGGGTTCTGCGTAGCCAGCACCAGGAAAGGCAGGTCGAGCTGAAAGGTAGTTTCGCCGATGGTTACCTGCTTCTCCTGCATGGCCTCCAGCAGCGCCGACTGCACCTTGGCCGGCGAGCGGTTCACTTCGTCGGCCAGGATGAGGTTGGCGAAGATGGGCCCTTTCTTTACCTCAAACCGGCTGGCATTCTGGTTGTAGATCATGGTGCCGATCAGGTCGGAGGGCAGCAGGTCGGGCGTGAACTGGATGCGCTGGAAGTCGAGCCGCAGCGCTTTGGAAAGCGAGTTGATGGTAAGGGTTTTAGCCAGCCCGGGCACGCCTTCCAGCAAAATATGGCCGCCCGTAAAAAGGCCTATCAGCAGGCGGTTCACCATATACGATTGGCCTACAACGGCCTTTCCTACTTCGCTGAACACCTGTTTTATTTTAAGCTGGTGCGCCTTCACCCGCTCCTGATACGCTAATTCTTCTGCTGGCATGCTACCTGTTATGTCTGATAAAACCCCTAAATATAGCGAAATAGCTTATCTGTGCCAACAACAGCTGTTATTTAGGCCTGCGGAGGGGCTTGTGCTGAAAGAACGAAAGCGGCAGGGGTTTATTTTACGGGCAGCTAACCGCACAGGCAAGGGATGCTCACTTTTAAAACTGTATAAAAGCCTGCGGAAGCGCCTTTCGGATTCTTTCTTTCTCTGCATCTGGGAAGTTGTTTCCGGCCAGCAGCAGCGTGCGTAAACTTGTTAAATGTTGCAGGTTGGCCGGTAGTGTGGTGAGCTGGTTGGAGCTGAGGTCCAGCAACTGCAGCGAGCTTAGCTTTGTCAGCTGTTCGGGGATGGTTCGTAGCTGATTGTGCCCCAGCAGCAGGGCCTGCAAAGACGGCAGTTTGCCCATTTGCTCCGGCAGGGCTGTCAGCTGGTTAAAGTCTAAGGCCAGCGTTTGGAGTTCTTTCATGTTTGCCATTGATGCAGGTAGCTCGCGCAAATGGTTGTGACTCAGTGCCAGTGTTTGGAGGTGTTTTAGTTTCCCGATTTCGGCGGGCAGTACTTCCAGGTGGTTATAGTTCAGGTTCAGGGCATGCAGTCCCTTCATGTGCTTTACTGCGGGCGAAACAGATCTGATTTTGTTTTCGTCGAGCTGCAACACCCGGAGCTTTCGCAGCTTACCAAATCCGGCATTAAGTTCTGTAAAATGATTGTGCCCGAAATCAATTTGCTGCAGGTGCTTCAGTTCATAAAAAGCAGCGGGCAGTTCTACCAGCTCGTTCTCCCGGAAGGTTACTTCCTGCAGGTGTTGCAGCCTGGCTACTTCTGGGGAAATCGTGGTGATCTTGTTTTTCATGGCATTGATAAACTGCAGGTTTACCAGTTCGCACAGGTCTGGTGTAAAGCTGTAGTAGTTCTGTTGCCGGATATTCAGCCGGTATACCTGCTCCTTTTCCTGCAGGGCCTCCGTTACATTGTCGTATATGCTGGCTGCAGCAAGTTCCGCCTCTGTCAGTAGTCTTGCTTGCGCGGCAACCTGCTGCAACAGCCCCAGGAGGATGATCCAAAGACCGATAATAATGAACCGTTTCATGGTGAATTTCTTCTGATTTAAAACAGGAAAAAGGCTACGGCACAGCGCCATAGCCTTTTAAAACCCTCTTGATGAACTTGTTATTTGTTTGTTTGTAAAATTCTGGTAGTTGCTTTCTGATTGTTCACCTGCAGGCGCACCAGGTACATGGCGTTGCCTGCTCCGGCTGCCGGACTAAGATTAAACGTGTGCGCGCCGGCAGGCATGCTTCCATTGAACAACGTTTGAATAACATTGCCCTGCATATCGTGCACCTCCAGTACCACAGGTGCCTGCGCCGGCAGCGTTACCTTTACCTTGGTGCTTGTCTGGAACGGGTTCGGATACACTTCCAGCATTTGGGCTGCTGCCTGTGCCTGCGCAGTAGTTTCGGATTGTTTACCCAGGAACTGCTTGCGGGCAAAAACGATGGTAGCGCTGTTATTGAAGATAACATCCTGTCCTGAGGCATCTGTTACGACAGTGGTGTTCGCTGCGCTGGGGTGTTGCAGGGATACAAAACCGTACTTAAAGTCAGGCGAAAAAGTAAGACCCGTAGATTCGGAGCCGCGTGGCGTGGTCATGAACAGGTCGAGGTGCGGAGTTGCCGGGGTGTGGTCGGGGCGAACAACCCACAGGTTGTTGCGGCCGCCATCCTGCAGGGCCCACAGGTTGCCTTCGCCGTCAAAGGTCAGGTTGTCGATGCCGGTTCCCCAGTCTTCCAGTTGTGTGCCTTCGCCGTAGTTTACCTCGAACTGCTGGCGTGTTACCCATGCCTCTATTTCAGAAACAGTCATGCCTTCATCTTTAAAGCGCCAGATAGTGCCGGTGCCTTTGGAGGTGAAGTACATCTTGCCGTCCGGGCCAAATTCAACATCTTCCGGGCTGCTCCAGTTGGTGCCGCCTACGGCAGGAGCTAAGGTTCTGGTGTTGTTCCGATCTGCCTGCGTGGTGTTTGGTACCTGCACCCATTCACCGGTTGTTGGATCAGTGCTGCTGCGCTTCAGTACATAAAGTGTTCCTTCTGACAGGTTGCCTGGCTGGTTAGCGATAAATTTGTACACGCCGCTGCTGCCTCCGTCTTCGGCTTGGTAAACGGTAACACGGTCCTGGCTAATAGCAATGTTCTCGTGGTTCATGCGGCCCAGTGCCCACAGTTTGTCGGGTTGTCCGTCTCCGTCGTAATCCACTATCTTGCCGGAAACCGGGTCGATCTCTACCTGCCAGCCCACATCCTGGTAACCATCGCCGTTGGCGTCGCCGGTGTTGTAGGACTCTTCTGTCGTGATAACCGTTCCCCAGGGGGTAATGCCGCCGGAGCAGTTACGGTCAGTTTTAACCAGCGGCGTGAAATCTACCTTTCTGACAGCGTCTACCACCCATTGATTAGAGGCTTCGTCCAGGTGCAGGTCCAGGATGGAAACGCCACCCGGGTTGTTTTCGTGGTTAATAGCCAGGTAACCTTCTTTGCTGCTGCCGTTTTTGCCGACAAAGGCTGTAAAGTCGTTGTTGCCTGGCATAATACCGGTAGCGCCTGTTGTGTAAGCGGTAGTACCTGATTTCGCGAGCAACTGGAATGTGTGCGTTTCAGCAGGAATTACCACAGTGCCTGTCTGGCCGGTTGGTCTTACCGAAGTAAAACTGCCAATCATGTTTTTAGCCGGCAGGCCGCTGCCGGCTGCAGTCTGAGATTGTGCAACAGCTTTCTGAGTACTAACAGCCCCTGCCGATACCATTGCAGCAACGAACAGGCTTTTGTAAACTTTGCTCATAGTTTTTAAGCTTTTTAAATGATTTGTTTGATGCACAAAACAACAAAGGCTGGTTTACTTTAAGATTAGCGCAGGTTTACCTGTTTATTATCAATCGGGTGGCTATATAAAGATTTTGTTATATCGCATCATGTAAAAGTAAAGGCTACTTTCTCTGTACCTAACAGCAGAGGCTGTGGTGGCAGGTGCAGCAGAATTTAAGTAGCTCAAATTGAGCGTGGACAGTGGAGGCGAGGGCGGGCGGCTCAGTAATTTGTTAACCATTGGATAACACAGGCATAAAAAAACGGTAACAGCTGTTTCTTTCTTTTGCAGCAATCCTACATAAGTTTTTCCCTATGATTTTCAACAGTTTGTTTAACCGGAAAATAAATCTGAAGCAATCGCTGTTGCTGCTGAGCCTTTGCCTGTTTCTGGGCGTAACGACAAGCTCCTTTAAAAAGACCGAAACTTCGGGGCAGGTGGCAGGTGCTGTCAGGCAACGATTTATGCAGGATGTGGCAAACCTGCAGCAGGAGGCGGGGCAGCTAACGCAAACGCTGCAGTTGCTGGAACAGGAGCAGCTAACCCTTGCACAGGCACAGCAGGATTTTATAAAAGTAAAGCAGGCGTATAAGCAGGTGGAGTTCCTGGTCGAGTACCTGGACCCGGAGCTGGCAAAACACATCAATGGAGCGCCTATCCCCAAAGTGGTGGTAGAGAAAGCCGAGTACCAGGCATTTTCGTCTTCAACGCCAAACTTCGGGACTTTTCAGCCCGAGGGATTGCAGGTGCTGGAGGAACTGCTGTTTGCAGAAAGCTTTTCTCAGGGCATGGCAAAGGAAGCTGTGGTGCTGGCGATTACGTTCGAAGAAAAAACAGCGCTGCTTGCCAACAGTTTATATAAGCAGCCGCTGACCGATAAACAGGTGCTGGAGAGTATGCGCGAAGAGCTGCTGCGCGTCATGACCATGGGCATTACAGGTTTTGATGCTCCCGCTACTGTGCATGTCCTGGAAAATGCAGCGACAGCTTTACAACCCGTACTGGCAAATGTAAAAGAATATGACAAAGTAGCTGGCGGCAAGGCAAAAGAACAGACTGGAAAAGCAGCCCGGTTGCTGGAGCAGGTCATCCGTTACCTGCAGCAGCACCCGGATTTCGATTCGTTCGACCGCCTGTACTTTATAAAAGAACTGGCAGATCCGGCTTACGCCTCGCTCACAGCTATGCAACAGGTGCTGGCGTATGAGCTGCCATCCGTTGCCAAACCCGTAAACGACCGCGCCACCAGCCTGTTCAGCCCTGATTTTCTTCAGACGGCGTATTATGCCAAGCAGGACCGGAAGGAGCAGCAGCCCGAACTGGTGGCACTCGGCAAGCTCCTGTTCTTCGACCCGGTGCTGTCGGCAAATAACGAGCGCTCCTGTGCCAGCTGCCATGCGCCTGATAAAGCGTTTGCTGATGGTCGTGCCCGTAGTGTCGCATTTGATTTTAATGGAACGGTAAAACGGAACTCGCCTACCTTGCTCAATGCTGTTTACAGTACCGCTTACTTCTGGGACGGACGCGCCCGTTACCTGCAGGACCAGGTGCCGGATGTAGTGGCAAACGCCGATGAGCTGCACGGGAACTACGAAGAGGTTGTCCGGAAACTGGCGCAAAGCAGAACTTACCGGAAACTGTTCCGGAAGGCCTTTGCGCACGCGCCCAACAGCAGCCTGAGCGTGAACACCATCAACAGAGCCATCGCGGCCTACGTGCAAAGCCTCACCGCCCTCAACTCCCCCTTCGACCGCTACATGCGTGGGCAGACAGAGGCGCTAAGCGCACCGGCCAAACGGGGTTTTAACCTGTTCATGGGAAAAGCCGGTTGCGCTACCTGTCATTTCGCGCCTGTTTTCAACGGCACCGTGCCGCCCCGTTTTACCGAAAGCGAATCGGAAGTGCTGGGCGTGCCTGCCGCTGCCGATTTTGCACATGCCGAACTGGATGCAGACATCGGGCGTGCCGGCATTATACCGGCAGCTGTTTTCCGTCATTCCTTTAAAACACCCACGGTACGGAATGCAGCCCTTACCGCACCCTATATGC
This sequence comes from Botryobacter ruber, assembly GCF_003347595.2. Lineage (GTDB taxonomy): Bacteria > Bacteroidota > Bacteroidia > Cytophagales > Hymenobacteraceae > Pontibacter > Pontibacter ruber_A. Next base: position 19,427 of record NZ_QCZK02000051.1, on the reverse strand, counting down.
ACAACGGCGCTTTTGCAAGACTGGAAGAAGTGGTGGAGTTTTATAACCTGGGCGGAGGGGCCGGTATTGGGTTGGAGGTGCCCAACCAAACATTGCCTGATACGCCACTCAACCTGACGCAGCAGGAGAAAGAAGACCTGGTTGCTTTTATGGAATCGCTCACAGATACGACAGCAGTGTCTGCAGTGCCAGACCACCTGCCGCTCTTCCCGGCAAAGCTAAACTTAAACGAAAGACCTGTAGGAGGCAGGTACTAAACGCAGATGCAACATTACAGCCATTTTCTGGGAGCAGTGGCTGTGGTGGCAGGTGCAGCAAAAAATAAGGAATGGAAAAAGAAAGACAGGTACAAGGCGTACCAACAAAGGTGGTGCTGTGGGGGCTTAGCGGGCGTTTCGGAGCTGCGCTACCCGGGCTTTTTTTGCCTGCCGGACCAGTTCGATCAGGCTGCCCATTTGCGACTCATCTACTTCCAGCGGAAGCACCATGACGGTTTTCTCCGAAAATAAATGTATGCGGCGGTGGCGCGTTAACAGATAGAGCATCAGGAAAAAACCGCTGAACAGGGCAAAGGAGTCGTTGTAGTACACCATAAAAGCCGCCAGCAGACTCAGCCCGAAATAAAGCACTTTCCCGGTGGTTTTTACTTCCCATCTGGTGATATCCTCCAGCTTGATAGACTGGCAACCCTGCAGCTCCCAGAACCTGTGCTTCAGAATCACGCGGCAGTTGGTTAGCGTCAGTTTCTTATCCATCGTCTGAATAATATACTGCTCACCATCCTGCATCCGATGGGCAGGCGCCAGCGAAAGGAGATTAAGTTTGCTTAGTTTCAGGTGTGGTATCGGCGACAGTAACACAGTTCCGGGTTTACGTTTCTTTACTTCTTCAATGATTCACAGCGTCAGCAAATGGTTGCATCCAGTGTGAAATTTTATATATAAATTTCTTATTTATATATGTTTAAAAAGTAAACTGCATAGCAAATTAATAATTTATATTTATAAAAAGAAGTATCAGGTTAATATGTTGCCTGAATATTTTGGTTTATCTGGCTGATTTTGAGCAAATATCAGCTACAAGAGGCGGCTAAAATGCAAAAAGCCTTCTTTTACAGAAGGCTTTTTGCGCTGGCAGTATAAATTTTAGTTACTATTCCGACAGGTAGAATTCCCCTTCATGCCCATGGGCGCGCTGGTTTTTGAAACGTGCTATATCAGCCTGCATATTTTCATAGATTTCCATGACTTCCTCCGACTCCTCGGTTAACGGCTTAATGTGCTCGCACAGGAGCTTGGCTGCCAACGGATAAAACTTGGTATCGTCGGTATTTTTTGCATTCACCTTGAAATTACTCACGGATGTTTCCAGCTTGCGCAGGGCAGGATGCTTGCCTTTAAACTCCTGGATGGTGTCACGAAGTTTTTCACGAATCATCAGGTAGAGGTCCTCCTCAAACGTCATCCCGAAGTCGTCATCATCGTCGTCATCGTCGAAGCTGTAATCTACATCGTCATCAAAATCAAAATCGTCTTTCATGGCAGATAATAAGGTTAATTAAGTAAGTAAATATTACGGGCTTAAGCACGCTTTGTGACACTGTTAATTCACTTTTTGGTAAAGGAGGACTGTTGGAAAGCGTTGGTTCCGAAACCGCCGAAGTGATGATTAAAGCGCATAATTAACATTTCGGTTGATTTTTTGCAACAACCTCCGTGCTCTCTGTTAAAATGTTTATAAGTAATCCGGTAAAAAAGGATTCAAAAAATTAATGCCTGCCGGCAGAGGCGCCATCAACAGCTGTGTGGTTTATTGCTGGTTAAGCAAACTTGCGCTCGATCAGTTTCAGCAGCTTGTGTACATGCTCCTGCTTCTTGCTCCAGTCGTATTTGCCGGCCAGGTCACGGTTTACGTAGTTGATGGCATCGTTGGGGTTGTCGTATTCATCGAGTTGCTTTATGGCCTGGTAATAGGTCAGGTTGTCGCCGTCGAACAGTTCGTTAATAAAACTGAAGCGCTGGTTAATGGAGATAGAATTTTTTAGCGACTCGATCTTGCGGTTACTGTGCGCATCGGCCAGCGTGGCGGTTTCGCCTTTGCGGAAGTTCTCGTTTAAGGTAGGCCTTTCGGATGCCCTGAAGCGTTCGTTCAGGCTGCCTTCAGGGGCCGGAGCGGGTTTGGGTGCCGGCGGCGGTGCAGGCGCTTCTCTTTGGGCATTATGAACAGGAGCCACCACCTCTTTTTCGGCTACAGGGGCTGCAGGCGCAGGTTTTGCTGCCACAGGTGCCGCTGCGGGGGCTGGAGCAGCAGCAGTTTTGTTTACAAGCTGCTCTTCGTTTATGGGAAGCAGTTTGTTAAACTGCTCTGCCAGGCTGCCCAGGGAGGTGCGGCTGTTCTGGTTTGCATTCATAAACAACCTGAAGCGGCTCAGGATATAGTCGCGGTCGTTGCCGGAAGCCGAGAGCGTATCGGTGAAACGCACAAAAAGCTGTTTGTCCAGGTCGATGTACTTCAGGTTTTCCTTTAGCTTGGGCAGCGTTATTTCTTCCTGTATGCGCAGGAATTTGTCCTCGAAGATGGCTACCGGGTCCAGTACCAGCAGGAATGTGTCGTGAATGGCTTTTTGCAGCAGCGGCTCAAAGCTGTTGCGTTTCATGCTTATTTTGCGCGACAGCACGTTCATGAAATTGACAAGCGCCTCTTTCACTTCCTCGTTTTCAAAATCAAAGTAAGGGCTCCGGAGGTTGGCCATTTCATGATGCCACTTAAACAGCAGCTCCTTTATCATAAAAAGATTTACCTGCTTAACCGGCGTAAAGCCGATCAGTTGTGGGCCATTTATGGTGTCGTGCGATGCGAAATGACGGTCGCAAAGGACATTTGCCAGGTCTTTACTGTAACGCTCTAGCTGTAATTGATTATATTTGTCTTCCATTTTGTTTCTCTTTCTTTTGTAAAGTTATAAATAATATGCCAAAGTTGATTGTGCAAAACCTGGCAGAAGGCCAGGTGGAGGTAGCGCCGGGGCAAACGCTGCTGGAAGCACTGCAAAAAGCTGGCATAGCCTGGATGTTTGCCTGCGGGGGCAAAGGCCGCTGTACCACCTGCAGGCTGGAGGTGCGGGAAGGGCTGCAGCATGTTGGCCCGCCGTCGGCAGTCGAAGCAAAGTACCAGGAAAACGGCAAACTAAACAAAAAGGAACGGCTGGCATGCCAGAGCACCCTGACCGGCCCGGTGGCAGGGGTGGTGCCGGAAGACACAAAGCTGCCACACATAAAATATACTGATTAGTTTTTATAGATGTTTGTAGAACCGCGCGTTGGTAACAAGCACCACGCAAGCAGGAGGGGCTGGATTGAGGTGATCTGCGGGTCGATGTTCTCCGGCAAAACAGAAGAGCTGATACGACGGCTGAACAGGGCCCGCATTGCAAAGCAGAAAGTAGAGATTTTTAAACCCGCTATCGATAAGCGCTACCACGAGCTGGATGTCGTGTCGCACAATGCCACCGCAATCCGCTCCACTCCCATCGACTTTGCGAATGATATGCTGTTGTTGGGCGGCAGCTGCGATGTGGTAGGCATAGACGAAGCACAGTTTTTTGACGAAGGGCTGGCGGAAGTTTGTGTGAAACTGGCCAACAGCGGGGTGCGTGTAATTGCGGCCGGCCTGGATATGGACTTCCGGGGCAAACCCTTCGGGCCGATGCCTGCGCTGATGGCCGTGGCAGAGTATGTTACCAAAGTGCATGCCGTGTGCGTACAGTGCGGCGATAATGCCACGTACTCCTTCCGCAATGCGGTGTCGGAACAGCAGGTGCTGCTGGGCGAAACAGATTCCTACGAAGCCCGCTGTCGCCATTGTTTCCTGGAGGGGATGAAGGGGAAGAAGTAGCATCTGGTGCAGTGGCTGTGGTGGCAGGAGCAGAACAGGTTTTTAAAGGAATAAAGGCCAGCTTCTCCGGAAAAGAAGGCAGGAAGGGGTACAGTGTATCAGTTTCAGCTGTTTTATTCCGGCTGTTCCTCCCGATAGAACAATCCTAAGCCTCAAAAACCATATTTTTTCTGTATCATAAAATTTATTTTTATAAATTCTGTTACAGAATAAGAAGCCAGGCAGAAGAGCAGCAGGAACAGGAAGGTAGTTGCAGGCTTTTACGATAGCAAAATGTTGTACATGAAAATCAGATACAGATTTCACCGGATGCGGTACTTTTTGGGCTTAATGGCAGGTATATGCCTGCTGTTTGGCAGCTTTTGTGCAGTTGGGCAGAGCAAGGTGGGCATTGGCGACTGGCAGGTACATGTGCCGTACCGCCTGGGCAAAGCTGTAGCCGAAGCCGGCGATAAGGTATACTGTGCAACCGAGCAGGGCCTTTTCTATTTCGATAAAGAATTTAACACCACCGAAACTCTTACCAAGGTAGATGGGCTGAAGGAACAACGCATCAACGCCATCCGCTACGATGAGGCTACCAACACACTTGTCATCGGTTATGCCAACACCAACATCGACCTGCTCCGCGGCAACAGGATCATCAACATAAGCGACATCTTCCGGAAATCGATCACAGGCGAAAAAAGTGTTAACCACATTTACATCCATAACAAGCTGGCTTATATTTCCTGCAGCTTTGGGGTGGTGGTGCTGGACCTGGTAAAGCTGGAGATAAAAGATACCTACAGCAGCTTAGGGCCGGCGGGCCAGGTGGTAAATGCACAGGCCACCACCACCTTCGGCGACAGCATCTACATTGCTACTGATCGTGGTATACTGGCTGCAAAATATACAGGCAGCAGTAACCTGCTGGACTTTAACAACTGGAAAAATATAAATGCAGGTATACCTGCACAGGCGAGAGTTACATCCCTGGTGGCCTTCAATGGTAAAGTATATGCCGGTACAGCTGCGCAGGGATTATACGCCAGAGGTGGTCAGGTATGGCAGCAGGTGCCGGTAAACAGTGTAAACAGCATCGTCAGCCTTACGACGGGCGGCAGCTACCTGGTAGCGGCTACTCCTGCAGGGGTGCTGCTGCTTAACCAGAACGGGCAGCCGGAGCTGGTTACAAATGCATTGCTGCAGCAGCCCCGCGAGGCGATTGCAGGCGCCGGTAACATGTTATGGGTGGCCGATGGCCTGCAGGGGTTGGTGAAGCTGGAGTTAACGGGTGCTAATGCCGTGGTTTATACGCCCAACGGACCTTTCTCCAACAACAGTTTCAGGATGTATGCCACCAATGGCAGGGTCTATGGCCTGAGCGGTGGTTATGATGAGTTCTATGAACAGCGTGGCCGTTATGATGGGTTTTATGTTTATGCCAACAGCGCGTGGCAGAACTACAACAGCACGCTTTACCCTGACAGAGCAGATTACCCCGGCGTAAATGATGTCGTTGGCGCAGTGTATAATCCTGTAACCGATAAAATGTACTTTGCCAGCTACGGCAGCGGCTTACTGGAGTGGGGTGGCCTGGGCAACTATACATTATACAACGGCCTGAACAGCCCGCTTTTAACAGCTGTTCCGGATGGTTCTGATAAAACCCAGTATATCCGTATAACCGATTTGGCTGTGGATGCGGAAGGCAATGTGTGGGTGGTGAACAGAAACCAGAAAGCAAACGGGCCCGGGCTGCACGTGCTCCGGAAAGATAACACCTGGCAGTCTTTTGCAGTACCCAACAGGGTCGACTGGAGTGCAATGGACAGGATACTGATTGATGACTACGACCAGAAGTGGCTGTCCATCAGCAGGCGCCAAACGATAGAGAATGGTTTGTATGTGTTTGATGATGAAACCATGCAATCGCGGTATCTGTCGATTGGGGAGGGTAGCGGCGGATTGCCCAGTGGTGATATCTACGCGATGGCAAAGGACCTGAATGGGGAGATATGGATAGGAACAGGCAACGGGGTAGCCGTTTATTTTAACCCGGGAGATGTTTTTTCTGCACAGTCGTTTGATGCACACATTCCCATTATCAACAGAAGACCATTGCTGGACGGGCAGGGGGTGCGTTCTATTGCCGTAGACGGTGCTAACCGCAAATGGATGGCTACCGATAACGGGCTCTGGCTTTTCAGCCCGGACGGGGATGAGCAGATTTATCATTTCACGACAAGAAACAGCCCGCTGCCTTCCGATAAAGTGCTGTCGGTGGCGGTAGAGCACCAGTCGGGGGAGGTGTTTATTGCCACCGATGCCGGTATTGCCTCTTTCAGGGCAGGCGCTACTGTTACAGAAGGTACTCCCGATTGTGCCACGGTTTTCCCGAACCCGGTGCGTAGCGATTTTTCCGGTCTGATTGGTATTTCGGGGTTGCCCAACAATGCCAGCGTCCGGATTACCGATATTGCAGGCACCTTAGTTTATAAAACGCAGGCAACCGGCGGCACCCTAACCTGGGACGCCCGCAGCTATAACGGGAAACGCGTAAAAGCAGGCGTATACCTGGTGATGAGCGCAGACCGGGACGGGACCCAGAGCTGTATCAGTAAAATTGCGATCCTGGAATAAATGCTGGTAAAAACACGCGGTATTGTCCTGAACTACATCAAGTTTCGGGAGTCTTCCATCATCACGAAGATCTACACCGAGCAGCTGGGTGTGCAGTCGTACATCGTAAACAGCGTGCGCAAGAAAGGCAGCAGCTCCCGCATAGCGCTGTTCCAGCCTTTCACGCTGCTCGATATGGTGGTATACAGCTCCCACAAAGGCGGCCTTTCCCGTATTTCCGAATACCGCTCCGGGCATCCTTTTTCAACCATTCCGTTCGATATCCGGAAGAGCAGCATCCTGCTTTTTTTATCGGAAATAGTATCCAAAACCGTAAAGGAAGAAGAGGAAAACCAGCCCCTGTTTTCTTTCCTCTACAATGCCATCATCACTTTTGATGAAATGGAAACGGGCTACGAAAATTTTCACCTGTTCTTTTTGCTGCAGCTGAGCCACCACCTGGGCTTTGGACCAAGTACGGGTGCCGAAGTGGTAGAGCAGGTAGCCTTTTCAAGCAAAGCGCAGGCGCCCGGAGTAGCTCCAACGGTGCTGGCCATTCAGGCACACGAAGCTTACTTCGATCAGCTGCTCCGCCAACCCGATAACCCGGGCATTCCCAGCGGCAAGGTGCGGCGGGAGCTGCTGGCAATTCTGATCCGGTATTACCAGTTGCACGTAGAGCGGCTGGGCGAAATAAATTCGCTGGCGATACTTTCGGAAGTGCTTTCGTAGCAAAGGCGCTCTAAAAGCCTTGCTGCACCTGCCACCACAGCCACTGCTCCTTTTCTGCACCTGCCACCATTGCCACTGCTGCTGCCTGCACTCACTCCTTCCGTACCCCTTCCGTAAAAAAGCGTACCTTTGTACATTAACTTAAACAACCATGGCCGAAGAAGCAGAAAAAGAAATAAGCACGTTCGAAGATTTTAAGCTGAACAAGCAGCTGCTCAATGCCATTGCCGAAGCCGGTTACCAGAAGCCGACGCCCATCCAGCAGCAGGCCATCCCGCTTATTATGGCGGGGCACGACATCCTGGGCATTGCCCAGACCGGCACCGGCAAAACCGCAGCTTACCTGTTGCCGCTGCTCCTGAAGGTGAAATATGCGCAGGGCCAGCATCCACGGGCCATCATACTGGCGCCCACCCGCGAGCTGGTGATGCAGATAACAGAGAATATCGCCCTGCTGGGCAAATACACCGACCTCCGCTTTACCGGCATCTATGGCGGCCTCGGCCCGAAAACGCAGATTGAAACCATCAGCAAAGGCATAGACATCATCGTGGCCACTCCCAAGCGCCTCATGGAGCTGTACCTGAAAGGGGAGCTGGTACTGAAGGAGCTGAAGACGCTGATACTCGACGAGGCCGACAAGATGATGGACATGGGTTTTATGCCGCAGATTCGCCAGATACTGGAGGTAATCCCGCGCAAGCGCCAGAACCTGCTGTTCTCGGCTACCATGCCCGAAAAAGTGGTGCAGCTGTCGGAGGAGTTCCTGGAGTTCCCGATGCGGGTGGAGGTAACGCCACAGGCCACGCCCGTGGAAACCGTAAGCCAGGTGCTGTACCAGGTGCCGAACCTGCGTACCAAAATTGCCATGCTGGAGTACCTGCTGCAGGATGCCGAAGAGTTTAACCGTGTCATCATTTTTACCCGGAGCAAGCGTAATGCGGAGAGCGTGGCCAAGTTCCTGGAGCGCCAGGAGCTGGGCGAGGTGCGGGCCATTCACGGCAACAAAGGCCAGAACACCCGCATCAATGCCATGGAAGCTTTTAAAGGAGGCGAAGTGCGTTTTTTGGTAGCAACCGATGTGGCGGCTCGTGGTATTGACGTGAGCATGGTGAGCCATGTGATCAATTTTGATGTGCCGTTTGTGTACGAAGACTACGTGCACCGCATTGGCCGCACGGGCCGGGCCGAAAACGAGGGCGCTTCTATTACCTTTGCCAACGAAGCCGAAATGTACCATATCCGCAAAATTGAGAAGCTGATACGGATGCAGCTGCCTGAGCAGCCGCTGCCGCCGGCGGTGGAGGTGTTTAAAACACCGTTTGAGGAGCAACAGGAAATTGCCATGGAGATAGACCGGCAGAAGCGCCGCGAAAATCCGGACTTCAAAGGGGCTTTCCATGAGAAAAAGGCTATTCCGAAAGCAAAACCAACCAAAACCAGGCGCGACCCTAAAGCATCGTTCTGGCAGAAAACGAAGAAGAAAGGAAGCGGGAAACGTTAACAAAAAGAAAGCCCGGTGTTTGAGAGACACCGGGCTTTCTTTTTGTTTCACCTTAAATTTTTTAGAACATGCCGGAAAACAACTGCCGGAACTGAAATGCCACAAAGGTGAGGGCAAAGCTCCATAAAACAGAACTCCAGAGCATGTTCAGAATAATGTTTTTACGCGGCGCACCAAACAGGGCCGCTACAATGGTACCAATAATCGGCGTCAGCAGCAAAGGCGTCAGGAAAGCAATGCCTTTAATGCCGAACTTAGACCAGACTTTCACGATATTCCGGTTTTTCTTGCTGAACACAGGTTTATTCCGCGCAATACGACGTCTTGATAACCAGCCTGCTGCGGCTCTTCCTGCAAAAGAAAACACCACCACACTCGTCATCATGCCGGCAATTGTAAGCAAAACGGTTTCGAAGTAAGACAGCCCCAGCGAAATACCGGTTACAGGACCTCCAAAAAACTTCACCATGCTCACCATGTATACCGACAAATATTTTATTATCTCCTCTATCACAACCTTGCTGTTTAGTTTTGTATTATATCAGACCCACTGCCTCTACTCTTGTTTATACGCGCAAACTTATATAATAAAATGTCATTTTACTAACATAAGTATAGTGATATAAAAAAACTAAAACGCATTGAAGGGGCGCATTCTTATATTTTGGGGCCAAAAGCCAGGTCACCTGCATCGCCAAGGCCTGGCACAATGTAAAAGTTCTCGTTTAACCGCTCATCCAGGTCGCCCAGCCAGATGCTTGCCTCCGGCACCTGTTCCTGTACATAAGCTATGCCTTCGGGCGCTGCAATAGCTGCCGCAATGTATACCTGGCTGGGCGTACCGCGGCAGAGCATTTCCCGGTACGACCGTACCAGCGATTTCCCGGTGGCCAGCATCGGGTCGGCCAGAATCAACACTTTCCCCTCCAGGCTGGAAGAAGCCATGTATTCCAGGCAAATCCGGACATCAGGCTGCTGGTGCTCCTCTACCCGGTAGGCCCCCACAAAGGTACTGTATGCCTTGTCGAAGTAGTTGAGCATGCCCTGGTAGAGCGGCAGTCCTGCGCGAAGAATGGTTGCCAGCACCGGTTGTTCTGTCAGCAGCAGCGTTTCCCGGTCAGCCAGGGGTGTGGCGATGGTGGAAGTTTTGTAGGAAAGCGTTTTAGATATCTCGTATGCCAGCAGCTCGCCCAGGCGCTCCAGGTTGCGGCGGAAGCGCAGGCTGTCGCGTTGCACGTGAATGTCGCGCAGCTCTGCCACAAAATGGTTGGCAATAGAAGGCTGACTTGTCAGGATGTGGAGGTTCTGTTTTTCCATGGGAGGTACCAGGGCCGGTTTTGTTTCTTTAAAGATACGTAGGGTACGGGCGTAGCGCCAAAATTAGCGTAAAATTTCGCGACCGATGGAATCATGCTACCCTCAAAATCCAGGATACGGTTGCTGCCGGCGTACTTCCGGATGCAGCTGTCGAGCAGGAAGGCCATGGCATACACCCGCCTGCCTGCTGCAGAGGAGGAGGAGAAAAGGAAGATGATCTTATCCTGCTGGTGTACGAGCAGTGCAGCCGCATACAATGTACCGGTGCTATCTACTACCTGCAACAGCTCTGCCCGCTGGCGCTGCTGCAGCTCCTTGTACAGCTGAGCGAGTAAAATGTAGTGCTTCTGCTTTACATCGTGCAATTCTCTGCCTTTTGTACTTTTAAAAAGCCGGATCAGGGGTTCAATAGTCGATAGCTGCTTTACCTCCAGCCCCAGCCTGGGCGATCTTTTTGTTTTAGGACGGTGCTTGGGCAGGTAGTTGCGGTAAATATGCTCGTAACCTGGCTTTAGATCAAGGTGATAGTTTACCCGTTCCTGCTTCTGGTACTCCGTGATGGTACTCAGGTCGAGGCTGGTGTTGGCTGTATTGAGCTGAAGGTGCACCTGCTTGTACCTGGCCGGGATCAGTTGCAGGTAAGGGGGCAGCTCTCTGAAGCGGCTCCGGCTGGTCGTAAACAGGCCCAGTTGCTGTGTATAAAAAGGCTGCTGCACACGCAGTTGCCATAATCTGCGGACCAGCGGCAGCGGGAAAACCGACACATACACACCCTCCTGTTCCTCTACTACCGCATCCCAACGCTTGCATACCGTGTTCAGGTACCAGGAACAGGCATATAGGATATATTGTTCAGAAGCCTCAACACAGGCATCCCAGGCATCAAAATCGATCTGGTGATGGGGCAGGTAGCGCAGCATAAGGTGTAAAGCAGGTTTATTCTCCTGCTAAAGTAGAGATTCAGCAGGTTTTCCGGAACATTATTTTGCCAAAAGAGTAAATTCGGACTTCGAAAGTAAAACTTTCCTATACCTTTATTCTATGAAATTTCTAGTATTTACTTTGTCCTGCTGTGTGTTATGCAGTGCGCCGTTGCTGGCGCAGGATGTGTACATGCCTTACAACCGCGATACGTACCACCTGGTGGACCGCTACCAGATAAAGTATGGCAGCGAAGTACCGCAACTGCAAACCAGCGTCAGGCCCTATGGCCGCAAAGATGTAGCTGCCCTGGCCGAAATAAGCGCCGCCAACGCGACAACGGCAGTTGATGAGTTTAACACAGCCTATCTCCTGAACGACAACTGGAACTACACCACTGCCGAAGACAACGAGAGCGACAAACCCATCCTGAAATACTTTTACCGCAATAAAACCGACCTCTACCACTACGAGAGCGAAGATTTTACCCTGCGCGTAAACCCCGTACTGCACCTGGAGCTTGGTCTGGATAACCAGACCGATGGCGCCCGCTATGTAAACACCCGGGGCGTGCAGGTAGAAGGCAGCATAGACGGCAAGTTCGGCTTTTACACGTTTATCGGCGAAAACCAGGCAAAGTACCCGGGTTACGTAGTAGACAGGATCGCGCGCGACAATGCAGTGCCGCACGAAGGCTTCTGGAAACGCTTTAAAGGCGACGGCTACGATTACTTTACCGCCAGGGGCTACCTGAACTACTCGCTTTCTAAACATGTGGAGATACAGCTGGGGCACGACCGTCATTTTATCGGCGATGGCTACCGCTCCCTTGTCTACTCCGACTATGCGCCGCCGGCTTTTTTCCTGAAGCTGAACACGCGTGTCTGGAAGCTGCACTACATGAACCTGTTCCAGGAGCTGACGTCTGAGTTTAACCGTGCTGGAGGCGATTTGCTCTTTCCCAAAAAGTACATGGCTTTTCACCGGCTGGGCGTGGATGTAACCCGAACGTTTAATGTGGGTGTGTTTGAGTCGATTATTTTTGCCCGGGGCGAAGGCAAGTTTGAATTGCAGTACCTCAACCCCATCATCTTCTACCGCAGCGTGGAGCAAATGATCGGCAGTGAAGACAATGCTTTGCTGGGAGCAGACTTCCGCTGGAATATCTGGAACCGGGTGCAGCTGTACGGGCAGCTGATGCTGGATGAGTTTCTGCTGGATCGCGTAAAAGCCGGAACGGGCTGGTGGGCAAACAAGCAGGCCGGGCAGCTGGGGGCAAAATACATCGATGCCTTCGGGCTCTCCAACCTCGATTTGCAGGGCGAAGTGAATATTATCCGGCCCTACACTTACCAGCACCTCGACCAGTTCCGGAACTACCAGCACTACAACCAACCGCTGGCGCACCCCATCGGTGCCAACCTGTACGAGCTGATCGGAATCATCCGTTACCAGCCCCTGCCACGCCTGAACCTGGTGGCCAAAGGCATTGCCACCCGCTACGGGCAGGACCAGGTATCCGCTGCCGATACCATCAACTGGGGTAACAACGTGCGGCTTCCCTATACCGAGCGCCCCACCGACTTCGGCCATAACATCGCACAAGGCATCACCACCAATCAACTGTTTCTCGACTTCACGGCTACCTACCAGCTGCGGCATAACCTGTTTATCGACCTGAAGCAGATCCTGCGCCGCAGCAATGCTAATAATAATGCCTACGATTCAAACACAGCCTTTACCTCTGTTGCCTTCCGCTGGAACATCCCGCAGCGCCTGCATGAGTTTTAAAGTTTAGGAGTTAGAGAGTTTAGGAGTTTGGGAGGTAGAAAGGTAGAGAGTTTGGGAGTTAGAAAGGTAGAAAGGTAGAAAGGTGGTGATTTTGTAGGGGTTGAAGATTTTCAACCCTGTAACGGAAAGGCAGAGAGGTTGGGGTATGGCTGTAGAGACGCGGTGCCCGCGTCTCCTGTACGAACCACAGACAAATCCAATCCTGTTATTCCTTAAATCTTCTTAATTTTGTTCAGACAAAAAAATCCGTTCAGACAAAGCAGCAGTGACTATGGTGGCAGGAGCAGAAAGAAGTTTTTTTGTCTGAACCAGGATTTACCAGATTAGTGGATGAACAGGATTAGGGTGTGTAAATTAAGGTTTGTCTGTGGTTCGTGAATGAGTTGAAAATCTTCAGCCCCTACAAAAATTTCTACCTCTACCTCTCTACCTCTCTACCTCCCAAACCCCCAAACTCTCTATCTTTCTAAATCCAACAGTTGCTGTTCGAGCAGCAGGATGAGGATGTGGATGATTTTGATGTGGACTTCCTGGATGCGGTCGGCGTAGCCGAGGTGGGGCACGCGTATCTCCACATCGCATAGCGGGGCCAGTTTGCCGCCGTCTTTGCCTGTTAAGCCTACTACCTTCATGCCTTTGGCGCGGGCTGTTTCGGCCGCTTTCAGGATGTTGCCGGAGTTGCCGCTGGTGCTGATGGCCAGCAGCACATCGCCGGTGTTGCCCAGGGCTTCGAGGTAGCGTGCAAAGATGTGGTCGTAGCCGTAGTCGTTGCCCACGCAGGTCAGGTGGCTGGCATCGGAAATGGCAATGGCGGGTATCGCTTTGCGCTCGTTGCGGTAGCGGCCGGTCAGTTCTTCGGCAAAATGCATGGCATCGCACATGGAGCCCCCATTGCCACAGGATAATATCTTACCGCCCTTTTTTACAGCATCCGCCATAACGACTGCAGCCCGCTCCACAGCTGCAATGTTGTTGGTGTCGGAAATAAAAGCTGCGAGTGTTTTCTGAGCTTGTGTGAGCTCTGCCAGTATGGTCGTTATCATTAATTTTACTTGTTTGCCTGTTTTGCCGCTGTTCCGGATGCGGTAGTTATTGCTTGCTGTTCCTGAAGAACTGGCGCCAGCTCCCTGAATTAAACTAAGTTATGCCTTTTTGCCTGTTGCAGCGAACAACTATGCGAGCTGCATTTGCGTGAGCTTTGCATACAGGCCGCCTGCGTATTGCAGTTCGCTGTGCGTGCCACGCTCCACCACACGCCCTTTCTGCAGCACGATTATCTCATCGGCATGTTGTATGGTACTGAGGCGGTGCGCTATTACAATAGAGGTTCGGTTTTTCATCAGGTTGGTAAGTGCCTCCTGCACCAGTTTCTCCGACTCCGTATCCAGGGCCGAAGTGGCTTCGTCGAGGATCAGGATAGGCGGGTTTTTGAGGATGGCGCGGGCAATGCTCAGGCGCTGCCGCTGTCCCCCGGATAGTTTGCTGCCCCGGTCGCCGATTACGGTCTGGTAACCGTCGGGTGTATGCATAATGAACTCGTGTGCGTTGGCGATCCTGGCTGCTGCTATCACCTCTTCCTCTGTCGCGTCTGTTTTATTGAAGGCGATGTTGTTAAAGATGGTATCGTTAAAAAGGATTGACTCCTGCGTTACCACGCCCATTTTATCCCGCACCGATTCGATGGTATATTCCCGGATGTCCTGCCCGTCGATCAGTATCTTTCCGGCGGTAGGGTCGTAGAAGCGCGGGATCAGGTCGGCAAGGGTGGATTTGCCACCGCCGGACGGACCTACGAGTGCGATGGTTTTGCCTCTCGGAATGGTAATGTCGATATCCTGCAGTACTGTTTTTTCGCCGTACCCAAATTTTACATTCCGGAACTCGATGCTTTGCTCAAAAGCCTGCAGTGTTTTAGCGCCCGGTTTATTTTTTATTTCGGGCATCGTATCAATCACTTTCAGCACCCGCTCGCCCGACACCAGTCCCCGCTGTATGTTGCTGAAGGATGCGGACAATGCCTTGGCCGGCACCAGCACCTGCGAGAACAGCACAATGTAGGCTATAAACTCGCTCGGCTCCAGCTCCGACTGCTGGTTGAGCACAAGCATGCCGCCATAATACAGCAGTCCCGCCACCACTGTTACCCCCAGGAACTCCGACAATGGCGATGCCAGGTCGCGCTTGTAAGCAATGGAACGCTGTATGTTAGCATAACGGTTGTTCTGGTCCTGGAACTTGTCGAGGATGTAGGGCTCGGCATTAAAGGCTTTGATTACCCGGATGCCGCTGAGCGTTTCGTCGATAATGGTCAGGATAAAGCTCAGCGACTCCTGCCCCTGCTGCGCACTGCGCTTCAACCGTTTAGAAATGCCGGCTATTATACCGCCCGAAATAGGCAGCAACAGCAGCGTAAACAGCGTGAGCTTTACCGACATCGAGAAGAGCACAATAAAGAAAGCGATAATCGAAATAGGTTCCCGGATTACAACCGTCAGTGTATTCACCACCGAGCCTTCCACCTCCTGTAAGTCCACGGTCAGGCGCGTCATCAGGTCGCCTTTGCGCTCGTTGGAGAAGTAGCCTAGCTGCAGCTCCGTTACGCGCTGGTACACCGCATGGCGCATTTTCTGGACCACGTGCGCCCGCAGCGAGCCTATTACCCGGAAGGCCAGGTACCGGAACAGGTTGGCAAAAAAGACGGAAACAATCAGGATAAGACACACGAATACCAGTGCCCCCTGCCGTCCCTCCTGCAGAATAATCTGACCGAAGTAGTATTTAAAAAAGCCGGTTACAAAATTAATGGTGAAGCTGAAGGCAGGTTTTTCGGCTACCATCAGCGAGGCATCGTCGGCGCCTACAGTGCCAAACAGCACATCGAGCAGCGGCATGATAAGGGCAAAGTTAAAGAGCCCGAAAATAATGCCGAGAACGGTGTATATAGTATACAGCGGCACAAAGCGGCTGTATGGCTTTGCGTACTGCAGTATCCGAAAATAAGTATTCATATATAATTGTAGCTCCGGGTGTAGTCAGGGTGCCGGTATTGCCATTCAGGGGGCAACAGCCCGGGCGGATTTTAAACTTGTGACTTTTTCCGGAGCAAATAAACCAGGAAATAAATGCTCTCTCAGGACATCCAAATGGAAAGTCGCTGCAAAGATAGCCAAATTACATGCGAATTTGTACTTTGTTTGCAGGAGTAGTTATTTTAAGCATAAATCTGTTGTTAACTGCTGCTGCCTTGCTGTTAGGTGCATCAAAAACAGCAGGTACGGAATGCTCCGGAAAAACTTTAGGTTGCTGCGCAAGGGTGCAGGAATTAATTTTGTTGCCCGTATGTTCCGGCTCGGGATAATCATATTTTTTTACGACACACATACATGCTGGTTAAAACATTTGGAAGTGCAGTGCAGGGAGTAAACGCCTACACGATAACAGTAGAGGTGAATGTAACGGCAGGCGCTAAGTACTTTGTAGTTGGCTTGCCGGATAATGCCATTAAAGAAGGGGAACTGCGGATAGAGTCGGCGCTGAAGCACTATGGCTACCGCATGCCACGCCAGAAAGTAGTCGTGAACATGGCCCCTGCCGACATCCGGAAAGAAGGCTCTGCTTACGACCTGACCATTGCCATGGGCATACTCGCATCCTCAAGCCAGCTCAATGCCGATAAACTGTCGCAGTACCTGATTATGGGGGAGCTGTCGCTGGATGGCTCGCTCCGCCCGATCAAGGGTGTGCTGCCCATCGCCATACAGGCCCGCAAAGAGGGCTTTAAAGGTTTTATTCTGCCTGAGCAAAATGCCCGCGAAGCCGCCATTGTGAATAACCTGGATGTAATAGGCGTAACGACAATACAGGAAGCAGCAGAGTTTCTGGACGGCAAGCGTACCATTGAACCACTCGTAATAAATACCCGCGATATTTTTGAAAATGCCGTAGACCAGTATGCCGCCGACTTTGCCGATGTGCAGGGGCAGGAGAACATCAAGCGGGCACTGGAAATAGCCGCTGCCGGCGGCCATAACGTGATCATGATCGGACCACCCGGGGCAGGCAAAACCATGCTGGCCAAACGCCTGCCGTCTATCCTGCCGTCCCTGTCGATGCACGAGGCACTGGAAACGACCAAAATACATTCGGTGGCTGGAAAACTGGGTACCGAGGCATCGCTGTTGTCCACGAGGCCTTACCGCTCGCCGCACCACACCATTTCGGATGTAGCGCTGGTAGGCGGCGGCGGTGTGCCGCAGCCCGGCGAGATTTCGCTGGCGCATAACGGGGTGCTGTTCCTGGATGAGCTGCCAGAGTTTAAGCGCTCGGTGCTGGAAGTGATGCGCCAGCCGCTGGAAGAGCGGCGGGTAACTATTTCACGAGCCAAATCCAGCATCGATTTCCCGGCGAACTTCATGCTGATTGCCAGCATGAACCCCTGCCCCTGTGGCTATTATAACCATCCGGACAAGGAGTGTGTGTGCGGCCCGGGCATTGTGCAGCGTTACCTGAACAAAGTGAGTGGTCCGCTGCTCGACCGCATCGACCTGCACGTGGAAGTTACGCCTGTTTCGTTTGACGAGATGATCTCCACCCGGAAGTCGGAAGACAGCATTACGATACGCGAGCGGGTGGTGGCGGCCCGCCAGGTACAGCGCGAGCGTTTCAAAAACTTCCAGGAAATTCATTCCAATGCCATGATGCCCTCCCAGATGGTAAAGGAAATCTGCCGCATCAACGACGCTGGCAGCACGCTCCTGAAGACGGCCATGGAGCGCCTGGGGCTCTCTGCCCGGGCCTATGACCGCATCCTGAAAGTAAGCAGAACGATAGCCGACCTGGCCGGCAGCGAAGAAATAAAAATTGAACATTTGGCAGAAGCCATTCAATACCGCAGCCTCGACCGGGAAGGCTGGGCCGGGTAAAAAGTGGTTTTGGCGTAACGTAGTGTAAGCCAGTATTGTGTAAGCAAAAATTTTGCTACCTGTAGCCTGTATATTTGTGCCCTGTAAGTAGCCAAAGGCCTTTATTTGCCTTTGTGGCTGTACTTCCGGTTACCTAAAATTAACATGCTTTTTTAGACTTTTTTTAAAGGGGTGCGTAATAGGCATAAATCGCAACCTGGCAACAAATGAGGCTGTCAGGCCGGTTTGTCCATACGTAAACCTAAAACAAAAAAACTATGAAAAAAGCATTCCTGTTATTAGCTGTTATGCTTACAACAGCAATTGCCGCCCATGCTCAGGTGAGTATCGGGGTAAGAGCAGGCGCCAACTATGCCGGATTCGATGGAACCAGTGCCAATGAAAATTATGATAGAATTTGGGGCTTCCATGGTGGTCTGACGGCAAACTTTGCTGTTGTTGAGGATTTCTTTTCAATACAGCCTGAAGTGTTGTATTCTATGAAGGGGGGGGAACTCAAGACTGATGTTGATAAGTGGAAAGTAAATTACATTGATATACCTGTACTTGGTAAAATAAATGCTGGCCCACTATATTTTGAGGCTGGACCTCAATTGTCAATACGGGCAGGTGGTGAAGTAACAGGACCTGTGGCAAATCCAAACAAAGACATCATGAAGCGTACTAGTTTTGGTTACGCTGCAGGTATTGGAGTTGCTGCAACAGCAATAGGGGCAAGTATTGGTGTGCGCTTTAATGGAGATATATCAAAATTATATGATAAAGATATAACTTACGGTAATTTTAGAAACTCTGTATTTATGTTAACACTCGGCTTCGCGTTCCCGGGCAGCAGATAATGCCTCAAAGCTATTAGTACAAAATAAAACCAGTAAGAGGGCGCCCGAAAAGGACGCCCTCTTTTTTTGCCCTGATTGCTGCGCCTGGCGCGCCTCTGTACCCGGTCTGTTTTTTAGCCTTTTTCTAAAGGATGTCGTAAAAAGTTTAAACCCGGGTCTGGCTAAAAAAGGTCGTCCCGGGAGTGTATGTGGCATATTTATAAACCTAAAACAAAAAAACTATGAAAAAAGCATTCCTGTTATTAGCTGTTATGCTTACAACAGCAATTGCCGCCCATGCTCAGGTGAGTATCGGGGTAAGAGCGGGTGCCAACTTTTCCGGATTTGCCGGCGAAGGGGCGAAAGACAATGAACTGGATATGATCTGGGGCTTCCATGGCGGGCTTACGGCCAACTTTGCCGTTGTAGAAGACTTCTTCTCCATACAGCCCGAAGTGCTTTACTCTATGAAAGGAGCTGAGAATGAAGCAAACACAGAAGAATGGAAAGTGAATTATATTGATGTGCCTTTACTTGCAAAAGTTAGTGCCGGCCCCTTATACTTTGAATTTGGCCCGCAGTTTTCGTTAAAGGCAGGAGGTGAAACAGTAGGGACGACCCATACCAAAGAGAATTTTAAAAGAGGAGCTTTTGGTTATGCGGCAGGGCTGGGTTTAGCTGCTACAGGATTGGGAGCAAGTGTAGGAGTACGCTACACCAGCGATTTTACTAAACTTTATAAAGACGAAAGCCACCCTAATTTCAGAAACTCCGTATTCATGCTTACACTCGGCTTCGCCTTTCCGGGCAGCAGATAATGCCTGAAAGCGACTTTGTTGCAACGGATATAAGAAGGGGATATAGCTTGATTAAAAAGTAGAGTTGTAGCGTATCTTAGAAGCGACCAAACTTTTAAGAAGCGAT
>NZ_QCZK02000050.1 GCF_003347595.2 Botryobacter ruber | reverse complement strand
ACGCTTACCTCAAGGAGATTATGGACGTGTGCGGTATCACCAAGCCTGTTACGTTCCACACCGCCCGCCACACATTCGCCACCACTGTTACGCTATTCAACGGTGTACCTATGGAGAGCGTTTCGAAGATGCTCGGCCACACCTCCATCAAGACCACCCAGCACTACGCCAAGGTGCTCGACATAAAGGTAAGCCAAGACATGGGGATACTGAGAAGTAAGTTTAGAAGCGTACCGGCAGAAGAGAATAAGTGCTGTACTAAATCCTTTGAGGTAATGGGACTGACCTTAATTGCTACAACAAGAGTTCATCAAAAATAGTATATTTGTAAAGGAGCTACTTGAAAAATGTCCCCTGCTATTAAAAAGAAAATATGCGAATACAGGCTGTAGTACGAAAGGGTCCGATGAAAGAGATAGACGAGCAGGAAGACCTGCTCTACTGGCTCAGTCGTGCTCCTAAAGAACGGATAGAGGCAGTTACTTTTATCATCTCTCAATCCCTCAAGCCGGGCCAGCGGCTCGACCGCTCTGCTGTCGTTAAGAAAAGAGTAAAGCATTCTTAGTCATTTCAATTTCTTTCTTCATAAGCAAAAGGGGATTACAAGAGGTGACCTTGGTCTGCTAAGGTAGAGGTAAAACTCTGCCGTCGCATTGCTACCATTACTACCATGCTGTTGGAATGTGGTAAACCCAAAGGGTTTTCCATATTTCAACAGTCTTATTTCAGTGTCTTCCGGAATAGAGCAATAAAAAAGCTTTCGTTGTGTGAAGTGGTGTTGCTTTTGAAAAAGAAATGAAGCCGAGTTCCGAGGCAATCTTTGGAAGGCTCTGACCAGGGGGTGGAGCCTTTTTTGTTTACAAAAATACATCTTGCTTCTCGCACTAAACCGCGAGATATAACACTTATTCGAATCGGAAATTTATCTTACACGTTGAACATTCAGGAGCAATCCAGGAAGAACATAATTGATTCTTAAAACCAATAATGCTATATTTGTTCTATAGCATTTGCAGCTAAACTGAAGCAAACAAGTGGTGCGTGATTCGGTGAGTCGCAAAACAGAAGCCACGTAAAGCATTGATAATTATCTGTTTGTGTAGGAATCACGATTCCCCTACGGACTACACAGTAACCCATAAAAACCCGCTTATTTCTTTAAATAAGCGGGTTTTTTGTTTCCAGAGTAACAAAAAAATAACAAATACGATTTTAGTATTGTTACTCCCTTCCTGCATTTTTTAGCCCGCATCAACACCATTTGATTTTCAGTATATGATGTCAAAAAAGTTTCATATTTGTAAGGTGGCAGAAGGCTAATATTCGATGGTCATTCCATTTGATAACTTAGCAACATAAAGCTCCTCCCCGGTACTGTTTCTCCTGAATAAAAAAAAGATTACTATCTCTCTAAGTTTTTCCAACTTTAGACGACTAATAGGAAAAACAAACGATTTGAAAGAGCCATTTCTTTTACTCATCACCCAGCACCAAGGCCTTATTCTCAAGGTATGCAACATGTATTGCAACACGAAAGAAGACAGAGAAGATCTGTTTCAAGACATTGTGCTCCAGCTTTGGAAATCCTTCTCTTTTTTTCAGTAGGAATCCAAAATAACCACCTGGATGTACTGGGTTGCCTTGAATACGGCTATTACCAGAGTAAGAAAAGAGACTAAAAGAGCAAGGTTTGCAGAGCTCGGTACAGAGGCCTTTAAGTTACCCGTCCTGGATGGCGATGTTGATGAGAATTTGATCCTGATGTACCAGGGCATCAGACAACTCTCCCAAGTGGAACAGGCCTTGACCCTGCTTTACCTGGAAGAGTGCAGCTACAAAGAAATAGCGGAGATCATGGGCCTTTAAGAATCAAACGTGGGTTTTAAATTAAATAAAATAAAAGCCAGGCTAAGAACACTGGTAGCGTCAGGACTTGTAAACATAGGATAATATGGAACTGGATGAATTCAAAAAACACTGGATCGCTGCCCAGCAGCAGGAAGTTAAACAACAGGCGCATAGCCCAGAAGATCTGAACAAAATAATCCTCAACTCCAACAGCACCCTCGAAGAACTACAAGAGAAAAGTAGCTTCTGGAGAACAGTGGGCAGTTGGAACAGTGTCCTTATGCTTCTACCCTTAATTGGGTATTGCACGATGCTCTATTATAAGGGGGAAGCGAGCCAAGTAATTTTAGAAAAGCTTCCGCTGATGGTCATAATCGTGGTGTTTGCCTGGTTTTCAAACTGGACTTACAAGCGGCAGGAAGAGATATTTTTTGAAACGGCAACCGGAAGCGTCAGAGAAGGGATCCGAAACACGTTAATGAATTTCAAGCGTATTACGGGAGTGTAATCCTGTCAACCTAATTCAGGACGAGACATGTGTTTTATACTTAGCGTTTAATGGTTACTTCACCCATGTTAGCAGGCTTAGTAACTGTTTTCTTTTCCTTAAGCTTTTCGATGATGAATTCGGTAAGTGGTTTATCAGTTCTTTTGATTTGCTGCCCCTTCCCTATTTCATCGTAGTTGTGCAAACCGGTCAGCAAGCCACCATGTGTTACAATTGCATAGCTTTGCGTATCGCTTACAGGCTGGTTTTTGATCATCACGTTACTGATACGCTGTCCGATAGGTTTGGTAAGATCCATTTCGTACCGGATGCCGGTTGTCTGGATAAGGCCACCCACGGCTGCCAGTTTGTTATCCGGTTTCAGGTTCTTGGCGGTTTGCTCCAGCGTTTGCTTTAGCTGCTTTCCTGTCATGGTCAGGGTTACGATCTTGGATGGGTGTGGCAGCAGCTTGTAGATCTCTTCGCTTGTCACCATTCCGGGCTTTAGAGATATACCATAGCCAACTCCCGGCATAATGGCAACATCGCCTTTATATCCTTCCAGCAGCAGATTTCCTACCAGCTTATCAAACGGACTCTCAGATTTATACTGTCTTCCGATAATGTCTTTGCTTTCCACTACGTTTTCCTCTAGCTTGCTCAGGTGTGGTTTGCGCAGTTCGTCTACCAGTGCCTGCACCTTTTGGTCTGGCTGCAATTTGTCGTTCCAAAGCCAATGGTAATGCGTTTTCACATCTGCCAGTTTGTTGCCAGCCATGATCAGCTCTGCATCGCCAAGTACTGCGTCGTCAGACAGTGCCTGTACTACATAGGTCTGGCCAATCTTTTTGCGCGGCTCCAGTATATCGTGGCTGTGGGCTCCGATAATTAAATCTATACCTTCCACTTCGCGGGCCATTTTGTAATCCACGGCTGTACCTTCATGCGAAAGCACCACCACTACATCGGCTTTCTGGCGTAGTTCGGGCACATACTTCCGGGCAGCTTCCTGCCCTACCATAAAGCGTAGCCCTTTCACATTATCCGGGTTACCCGTTTTAGGTGTGTTGCGATAACCAAGCGCCAGCACGGCCACCTTTACGCCATTTAGCTCTTTAACCAAGTATGGCTCCCCGAACACAGGCTGCTGCGAACTCTCATCTATGATGTTGGCAGCACGCATCGGGAACTTGGCCATCTGCTCCAGCTCCCGCGTTCGCTGCAAGCCATAGTCAAAATCATGGTTGCCAAGTGCCATCAGGTCATAGTTGAGCGTGTTCATCAGGCGTATCATGGCTTCGCCTTTGGTAATGTTGCCCAGCTGGTCATCCCCGAATGTATCGCCGCCATCCAGCAGCAGCACGTTACCGGCACCTTTCTCGCTTCGCACCTTTTCTACGGCGCTGGCCAGATAGGCAAAACCACCAATCTTTGCTGCCTGGTTAAACGTGATGAGCGTGTCGCGACCTAGGTCGCCGGTTTGGGCAGTCGCGTTACCGGTTGTTGTCAGGAAAGGCATATAGGTGCCATGCATGTCGTTGGTATGCAGAATATGAATAGACTTCTGCTCCTGCTCCTCTGCTAGGCTTGTTCCAGTTGATGTTTGGGCTGTGTTTGTACAGGCAGCGGCAAGTATAGCCGGCGCAACTAAAAAAGGAATGCCTATATGTTTTCTTAAATTCATTGTTACAAAGGTTTAATGATGAGACAAGTACCTGTACATGTTAAATAAGTACGTACTGCCAGTTTCTTTATGTTACATAGTAAACCGCTATCAGCGCACCTGTTGCTACTAGCAGCCAAAGCACTATCCCCTGCAGGAAAGGCCTTATACTGATGGTTCTGAGCAAAGACAGGCTGATGCCCGCACCGGTCAAGAACAAACTGATGGTCAAGCCTTTTCTGGCCAGCATCGTCAGCCAGCCGTATACTTCGCTCAGGCCACTCAGAAAGGTGCTGAAAAGGGATGCCACTAAAAAGAAAAGTATAAACTTCGGGAAGCTGGCTTTTCCTTCAGATTTGAACAAAAACCCAGTGATCAGCACCATCGGCAGTATCCAAAGGGCACGGGTAAGTTTAAGGGTAGTGGCTATTTCAAGGGCTTTTTCACCGAACTGTGTTGCTGCCCCAACTACCGAGCTGGTATCATGTATGGCAATGGCGGCCCAAATACCAAACTGCTCCTGCGAAAGCTGCAACTGTTTACCCACTACCGGGAAAATAAACATTGCCAGTGCATTTAAGATAAACACCACGCCAAGCGCCACCGATATTTCTTTTTCAGATGCTTTAATAGCCGGAGCCACAGCCGCAATGGCGCTTCCCCCACAAATAGCAGTACCCGCCGAGATAAGATGGTTCAGCTTCTTTTCCACTCCGAATAGCTTCGCTAGTAGTAGCCCAACCACCATCGTCACGATAAGGGACAAGGCAGTATAGAAAAAACCTGTCAGGCCGGTTTCGGCTACCTGGTACACGTTAATGCCAAAACCTAGGCCTACCACCGATGCCTGAAGCGAGTACTTGGTAACCTTGCTAAGTTTTGCCGGATACGGATTATCGAAAATCAGTCCTAAAAGTATACCTGTAAATAAAGCTATCGGGGCGCTGATGTAGTCTGTTACCGCAATCAACAACAGCACCAGCCAGAAAAAGCTGAGATGTATGATTCTTTTATCTGATATTTCCATAGTTTAGTAAGTTTGTATGCCTTCAGCTCTAAGGGCATCAAAACCTACAGTTGCGTTATAAAGGTGTTTGAAATTGTTGTTTTGCATGACAGCAGTTGCCCTGCCGCTTCTGTTGCCCGATTTACAGTATAGCAGGTAAGTGGAGGCGGTATCCAGTTTTGCTATTTCCTGCTCAAAACCCGGGGAAGTATAATCTATGTTGATGGCACCTTCTAAATGACCTTCCTGAAATTCGTACAGTGTTCGTACGTCCAGTACCACAATTTCCTTTTCAGAATCGATTAGTTGTTTTACTTCTGTTGCTGTTAAGTTTACTTTTCTGTCTCCTGTATCCTGCTGACAGCCGGCAAAGGCAAAAAGCAGAACAATAGCAATCGCGTTAATCCAATTTCTCATGGTTTTTGTTAAGGTTTAAGCTGCAATTATTGTTCTGTTTGCAAGAACACACTTTTCGGAAAGAGTCAGTGTGACAATAGTCACCGATAGTTAATCGGAGTTTTGTTTGCTTTGTAAAACAGAACAGCGCAACTGTAGCGTTATTCCCTTAAAAAGGCATTTGAGAAACTACCTGCACATATGGGCCATGCTGATGTTATTTATACATCTCTCGACGCTGACCGGCATCAGCTTCGTGCCTATGGAACGTGCAGGTGTGTTACTGAAAAAGGTTTGCTTAAAAAAAGAAACGAAAAAACAGTTACTGGCACCTACTGCTAAAACTTTTATTAGCAAGCAGCTGCTAAACAAAGTGCCGGACACTAAGAACAAGTCGGAAGAAGGTACTGTAGAAGTGCTTTGCTCAGTCAAGTTACTCTGCACCGCCGCAGCTGATAATTTAATTTTTATACCCTTATACCCGGACTTTGAGAAATCCGGTTTTGACCAGAGCAGCTATTACTCCCCTGGCATTTACTTAGAGCCCGATCCACCCCGGCTTAGCTAATTTCTTTCCGTTTGTTGCAGCACAAGGTAGTTTATACACCTGTTTTGCCTGCATACTTCACTCGCATGCCTGTTCATGTTAGTGTGTTGTCTCTTTCTAACGGAGGCATTTCTATTCCGGAATCGATCACCACAACTGGGTAAGCCTATAACGTTAGGCACAATCCTGTACTACTATTTAACAACAGAAGCCATGAAGCTAAACTTCAAAAAACTTATACTTTCTGCCTTACCGGTAATTGGTTTGGCTGCGGTAACTTCCTGCCAGACTGCGGGGCAAAACGAATCAACAACCAATAACGATGGTGCTGAGACCATCACCATACTTCAGACAGCAGACATCCACGGACAGCTGATGCCCCACCAGGAAATGTTTGTCGAGAACGGAGAATTTGTGTTTAAAGAGCGCGGCGGCGTAGCCAACATACAAACACTCTTTAAGCAGGTGAAATCAGAAAATCCCGAAGGTACCGTAATCGTTGACGGTGGCGACCTTATCCAGGGAAGCGCCGTGGCAGCCCTGTCGGAAGGTGATGCGATTGCCCCCGTAATCAAAGCGATGGAGTATGACTTCCTGATCCCGGGGAACTGGGAAGTGATCTTTGGTAGCCAGAAAATGCGCAGTGTGCTGGCATCATATGGCAAACCGGTAGTGTGCGCAAATATTTACGACGAAGCTACATCCACCATGCTCTACCCTCCTTACATCATTAAAGAAATGAAAGGCGTTAAGCTGGGCTTTATCTCCTACAACGACCCAGAAGTACCGGTGCGCCAGAACCCTGTATTTAGCAAAGGGCTAGTTTTTAAGGGTCTGGAAGATAATATGCAACCGCTTATCAAAGAGCTGAAGGAAGAAAAAGGAGTAGACATCCTGTTTCTGGTAACGCACCTGGGCATCTCCAAGCAAATTTACCTGGCCGATCAGCCTGAGAATGAAGGCGTTGATTTTATACTTGGCAACGACACGCATGAAAGAATCCGGAAACCACTAAAACGCAAGTATGCGCAGGTAGTAGAGCCAGGCGGATTCGGTTCTTTTGTTGGTCGCCTGGACCTGGAAGTAAAGGATGGCAAGGTAGTGGACCAGCGCTACGAATTGATAGATGTAGACCCTAAAGTGTACCCAGCTGATCCGGTTGTACAGAAAATTGTGGACGAACAGATGGCGCCATACAAAGAGCAAATAAGCCGTGTGTTAGGCTATACTACTACCCCACTCTACCGTTACCTGGTAGTTGAGAATGCACTGGACAACATGATCACGGACGCCGTTCGCTGGAAAACCGGTGCTGACATTGCTATATCTAACGGTTTCAGATTTGGTACGCCTATCGTGCCTGACGAATCAGGAAAAGCGCCTATTACCTACAGCGACGTTTGGAACATGCTACCTGTGAACGAGAATGTAAAAACAGGTAAGGCAACCGGCCAGCAGATAAAAAACTGGATGGAGCAGGAACTGCATAATGTGTTCGCCGAGAAGCCGCTGGAGCGCTTCGGGGGTTGGGTGGTTCGTTTCTCCGGAATGGAGCTTACTTTTAAAGCAAATGCACCTAAAGGAGAACGTGTGCAGTCTATCACGGTAGGTGGTAAGCCACTAGACTTGAAAAAGGAGTATACCATGGCTGCCTGCCGCCGCACCGGTGAGCCAGACCACGTACTTTGCCGCATGCCAAATGCGAAAGACCCTAAAGTGCTGGATTATACAGTACACGATGTAATTGAAGAGTACCTGAAAACCAACGGCACTGTGTCTCCAAAAATTGAAGGAAGAGCCAAAGCGCTTGACCTGGAGTCGCCGGTACTTTCGCAGTTGCCTAACGTGGATTACACTTTCAGATAAGGATGTTAGTTTAGTGTTTGTTTCTGAGCAGGGGGTTTATACTTCCTGCTCTTTTGCTTTAGGTACACATCAAAATACTTCTAATATCTTTTGTTGTGTGACATATATCACAGAATTCTATGTATATAATGGATAGCTTGTACTGTAAATCATCATGCCTTATTTTCCATGAAAAGAAATCAGGAACAAGACTTCGGGAGCCTGTTGGTAAAGCTCTCCAGTTTGGTCGGAATAAGTACCTTCGTAACCATTCTGCTGGTAGTTATAGTTGTTATTTTACGGGTAACACCAGTTCATACTTACCTACCAGACCTTGCACAGGTATTTACAGATAGTACATCAAGCGAACCCGCTGCCCCGGAAGTTGAAGATGATATGTGGAAGGCTCCTGACCTGGCATCGCTACCAGCCAACCCTAAAGGCAATCAGATTCGCTACGGCCGTGAACTGGTAGCACATACGGCAGAGTACCTGGGGCCAGAGGGTAGCGTATTACACATCTCCAACGGCCTTAACTGCCAGAACTGCCACCTGGATGCGGGCACCAAAACCTTCGGCAACAACTACTCCCGTGTAGCTACCACATACCCTAAAGTCAGAGCCAGATCAGGTGTGGAAGAAGACGCAGTAAAACGTGTGAACGACTGCTTTGAACGCAGCCTTAATGGCCAGCCGCTAAAGGCGGACTCCAAAGAGATGCAGGCAATGGTAGCCTATATAAACTGGGTCGGCAAGGATGTAACAAAAGGGGAAACTCCTAAAGGCTCCGGTTTAATTGAAATTGAAATGCTGGACCATGCTGCCAGCCCCGAGTTGGGCAAACCGATCTACGCACAGAAGTGCCAGGTTTGCCACGGAGCCGACGGGCAGGGTATAAAAGGTGAAGGAAGCGCAGAGTATACATACCCGCCGCTTTGGGGAGAACATAGCTACAACGACGGGGCCGGCTTGTACCGTATCTCTAATTTTGCCAAGTATGTGAAAGCCAACATGCCACTAGGAGCTACCTACGACAAACCACAACTAACCGACGAAGAAGCCTGGGATCTGGCGGCCTACGTAAACTCTATGCCGCGTCCTAAGAAAGACATTGGCAAAGACTGGCCGGACATCTCCAAGAAGCCATATGACCATCCTTTCGGACCATATTCTGATGGCTTTAGTGAAGAACAGCACAAGTATGGACCGTTTAAAGATATTATTGCAGCAAAGCAACAGGCGAAGTAAGCCGTAGTATAAGCCAAAAAGTTTATGCGTTAGCCTGCTGAATCGTCACTGATTAATAGATGTCTTTACACTTAAATAAACCGACTTAACTACAAGGGAGAATCTTCTGACCCAAAAAGCCATTCTCAAAAACACTGGGAACAGTATGCATCCGTATAGTATAGTAAGTAAAAGGGGCTGACTATGAACCAGAATACCACTACAGCAAGCAACGACAAAAGCCTGATGCAGATGATAATATATGGTCTGCTAACAAAACTAGTACTGGTTTCTGTACAGTTCATATATGTGGAAATGTTTGTAGCCACTGGCGCTGAGGATAAGGTTGATTTCTCTAACCAATATATGAGGGAGTGTAATTTAAACTGTGTCAGTTTAAATTACACTCCCGACTGGACTTACCTTTATTATTTGGTTATAACAAGTGCTATATAAAGCAGGAGCTGTAAATACACTACTCTCCTACTTGAAAATATGTATCTAAAGCCTCAAAATCTTTGTGGAAAAAGTTCGATAATTCACTCCTTCGGTCTACACAAAAGCCTCTCAGTTAACGCTGAGAGGCTTTTTTTATGCAATTTTGTCCCGTCCTGAAATAGGTTGACAGTTATAATTTCTGATGCTTATCTTAACTTTACATCCTCCTTTTTTTCTAACAAAGAAATTCCAACCTAAAGGTAAAAGAGTTTTGAATGAATAGCCTATTCAATTGCATATCACAATATTACCCCATTTCTTCAGAAGCCTGGGAGGCTCTTGCCAAAGCTTTAACGAGGGTGGAGATCTCACGAAATTCTTTTCTTATACAGGAAGGAATGGTTTGCAGTAATCTGTACTTTCTTGAAAAAGGTTGTTTACGAGGATATTATAATCTGGATGGGAAGGAAATTACCTATTGGTTTGGCTTCGAAAATAACTTTGTTACTTCTTTTTATAGCTTCATTTCCCGAAAACCGGGTGTAGAAAACATACAAATCTTGGAAGACTCCACCTTATGGGCTATTCGTTTTGAAGCCCTGAACCAGTTGTTCGATTTGCATCAGGACCTCGAGCGCCTTGTGCGGATCATAAATGAGCAGTACTACATAAGACTGGAAGAGCGGCTAATGGCCATGCAGTTTAAAACGGCCCGGGAGCGGTATGAACAACTCATGGAAACCTCACCACATATTCTTCAAAGAGTCTCTCTCGGGCAAATTGCTTCTTACCTTGGCATTAGTCAGGAAACATTGAGCAGGATAAGAAGTCAGGTTTAATATTTCCCTTTTTTGACAATTGTCAAAAGAAAGGATTGGGGGTTGGTCTACCTTTGATTCATCACTTAACAAAAGGTAAAAATGAATCAGAAACCATCAATCGCATTTATTGCAGCCTCCTGGGCCACTTTACTTACGGGTATTACAGCTTACATCATCGGGCTGTGGAATGCCGAAATGCTGCTGAACGAAAAGGGTTATTATTTTACCATACTCATGTATGGCTTGTTCTCAGCAATCTCTCTCCAAAAAAGTGTGCGCGACCAACTGGATGGCATTCCTGTTACCCATATCTACTATGGTCTTAGTTGGTTTTCTACCATTCTGGCGTTGGTCCTGCTGGCAGTGGGGCTTTGGAATGCCGATTTGCTCCGCAGTGAAAAAGGTTTTTACGCAATGTCCTTTCTACTTAGCCTTTTTGCTGCTATTGCAGTTCAGAAAAACACAAGAGACAGTTTAGGGAAAGACGAACCGGCTAAAAGTATTGTAGAGAAATATTAATTGTGTGGCAGTATTTTATACCTGTACCACATTACCCTTGTCAGCTTTCGCAAATTGCTCCCTTTTCTTTTCTGCCCCTGCCACCACAGCCACTGCGCTTCTTCCGGGACTTCTATTTGGCTAGAACCCCTGCAGATCCGCGTCGTCGCTTGTTAGCATCTCCACCTTTTTGCCCATCTTTTTCTGGATGATCTTGAAGTGGTGCTCGTCTTCGGGCGTGATCAGGGAAATGGCTTCGCCGGCAGCTCCGGCACGGCCTGTTCTTCCTATCCGGTGGACGTAATCTTTTGGGGAACGCGGCAGGTCGTAGTTTACCACGAAAGGCAGGAACTTGATATCGATGCCGCGTGAGGCCAGGTCGGTTGCCACCAACACGCGCAGCTTTCCGGTTTTAAATCGCCGCAGGGCTTCTGTACGGGCACCCTGGCTTTTATCGCCGTGCATCGCCATCGCCTCCAGCCCGTTCTTGTTGAGCTTGATCACCAGGTTATTCGCATTGCGGATACTGGACACAAACACCAGCACCTGCTCCATATTTTCGTTCCGGATGAGGTAGCGCAGGAAAGGGCCTTTCCGTTCGGGACTGACGCGGTAGGCTACCTGCTTTATCAGGTCAAGCTGGTTTTCCTCCTGCTGCGCTTCAACGGAAATCACAACCGGGTCGCGTAGCAGTTTCGCTTTGATGGCCTTTACATCCTCGGCCAGTGTGGCCGAGAAAAGCAGGTTTTGCCGCTTTTTGGGCAGGAGGGCAAAGATGCGGCGCATTTCATCCTCAAACCCCATGTTCAACATTTTATCCGCTTCGTCGAGCACCAGCACCTCCACCTCTGACAGGTGCAGTGCATTGTTGTCTACCAGGTCCAGCAAACGACCGGGTGTTGCCACCAGAATTTCGGTTCCGCTCAGCGCCATCATCTGCGGGTTAATGCTGACACCGCCATACACCGCCAGCGTTTTTACCCGCCGCTTCAGATGGGTGCTGAAACCCTGGAAAACAGTGGCAATCTGCAAGGCCAGTTCGCGGGTAGGCACCAGCACCAGCGCTTTTATGTAACGTTTTCTTGCCAGTTGCTTTTCCTGAAACTGCTGCAGCAGGGGCAACGCAAAACCTGCTGTTTTCCCGGAACCGGTTTGCGCAATACCCAGTACATCGCTGCCCGCTAAAATGGCCGGAATAGCCTGCTGCTGAATAGGAAAAGGCTCCTGGTAATCTTGTTCTTTGATAGCTCTGAGTAAAGGAGCAGCTAAACCGAGGTCAGAAAAATCCATAAGCGGGTTAAAGTGTTGGTGGTGCGCAAAGGTACGGTTATAAAAGCAAAGCACCGATACGATCCGACTGATTGGTTTCAGGTAGTAACTTATGTTTAGCTTAAAACTTACTTAACTGACGTTACGCAAAAAATTACAAAAGCAGGAGTTGTCCCCCTTTGAAGGGGGTAAGGGGGATGACGCACGTACTGCGAAGAAATTCAGGTTCTACAGCCAGTACAAAAATATTTTGCCCTCAGATGTAAATCATCCCCCTGCCCCCTTCAAAGGGGGACAAAAAATGCCTGCGTAACATCAGTTACTTAAGAAGAAAATTTTCCTGTTTCGAAGCTAAACTGCAGGAAAAAGCTTGCTGCACCTGCTACCATTCCCTCTGCTGCTCATTGGAAAGGTTTCGTGAGCATATTAAAGGCCCAAAAAGTTTGCTGCACCTGCCACCACAGCCGCTGCTGCTGGCAAGCACACCATCGACACACTGCTTCGCTAACGAACACCCGCCTTCAGACACAAAAAAAGAGCTCCGGTAAACCGGAGCTCTTGCACATACCGGACCTGGGTGTTTATCCGATAATCTTCTCTTGTCTCAGAAAGGTTTCCAGTTTAGCAGAAACATCCAGACATTTACAGGCGTTTGGCGTGTCGTTACAAAATGCGGCGTTCAGGTTCTCTCCTTTGCAGTTAAAAGCAGCTAGATCTACCTGTTCAAAGCTTTTATTAATGGATTTACATTTTTGGAGGAGTTCATCCAGCGTGGTGTACCTGGAGGGGTCAAATTCATTTTGCAGAAGATACCCTTTCAGGAAGTTCTCGATAGAGGCTTGTGCATTTTTGCAAACCAGGTAAGTCACTAAATCCTTTTTAGGCCGGAAACTTTCTTCTTTAGCCCGGTTTAGCTTATCCAGTGCATCATCAAATAATATAGTGGCCTTGTCTTTCATATCGGTCTTATTTAAAGGTGAATACTTCTACAAAATCATTACAGGCTTTAACTGTTCTTTAACAGCTCCAGCTTCTCCCACCTGGCTTTCACTTCTTCCTGCGCGCGCTTCAGCAGCTCTTCCCCTACAGCCGCATCGTCCTGCACCACGCGGGTAAAGCGGGTTTCGTTGTACATAAATTCGCCTACCGGTACAACAGGCGGTTTGGAATCGAGCTTGAAGCGGCTGCCTTTCGGCTTGGAAGGATCGTAGCGGAAGAGCGGCCAGTAACCAGTTTCCACCGCTTTCTCCTGGTGCGACAGCCCGTCTTTGATATCGTAGCCATGTTCCCTGCAGTGGGAGTAGGCGATTATAATGGACGGTCCGGGATAGGCCGCAGCTTCTTCGATGGCTTTCAGGGTTTGTAAATCTTTGGCCCCGATCGCCACCTGCGCTACATACACGTTCTCGTAGGAAATGGCCTGCAGCGCCAGGCTCTTCTTGCCGGTGCGCTTGCCCGATACGGCAAACTTGGCGCTGGCGCCCAGTGGGGTAGCCTTAGAGGTTTGGCCGCCGGTGTTGGAGTACACTTCGGTATCGAGCACCAGGATGTTGATGTCTTCGCCGGAGGCCAGCACATGGTCTACACCGCCATAGCCAATGTCGTAGGCCCAGCCGTCGCCGCCTATCAGCCACACGGCTTTCTTGCGGAGGTACTCGGTCAGCTGGCTTAGTTTTACGGCGTCGGTGTTGCCAATGAGTTTGAGCATGGTTTTCAGCGTTTCGATGTCGGCAAACTTCTGGCTCTTCTCTGCTTCGGTTTGTTCCGGGTTATGCAGGATGGAGGCTACCAGCTCGCTGCCCACCAGGTGCTCTACCGATTTCAGCAGCTCAACGGCTATTTCCTGCTTTTTCGTGAGCGCCAGTCGCATGCCTAACCCGAACTCGGCATTATCTTCGAAGAGCGAATTTGCCCAGGCGGGGCCTCTGCCCGCTGCGTTTGTTTTGTAAGGCGTGGTGGGCAGGTTTCCGCCGAAAATGGAAGAACAACCGGTGGCATTGGCGATCAGGATACTGTCGCCGTACAGCTGGGTCAGCATTTTGATGTAAGGCGTTTCGCCGCAGCCGGAGCAGGCGCCTGAGAACTCGAACAGGGGCTCCAGGAACTGGCATCCTTTAACAGTAGAAACCTGCAGCTCTTCGCGGTTGAAGTACGGCAGGTTCACAAAGTAGTCCCAGTTGATGTTTTCGACCGTGTCTACCTCCAGTTTGCGGTGCATATTAATGGCTTTGGCGTTCTCCAGCGTTTTGCTTTTTGCCGGGCAGATATTTACACACAGATCGCAACCGGTACAATCTTCGGGCGACACCTGCAGGATGTAGGAATCGGTGGCGCTGTTAAAGGGGCGGCCGATGGCAGGCACAGCTCGGATGGAGGCAGGTGCATCGGCCAGGCTTTCCACGGGAACCACTTTGGCCCGGATAGCGGCATGCGGACAAATGACGACGCATTTGTTACACTGCGTACAGGCAAGGGCATCGTCCCACACTGGTATAAAATCGGCGATACCGCGTTTCTCGAACTGCGAGGTGCCGGTCGGGAAGGTGCCGTCTACCGGGAAAGCGCTTACCGGCAACTCCTCTCCATCTCCGGCCAGTATCTTGCCCAGCACATTTTTGACAAAGGCGTCGGCGTTTCCGGTGATGGTGGGTTTGAGCCCCCTGGTGCTGGTGGTCAGTTTTGGATAATCTACTTTCTGCAGGTTATCCAACGACATATCCACGGCATCGAAGTTCATCTTCACAATTCTGTCGCCTTTGTGGGAGTAAGATTTTACGATGGCATCTTTAATTTTCTGGATAGCCTCCTCTTTCGGCAGCACACCGGAAATAGCAAAGAAACAGGTCTGCAGCACGGTGTTGGTGCGGTTACCCAGGTTGGCTTCCAGCGCTACCCGGGTAGCATCTACTACATAAAAGTCGAGCTCTTTTTCTATGATTTCATCCTGCACCCGCTGCGGCAGTTCATCCCAGATTTCATCTTTGGAGAAAGGCGCGTTTAACAGGAAGGTGCCCCCTTGCTTCAGGTTCTTCAGAAGGTCGTACTTGTGAATGAAATTAAACTGGTGGCAGGCCAGGAAATCGGCGGTATCAATGAGATAAGTGGAGAAGATCGGCTCCATGCCGAAGCGCAGGTGCGATACAGTTTGCGCCCCTGCTTTTTTGGAATCATACACGAAATAGCCCTGCACATAATTATCGGTGGTTTCGCCGATAATCTTGATGGAGTTTTTGTTGGCGCCCACCGTTCCGTCCGATCCCAGGCCATAGAACAGGCAGTTGATGGTTGTTTTAAGCGCTTTGAATTCGGGGTTATACGGCAGACTGGTGTGGGTAACGTCGTCGTTGATGCCGATGGTGAAATGATTTTTCGGTTTGTCTTTCAGCAGCTCGTCGTAAATGGCCTTTACCATTGCCGGGTTAAATTCCTTGGAGGACAGGCCATACCGACCGCCCACGATTACCGGCATCTCGCGGTCGCTTTCGGCAAAAGCAGAAATCACGTCCAGGTACAACGGCTCGCCGATGCTTCCGGGTTCTTTCGTACGGTCGAGTACGGCTATTTTCCGGGCTGATTCCGGCAGCGCTTCCATAAAGTGCTTCAAGGAGAACGGCCTGTACAGCCGCACCACCAGCACCCCTACTTTTTCGCCCTGGTGCTGCAACACCTCTACAGTTTCCCGGACAGCTCCTTCGCCCGAGCCCATGATGATAATCACGCGTTCCGCTTCCGGATCACCGTAGTAATCAAACAGGTTATATTGCCTGCCAGTATACGCGTTGAATTCGTCCATCACGCCCTGCACAATGTCCGGCACTTTGGCATAATACAGGTTGGCGGCTTCCCGGGCCTGGAAGAAAACATCCGGGTTCTGGGAAGTGCCCCTGATCACGGGGTGGTCCGGGTCCAGCGACCGCTTTTTATGCTCCATGATCTTATCTTCGGGCATCATCTCCCGGATGATGTTATCGGGGATAGCATCGATTTTGGAAATTTCGTGGGAGGTACGGAAGCCGTCGAAGATATTCAGGAAAGGTACCCGGGCGTGTAAGGTAGCAACCTGCGAGACCAGGGCAAAGTCCATGGCCTCCTGCACACTTCCGCCAAAGAGCATGGCAAAACCGGTTTGCCTGGTGGCCATCACATCGGAGTGGTCGCCGAAGATGGAGAGCGCATGGGTAGCCACTGTGCGGGCGGCAACATGTATAACGGAAGGCAGCAGCTCCCCTGCTATTTTATACATGTTCGGAATCATCAGCAGCAGGCCCTGCGAAGCCGTAAAAGTAGTGGTCAGCGCTCCCGCCTGCAAGGAACCGTGCACGGCGCCTGCAGCACCGCCTTCACTCTGCATTTCTACGATCTTCGGAACGTTGTTCCAGATATTGGTCTGCCCTTCGGCACTGAAAACATCCACGTGTTCGCCCATCGGCGATGCGGGTGTAATCGGGTAAATAGCACAGACTTCGTTTGTTTTGTGCGCTACCAGGGCTACCGCCTCATTAGCATCGCAAATCAGCTTTGGGAAATTCTTTTTCATCATGAATTTTTATTGTGTGCACCCTTGAATCAGACAGGTAGGTACTAACAGGCCGGCACCTAAAAATTTCCAGGACCCCTGAAAACTTTCCGGCCTTCCGTTAATCCATAAAGAAGAGATGTTTGCAGCTACTAGGCAGTTGCGCCGGCATCAAAATCAGGAGCCGTGCATCCAGGCTTTCTTCTGCAGGAGCACATCTTCCGCTTCCTCCAGGCTGTCGTCTATAATGCAGCAGTCTACCGGGCAGACAGAGGCACACTGCGGCTTTTCATGAAAGCCTTTGCACTCGGTGCACTTGTCGGAAACAACAAAATAGAATTCATCTGATAGCGGTTCATTTTTAGCATCAGCGTCAATTTCTTCACCTGTAATTTTTGAAATCAACCCTTTTAAAGTGGTACCATCAGCGAACGACCATTCTTCGTCCGGTTCGTAAATCGCGTTGTTCGGGCATTTGGAAATGCAGGCATCGCAGTTGATGCAGTCGGATGTAATTATCAGTGCCATAACATGTTTTTTTTGATTAGACAGTATGAAGTTATACTTCCTTAAAATCATTAAATATGACAATGGTCACTGCTCCAGATGATTATGATCATTTTTAATTCTTGAAAAGAAATCTAGATTTGATCCACATGTAACTAATGATAGTTATTTTTTTCAACCGGCTGCTGGTGCGTATTACGTTCCAACAACTTCTGATTTTAATAACAAATAATTGTTAGTTACCCGAAACTACCACTTGTTTTCTCACCTCTAATATATAGCTCAAGTCATGATTACAGAGAAAGTTAAAATTGAACCTGAGGATCTGGAAACGGTGGTGGTCCGGTTTGTGGGGGATTCAGGCGACGGCATGCAGCTGACGGGAACGCAGTTTACCGATACTTCTGCCTTGTTTGGGAATGACATTGCTACTTTTCCGAATTACCCTTCTGAAATCAGGGCGCCCCAGGGCAGCCTGTGTGGCGTTTCAGGCTTTCAGGTGCACATCGGCAGCGTAGAGGTGAGCACGCCCGGCGACAGCGTGGACCTGCTGGTAGCCATGAACCCGGCCGGTTTGAAAGTGAACCTGCACGCCGTGAAGCCCGGCAGCACCATCATCGTAGATACCGATTCCTTTACCCGGAAGAACCTGGAGAAGGCAGCCTATGTTTCCAATCCGCTTCATGACGGCAGTCTGCAGAACTACAAGGTGATTGAAGTGGGCATGACTTCCCTGACCCGCGAAGCGCTGAAAGACGTGGAAGGGCTGGATAATGACATGATTACCCGAAGCAAAAACATGTTTGCCCTGGGCATGATCTACTGGCTCTACAGCCGCTCCACCGAGCATACCATCAGTTTTTTCAATAAGAAATTCAAGGCAAAACCCCACCTCATCGAGGCCAACACCAAAGTATTAAATGCAGGCTTCTACTATGCCGAGTCGCTGGAGCTTATCCCGAACAGTTACCGGATTTCTCCGGCCAGGATGCCGTCGGGCGCTTACCGTATTATCATGGGGAATACGGCTACGGCCTGGGGACTCTTAGCTGCTGCCGAAAAGTCGGGACTGGAATTGTTTTTAGGCTCCTACCCCATTACGCCTGCCACCGATATTTTACATGAGCTCGTCAAGCACAAGCATTTTGGCGTAAAAGCCTTCCAGGCCGAAGATGAGATTGCCGGTATAACATCGGCTATAGGCGCGTCTTTCGCCGGTGATTTAGCCGTAACCACTACCTCCGGTCCCGGGCTGGCGCTGAAAGGCGAAGCCATCGGACTGGCTGTGATGACGGAGTTGCCGCTGGTGATCATCAACGTGCAGCGCGGCGGCCCCTCCACCGGTTTGCCCACCAAAACAGAGCAATCGGACCTGCTGCAGGCCATGTACGGCCGCAACGGCGACAGCCCCGTGATTGTACTTGCTGCCAGCACCCCTGCCAACTGCTTCACTTATGCCTACGAGGCGGCACGGCTGGCGCTGGAGCACATGACTCCTGTTATCCTGCTCACCGACGGCTACATCGCCAACGGCTCCGCTCCCTGGCGCATCAAATCCGTAGCCGAAATGCCGCCGATCCATACACGCCGGGTAAAAGAAATCACCGAGAACGGAAGCCCCTTCGACCGGGACAAACAAACCTTAGCCCGCAACTGGGCGGTTCCGGGAACGCCTGGCCTGGAGCACCGGGTGGGTGGCCTGGAAAAAGACAGCGTATCGGGCAACGTGTCGCATGTGCCCGAGAACCACGAACGCATGACACACATCCGGGCCGAAAAAGTGAGGCGTGTAAAATACAACATCCCCTGCCTGAAAACAGAATTTGCCGACTCCGGCGATTTGCTGGTGGTGGGCTGGGGCGGCACCTACGGCGCACTGCATTCGGCTGTGAAACACATGCACAAGGAAGGCTACAGCAACATCGGACTGGCGCATTTCAATTACATCAATCCGCTGCCCAGGAACACCGCCAAGGTGCTGGCCAGGTTCAAAAGAATACTCGTCTGCGAACTTAACAACGGCCAGTTTGCCAGCCTCTTAAAAATGCACTTCCATAACCTGAAACTGTTGCAGTACAACAAAATACAGGGCCTGCCTTTCTCGAACGACGAACTCATTCAACAATTCAAACAACTGGTGTAACCATGGAAACGACAGCTGGTAAAGGATATACGTTTAAGGATTTTGCAAGCGACCAGGAAGTACGGTGGTGCCCCGGTTGCGACGATTACGTGGTGCTGCGGGCGATGCAGAAGGCGCTGCCGGAGATGAACGTGAAGAAGGAGGACGTGGTGTTCATTTCGGGCATCGGGTGCTCTTCGCGGTTTCCGTATTACATGGATACCTATGGCATGCACAGCATCCACGGCAGGGCGCCCGGCATTGCAACCGGCGTAAAACTGGCCAATCCCCACCTGAGCGTGTGGGTAATGACCGGCGACGGCGACTCCATGGCTATTGGCGGCAACCATTTTATTCATGCCCTCCGGCGGAACGTGGACCTGAACATTGTCATGTTCAACAACGAGATTTACGGCCTCACCAAAGGGCAGTTCTCGCCTACCACAGCGCTCGACAAGAAAACAAAGTCCTCCCCGTATGGGAACACACAACCACCTTTTTCGCCGGGCGAACTGGCTTTAGGCGCCAACGGTCGCTTTTTTGCCCGGATAGCAGGCAACAGTCCGAAAGAAATCATTCAGCTGCTCATGGAGGCGCACCAGTTTAAAGGAACCTCCCTGATAGAAGTGCTGCAGAACTGCGTCATTTTCAACAACGGCTGCTACGAGCACCTGACCAACAAAGAGGTAAAAGAAGATAAGCAGATTTTCCTGGAGCACGGCAAACCCATGCTTTTCGGGAAGAACAAGGAAAAAGGCCTGGTGCTGACCGGACTGAAACTGGAGGTGGTAACGATAGGCGAAAATGGCATCACACCGAACGAAGTCCTGGTGCACGATGCCAAAGAACCGGACCCTACGCTGCACCAGATGCTGGTCAGGCTGCACTACCCGCTGGTTACCGGCATTATCCGAAGCGTGGAAGACCTGACACTGGAAGAGCGGGAAGAAGCCCTGACAGCGCGCATCAAAGCCAAATCAGACTTCGCCAAAGCCGACGATCTGTTCTTCTCCGGCGCGACTTACCAGGTAAACTAAGGAGCAGTGGCTGTGGTGGCTGGTGCAGCAAAAAAAGTCCCCCTTTGAAGGGGGTAAGGGGGATGTTACACGGGCTGTGAAGGAATTTAAGCCACACTGCCAACACAATATGTTTTGTCTGCAGGTGAAAATCATCCCCCTACCCCCTTCAAAGGGGGACAAAAAACGGTCTGCACCAGCCACCATTGCCTCTGCTACTTAAAAAAATACCTGTATTAGCTGATTCGGATTTGCAATCCGAATCCCGGGAGCCGTCGGATTTGTAATCCGACTAAAAAGTACATAGCATATTTTGGGCACCAGAACCTCAGGCTACGGGGATTACAAATCCCCACTCAAAGGATTCGGATTGCAAATCCGAATCAGCAGGTTGAAAACTTGAAGCAATATTTTTTCAGCAATTAAAAGCACTAATAAAATGGGTTCAGAAGCATTGATCGTATTTTTTCTGGCAGGTGTGGCTTTGGTCGCAGGTGCAAACTTTATTTCGAACCTGATTTCGCATAAATCAGACAATCCGCAGAAGCGGGAGCCGTACGAGAGCGGCATGCCCACCATCGGGCCGACCTGGGTGCAGTTTAAGGTGGGCTATTATTTGTTCGCCATCCTGTTCCTGATTTTTGATGTGGAGGTGGCCTTCCTGTTTCCGTGGGCGGTTGTGTTCAAAGATGTGGGCGCCTTGGCCTTCGTCGAAATACTCATTTTCCTGTCGATACTCGGATTAGGTTTAGCATATGCATGGAAGAAAGGAGCACTCAAATGGAAGTAACTTGTACCAACTCACCCGCCGGAAGCACCCCCACTGCGATACCGGCCGACTTTCCGGGAGACGTTATTCCGGCAGGAAACGGGGCCAATATCCTCGTCACTTCCCTGGACAAGATCATTAACTGGGGACGCGCCAACTCGCTGTGGTCGCTTTACTTTGGCACCAGCTGCTGTGCCATCGAAATGATGCAGACAGGCGCTGCCCGTCACGATTATGCCAGGTTCGGTTTCGAGGTGGCCCGCCCTTCGCCCCGGCAAGCCGACCTGATCGTGATAGCGGGTACCATTACCAACAAGATGGCCCCGGTGCTGCGCCGTCTCTACGACCAGATGGCGGAACCCAAATACGTGATTGCCATGGGCGCCTGCGCCATCTCCGGCGGCCCCTTCTTTTACAACTCCTACTCGGTGGTAAAAGGAGCCGACCACATTATCCCGGTCGATGTGTACGTGCCCGGTTGCCCGCCCCGCCCCGAAGCCCTGCTGGAGGGCATGCTGAAGCTGCAGGACAAGATCCGCACCGAAAGCATTAAACATAAAAAGAATCCGATCGAAGGTTTTGATGAAGGCTTTTAAGACTGAAGGCAATGACGAACGAAGCACTACAGTATGTAATAAGCGACTGGTTCCCGGAACCCGAAGCCGTGAAGCTGCAATTCACGCAGGAAGGGACGCAGTTTCTGACTGTCAGCATCGAGGCTGATAACCTGCACGAGCTGATGTGGCTGCTCAAGCATAACAAGGAAACCTGTTTCGACTACCTCTTCTGCCTCACCGGCGTGGACTGGGGCAAAGAGCTGGGCGTGGTCTACCACCTGGAGTCGACGGTGCACCGGCACATCGTGGTAGTAAAGGTAAACACCACCGACCGGGATACCCCCTGCTTCGACACGGTTTCGGATATCTGGCCAACGGCTGAGTTTCACGAACGGGAAGTGTACGATTTTTTTGGGATACAATTCCACAACCACCCCAACCTGAAGAAGCTTTTTCTGCCCGAAGAATGGGAAGGCTTCCCGCTCCGGAAAGATTATGCAGACGACGTGAACATGATTGTAAAGTAAAGGACCATGGAAACAGCTATCCTAAAAAGCCCCTTCAAGTCGGAAGAATACTTTGTGAACATGGGCCCGCAGCACCCTGCTACCCACGGCGTGCTGCGCCTCCTGCTCACCATCGACGGGGAAGTCATCAAAAAAGTGGAACCGGACCTGGGCTACATCCACCGCTCCATCGAAAAAATGTGCGAGCGCGACAGCTACCAGCAAATCATCCATTTAACCGACCGGCTGGATTACCTGTCTGCGCACATCAACAACGAAGCCGTTTGCCTGGCCGTGGAAAATGCGCTGGAGCTGGAGGTGCCGGAGCGCGTAAAAGTTATCCGGACCATCCTGGATGAGCTCACCCGCATTGCCTCCCACTGCCTCTGGTGGGGCGTGATGGGCATGGACGTTGGCGCCCTCACCACCTACTTCTACGGCTTCCGGGACCGGGAACTCATCAACGACATTTTCGAGGAAACCTGCGGCGCACGGCTAACCATGAACTACAATGTGCCTGGTGGTTTGCGACACGACATTCACCCCAACTTCGTGAAAAGGGTGAAGGATTTTGTAGCCCATTTCAAAACAAAACTACCCGAATACGACCGCCTGCTGACCGGCAACATCATCTTCCAGAAAAGAACCAAAGGCGTCGGGGTGTTAAGCAAAGAAGACGCTATTGCCTACGGCGCTTCCGGCCCGGTTGGCCGCGGTTCGGGCTACTCCTGCGACGTCAGAATCCACCACCCCTATAGCGCCCTGCACAAGGTAAACTTTAACGAAGCGCTCCAAACGGCAGGCGATGCTTTCGCCCGTTACCAGGTCCGGATACAGGAG
This sequence comes from Botryobacter ruber, assembly GCF_003347595.2. GTDB lineage: Bacteria > Bacteroidota > Bacteroidia > Cytophagales > Hymenobacteraceae > Pontibacter > Pontibacter ruber_A. Next base: position 29,955 of record NZ_QCZK02000050.1, on the reverse strand, counting down.
ATGTGGGAGTCGCTGTCCATCATCGAGCAATTGATAGACGACATACCGGAGGGCGCTATACAGGTGGCGACAGATGCGGTGATTAAACTGCCGAAAGGGGAATTCTACCAGAAAGTGGAAACGGCCCGGGGAGAGCTGGGTGTGTTCATCATCAGCACCGGCACCAAAAACCCGTACCGGCTTAAACTGCGCTCTCCCGGACTTTCGAACCTCTCGCTGCTGAACCACATAACCGTGGGAAGTAAAATAGGCGACCTGGTAGCCGCTATGGCAACGCTCGATCTTGTAATACCTGATATAGACCGATAACGACAAGGCGATGAATATACCTTTAAACATCTCAGGACCGCTACACAACTGGCTCTTTGCCATCCTGCCACCGGCTGCGGCGGGCATTTTCGAAATGGTCATTATGGCACTGGTCTACCTGGCTATTTTTGCAGTTGCCGGTTTGTTCCTGGTTTTACTTGAACGGAAAGTGGCCGCCTGGTTCCAGCTGCGGCTAGGCCCGAACCGGGTGGGTTATTTTGGCCTGATGCAAACCATGGCCGATGCGCTCAAACTGGTGTCGAAAGAACTGACCGGAACCGAAAAAGCAGATAAGTTTCTCTACAACCTGGCGCCCTACTTTGTCATCATCACGGCCCTGATGGCCCTGGCCGTTATTCCGTTCTCCAGCGGCTTCCAGGCATTCGACATCAACATCGGGGTGTTCTTCATCATCGCCCTCTCCTCTATCGGGGTGATCGGAATTTTGCTGGCAGGCTGGAGCAGCAACAACAAGTTTGCCATGATCGGGGCCATGCGCAGCGGCGTGCAAACCATCAGCTACGAACTGTCCGTTGGCCTGTCGCTCTTAACCATGATCCTGCTGACCGGCACGCCACAGCTTTCGGGTATTGTGGAGGTTCAGAAAAACGGCTGGCTGATTGTGCAGGGGCATATTCCCGCCCTGATTGCTTTTATGATTTACATGATTGCCGGCACCGCCGAAACCAATCGCGCACCCTTCGACCTGGTAGAAGCGGAGTCGGAGCTGGGAGCCGGTTTCCATACCGAGTACTCCGGGATGAAATTCGCCTACTTCTTCCTGGCCGAGTTCATCAACATGTTCATCATTGCGGCAGTGGCCGTTACCGTTTTCTTCGGCGCCTGGCTGTCGCCTTTCGGCATCACGGAGTCAATCCCCTGGTTGGGCGTGTTCTGGTTCCTGGCCAAAACGCTGGCGATCGTGTTCCTGATGATGTGGTTCCGCTGGACCTTCCCCCGCCTGCGCGTTGATCAGCTGCTGAAGCTGGAATGGAAATACCTGCTTCCGCTCAACCTGATGAACATTGTGTTGATGGCTTTAATTGTCTGGCTGAACTTAACAATTCAATTCTAGGAGCTATGAGTTACTTCGGAGAAATCTATCACGGCATCAAAACACTGCTTACCGGCATGGGTGTAACCGGCAGGTACTTCCTGACTTCCGGGAAAGGCGCCATCACGCAGCAGTACCCCGACAACCGCGACACGCTGCAGATGTTCGACCGCTTCCGTGGCGAAGTGGTGATGCTGCACGACGAGAACAACGAGCACAGCTGCACCGGCTGCCAGAAATGCGAACTGGCCTGCCCCAACGGCAGCATCGAAATTATCTGGGATCGCGGTGTGGATGCGGAGACCGGTAAAAAGAAAAAATTTATCGAGAAGCACATCTACCACTACGGCATGTGTACCCAGTGCGGCCTGTGCGTGGACGCCTGTCCGTCCAACGCCATTGTCTGGGCACAGAACTTTGAAAATTCAGTGTACGACAGGGCCGAACTTACCAGGGTGTTAAACAAACCGGGCTCTAAGGTTAGAGCCGGTGTAGAGGAATAAGCTATGGAAAAGATCATTTTTTACGCATTAGCACTGATCATGGTCGGCTCCGCGATCGCATCGGTTAGCAGCCGCAAAATGCTGCGCTCGGTTATTTACCTGCTCTTCGTGCTGATCGGGGTGGCGGGGCTGTATTTTATGGCCGACTACAACTTCCTGGCCGCGATTCAGCTGACGGTGTATGCGGGGGGTATCATCGTGCTCATTATCTTCTCGGTGCTGCTGGTGCACCACATCGACATGGAGCTGGAAGTGGTTAAAAAGTCGAAGCGGGTATTGGCTGCCCTCACCTGCCTGGCCGGTCTGGCTGTCTTCCTGACTACCATTTATTCGCATCCTTTTGCAGCCGCGCAAACTGCTGTAACCACCACAACCGCCGACATCGGCATGAAGCTCCTGAGCTACGGCGAGGGCGGCTTTATTCTGCCCTTCGAGGTGATCAGCGTGCTCCTGCTGGCAGCCATGATAGGCGCCATCGCCATAGCCAAAGGTGGCAAAGTGGGCGACGGTGGCAGAGTCGTGAAAGAACACATCGAGCACACAACGCCTGCGAAAGCAGACAAAGCGGAGAAAATAACCGTGTATCCGCTCGAAAAGGAACCTGCTGTTGCAGAACCAGAGACAGCGCTTTTAGAAGAAACAACAAACTAAAAAAGGCAAGATTATGATACCCGGCATCAGCATCACCGAAATCCTGACACTGTCCACGATCCTGTTCTTTATCGGGATTTACGGATTTATTACCCGCACCAACCTCATTTCAATTTTGATTTCAGTAGAGCTCATATTAAATGCCTCTGTCATCAATTTCGTGATGATCAATAAGTACCTCTACCCCGACATCCTGCAGGGTGTGCTTTACGCGCTGTTTATCATTGCCGTGGCAGCGGCCGAAACGGCCCTGGCAGTGGCGATCATTTTCAACCTGTACAAGCAGACCAGCTCGGTAGAGGTGAAGGAAACCGAAACAATGAAGTTCTAAACGATGGATTTATGCAAACAGCTTATCTACTTCTGATTCCGCTAATTCCCCTGCTCGTTTTCCTGGTGCTCGGGATCTTTAACAAGCGCATTAAACCGGCTGTTTCCGGGTACATCGGGGTGGCAGGGCTGGCCGCGGCCACCATGCTTTCCTGTTTCGCCGCCTTCCAGTACTTTTTTGTAGCGGACAAAGTAAACGGCGCTTACCAGACCTTTATTCAAAAAACAGCCTGGATGCAGTTTACCGACACGCTGCAGGTGGATATGGGCATTTTTATTGATCCTATTTCCGTAATGATGCTCGTTGTAGTCTCCACCATTTCGCTGATGGTACACATTTACAGCAGAGGCTACATGAAAGGCGACGCAGGTTACACCAAGTTCTTTGCCTTCCTGTCGCTCTTTACCTTCTCGATGTATGGACTGGTGCTGGCTACCAACCTGTTCCAGATCTACATTTTCTGGGAGCTGGTGGGCGTTTCGTCTTTCCTGCTCATTGGCTACTACTACACCAAAACATCGGCGGTGGCTGCTGCCAAAAAAGCTTTCATCGTCACCCGCTTTGCCGACTTCGGTTTCCTGGTTGGCATCCTGATCATCGGCTACTACACCGGCACCTTCGATTTTGAAGCGCTGAACAACCCTGCGGGCAGTGCCATCCAGAACTGGGCCTTTACCTCCACCTTTATGGGCCTGTCTGCCATCACCTGGGCGCTGATCCTGATCTTTATGGGGGGTGCCGGTAAGTCGGCCATGTTCCCGCTGCACATCTGGCTGCCGGACGCCATGGAAGGCCCCACACCAGTTTCGGCCCTGATCCATGCCGCCACCATGGTGGTAGCCGGTGTGTATCTGGTGGCCCGGTTATTCCCGATGTTCCTCTTTGTGGATGATGGCTTTGTCCTGCAAGTCGTTGCCTATGTAGGCGCCTTCTCCTCTTTGTTTGCAGCCGTTATCGCCCTCACGCAAACCGATATCAAGCGCGTGCTGGCCTTTTCCACGATGTCGCAGATTGGCTACATGATGATGGCACTGGGCGTATCCGGTTTCGACGGGCACGAAGGGGTAGGTTATATGGCTTCCATGTTCCACCTCTTTACCCACGCCATGTTCAAGGCCCTGCTGTTCCTGGGTGCCGGCGCCGTGATTCATGCCGTGCACAGCAATTACCTGCAGGACATGGGCGGCCTGCGCAAGTATATGCCTGTCACGAACTTTACTTTCCTGGTAGCAGCCCTGGCCATAGCAGGCGTGCCGCCACTGGCCGGCTTCTGGAGTAAAGACGAAATACTGGTGGCCGCTTATGAAAACAGCCCGCTCCTTTACGGTATTGGCGTGGTCGTTGCCGGGCTGACGGCTTTTTACATGTTCCGGCTGTACTTCGGCATCTTCTGGGGCAAAAATACCCGGTATGCGCACACACCACACGAGGCGCCTTTGTCCATGACCATTCCGCTGGTCCTCCTGGCCTTCTTCACGTCGGTGGTTGGTTTCATTCCGTTCAGCCGGTTTGTAACAGCCGATAAAATGGGTTTTGAAGCACATTTAAACTATCCGCTCGCAGCCATTGCGGTCGCGGTTGGCGCAGCAGGCATTCTGCTGGCCTGGCTGTTCTACAAAACCGAAAACGACCTCTCCGACAGGTTTGCCCATGCCTTCGGCAGCCTGTACCTCTGGACCAGCCATAAGTTTTACTTCGACGAGCTGTACCTGTTCATCACCCGGAATATCATCTTCCGGTACATCTCCGCCCCCATCGCCTTTTTCGATAAAAAGTTTGTGGACGGCACCATGGAAGGGATCGGGAATAAAACGGTGCTGCTCTCCCGGAAAATAATGAGCGTGCAATCCGGTAAAGTGCAGGATTATGCCTTTGGGTTTATCGGCGGGGTGGTCCTGCTGGCGGCGGTGTTTATTTACTTGTGGACTTTTTAACTGACTGACATGGACATATTATCACTTTTCGTCTTGGTTCCGGTGCTTGTGGTGGCCTTGCTGGCGCTCACCACCGGATTAAAACAGGCCCGCCTGGTAGCGCTGGCCGGAGGCCTGCTGCAGTTTGGCATGGCGGTAAACCTGCTCTTTGCTTACCTGCAGGAACGGGCTGTGAACGATGCCATCTTTGTTTTTACCCGCGACATCGTCTGGTTTAAGCAACTCAACATTCATTACAGCATCGGGGTAGATGGTATTTCGGTGGCCCTCCTCCTGCTCACCGCCATCATTTTACTCGCCGGGATTTTTATTTCCTGGAAAATAGACGATCTGCCGAAAGAGTTTTTCATTTCGCTGCTGGTGCTGGCGACCGGGGTGTACGGGTTCTTTATTTCCATCGACCTGTTCACCATGTTCCTCTTTTATGAAATTGCGGTAATCCCGATGTACCTGCTCATTGGCATCTGGGGCTCCGGACCTAAAGAATATTCGGCCATGAAACTGACGCTGATGCTGATGGGTGCTTCTGCGGTGCTGCTGGTTGGCATCCTGGGCATCTACTTCAACTCCATTGCCGGCGGCGGCGCGCTCACCTTCAACATCCTGGAAATTGCCAACGTGAACATTCCGTACGAGGCGCAGCTCCTGTTCTTCCCGCTGACCTTTGTGGGTTTTGCGGTGCTGGGGGCTTTGTTCCCCTTCCACACCTGGTCCCCCGACGGCCACGCCTCTGCGCCTACGGCCGTATCGATGCTGCACGCCGGGGTGCTGATGAAGCTGGGAGGTTACGGGGTGTTCCGGGTGGCCATGTTCCTGTTACCGGCCGGTGCGCTGGAATGGTCCTGGTTCTTTATCATTCTTTCTGCCATTGGGGTTATCTATGGCGCCTTTGCTGCCATCCGGCAAACCGACCTGAAATACATCAATGCTTATTCTTCGGTGAGTCACCTGGGCATGGTGCTGTTTGCTTTGCTTATGCTGAACAAAACCGCCTGGAACGGGGCCATCCTGCAGTCTTTATCGCATGGATTTATGACGGCCCTTTTCTTTGCCCTGATCGGCATGATCTACTCCCGCACCCACACCCGCGACATCACCAGACTGGGCGGCCTATTAAAGGTCATCCCGTTCATATCGGCCATTTACGTCATCGCCGGACTTGCATCGTTAGGCTTGCCCGGGTTCAGCGGCTTCGTAGCTGAGATGAACATTTTTGTCGGCTCCTTTCAGCAGGAAGGGCTGTTTCACCGGGTAGCTACCCTTGTGTCGGTTTCGGCTATCGTGGTAACGGCTGTTTACATTCTGCGCGTGGTAGGCATTATGCTGATGGGCCCCGTGAAGAACGAAGAATTCCTGGACCTGCCGCAGGCCACCTGGTACGAAACCACCGGCATCCTGCTGCTGCTGCTTCCGATTGTAGGCATCGGGGTGGCGCCGCTCTGGTTAAGCGATATGATTTTGAAAAGTATTCAGCCTTTCATTCAGGCGGTGTTATAACCTACTGATGTTACGCAGGCCGATGCCATTGTCCCCCTTTGAAGGGGGTTGGGGGATGACTTACACCTGCGAACAAACTACTTGCTGTACTAGTTTTTTCTTCAGCACGCACATCATCCCCCTTACCCCCTTTCAAAGGGGAACTTTTCTCCTGATATATAATATCGTAACAAAAACCTTAACAGCTACTCCCATGGATTTGAACAGTTTCTTTCTGATGCGGCACGAACTATTACTGTTAGTAATCATCCTGCTCTTTGTAACCGCCGAAATCGTTATTCCCAGAAAGAAGAAAGGCAGCACCGTGCACCTGGCCATTTTGCTTTTCGGTCTCCACACCGCCCTTGGCTTTCTGACGCTGGAAGAAAGCAGCCTGTTTGGCGGCATGTTTCGCACCAACAGCCTCATTCATTTCTTTAAAAATGTGCTCAACATCGGGGTACTGATTCTCCTGCTGCAGTCGGCGGACTGGCTGCAGAAAAAGATAGAAAAGCAGAACCGGGGCACTGAGTTCTTTACGCTGCTGTTCTGCTCGCTGCTGGGCATGTACTTCATGATATCTGCCGGCGACTTCCTGATGTTCTACATCGGCCTGGAACTGTCTACCCTGCCGGTGGCCGCCCTGGCTGCTTATGAAATCATGAAACGAAAGTCGAGCGAAGCGGGTATCAAGCTGATCTTTTCGGCAGGCCTGGCTTCGGGTGTTTCGTTGTTCGGTATTTCGATGCTGTATGCCACCACCGGCTCCATTTACTTCCAGGATGTCATCCAGGTGATCACCACCACCAACCTGACGGTGCTGGGCTTCGTGCTGTTTTTTGCCGGGCTGGCCTTTAAAATTTCGCTGGTGCCCTTCCACTTCTGGACGGCTGATGTGTACGAAGGCGCGCCCATCAGCGTGGCCTCTTACCTGTCGGTTATCTCGAAAGGCGCGGCGGCTTTCATTCTCATGATCCTGCTGTTTACGGTCCTGAAGCCACTGATGCAGGTCTGGGAAAACCTGATTTATGTACTTGCCCTGGCGACCATGTTTACCGGTAACTTGTTTGCCCTGCGCCAGCACAACATGAAGCGCTTCCTGGCATTCTCCTCTATTGCGCAGGCAGGCTTTATTTTACTTGGTTTGATTACGGGCACGCAGCTGGGCACGGCCACCGTAGTGTATTTTGTGATGATCTACATTTTCTCGAACCTCGCGGCATTCGGGGTGGTACAGGCCATCTCCCAGAAAACCGGGAAAGAAAATATAGTTGATTACGAAGGTCTTTACAGAACCAACCCACGGTTAAGCCTGGTCATGCTGCTGGCGCTTTTCTCGCTGGCCGGTATTCCGCCTGTAGCAGGTTTCTTCGGGAAGTTCTTCCTCTTTACAGCTGCCGCCAGCGAAGGCTATTACCTGCTGGTGTTCCTGGCCGTGGTAAACGTGACCATCTCGCTCTACTACTACCTGCTGGTGGTACGGGCCATATTCCTCCGGCGGGGCGATAACCCTGTTCCGCATTTCAGCAACCAGCTGTACATGCGGCTAGGCCTGGCCTTTACCGTGATTGGCATCCTGGTGTTAGGGCTTTACAGTCCGCTGTACGATTACATTTATGAACTTAGTGGTGTTTTTAACTAAAACGTTATGGCAATAGACGGAAAACATACCTTTGGCAGCATCGGCGAAACCAGGGTAACTTTTGTGGAGAAAAAAGCTGACGAAAACCGCAAAGCCTTTTTAAAAGACCTGCTGGAGCACAACGGTTTTGAGGTGGTAATTGAGGAGGAAAAACGAAAGTCCGAAGCAGATCCGCTGTGCTACACCGTGGCCGTAACCGACATGGTTTTCAACCCCGCGATCTATGTATTTGAACGCCGGCTCAGGACCTTCGACGGCCGCAGGGTGACGCAGGACTACTGGCTGCAGAAAACAGATGACACCCGGCCTCAGTACTGGCGCAGCCGGTAAGGATTACTACATTTTCAGACTGGGCCGCGGTGCGGTCCAGGCTAAAAAGTTTTCTGCACCTGCCACCACAGCCTCTGCTGTTCATTAAATACATATCAGCTAAACCGCCTGCTTCCCCTGCTTAAAATACACCCGGAACGTAGATCCTACCCCAACCTTACTATCCACCAGGATACTGTCTCCGGAATTGTTCAGAATTCTTTTCACCAGGTACAAGCCGATACCGGAACCTTCCACATGGTCATGGGCCCGTTTAAATAACGAAAAGATTTTATGTACCTGGTTCGGTGCAATACCTAACCCGTTGTCAGCCACCGATAATACAAAGTCGCCGGAACCCGAGAAAGAAGTGCCCACCTTTACCGTTGGCCTCCGTTGCGGATCGGTATATTTAATGGCATTGGATACGAGGTTAAACAAAATGCTTCGCAGGTTCTTGCGCGGGTACTGCAGTTCTTCAAACGCCAGCACATCAAGTGTTATTTCAGCATTACTCCTGCTGATCAGCGGCGCCAGGTTTTCTTTTACCTCCTCGAGCAAAGCCGGTATGTTCACACTTTCAGCTACTGCTTTATCGTTATGCAATCTGGTAACATCAGACAGATCCGCAATTACATTCTTCAGCGTGCCAACCGTGTTCTGCATGAGCAGCAGCAGATCCTGGTGTTTCGCTTTCTCCATACCCATGTCTTCTTCCAGGGCAATAAGCAAACCCTCCAGGTTGGTGATCGGGGCTTTCAGATCGTGCGAGGCGGCATAAACGAAATTATCCAGTTCGTTATTGATCTTGATTAACTCGTTATTCTTCAGCATCAACTCTTCGTTGCGGCGGCGTTCCGTTAAATCGCGGGTGATTTTGGCAAAACCAAGTAACCGTTTATCGGAATTGTAAACCGGCGTAATGATCACGTTCGCCCAGAAAGCCGTACCGTCTTTTCGGATGCGCCAGCCTTCATCCTCGAAATGGCCAATTTCTACCGCTTTTTTCATTTCAAACTGCGGAAACCGCTTCTCGATGGCTTCGCGCGAATAAAAAACGGAAAAGTGTTTGCCGATGATCTCCTTGGCGGTGTAGCCTTTTATGCGCTGTGCCCCTGTGTTCCAGCTCAAAATAATGCCCTCCGGATTCAACATCAGGATGGCATAATCTTTTACACTGTCTACCAGCAGGCGGCTTTTTTCTTCACTTTCTTTTAATTCTTCATGCAAGCGGAACAGCTGGTGCTCCATCTTGAGCTTATCCGTAAGATCGCGGGTAATTTTAGAAAACCCCAGCAGTTCCTTGTCAGCATTATAAATGGCTGTTAATACGGTGTTGGCCCAGAAGGCAGTACCATCTTTCCGGTAGCGCCAGCCACTATCCTCGAAGCTGCCATTGGCTTTTGCCTGACTAAGCTCATACTCCGGAAAATTCTGCATCACGGATTCACGGCTGTAAAATTTAGCAAAGTATTTTCCAATGATTTCATGCGCTTCATAGCCTTTCATCCTCCTGGCGCCTTCGTTCCAGGTGGCAACATTTCCGGCAGGGTCGAGCATAAAAATGGCATAGTCCGAAACACCTTCTATCAGGAGCCGGAATCTTTCTTCACTTGCCTTCAGATCGTCGTAGGCCCTGAACAGATCGTCCTCTGCCTTTTTCCGGTCCGACAGGTCCCGCGTGATCACGGAATACCCCGTCAGTTCTTTTTCGTTGTTGTAAAGTGGTGTCAGGAGCACACTGGCCCAGAAAACGGACCCGTCTTTTTTTACCCGCCAGCCTTCGTCTTCAAATTTTCCGCGTGCCTTGGCTTCTGCAAGCACTTTAGAGGGGCAATCGTTTGCCTTATCCTGGAAAGTATAGAACAGCGAGAAGTGCTTTCCGATAATTTCTTTTGCCTGGTATTGTATTATTTGCCTGGCCCCGGCATTCCAGGTAAGCACATGACCTGTAGGGTCCAGTAAAAAAATGGCGTACTCGGTTACGGTCTCAATTAATAACTGGTACTGGTTTTGAGTTGCTTCCTCAGGGCTAATACACGAAACAACTGCTGGCTCTTGCTCCATACTGAATTTATAATGCTAAACTACACGATGCAGGTAACTGGTCAGGCCGGGGCCATAGCTGACCAGGTAGAATACCCTTCGTTTTAAAAGAAAAAGCGTGGCCCCACGTAAGGCATACGGATAAAAATACAAATTAGCTGGAAAATACCGGCACGCTTTCCCGAAAACAACTACCACTAAGGAAGCAAATTTGCCAACACTGCATTGTTAGTTGCCTGCCATCGGGGCCGGAAAGGGCGATTTTAGCGCATTCAGCAGCATTTTTTCAGCGTACGGCCAGCTACCACGCCACTTCCCGCATCAAGTAACACTTGTTTACGTAATCAAATAAACCAAATGCTTTTACAGCGCAAATACAATTTTAATTAATTAAATTGATAAGAGGAGGTAACGTGATTCTCTACCAAGACGGCTTCATTACACTGGACTATGATCCTTCCACGGACGTTCTGTATGCAGCGTGCCCGGACCTTCAGGATTTTGTGCTGCTGCAGATTCATGCAGCTTTCAATCGCATTGTTTCGGCTGTAGGAGCCTACGATATCAAAAACCTGCTGCTGGATTTCAGCAAAACAACTATTGATGTTAGCGATGATGATTACAAAATGGTGCTGAGCCAGTTTGTCCAGGACCTGATGCCCACCTGTGTGAAAAGAGTGGCAAGGGTGATCTCAGATGATGCCGTCAGAGAAGCCCGGGTGGCAAGCCTTGCAATCGAATTCAAAAAAGAACTCAAGCCAGCTTTCGTCTTCCGGAATTTCACCAGCCAGGCCGCCGCCCGCTACTGGCTCACCGGAAAAGAAACAGCATAGGCCGTAAAAATTCTGCTGCACCTGCCACCACAGCCTCTGCTGCCCTGCCCGCTACGCTACCGACACATCGCCGTGGGTAAAATGGTAATAATCTTTTACCACGGTTTGCAGAAACTCCCACTCCGACATGTCGGTCTGGATGCCGGTGGTTTCTTTCACACGCTCCGCTATTTTCTCGAGCAGCTCATAATTATTGTGTTGCTGTGCTTTGTGCAGCAGCTTCCGGATGAGGGCCACATCCTTATCCGTCAGCAGGTTTACTTCCGGAAACCGGATCTGGTACCCCTCCTCAATCTGCACATTTACCCGGTCCTTTCTCTGGACCTGTTTCTTTTTGATCACACAGGTGCCGGCAGCCATGTCGCCCAGGCGCTGCCCGTTCTTGCTGGCAGCTATGGACACAACCGCTACCAGGCCACTGGAGATGCTTATGTCTACCAGCCGGAATATCCAGCGCAGCAGGTAATCGCCCACGGTTGGCGCCTGGCCGGATAGTTTAATCACTTTTATGTTGCGGGCCATTTTGCCTAAACTTTGCCCGTTCAGGAAAATTTCACATAACAGGTGATAAAAAAGAACAGGTAAACCATACATAAGCACAAATATAATATCACCTTCAATATTGGTAGCAACTGTAAACATAACTACGAGCATCACCCACCCAAAAAGAACTGCTACATCAATTATATAGGCAATAATACGGTCTCCCACACTGGCCATCGGGTACTCCACTTCCACGTTTTGCGTAGTCCTGATTTTAATCGAATTCATATTGAAAAATTTATTTTATTTTCACGTGAATATAAATATATTTGGTCATAATTAAAATCTATCCCCGTTTTGCGCGAAGCTGCCTTTATAAAAAAAAACAAACTTAAGTGGAAGTCATTTGAAACACAGCAACCTGCCGGTCCCGACGAACTGGCCGACAGGTTTATTGAGCTGACGGACGACCTGGCCTATGCGCGCACCTTTTACCCGGACTCGGAAACAACCAGTTACCTGAATGCGCTGGCGGGGCAGTCGCACCAGTCCATTTACAAAAACAAAAAAGAAAAGCAGAACCGCTTTGTTACCTTCTGGAAATACGAACTGCCGTTCCTGTTCCGGAGCCACCAGCGGCAGCTGTTTTATGCTTTCCTGATTTTTATGGTGGCAGCCGGCATCGGAGCGCTGTCCGCCGCCCTCGACGATACCTTTGTGCGACTCATCCTGGGCGACTCCTACGTAAACATGACGCTGGAAAACATCCGCAAAGGCGACCCGATGGCCGTGTACAAAGGCCAGGGCGAAGCAGAAATGTTTTTGTTTATCACGTTCAACAACATCAAGGTTTCTTTTCTGGCCTTCGTGCTGGGCGCCTTCTTCTCGGTAGGCACCTGCTGGATTCTCTTTCAGAACGGGATCATGATGGGGGCTTTTCAGTACTTTTTCTACCAGCAGGGCGTGCTGCTTCCCTCCCTCCTCACCATCTGGATACACGGCACCCTGGAAATTTCGGCCATCGTTATTGCCGGTTGTGCCGGCTTTGTGATGGGCAACAAACTCCTGTTCCCCAAAACCTATTCCCGGGCCTATGCCTTTAAGCAGGGCGCCCGGCAGGGACTTAAAATTGTTATCGGGCTGGTTCCCGTTTTCATGGCGGCCGGCTTCCTGGAAGGCTTCGTAACAAGGCACACTGAAATGCCCGTGGCCCTGAGCCTGCTTATCATTATGACATCAGCTGCCTTTATCTTATTTTACTTCATACTTTACCCACGTTTTATTGCAAAGCGCAATGATTTCAACAAATCAAAAAATTAACCTCCGGGAAGAACGGGACTTCAGCAGCAAACTGAATGCGACTTTCCATTTTATCAGGGCCAACTTCAGAACGCTCCTGAAAACCCTGTTTATGTACGTTACGCCCCTGGCGCTTGCAGCAGGCATTTCGTCCGGCATTTACCAGGCCCGTGTCCTCAGGGGATTATCCGGCACAAACGAATTCGAAACGTACGGGCAGTTCAGCTTTTTTAACCAGGTTACCTCGGTTAATTATTTCTTCACCGCTTTTTTTATGCTCACCAGCGTCTATGTGCTCTTCCTGGCGGTTTACAGTTTTATGGTCGTGTACCAGGACGAAGAGGGCGAAGTGAATCCTGCTGCCGTCTGGCTGCACATGAAAGAGCACCTGGTAAAAGTTATCTTCGGCGGAGTGCTGATTGCCCTGATCACCTTCCTGAGCCTGTTCCTGCTGGGGCTGGGCCTTTACCTGGGCGTGGTGCTGTCGCTTTTCGTGGTGGTGATGGTGCGAGAAGACCTGGATTTTATTGAAACGGTTGAACGATGCTTTACCCTGATAAAAGGTAACTGGTGGGCTACGTTCGGTTTAATCATAGTGGCGGGATTTATACAGGGGGTTGTCACCTGGTTAACGGCGCTGCCTTTATTCGCCATTGGCGTGATGCGCGGTTTGCAGGTACCCGGCATGGACAACGACCTGCTGCTGGTGGTGGTCCAAACCATCTCTTCTGTTTTGGGTATTTACATTTATGCCATTTCCGCTATTGCCATCGGCTTCCAGTATTTCAACCTGGTTGAGAAGAAAGAAGGACTTGGCCTGCTGGAGCAGGCCGACCTGATCGGGCGCCATAACCTCGATACATCCGCCAATGAGGGGCAGTACTAACAGCATATTCTTTTACCTGATAACTTTTTGCCTGCTTTTAAGTGCTGGCCTTCCTGTCTGTGCCCGGCAACCGGATAGTCTGGCTATTAACCAGCCACCTGTGGTGCTGCGCCTGCCCGATGCGCAAAAGCTGAAAGAATTACAGGCTGATACTGATTTCCGGTACTTTGAAGAGGTACGCCCAAACAATACATTCTGGGAACGCCTTAAGTACAGGTTAATGGACTGGCTACGGCGCATATTTTACACGGGGCAGTCCGGCAGGTTCTGGGAAATATTGTTTTATGCTGTTCTGGTAGCCACTGTTGTGTTTGTCATCATCAAGATGCTCAAAGCAGATTTCACCGGCCTCCTGGGCAGGAAACAAAGCGCAGCCACAGTGCCTTACGATGTACTGGAAGAGAACATCCATGAGCTGGACCTGGAGGAACTTATCGCGCAGGCCATCGACCAGCACGAATACCGGAAAGCCGTTCGCCTGCACTACCTGCTCAGCCTGAAAAAACTGACGGATGCCGGTTTTATCACCTGGAAGCCCGGCAAAACAAACCGCAGCTATATTCCTGAAATAAAGCAACAACACATCCGGCAGGAGTTTGAGCAGCTCACCAACATGTTTGAATATGTGTGGTATGGCGGTGCCGCACTCGGCAACGAAGTTTTCGCCGCCGCCCGGCAGGAGTTTATCCAGTTCGACAACCTGATAAACCAACACGCATGAAAGGATACCGCCGTTACATCGCTGTTGTGGTTTTGCTCTTCACCGCGCTGGTGCTGCTGGACTACTTCCGCCCGAAGCCCGTGGACTGGAGCAAGAGTTTCTCGAACAGAGATAAAATCCCGTATGGCACCTTCGCTTTGTACGAGCTCCTGCCAGGCATTTTTGAGGAGCAGCCGGTTACGATGGTGCGTCAGCCTATATTTAATTACCTGCAGGACAGCACCCGTAGCGGCAATTACCTTTTCATCCACCAGTCTTTTCAGGCAGACAGCCTGGACACAGACCTGTTACTCGATTTTGTAAAGCGGGGCAACCAGGTCTTTATTGCCGCCGAATGGTTTGCCGGTCCCCTGGCCGATACGCTGCACTTCGAAACGGCTATGCTTTCCAGTTCAAAACCGGACTCCACGGCCCTGGTCTTTGAGAACCCGGCCTGGCCGAAAGCCTACACGTACCCGGCCAACAACAGTTCCCGGTTCCTGATACCGGGCAAGGAGACACGGTTTGTTCCGCTTGGGCATAATAAAGCCGGTAAGCTGAATTTTATGCAGGTGCCTTTCGGGAAGGGTTCCTTTTACATCAGCACGGTGCCGCTGGCCTTTTCGAACTATGCGCTTATTACCCTGAACCAGAGCGAATATGCCGCCATGGCCCTCTCCCACCTGCCGGTAGTGCCCGTATTTTGGGATGAATACCAGAAGCAGGGAGCGCCGGGAGAGCAATCCGTATTCCGGGTGCTGCTCAGCCACGAGGCGCTTACCTGGGCTTATTACCTGGCGCTCTTCACGGTGGTGCTGTTCCTGCTTTTCCAGAGCAAACGTACGCAGCGCACTATCCCGGTACTGGAACCGCCCCGCAACACCACCCTCGATTTTGTAAAGGTCATTGCCAGTTTGTACTATAACGACGGCAACCACAAAAACATAGCCGAAAAGAAAATTGCCTTTTTCCTGGAGCACCTGCGCACGCACTTTTACCTTCCTGCAGGCGAATGGAACGAGGAACTGCAGGAACTGGTCGTAGCCAAGTCGGGAGCCGATAAAGAACTGGTCACTTCCATTTTCCAGCTCATCGACAGCATCCGGCAGAGCCGCAGCATCGGCGAACAAACCCTGCTGAAACTCAGCAACCTCCTGGAAAAATTTTATAAGCAGACAACAAAAAGGCACTTAGCCTAGCAGATAACAAACACATGGAGCAACAAATTTTAACATCCGCACAGGAAAATAAAACCGATTACAGCGCCCTGCACGAGGCCATGCGTGCCATTAAAAAAGAGATACACCAACTCATTGTCGGGCAGGAGCAGCTGATAGAGCTGTTGCTGGTGGCCATGCTGGCCGAAGGCCATGTGCTGATAGAAGGTGTACCCGGCATTGCCAAAACCCTTACAGCCAAACTGATGGCCCGCACCGTGCAGGCCGATTTCAGCCGCATCCAGTTCACATCTGATTTAATGCCGTCGGATGTGCTGGGCACCTCCGTTTTCCACCCGGGCACCGCCACCTTCGACTATAAAAAAGGCCCCATCTTCGCCAACATCGTGCTGATAGATGAGATAAACCGGGCACCGGCCAAAACACAGGCCTCGCTGTTCGAAGTGATGGAGGAGCAGCATATTACCCATGATGGGGTGGTGTACCCGTTAGCGCCTCCGTTTGTGGTGCTGGCTACGCAAAATCCCATTGAACAGGAAGGCACCTACCGGCTACCCGAAGCCCAGCTGGACAGGTTTATGTTTAAAGTAGTAGCGGGTTACCCGACCCTGGAAGAAGAAGTGGCGATCCTGGACCTGCAGCACAAAGGCACCGACCTCAAACAGGACCTGGAGCGGGTGCAGCCGGTGCTGTCATCGGAACAGCTGCTGGAACTGCGGCAGGCGGTACAGGCGGTGCACGTCGATAAAAAGCTGCTCGAATACATTGCCCGGATAACCGGCGAAACGCGGGCAAGCAAGTCCTTGTACCTGGGTGCTTCGCCACGGGCTTCGCTTGCCCTGATGAATGCATCGAAGGCCTTGGCTACCCTGCGTGGCCGCGGCTTTGTGACCCCCGACGATGTGCAGGAGTTGGCGCCGGCCGTACTCCGCCACCGCATCCTGCTCACCCCGGAACGCGAGATGGAGGGCATCACACCGGATGAGGTAATTAAACAGATTGTCCAGAAAATAGAAGTACCGCGCTAGTGCAGTTTATTCGCAGCTTATACTTTACAAACCGGCTGTACCTGTGCCTGGCAGGTGTCGTGTGCCTGTTTGTGCTTGGCTTTTTCCTGCCGGTGCTGCTGGTACTGGCGAAGGTGGCTTTCGGCGTGCTGGCGGTATTTACGCTGCTCGACATGCTGCTGCTCTACCGTACCCGCGACGGCCTGTTTGCCAGCCGCAGCATTCAGGAAAAACTCTCCAACGGCAGCGACAACGACCTTTACCTGTACCTCGAAAACAAGTACCCTTTTGACGTACATGCCGAGGTGATAGACGAGCTCCCCTTCCAGTTCCAGAAACGCGATGCCTTGTTCCGGGCGCACCTGCTGCAGGGCCGCACCCACATCATCCACTATACCCTCCGCCCCACCAGGCGCGGCACTTACAGCTTTGGCGCCATCAACGTGTTTGCCAAAAGCCTGCTGCAGCTTGTCCGGCGGCGCTACCGCTTTGCGCAGGACCAGGAAGTGCCGGTCTATCCATCCTTTATCCAGATGCGGCAGTACGAACTCATGGCTATTTCGAATAAGCTGCATGAACTGGGTGTGAAACAGGTGCGCCGCATCGGGCACAGCGCCGAGTTTGAGCAGATACGCTCCTACGTAGCAGGCGACGACCAGCGTACGATTAACTGGAAAGCATCGGCCCGCAGGGCTGAGCTGATGGTGAACAGCTTCCAGGATGAGAAGTCGCAGCAGGTGTATTGCCTCATCGACAAAGGGCGCGTGATGCAGATGCCGTTCGAAGGGCTGAGCCTCCTCGATTATGCCATCAATGCCTCGCTGGTGATTTCCAACATCGCTCTCCGGAAGCAGGACAAGGCAGGCATCATCACGTTCTCCAACAACATCAGCAACCTGTTGCCGGCCCAGCGCAAATCGGACCAGCTGCGGCGCATCCTGGAGCTGCTCTACAACCAGAAAACCAGGTACCAGGAAACGGACTACGAGCGCCTGTACGTGACGGTACGCCGGAAAATAACGCAGCGCAGCCTCTTGCTGCTCTTCACGAACTTCGAAACGCTGAATGGCTGCAAACGCCAGCTGCCTTACCTGCGCGCGCTGGCCCGCCACCACCTGCTGGTGGTCGTCTTTTTCGAAAACACAGAACTACAGGCCCTGCTCGATAAATCGGCCCACGACCTGGAAGAAGTGTACACCAAAGCCATCGCCCAGAAGTTCAGCTACGACAAACGTCAGATTGTAAAAGAGCTGCAGCAGCATGGCATCCACACCATCCTCACGCCACCCGAGCAGCTCAACGTGAATACCATCAATAAGTACCTGGAGCTGAAAGCGCGGGGGTTAATATAAAAGTTCTTCTGCACCTGCCACCACAGCTTCCGCTGCTGCTCACGCCATAAAATATAGAGCTACCGGACCTCCACCTGTTTCACCCCCGTTCTGCCAAAGAAGGTCGGGAAGTACATCAGCTCCGCTTTTGCCGGGTTCAGGGTGTAGGTGCCGGAGTAGCGGGGCAGCAGCTGAACCGTGTAGGTGTGTTTGCCTTGGGGTAGCCTGTCGCAGAAGATGGCAACTTTGTGGCGGTTGTATTCGCGGTGCACTTCGTAGGCGCCCCGGCCTGATTTGGAGTGTGCTTCCTTACAAAAAATAAATGCAGGGACACAGGCAACCTCGGCAGCAGGAACTACATCTACCAATCCAAAACCAACGTGCAGCTAAACTTTTTCCTGCTTATGCCACAGCACAAAATACCGGCTACAGTTCCTGTTATCAGCATACGTATGATGCGGTACCTGCTCTGCACGGCCTGCCTTTGCTTCCTGTGCATGCCACACGCTGTACAGGCTTCAGTTGCGCTTCCTGAAAAAATCAGCAATCGCTCGCCTAAAACAGCAGCTACGATCAAAGGAACTGTCATCGATAAAGAAACGCGGCTGCCCATCCCTTTCGCTACGATTTCGGTTGTTGCACATAAAATGCAGTTCCAGGCAAACAGCAAGGGAGCGTTTACGCTGGCTGTACAACCGGAAATGGAACAGGCTATTCTACAGGTGTCGTCGCTGGGCTATGAAACTGGGGAATTTGCTGTAGCTGACTTGCTCCGGCAACAGAAAAACACCGGCAACCTGAAGCTGGCGCTGGCTCCTAAACAGGAAAGTTTAAATATGGTAGAGGTAAGGGCAAGATCGCGGAAATGGAAACCGATAAAAGTTGGGTACCACATCGACGAAGGCACTCCTATTCACCACGAAATCTACCCCTCCGACACCATCCGCAAAAAGGCACCGGGACAGGAAATTGGAAGCAGGATTGTGTTGAAGAAAAAACCGGCGAAACTGCAGAGCGTGAGTTTCGGGTTAGCGGGTTCGGGCGGAGAGCGCGCCGTTATCCGTATTCAACTTTATTCCCTGAAAGATGACAAACCACATCGGAAACTGCTTTCTGCACCTGCCACCATTGCCATTCCTGCTCATCATACCGGCTGGATTACCGTTCCCCTGTCCAACTACGACCTTACCCTGCAGGAAGATGTGGCCGTAGTGCTGGAATGGCTCACCGAAACCAGCACCCTTACCACCAGCACCCTCATGGCTTTTGCAACACATCCCAAAGACCAGCTGATTTACTACCGGGAATCCGGCGAAAAGCCCTGGCAAATTTTGAAATCCACGTTGATCAACTCGAGGAGCTTTGGGATGTATGTAACTTTGTTGTATGAGAAATAGCGCTATGCCAGTTCCTGCTGCCAGAAAGGCAATGTCGAAGCCATAGGCCTGCCCAGGATTTTCTCACATGCGTCGGTCTCAGCAATGTTATCATGCTGCAGCAGGACTGCCTGCTCTTTGTCGATAAGCGCAGGAAACAACCGGTACAGCAGCGGGGAAAACATGCGGAACAATGCCTGGGGCAGCGGGAGAATGTTGCGGCAGGTGGGCACCAGCTCCAGCAGTTGCCGCAGCGTATACCGCTCTTTTCCTGCAACTTCAACTACTGCTGGATGCTCCCGCTGCAGACAAAGCTGCGATACGAGCGCCGTCAGATCCGCCACCGCCACCGGCTGCAGCTTTGTTTCCAGGAACTGTTCCGGGAAAAGCAGCAGGCCACCCGTAAAGCGGCAAAGCTTCTTTACCAGCTGCAGTTTCCGGCTCAGCATGGTTCCCGGCGTACAGACAATAGAAGGTCGCACAACGACTGTAGCCCGCTGTGTTAACAGCAGCGCATCCGCCTGGCCTTTGGTACGCAGAAATCCGGAAGGACTTTGCGGATCAGCTCCTAACGCAGAAAGCTGTATCAGCTTTGGATTTCCCAGCTGCTCCCGGTGTTGCAGCATTAGTTTTGTCAACCCCAGGTGCGCCTGCTCAAAACTCAGGGAAGCCGTTTCCCGGATAATGCCGATGCAGTTGATGAGTACATCCACCTTTCCCAGCGCGGCCCAGTCGTCCCGGAAAGGGTTGAAGGGCAGCAGGTGTTGCAGAAAACCTGCGTTTCCTTTTACCGAGGCTATGCTTTTTTCGCGCACACAGCCCACCACCTGCGCCTGCGGATACTCCTGCAGCAGGCGCGCCAGGATGCGGGAGCCTAACTGCCCGTTGGCGCCTAGTACGACGATGCGCATACTGTTACAGCTTTAGCTGGCAACCACTGGTACGGGATCACCTCCCGCACCCGGAAAGCGCCTTCGAACCGGGCAGTCTGAAAGAAATTCGTTTCAAAACCTTCGCAGGTTACCCATTCAATCGGCCAGCGCTCCCGCATGATCTGCACCCGTACCAACTCCTTCCCGATGTAAGAATAGGCCCGGTCGAGGGCTCCGACCAGCTGCTGCAGTTCCTCGTTCACCTGCAGCGGTTTGGACTCGCTTAAGCGGTAACGCAGGAAGTGGTCATGCTGCCGGAGTTCAAAAGCACCCGCTTCGTTTGTAAGGCTTGCTTTTTCCAGTTTGTAGTTGGTGAACCAGCTGCCGCCCTGCACCAGCAGCGGCTTGTCGGTGAACGAGCGCAGAAAGTAAATTCCCTTTGCCGTACCGTTGCTATACCGGGCATCATCGAGCAGCAACCTGAAACCGATGTGCTGGTAGTTGAAGTGTAGTGCCTTTGGCAGGAAGTCAGGCCGCATGTTTCGTAGCTGCACATTTACCAGCGAGATCAGGGCACGGCCATGGTAATCGCGCAGCTGTAAGCCCTCCGGCAGGTACGGCAGCACCTCTTCTTTTTCAACTGAAAAATTGACCAGGCACACCTGGTGCAGTTCCCCGGTATACGTGAGCGGTAGTTTTTTTAGCAAGTCCATAACGAACAATTTAGAGGTGAAAGTAAAGTAACCAAAGCAGTGCCGTTACCTGCAGCAGGAAGAACCACTGCACCGTCCAGCGTTGCGATAAACCAAGGTACTGCACCCGGTGGTGGTGCAGGTAGAGCATCAGGCCACTGCTGCACAACACGCTCAGCACAGGCAAGGGATAGAACAGGATGCCGCCGATGAAATAGAAGCTCATCGCAGGCACCAACACCAGGAGCCCCGCGACCATGATGGTACCCAGGTGCCCTGCATATTCCAGTGCCTGCTGCCGCTCCAACAGGAGTGCAGCGGCCATGAGCTGAATTACCCAGCCCGTACCGGCCATCAGGAGCATCTGGACAGCTGCAGCAAAAGGCCCGGCTTGGAGTACCTCGTGCACCGAAATGCCAAACAGGGCCGTCAGTAAAACTGAAAAGGCTATTGCCAGGGCGATGTAGGCGAACCGGTATTTTGTGGCCGCCTCCGGGTAGCAATCGCAGGCAATGGCTGGTGCTTTGGGTGTGGCAATAGCATAGCGGTTATAGGCCAGTGTTTTGTAGAGAAACCGGAACAGGCGAAAAAATAGTTTGAACCGGAACAGGGGCTTGAGCAGTTTCAGCTTTTCTGAAAAGATGAATGACACGCCCTCAGCACCGTATAGGGTCTCTCCCCCACCGGTATCGATAAGGGCCATCTCATTTCGGAAGCGGTCCGGGTTTACATGCGCCTTCAGCCCTGGTTTCAGCTGCTGATAAGCCAAACATTCCTGCTGCTCCACCAGGCCCAGGACCAGCATCAGATCCCGCAGCCCTACACAGACTTTGCAATTGCCATCGTAAATGATCAGTTTGTTTTCCATCTTCTTGTTTTAAACTTTTAGAACTTTCAATAAACATTGAAACATTACAAGCAAAAAAATTAACGCATCAGCTTCATGAAAGAACTGAGAAACCAGTGCTCGTCTGCCCGCAGCATGGTATTGAGAGTCTTGTCGGCTTTTGAGGACAGGTCGTACAAGTTCTGGATAGCCTTCGTAAATGCCTCTGCTTCTTTATCGTCCTGCGCTCCTTCTACCTGTTTCAGTTCCTCCAGGATGCGCAGCATAGGCTCCAGTTCGCGTTTGCGGCGCTCCCGGATCACCTGCCTGGCAACTTTCCACATGTCTTTTTCAGCCACAAAAAACTCTTTCCGCTCCCCCGGCCGCAGTTCCTTGCCAACCAGGCCCCAGTCGATCAAAGCCCGCAGGTTCATGTTGGCGTTGCCCCTGGAAATGTTCAGTTCCTGCATCACATCCTCGGTACTCATGGCCTCCGACGAAATGAGCAGCAATGCATGCACCTGCGCCATGGTGCGGTTAATCCCCCAACTCGAGCCAAGGGTGCCCCAGGCCTGTAAAAACTTTTCTTTTCCTTCTTCTAATTGCATACGCCAAAGTTATTATAATTTTCTATACTTTCAATACTTATTGAAAGTTTTGGCATAACAATTATTTCAACCAGCAAAAATACCTTCCATCACATGACATCTAGTAGCTCGCTTGACTGCAGTTCGCTCACAAGATCCCCTGCGGGGATGACAGAGGGGAATTGTTTTGTGGCACTGGTTAAATACCTTCTGGTATAACACTTCATACAACAAGCGTTCCTGCAGCTTTCCCACAAGATCCTTTGCAGGATGACAAAAAGGGGATAGTTTAAACTAAATCAGGTCAGTTACTGATTACTTTTTCGCATTTTGAAGCACTCCGTATAGCACCGGGCTGAAAAACCGCAGGTTCTCCAGGATACAGGTCATCCCGAAAAACTTGTTCGGCTCGATTTCCGGATTCTCGGCCATGGCTACCACCAGGGCATCCAGTGCCGCTGTAAACTTTGTATCAAACTCTTCTTCTGTCATTTCCATTTTCGTAGCCCGCAATATTATGAATCGGTAATTTGAAAACACTCCTCCAGGAAATATAATTTCACAGTGGTCTTAAACTTACTGTTTTGCCTGGTATGGCTCAGGTGCACCAGTTTGTGTTTTGTTGGCCGCAAGCCGGAAGCTGCATTCCAGATATGAGCAGGTACTCTTCCCAAACACTGCCTGCGATCCGGGAAGGAGTCGAAAAATAGCGCCACGTTTGCCTTCATCACAAAATAACAAAAATAGTTACTTACGAAGCAAAATGCAGGGCAGCTGTTTCAGGGACAAGTAATTACCTGTTTCTGCTCCATAATCCGTAGAAATACGTTAACAACTACAAACTTATCCCGACCTATGAAACAGGACCAGGTACTTCGCGAACAGCTGACAAAGCTGCTGAAAAGCGGACAGGCTTTTCAGCCCATGGACAAATTGCTGGAGGGCATAACCGCAGCAGAAGCAGGCAAAACGGTTGATGGACTGCCGTACACGCTCTGGAAACTCATCGAGCACCTGCGCATTGCCCTGTACGACATCCTGGAATTCAGCCGCGATCCGGTTTATGTATCGCCGGAATGGCCAGCGGGCTATTGGCCGCAGGAAAATGCCCCTGCCGACCAGGAAGCGCTGGACAACAGCATTCAGGCTATAAAAGATGGTGTGGATGCCATGGTGCAACTGGTACAGGATACCAGCACCGACCTGTACGAGCCCTTCGCCCACGGCACCGGCCAAAACCTGCTGCGCGAGGCCATGCTCGTGGCGGAGCACAATGCCTATCACCTGGGAGAAATCCTGGTGCTCCGGCGGTTGCTGGGTACCTGGAAATAGAAACAGCAGCAGTGGCTGTGGTGGCTGGTGCAGCAGAACTTTTCCAGCATTTTTCAAAGATTTTTGCCACCGCTTTATGGAAAAAGCAGGCAAACGGCATCTTCTGTTAAACCGACATAGGTTTCATCATTCAAGTTTATTTAACAGAAAGGAACACACCCCATGGCACAGTTACAGGAAAAACCCGAATCCGGAAAAGGCGGCAAACGACGTGCACGCAAACTTAACACCCACCTCGACATGACCCCCATGGTCGACCTGGCGTTTCTGCTGCTCACCTTTTTCATGCTCACCACCACCTTCAGCAAACTGGCAGCCATGGAACTGCAGATGCCGGCGGACACCAAAGTCACCACGCCTGTTCCTGCCAGGAATGCACTTACCATTGTGCTGGGAGAGAACGACAGAATCTATTATTTCTTCGGATTCCCCGGCGATGCGCCAGCCGTAACGACCACCGATTTTTCTGCAGAGGGTCTCCGGAAGCTGCTGCTCTCGGAAAAAGTAAAATCCAACCAGAAACAGGTGGTGCTGCTGAAAGCCATGAAGGAATCGAAGTACCGGAACCTGGTGGATGCCCTGGATGAGATGCGCATCACCGGCACTAAAAAGTATGCCCTGGCGGACCTGGAGGCAGCTGACCGGGAGCTGCTTGAAAAGCACAAGGGTAAGTTTGAAGCACTATAGTGCTGCCAGCTGCACGCCACATTCCCGGTTGGCACTGCTGAAGGTATAGTACTGCGGCTCCGTCACCAGCCCGGCCAGCACCGGGTTCTGGTGGATGTAGTCCTGTTTTTGGTGAAGTAAAGCGGCATTTGTTAAGTCGATGGGGTGGTTGTGCTGCTGCCAGAATTGGTAGGTGCTGTTATGGCTATTGCCTTTGCTGAAGTAGCGAAACAGGTGCAGCAGCCATTCTTTCCGGCTTTCCTGCGGGTTCTCCTCTATCCGTTTCAGTAGCAGTTTGGAGGTGTAGCTTTTAAAGTCGCGCAGGATGTTGCTTAGACTTCCTTCTCCGGCGCCACAAATCAGGTGCAGGTGGCTTGGCATCAGTCAGAAGCTATACACTTCCAAGCCTTTCCGGCTACTGCAATAGTTTAGGTTGTCGACTATAATTTCGGCATACTCCCTCCTGGTAAAAACGTCAATCCAACCGACTACAGTTAAGGTTACAAAGAAGAGGCCGCCCTGGTATAGTTTGTATTTCTCTGACATGCTACCTTTTTTCCTGTTTTTACGAAAGAATGGAAAATCGGTGAAATAATGAGGTTGCGTTTGCTCGCTGAAAGATTTAGCTTCTGGTGGTTCACGGCGGCCAGAGGCCGCAGAATAGTCGGCACGAGCGAGGACGCTCGCGCCATGGTTATTTATTTAAATATTTTTTTAAAAAATAAAAAAACCTTTCCTAGCGCGAGCCTCCAGACTCGTGTTTACTATTCTGCGGCCTCTGGCCGCCGTGAACCACGAACAAAAATCACCCAAAGCAACGCAAAAAACCGCACTGCTCCTCCCACCACAGCCTCACCGGGTCCAATCTACCTCCGGAAACACCACCTCCAGCTGCCGTTTGATCACGCGGTAGTTGCCTTTCCAGAACGATTCCAGGTCCAGCACCTTCGTAATGGGCTTCAGATCCGGGGTGAGCAGGTGGAGTTCTACGGTCATTTCGCCTTCGTCTACGTGCGGGTGTTGCTGCCAGCCGAGCACGTCCTGCAGCCGGATTTCGAGTTTCGGCGGGGTGGCGTCGGGCTGGTAGTCGAGTTCGATGGAAGAGCCATCCGGTAAAACCAGGCTTCCGGGGGCCAGCTGCTCCAGCCTCCAAAGCCGCTGCTCGTCAAGGAACTTCTGCTGCAGGATGGGGAGCAGGTCGAGGGCCATCAGGTCGTCGGGGTGCTCGATGTCGTGCAGGTGCGGGTACAGCCAGTCGCGGTTGGTGAGGAGCAGCGTGGGCGTACTCACGTCGGGCCAGCCTTCCTGGGGGCGCCACTTGCGCAGGCTGAGTACGCGGTGCTGCCATTGCGTGACCTCTTCGTTAAAATCGAGTAAATGCTCGCCTTCGTGTTTGATGGCTTCGGACATGGCGGGCACGCGGTGCTTTTCGTCGGGGGCGGGCAGCGGCTTGCTTTGCAGCACGATGCTGCCGATGCGCGTGTCCATGGAGGCGGTGAGCTCGCCGTCGTTTACGTCCCAGTGGTAGACTTCCTGCTGTTTGACGAGCGGGGCCAGGTCGCGGGGGTTGAGGGGCGAGGCCATAAAAATGCGGCCGGGCTGGTCGCCGGAACCGGCGTGCAGGTGCGCGATGGCCAGCCAGGGCTCGTGCGCCAGGTCGTCGCGGTGGCCGGCCATGGCGTATTTGCCGTTGGCCAGCTGGAACTGCGCGTTGTTGCCGGGACGGGCGTAGGCGATGCGCTCAGGGTAGCAGTGGGCCAGCAGCACGCCGGTTTCGTAGTCGTCGAAAGTGCCGTTGTCGGCTTCGGCGCTGAAGAGCTGGCGGTACGAGCGGGCTATCTTTTCGATTTTGGCGAAACGCCTGGCCTGCCCCTGCTCTTTGCGGAAGCGGCGCAGCGCCTGTATTCTTAAATTGATGTCGATGCCGGCGTTGCGGTCGAGGGGGTCGCGTTCTTCCAGGATGGCGGCGATGTCGGAGGCCAGCGGCACCTGGTCGGTTTCGTCGGCTTTGAGCAGCATGTGCGCGATGCGGGGGTGGCAGGGCAGCGCGTGCATTTTCCGGCCATGCGCCGTGATGCGGCCATGCTCCAGGGCCTGCAGCTGGTGCAGCATCTCGGTTGCTGATTGTAAAGCGGCGCGCGGCGGCGGGTTCAGCCAGGTCAGGCTGCGGATGTCGGTAATGCCCCACTGCGCCATGTCGAGCACAAGCGACGACAGGTCGGCTTCCAGGATTTCGGGGGTGCGGTGCGGAGCCAGGCGCTCGTGCGTGCTTTTGCTCCACATGCGGTAGGCAGTGCCGGGGCCGAGGCGACCGGCACGACCGGCGCGCTGGTCGGCGGCGTCTTTCGAAATCTGTACCGTCTCGAGCCGCGACAGCCCGGACTTGGGGTCGAAGCGGGAGGTTTTGCCAAAGCCGGTATCCACTACCACCGAAATGCCTTCGATGGTGAGGCTGGTTTCGGCGATGCTGGTGGCGAGCACGACTTTGCGTTTGCCGTTGCGGTCGGGCATGAGGGCGGCGTACTGCTTACCGAAGGGCAGCATGCCGAACAGCGGGTGAATCATGAAGCCCCGCAGCTGTTGGCGCAGCAGCGTTTCGAGTTTGCGGATGTCGCCTTCGCCGGGCAGGAACACCAGGATGTCGCCTTCCCGCTCCTTTGCGGCCTGCTGCACAATGCGGGCGGTCATTTCGGGCAGCTGGCGGTCGTCGGCATCGCCGGTGTAAATGGTCTCAACGGGGTACTGCCGCCCCTCGCTCTGCGCCACCGGGGCCTGCAGCAGGCTCGTGAGCTGCGGCATATCCAGCGTGGCCGACATCACCAGGATGCGCAGGTCCGGGCGCAGCGTGTGCTGTGCTTCGCGGCCCAGAGCCATAGCCACATCGGCATGGATGCTGCGCTCGTGGAACTCATCGAATATCACCAGCCCCACCCCTTTCAGCCCCCGGTCGGAGTGCATCATGCGCGTCAGGATGCCTTCGGTTACGACTTCGATGCGGGTGTTGGGCCCGGTGCGGTTCTCGAAGCGGATGCGGTAACCCACCGTTTGCCCGGCCTCCTCGCCCAGCAGCTGCGCCAGGCGTTCGGCAATGGTTTTGGCCGCCAGCCGCCGCGGCTCCAGCATGATAATTTTCTGGTCTCCGAGCCAGGACTCGTCCAGCAAAGCCAGCGGCAGCAGGGTACTTTTACCGGCTCCGGGCGGCGCGTTGACGATGAGCGTGTTCTGCGCGGTTAGGTGCTCCCGCACGGCGGGGATTATTTCCCGTACGGGGAGGTCGATGGTGAAGGGGTTGAAGGGCAAGGTGGTGGTAGTGTTTGTTTCTTTAGATATTAATAAGTTGTTGTTTAGAAATTTTTGGTGGAAGATTTAATAAATGTTTACAGTAAAATTAATTACATCTCAATTTTCCAACGCCTGTCTACCATAAAATTTTATTTTCAGCTAGTAAATTGTAAAGATAGCATATCAAATATATTTAAATCTTCCTTATATTGAAATCTTTTAAATACTGTATTCAAGGAGATTATTCGAAAACATTTTTATTATTATGAGAATCGTACAACTTTCAGATATACATCTTTCTAACACTAACTTAGAAGACTTACGTAATCATTACCTTGAATCTTTATTAAATGATTTAGAAAATTATAATAAACAGAAACCTATCGATGTAATATTATTCACAGGTGATCTCGTTGATAAAGGAGGTGCATCATTGGGAGACAACCCCTATGAAATTTTTGAAAATGAATTAATTACTCCTATAATCAAAGCTTTGGCTTTTGATAAAAATAAAATTTTATTTATTCCTGGCAATCATGACATTGATGTTAATCTTATTGATGAAGACAATGAATTTAAACTTTCTAGAACACTTACAGGAATAGAGGCTAATAAGATAATAAAGGATCAAGCCGAAGAATTAAAAAGACCAAATCAAAGAATAAAAAAATTCAAAGAATTTGAAAAAAGGTTCCACTCTCAAAATGATGATTACATTTTCACTTTTAATGAGTCTTTGATTATAGAAAATGCTTTGGACCACAAAGTTGGTTTTGCATTGATAAACGATTCATGGAGGTGTAGTCCTAGTTTAAATAAAGAAGACCACTTTATAGGTACTACCCAGTTATTTAATGCTTATAATTTCTTTAGAAAAAAAGACACTGACATTAATATAGCTGTTTTTCACCACCCCATTGAAAGTTTCAACACACAAGAAACTGAGGAAGTTGAAAATATTTTGAAATCAAAAAATTATGAAATTGTTTTTTGTGGACACAATCATCATCATAAGTCAAATTCAATATTTTCCTCCGAAGGTGGGTACCTATTAATTAACGGTAGATCCGCCTTTAACGACACTAATGAAAAACAAGCGAGATACCAACCTGGATATAATATTTTAGATCTGGATATAAAAAGTAGAAGTTATGTTTTACATGCTCGTAAGTATATTGCGAGTGGTTATAGATTTGATAAAGATGTTGAATCTTTGAAGGATGGTATTCATAGCGGAAGATTAAGTCCAATGTCCTTGGTTCCACTATCAAATGATTCAAATGCACATGAGAGCGATCTTCCTAATGGATATAGCGCAGATGTAAATAGGATAGTTAAATTATTAATTGGTAAATCCTTATATCCTAACCAATATATTTTTGTAAGAGAACTAATCCAAAACTCTGTTGATGCCTGTGATAGGATAAAAAGAAAATACCCTGATCTTACGCCCAAAGTAGTTGTAAAAATTAATATCAAAGAAAATTATTTTGAAGTTATAGATGAAGGGGATGGTATGAGTAAAAAAGTATTACGAGACCACTTCTCTATTATAGGCAAAAGTATTAGCCAAGAATATATTAGTTCTAATGGTAGCTATAATTTAATTTCTCAATTTGGAATTGGATTTATAAGTACATTTATTGTTGCTAGAAAAGTAAGCATCAAAACTAGGAGCGAAGATAACGAATTAATACACTTCGAAATTGAAGATGTTTTTAAAGGTTTTAATTTTAATGCATCCCCTCAACAAGAAGATTTTTTACCCCAAAACACAGGTACTCAAATAAGGGTAACCTTAAGGAGCGAGTTTAGTAATAACAATTTGTTATCTATTGCTAAAACTTTTTGTCGGCATATTACAAACCTTGAAATATATTTGGATGAAGTTCAACAGGCAATAAATGATTCTTGGAACTTAGATGGTGGCTTATACTTTGATTCTCGGAACAATGAAAAATACCAATTTAAATTAACAATTAGTGCCGACTCAAGAGATATAATAGCTACTAATAAAGGATTTTTAATTACTCGTTACTCACCTCAAATAATACCTTTCAAATTTCCACATATAATTGGTGGTGAAGTAATATTTGAACCAAGGGCAATTGAACTAGATTTATCTAGGACTAATATCCATGAATCTGAGAAAGCACTTGAGTTTAAAAAAGATTTATCAAATTCTTTAAGAGCGTTATTCTCAAAAGTTATTGATTCAAATGATATTAATCTGTTACCTCTTGTTTTAAATTATTTAAAATACTATCTGATAAATTTTGAAGTAAATCAACAACAGGTAAGCGAATCCTATTCTAACTTTTTTACAAAGACGGAATTGCTCCTTTATTGT
>NZ_QCZK02000005.1 GCF_003347595.2 Botryobacter ruber | reverse complement strand
CTCTATCTCTGCTTTTGAAAAAACACCTCTTAATCAACTACTTAACAACACACAAATACAAATGCCGGAAAATAACATTTGTAACCAATTGAAAACCTTTTAATTATACTTGGACACTAATGATCCTACAATTATTGTATAACAGTAATATTACCCAAACCTACCATTAACTACATTATTTGCTGAGTAAATGCTGCTGCAAAGTAGGTGGCAGTGGCAGAAGGCATTAAAGCAGGCCCCCTACCGCTTCCTTACCCGCTCCAGCTTCAGCATGTTCATCGGGTTGGGCTCCAGCCCTTCGATGTTGTTCTGCGACAGGCGTACCACCTCATCGTAAAACAACACGATCACCGGGGACTCCTCCACCACGATCTGGTCCATCTGCTGGTAAATAGCCCAGCGTTTTTTGGCGTCGCGCTCGAGCTTGGCTTGTTCGTAGAGGCGGTCGAATTCGGCGTTCTTGAAGTGGGTTTTATTCGGACCGGCGGGCGAGAAGTTCTTGCTGTAGAACAGGGCCAGGTAATTTTCCGCATCCGGGTAGTCGCCGAGCCAGGACTTCATGAAGAAAGCGGCACGCCCATTGTCCACTGTCTCCTGGTGCGCGGGCGCCTGGTTAATGTCGATTTGCACCCGCACCCCTACCTCCGCCCACTTTTTCTGCATATACTCCGCCAGCTCCTTGTGTTCCGACACGGTGCTGAGGCGCAGCTCCAGCGGCTGCTGTGCCGAGAAACCTGCCGCCTGCAGCAGCTCCAGCGCCTTCTGCGGATGATAGCTGTAGCCGCGCACGATACTGTCGTTGTACGAAGGCAGCGGCGGCGGCACCATGCCGGAGTGACCTGGAATGCCGATGTTGTTGCGGAAGTAAGCGATCATCTCGCGTTTGTTCAGGGCATAGTTCAGCGCCTGGCGTACCCGCTTGTCCTGCAGCGCCGGGTTCGGGTCTTTCAGGTTAGTGGGGTCTAGCTGGAAACCGATATACTCCGTGTTCAGGTAAGGCACCTTCTGCACCGTAAACTTACCCGCAAAGTCTTCCTGCACTGTGCCGTCGTTGTTGAGTACCATGTCGCGGGAACCTTCTTTAATGCCCGACAGGAAGTCAAGCTTGCCCTGCATAAAGGTCAGGAACTCCGATTTGCGGTCGGTGATAAAGGAAATCTGTACGGCATCGAGGTAGGGCAGTTGCTGCCCCTGCTCATCTTTCCGCCAGTAATTTTGGTTTTTGTGCAGTACAATGGCATTGCCTTCGTCCCAGAGTTTGAACAAGAATGGCCCCGTACCGACAGGGTGCGCCCTAAAATCTTTGCCGTACCGCTCCACCGCCTCCTGCGGCACCACATAGGCATAAGGCATGGTGAGAATTTCCAGGAAAGCGATAAAAGGCTCGTTCAGGTAAATTTTGAAAGTAGAATCGTTCACGGCCAGGAAAGCGGTATCGGAAATAGCACCGGTAGCATCGGTTAACACCTTGTCGTTAAATATCCAGCCGCCGGTGCTGGCGGTAGCGGGGTCTACGATGCGTTTAAAGCTGTACGCCACGTCGTGAGCGGTTACTTTCCGGCCTTTCCCGCCTTGGAATACCGCATGGTCGTGAAAAAAAACATCATCGCGCAAGGTAAAGGTGTAGGTGCGCCCGTCAGCCGACACCTCCCAGGTTTTGGCAATAGCCGATCCGGTTTTGAGCTCCTGGTCCAGCTCCACCAGCCCGTTATACAATTGGGTAGTAGCCCATATATTGGCCTGGTTACGGGCAAAAGCAGGGTCCAGCGACGACAGTGCCTCGGGCTGGTTATACTTAAAAACCGTTTTGTCCGTTCCCTCTCTGGTGCCCTCGCTGCACGCGCAGCAAAGCAAAAGAAGCACGGCCAAAAATATAACGGGTCTTTGCATCGGCTTAAATCTTTCTGGCTAAAATAATGTATCTTTGTGCAAGTTTAATATATCTTGCGTAGTTAATAAGTACTAAGCACGAGAACTATGGAAATAACCTATTATGGCCAATCCTGCTTTTTATTTAAGCTGGGAGAGCACCGCGTACTGTTCGATCCGTTTATTTCACCGAACGAATTAGCCAAAGATATTGATATAGACAGCATCAAGGCAGATTACATCCTGCTGTCGCACGGCCACCAGGACCATGTGCACGATGCGGAACAGCTAGCAAAAAAGAACAACGCTTTGCTGATAGCCAATTTTGAGATCGCCAGCTGGTTTGGAAACAAAGGCGTGGAAAAAACGCACCCCATGAATGTGGGCGGCAAAGTCACGCTTCCTTTTGGCACCGTTAAAATGGTAAATGCTGTCCACTCCAGTTCGCTGCCCGATGGCTCTAATGGCGGGGTGGCCTCCGGTTTTGTGGTAGAAACGGAAACGCAGACATTTTATTACGCCGGCGACACCGCCCTTACCTACGATATGAAGCTGATCCCGGAACAGTTCGACCTTGATTTCGCATTGTTCCCGATAGGCGATAACTTTACCATGGACATACACGATGCCCTGGTGGCAGCCGATTTTGTGCAGGTAGACAAAGTAATTGGTATGCACTACGACACCTTCCCTTACATTGAGATTGACCGTGAGGAGGTGACAGAAGTGGCTAAAATGGCAGGGAAGGATTTAATTTTGATGGAGATAGGCCAGACAATACGTTTATAAAATTTAGAATGGGAAAAATAATTGCCGTTGCTAACCAGAAAGGTGGTGTAGGCAAAACCACTACCGCTATCAACCTGGCGGCCAGTTTAGCAGCTTTAGAATATAAAACCTTACTCGTAGACGCAGACCCGCAGGCAAACGCCACGTCCGGCCTGGGTTTTGACCCGGCCAGCATCACGAGCAGCATTTATCACTGCATGATAGAGGATGTGAACGTAGAAGACATCATCCTGGCCTCCCCTAACCTGGAGTTCCTGCACCTGATCCCCTCCCACATAGACCTGGTAGGCGCCGAAGTGGAGATGATCAACCTGGACGACCGCGAAGAGAAGATGCGCGAGGTGCTGGCGCCATTGCGCAACAACTACGACTTTATCATCATCGACTGCTCTCCGTCGCTGGGCCTGATCACGGTAAACTCTTTAACAGCAGCAGATTCTGTGTTGATACCGGTGCAGTGTGAATACTTTGCCCTCGAAGGCCTGGGCAAACTCTTGAACACGATCACAATCATTCAAAAACGCCTGAACACGGAACTAGCCATAGAAGGCATCCTGCTCACTATGTATGATGTGCGCCTGCGCCTGAGTAACCAGGTGGTGGATGAAGTAAAAACCCACTTCCAGCATATGGTTTTCGATACCATCATTCCAAGAAATGTGAAGTTGAGCGAATCGCCTAGCTTTGGTATACCGGCTATTTTGCATGATGCAGAAAGCAAGGGAGCGTTAAGCTACCTGAACCTGGCACGCGAAATTGCAGAGAAGAACAGCGTAGCGCTGGCGAAATAATTACCCCTTTCAATGTCAGATAACAAGAATTCAGCAGCTAAACGTAAAGGCGGCCTCGGCAGGGGCCTCAACTCCCTCCTGGAAGGGAACAAGTACACCGGTAAAATTGATTCAACCACTTTAAACGCTGTAAACACCATCGCAGATATAGCCATTGACCAGATCCAGACCAACCCCTACCAGCCCCGGACGCACTTCGACCAGGCGGCTTTGGAAGAATTGGCTGAGTCTATAAAAGTACAGGGCATTATCCAGCCCATCACGGTTCGCCAGCTGGGCCCGGACAGCTACCAGCTTATTTCCGGTGAACGCCGCTACCAGGCAGCCAAAATTGCCGGTTTAAATACGATTCCGGCATATATACGAAAAGCCGACGACCAGCAGATGCTGGAGATGGCCCTGATCGAAAACATCCAGCGCGAAAGCCTGAATGCCATCGAAATTGCCCTCTCCTATCAGCGCCTGCTCACCGAGTGTTCGCTGAAACAGGAAGAACTCGGCGACCGCGTAGGCAAGAAACGCACCACGGTAACCAATTACCTGCGCCTGCTCAAGCTGCCGCCAGACATCCAGATTGGCCTGCGCGACAACCTCATCAGCATGGGCCACGCCCGCGCGCTCATCAACATCGATACGGTAGAGAAGCAGCTGGACATCTACAAAAAAGTAGTGGCCGAAGAGCTGTCGGTGCGGAAGGTGGAGGAGCTGGTGCGCAACCTGGCCAATGCGAATAAAAAGCCCGATCCGCAACAAAAACTGCAGTTCAACAAGTATGACGAAGAAATAAAGCAGGTGGAGTCGCGCCTGACGTCGCAGTTCGGTACTAAAATTATGGTAAAAGCCAACAACGATGGCAAAGGCGAAATCAAAATCCCTTTTGTCTCGGTAGATGAGCTTAACCGTATCCTGGAAATCCTAAATTATTAAAAGCTTGATGAAGCTTCGCACTGGTTTTGCTGTTTTAGCCGCAGGCTTTCTGGTTCTTGTTACCGGCACTACTGCCAGTGCACAGGTAATTACCACCGGACCTGATTCTGTGGTGGTTACCACTACGCCAACGCCAGAACCAAGGCAAACCGGCTTCCTGAAAACCTGGGACAAGCCTGCCAAAGCTGCCCTGTTCTCGGCTGTAGTGCCGGGGCTGGGCCAGGTTTACAACGGGGCCTGGTGGAAAGTGCCTATTGTGTATGCTACCGGCGGCGTGCTGGGCTATTACTGGATAGACAACAGCAATAAGTACCAATCCTACAGGCAGGCGCTCCTGATACGCCTGGACACGATACCTAATACTGTAGATGAATACGCCGACCATCTTTACCTGGGAACAAATTATCCGAACGGTACAGCCAACCTTCGCCGCTACCGCGATTATTACAGGCGGAACCGCGACCTTACCATTTTATTATCTATTTTAGCCTGGGGCATGCAGGTGGCCGAGGCTCATATCCATGCGCACCTGAAAGACTTTGATGTGAGCGACGATTTAGCCCTGCGCATAGAACCAAACATGATCCGAATGCCGGCCACCACCACGTATACGCCGGCTTTAACCGTAACACTTTATACCAAAGCTAAATGAGAATCTTATTGATCGGCTATGGCAAGATGGGCAAAACCATCGAACAAATAGCGCTGAACAAGGGCCACGAAATTGTAGGCAAAATTGATTTTGACAATACAGAAGATTTAAAAAACTTCAATAGCAGCAACACCGATGCCGCCATTGAGTTCACCCACCCCGATTCAGCCTTTGGCAACATCAGCTACTGCCTCAGCAACGGCATTCCGGTTGTGTCGGGTTCTACAGGCTGGCTCAAGCGCTTCGACGAGGCGGTGGCCCTGTGCCGGGAGCAGCAGGGAGCTTTCTTTTACGCGTCTAATTACAGCGTTGGCGTAAACCTGTTCTTTCACTTCAACGAATATATTGCCAGCAAAATGCAGGAGTACAAGGAGTACAAAATCTCGATACGGGAAGTA
Organism: Botryobacter ruber; assembly: GCF_003347595.2. Lineage (GTDB taxonomy): Bacteria > Bacteroidota > Bacteroidia > Cytophagales > Hymenobacteraceae > Pontibacter > Pontibacter ruber_A. The sequence continues at coordinate 25,796 of NZ_QCZK02000005.1, read as the reverse complement.
CACCACCTGCAGAAAGTTGACAAACCAAGCGGTACCGGCATCACCACCGCCGAAGGCATCCTGGCCCATTACCCGGATCTGCAAGGCTGGTCGTCGGATGAAGAAGTAGCTGGTAAGCTGAATATTATTTCGGAGCGTGAACCGGACGTGGTGGGCACCCACATCGTTACCTACAGCTCCGAAGTAGACCAGATCGAGCTGGGCCACATCGCCCACAGCCGTGCAGGTTTTGCAGAAGGCGCCGTGATGGCAGCCGAATGGCTGAAAGACCGCAAAGGTGTTTACGGCATGAAAGACATGCTAAACCTGTAATTGATTTTGAGCATGAATGTTAAATTCTGGGAGAAAAAACCAGCCACCAAAGCACCTAAAAAGAAAAAAAGCGTTGCCCGCGAGTGGATAGACGCCATTTTGTTTGCCGTGATTGCGGCCAGCTTAATCCGATGGGCAACCTTTGAGGCGTATACCATTCCTACGCCTTCCATGGAAAAATCATTGCTGGTTGGCGACTTCCTGTTTGTGAGCAAGCTGCATTATGGTCCGCGTACGCCAAAAACCCCATTGCAGGTGCCGCTTACCCACCAGACCATATGGGGCACCGATATCCCTTCCTACTCCGATGCCATCGAGCTGAACTCGTACAGGCTGCCCGGTTTTTCGGAAGTAAAACGGAACGATGTGGTGGTGTTTAACTGGCCGCCGGAAGAGGCCCATCCTTCTGATTTGCGCACCAACTATATCAAGCGGTGTATAGCCATCGCCGGCGATTCAATCGCCATCCGCGATATGCAGGTTTATGTAAATGGAAAGGCGGCAGAGAACCCTGAGAAAATGCAGTTCAAGTACCTGATTATCCCGCAAACACAGTTGTCGCCTAAATTCTTCCAAGACCGAAATATCAACCTGAACGACATTGATACCCGTTCAATTAGAGATGGTTACGTGGTGGATGCCACGCCGGAGCTTGCCGCAGAAATAAAGAGCCTCGGCTTTATCAAAGATGTTATCCTGCTAAATGACAAGCCTGGCAATGCAGAAGCGGATGTTTTTCCGCATGTACCCAGCAAGTATAAGTGGAATAAGGATAATTTCGGACCACTCTATATTCCAAAAGAAGGCGCGACCGTTGCTATTACGCCTGCCACACTTCCATTTTATGAGAGAGCGATCTTACAATATGAAAATAACAAAAACGCAGAAGTAAGGGGTAACAAACTCTATATTGATGGCAACGAAGTCAGTTCCTATACCTTCAAACAGAACTATTACTTTATGATGGGCGACAACCGCCACAACTCCCTCGATTCGCGTTACTGGGGCTATGTTCCGGCCGATCACATTGTAGGCAAAGCAGTGCTCATCTGGATGTCGACCAACCCGGAAGAATCCGGATTCAGCAAAATCCGCTGGAGCCGCCTGTTCAATACCATCAATTAAGCTAAAAAACTTTTCTGCAGAAGCCACCACAGCCACTCCTCCGGCTGGGTGGCTTTTGTTTTTTGTGCCTGTATGTTTTGTAAATAATGACGTATATCATTTAGAATTAGCAGCTTCTGCCCTACCTTTGTCAAAACTGTAAGTCCTTGAAAAGCTTATTCATCGTATCGCTCCTTTTCCTGATGCTGGTGCAGACCTTCAGCAAGGTGCTGCTGGTGGTGGATTACCAGGCCAACAAGGAGTATATCATGGAGTTTCTGTGCATTAACAGGGATAAGCCAGAGTTGCACTGCGAGGGCCACTGTTATCTTCAGAAACAGCTGCAGAAAGAGGAGCAGTCTAACAAGCACTCGGATAAGCAGAGCCAGGCGCAGGATTACAGTATCAACCTGTACTGCCAGGATCTATTCCAGTTAAAAACATATCCTTCCTCCGACCAGATTTCGCTGAATACCCGGTATATCACCGGCCCGGTCCGCCTGGCGCCGCTGGCTATCTTCCACCCTCCCCGGTTCCTCGCCTAGATTAAAATGCTGACCGGCACGCTTTCCTATGCCGGTGTTATGTCTGCTGCTGCCTTGCGTTTCCCGCACAGGCAACCACGGCCATACTTCTGTTTTAATTTTCTGACGAAAGAATCAAAACCATGCAACGATACTTACTCTGTATCCTGTGCATCATGGTGCTGGGCTTTAGTGCCAGCGCCCAGACCACCCAAGGGGGCAGGGTGATCGATGCACTTACCAAAGAGCCGCTGGAGGGCGTGAGCGTACAGCTCATCAACGCCCGCACCGGCACCATTACCGGTACCTCCGGCAGTTTTAGCATTTCCTCCGACAGCACACCTGATTCGCTGTTTATTTTTCACCTGGGCTACCAGGCGCAGAAACTCCCTGTAACCGGGAAAGAGGCACTCGTGAAGCTGCAGCCCTCCGAAAGCCAGCTGAACCAGGTGATTGTTTCGGCCAGCCGCGAGGCGCAGCTACGGACAGATGTGCCGGTTGCCATCAGTTCCATCTCCACGCAGGTTATCTCTGATACAAAACCAGCTTCGCTGGAGCAGGTGCTCAACAAGGTAAGCGGCGTGTACATGGTAAACCTGGGCAACGAGCAGCATACCATGGCCATCCGGCAGCCCATCGGGTACAAGAGCCTGTTTCTGTACCTGGAAGACGGTATCCCGATCCGGACCACCGGCGATTTTAACCACAACGCCCTGATTGAAATAAACATGGCGGCCCTGAAAACGATTGAGGTGATCCGGGGACCTGCTTCCTCGCTCTACGGCAGCGAAGCCATCGGGGGCGCAGTCAATTTTATCACGCAGGCGCCTACACAGCAGCCAACGGCCAGGCTGCAGCTGGAAACCAGCAACCGCGGCTACCGGCGCACCGATTTCAGCGCCTCCGGCACCGCGGGCAAGCTGGGCATTCGTGCCAGCGGTTACTACGCCGTCCAGCGCAACGGCATCATCAGCCACAGCGACTTCGATAAACTGGCGCTCACCCTCCGGACCGACTACCGGATCAGCGACAAAAGCAAACTGATCACCTCCGCCACCCTCGTCGACTACAAAACCGACCAGACCGGCGGCCTCGACAGTACCCGCTTCTATGAGCAGGAATACTCCAGCCTCCACACCTTTACTTACCGGAAAGTAAATGCCCTGCGGGTAAGAAGCACGCTGGAACACCAGTGGAATACACAGCACCACACCCAGCTGACGCTGTTTTTCCGTAACAACGCTATTGGCCAGAACCCTTTTTATGCTATTAAAAACGTTGCTGGCAATCCAATGAAAGCAAGGGGCGAGCTCAACAAAGATTCTTTCCGGAGCTATGGCCTGGTTGCCCAGCACAGCAAGTCCTTTGATTTTCTGCAGGCCCGGCTGATCGGCGGTTTAAGTGCGGATTATAGCCCTGCCGCCTACCAGGCACACTTTATTGATATCGACCGGGACGAAACAGGCGTTTACACCGGCTACACCCGCACCGATTCGCTGCTGACAGACTACAACGTGCAGCTGCTCAATACCGCCGCCTATGCGCAGTTCGAAATCAACCCAACCGAAAAACTGAAACTGGTAACCGCCCTGCGCTACGACCGGCTGGACTATCACTTCGACAATAAACTGGCTCCCGGCGCTTATACCGGAGCGCCCGACGAACGAAACGGCTTCAAAAGTTTCTCCCCTAAACTGGGACTGACCTACGACTTCGGAAAGGGCATCGGGGGCTATGCCAACTACAGCGTCGGGTTTGCGCCGCCGCAGATTACGGAGCTGTACCGGGGCGTGCAGGTGCCCAGCCTGAAACCCTCTTACTATACCAACTACGAGGTTGGCGGCTGGCTTAGCTTTGCGCAGCACCGGGGCTACCTGGATGTGAGCGCCTACCAGCTGATTGGCAAAGATGAAATTATTTCGGTGCGCCTGCCCGATGGCGCTTACCAGAATCAGAATGCCGGCAGAACCAGGCACTATGGCGTGGAGTACACGCTGAAGTATGCCCCCGTAGAAAGTATTACCTTCAGGTTGAGCGGCACCAATGCCTGCCATAGTTTTATCGATTTTGTGGAGCGTGGTACAACCTATAACGATAACGAAATGGCGACTGCGCCACGTTTTATCGGCAATACCGAACTAACCTGGAAGCCCCGTTTGGTGCAGGGGCTCCGGCTGGGCCTGGAATGGCAGCACTTAGGTAGATACTATATGGATGCGGCCAACACCGAAAAATACGGCGGCTACGACCTGCTAAATGCCCGGGCCGGCTACTCCTTCCGTGGATTTGAAATTTGGCTGAATGCGCTTAATCTTAGTGATACGCTTTATGCCACCACCGTTGATAAAAACGCCTATGGCAAAAGCTACCGCCAGGGAAACCCCAGGACCTTCCACCTCGGCATTGGCTACCGGTTTGCGGCTGAGGAGAAATAAGCCATATTAATTGATGTAACACAGACGGTATTCTGTACCCCTTTGAAAAAGGCTGATTCATTCAAATCATTTGTGTCATTTCGAACGCAGTGAGAAATCTGGTACTGACCCAAATGCTTGAAATATTTAGATTTCTCACTGCGTTAGAAATGACAGTTACTTTTATTGTTCATTTTGAATAGCAGAAAGTTAGAATGAAACAGCTCCTCCTATTTTATTTTATGCCTAATGCCAGGTATTAACTTGAATTAAAAATGAAAAGAACGTTTAAACTACTCCCTTTTTACCTCTTCGCACTGCTGCTGCTGGGCAGCTGCACGCCCAGCTCAACAACCGAAGAAAAAGCCCCTGAGGCCTTCCGGGTGTCAACTGCAGGAAGGGAAGCCTCCTGCCCTTTTCTTACCAAAGATGAAAAAGGAAATCCCGTTCTCTGCTGGGTACAGGCGACAGAAGCGGCAGAAAATTACCTGCTGCACTACGCCGTTTCGGCTGATGGCGGCAAAACGTTCGGTGCCCCCAAAGCCATCCCGACCACCAAAGGCGTTTACCCGCACGACGAGAACCTGTCGAAGTTACTGTTTAAGGAGAATGGGGATATGATGGCCATGTTTGCCGTGAGCAATCCGAACCCGGAAAACAGCTATGCCGGGCTGGTGTACTATACCCAGTCCTTCGACGGCGGCAACACCTGGACGGCTCCCAAACAACTGGCAGAGAATACGGTCAACAGCATCGACGAGCGCTACTTCGACATGGCCCTACTGCCTGATGGCGAAATAGCCGCCGTCTGGCTCGACTCCCGGAAAGACACGCCCAAAGAAGGCTCCTCGCTTTACTTCGCCCGCACAAGTGGCCGCAATGGCTTTACCGGGGAAAAAGCGATAGACCGGCAGCTGTGCCAGTGCTGCCGCACCGACTTGTATGTGGATGAGCAAAAAAGGCTGCACGTAGCCTACCGGGGAATCCTGAACGACAGCATCCGCGATATGATGCACATGGTGTCGGCAGACAATGGCCGGAATTTTTCCGGGCCGGAGCGCATCAGCGAAGACAACTGGGTAATCAGGGGCTGCCCCCACACCGGCCCTACCATGGCCTCGAACGGGAAAGGCATGCACTACGCCTGGTATACCATGGGCGGCGGCAGAGGTGTGTTCTACAGCTGGCACGATGGCAAAGGGTTTTATCCCAAAAAGCCAGTCAGCACGGCACAAGCAGCCAAGCACCCGCAGATGACAGTCTTTGACCAGGGCAGGCTGGCTATTGTCTGGGACGAACGGAAAAGCGCAGGCAGCAGCATCGGATTACAGATCAGGAACGAAACAGGCGAACTGCTCAGCTCCACCCACCTCACCCCCGATTCGGTTACGGCAGTTTACCCGGTTATCACGCCGATTGCTGCCAGGAACCTGCTGGTGGCCTACACCCAAAAACCGGAAAAAGGAAGCGAAGTATGGTACCGGCTGGTAACCGTGGCGGAGTAAGCAGGAACATTGAGCTTTTTCAAAAGAGAAACCTTTCAGGAGCAGAGGCTGTGGTGGCAGGTGCAGTAAAGTTTTTTCTTACTTAACTGAGATTACACACCAATTTACTTTAGAAGGAAAAGTCCCCCTTTGAAGCTGATCTTGTAGGGAAAAAATTGTCTGTTTTGCAACCATTACCTTAGCTCGTTAAATGAGCAAGAACTGCTTCAAGTTTAGCGCAGCGTAACTTGAAGCAGGATTTTTCCCTACAAGATTAGCATTAAAGGGGAACAACAAGCTTTCTGCGTAACATTCGTTACTTTATTTCTTTGAAACGGCGGCGCCTGTTAATTAAAAACTGGTATTTTTCCTTTATTTGCTCCAGGGCGTGTTCCATGTGCCTGATGTCGCTTACGTCCCTGAAATCGACGACACCGGCCGCTACTTTTCCTTCATCATCAAAAATAGGCCGGCCTGACACGCTGATTAGTTTCCCGTGCGGGAATTTCGAATTTTTGATGCACAGCTCCACATCATCGGTTGCTTCGCCTCTTAGCGCTTTGGCCAGCGGTAGCTCCTCGGCCGGGTAAAGGGTTTTGCCATCCAGTTTGAAAATCCGGTAGCGTTTCGACCACTCGGCAGCCGACATTTCTTCCAGGCCCATGCCCAGAATTTCTTCGGCTTTTTTGTTGAACAGCACAAACCGGCCCCGCTTATCGGCCACTACCACGCCTTCGCCCATGGTGGCTATCACGGTGTGCAGCCGCTGTTCGTTTTCGTGGATCAGGTGCTCCAGGTGCTTCTCGTGCGTAATGTCGCGGGCTACGACCACACTGGCTATGATCTCGTTGGTGTCGTTATAAATTGGCCGTCCGGTCACTTTAATCGACCGGCCGTCCGGTATGTTGGCATTCCGGACAAAAATTTCGACATCGTCCGTCGATTCTCCTTTCAGGCCCCGGAACAGCGGCAGTTCCTCCGGCGGAAACTCGGTTTTGCCGTCCGGCATAAACGAGCCATACCTCGATGACCATTCGGCCACCGGAGTATCTGTAAGCCCGAGGCCTAAAACTTCTTCGGCTATGTCGTTAAAGAAAATGAATTTGCCTGTGTTGTCAACTACCACTACCGCTTCGCCCATACCGGCCAGGATGGCATTGAGCCGCTGCTCATTTTCGCGCAGCAGTTCCTCCATTTTCTTGCGTTCGGTGATATCGGTCGAGATGCTGCACAGGCCATACAGATCGCCCTCCAGGTCTTTCAGCGGAAACTTCACCGTCAGGTACGTCCGTTCCTCATCCTCCAGCATAAACACCTCTTCCAGGTACTTGGTGGCGCCGGTGTCCAGTACTTCCCTGTCGTTTTCGTAAATCTCTTTCGCGATATCTTTTGAAAAAATATCATACTCCGTTTTGCCTTTTACCTGGTTACTTTTGAGCTTAAAAACAGTCTCAAACTGGCGGTTCACCTGTTCGTAAGCCCCGGAAAGGTCTTTGATATACACCAGCGACGAGGCGTTGTCCAGGATAGACTGCAGCTTTTTGGCATCGTCCTGGAGCAGATGTAACGTTTTCAGCCTTTGCTTCCGGACGCGGTACTTCATCACGGCATTTCTGCCCAGCAGGAACATGGAAAAGGCATAAGTTGAAATGGCAAACAAGGCCGTCCCGAATTCACTGTTAAAATAGCCGATCTTTTCGCCCTTCAGCTTCAGCCACCCGAGCATGAGCGGAAAAACGATGGCAAACAGGCGCGAGAACAAAGCTTCGCCGGTTTCTTCGCTGCTGAAAATAACGCCCATGCTTCCCTTGTCCGGTCTTGCAAACAGGATGCCGACCGCCAGGATCAGAAAGGCAATGGCTGTGTTTACAGCCATTGGAATGTAAGCGGCGAACCCAATCAGGTAGTCAACGCCATAAATATAGCCGTAAATGGAAAGGATGGCCAGCAACGTGATCAGGATACAGATGAACTGCGCAGGCCTTTTCCGGTACCCGAATTCTACATCGATCAGCAGCAGCGCCAGACCGGCAAGCATAAAGGAGAAGGCGGTGTTCGGAGCCATCACATTCGGTATGCCCAGTGCTTCTTCAAAAAGCTTATCCGAAAATAAAACCTGGTCGAGGGGGAAATAAAACTTAAGAAGAACGGTAAGGAGTTTGAGGAAACCAAAGAAGGTAACCGTACCGGCCAGCACCCTGGCAGGTAGTTTTTTTCGAACAGGCTCTTGCAGCAGCCACAAGCCTGTCCCTGACAAAATAAAGCAGATAGCTGTCAAGGGATTCATGGCTACAAAATCGTCGTTTATCCGCTTCAGCCCTTCCATGTTAAACAACCACCCGAGCAGCACCAGCACACCAGCAACCACTACGACCAGGCTGGCAACTCTCGAAAACAAGCGCAGTCTTGCTGCGATCAACGGATTCATCAGAGTACCAGGATCGAAGTTTGCAATGTTATTCATTGATCATCAGGATAATAACCAGGATGATTTATCTACGATGCTGCCTGAAATTTGTAGAAACAAATATCTTCAAATTCATTTTTTCAGATAATATTCTCCGTAGAATGCTTTTCAAAAGTTCTTCTACACTATTTCCCCGGATGATATTACCGGCACCCATGCAAGGGAGGAGCAGAGGCAATGGTGGCTGCGGCAGCAGAAAAAAAACGCGGCTAAAGAGGCTTTCAGGCACCCTGAAAACTGCTGCAAAAGGTTTCTGCTGCTGCCACCATTGCCTCTGCTGCTCTTCGTAAACAGCCCGCACAGCCCTTGTTGCTGCGGAGACTGCTGTTTGTTTTGCTACCTGTTATTCCTTGATGAGTTTGATAAACCTGGCTTTTGTTCCAAGCTGCACTTTCAGGAAATACATACCTGGTTTAAGGGCTGCACCTATCTCCTTTTCCTGATAACCGGTTCCTTCTTCCTGTATGTTACCAAGCGCATCGTAAACCAGGTAGCTGAACCTGAAGCTTGCCTGGAGCCGGAACCCTGACCTGGAAGGATTCGGGTAAAGCAGTAATTCGTTTGCCAGCGCCTCTTCTTCCGGTGAGCTGGCCACCACCAGGCGGTGCAGGATAAACTTCTGGCTGTTTTCAGCGCCGCAGGTCACCTGTTTCAGCAGGGCGCCGCTGGCCGTGGACGCATCCGGTATCTGCAGGCACTTGTTACTGTGCCTGGCTATGATGTTGTAGCTACCGTCGGTGTTTTGCTCCAGCCTGAAATGCTGGTTTGTACTGGTTGCCGTTCCGGTAGTGTACTGCAGAATGGTGGCGCCATCGGCCGTAGACTTTGCCTGCACATCCATCGACTTGTTGCTGGCGGCAGAGGTAATGAAAAAATAGCCATTCCCTGCATCGTTCAGCACCCAGTGCTGGCTCAGGTTGCCGGTGTACGGGTACTGCACTATTTCGGTGCCGTTGGCAGTAGGCGAGTTTGCGTTTCGCCAGAGGTTATTGATGTCCAGGAACAGTTGACTGTGCTGCGCCTCGATCCGGTAGGTTGCTCCAGCCACAAGCGGAGCTGCTTCTACAGGAGAAAAGTTCGCCTGAAAACGGACCGCGTGGTCGGGCATGGTAAAGCTGTGGTTCATCTTTATACCTGCCAGCTTGCCATTGCTGTCGGTCCAGCCTGCAAAATGAAAGCCGGCCGGCCGGTTTGCTTTTAGCGTAAGCCGCAGGCCTGCCGGGTAGCTGCCCGTGCGGGTAAGGGTGGCGTCCTGGGTGATGTCAGCAGTTACCGTAAGCTCGTGCAAAGGCTTCAGGTGCGGCATCAGGGCTGCCATTTCAGCCCGGGCAGGTAAGTCTTTTATGCCTTCCACAACCAGTTTCGCCAGTTCGGTGGCGCCCATTTCCTGGAAGTGTACATTGTCGGTCAGGTCGCTGACATCCAGCGGATACCTCGGATATTCACCTGCCTTCAGGTGCAGGAAAATGTGCTTCTCCACGTAGGCACGGCCCAACGATTCAAAAAGGGCTTCGGAGCGGTTATGCAGGTCGATAAGCGGCGTATTGGTCTGGGCGGCCATCTCCCGCATCGCCTGCGGATAGCCTTTCCAGCCATTCACGATCTGGTCGCCGTTCCAGCTGTTGCGGTGCATGGGCGTTACCAGCACCGGAAAGGCTTTCTTGTTTTTGGTCTGGTTGATGTAGTTGAGCAGGTATTGCTTGTAGGTAGTAGCCGCATCGGTGTTGCGGGCGGGGTCGTTAGGGTTGTAATCGTTGTGGCCGAACTGGATGAACACATAATCCCCTTCCGACACTTCGCTGAGGACAGCAGCCCAGAAGTTGTCATAAAAGCTTTTCGAGCTGGTACCTCCTACTGCCTTGTTCACAATGGTTACCTGGCTTTCATCAAAAAAATGCGGCAGCACCTGCCCCCAGCCCGTCTGCGGATACCACCCGGACTCGTAGAACTGCACCGTAGAATCGCCGATCAGGAAAATCTTTTTAATGGTACCATCCGGCTGCACGGCCACCGTTACCTGTTGCCACGTTTCCGCGCCGTCAGCGTTTACGACCTTTACCGCATAAGTTCCAGAGCTGGTAATAGCCAGTTGCCTGTTCTGCTCCCCCACCAGCTGCCCGCCCTGGAAGTACCACACATACGATTTCCCCTCCGGAGCGACCAGTGTATGTGCTTTCTGATCAACTAAGATTCCTGCTGCCGGTGCTGCTGTTACCTGTAACGCAAAGAGCAAGCTCAGGAAAAAGAGTAGCACCATGTGAAACAGCTGCCTTGCCGGAATAAATTTGCCTGGTAGTCGGGAAAGTAGAAGTCGGGACATAATTTGCTGGTTACCTGTGGCTAAATTATGCTTCGCTGCCCAAAGGCTTATCCTGCGCTGTCCTGTAAGCGCAGCAGTTGCTGTAAAGTTGATAGTTCAGGTTGGGTACGGGTTTTGCAAAGATGTTCTTTCAATTTCATTCCTGATAACCGAAACGAACCGGAAAGCAGGTACACCATAGGCTATCCGCCTGAGGCAGCAGATTCAGTTGCGCTCAGGATACAGCATTTTTTAAAGGGACATTTTTTTCGAAGTCGGAAATGTTCTGCAGCGTTACTTCTGCAATTTTGCTTAAGGCATTGCTGGTAAAGAAGGCCTGGTGCCCCGTTATCAGCACGTTGTTGAAGGAGAGCAGACGCATAAACACATCGTCCTGGATCACGATACCGGAATAATCTTCAAAAAACAGGTCCGCCTCTTCTTCGTACACGTCCAGCCCCAGGTAGCTGATCTGCCCGGTTTTCAGTCCTTTTATCACCGCTTTGGTATCGATCAAAGCGCCCCTGCTGGTGTTTATCAGCATCACGCCTTTTTTCATTTTGCCAATAGAGTGCTCGTTGATGATGTGATAGGTTTCAGGCGTGAGCGGGCAGTGCAGCGAAACGATGTCCGACCGCTTATACAAGGTATCCAGGTCAGTAAAATCGACACCGATGCTGGTGGATTCTTCCGATTCGGCGATGTCGTAGCCCAGCACATGGCAGCCAAAGCCTTTGAGGATACGGGCAGTGGCCAGCCCGATTTTACCTAACCCAATGATTCCAACGGTGCGGCCGTGCAGGTCGAAGCCCATCAGGCCGCTCAGGGTAAAGTTGCCTTCCCGCACGCGGTTATAGGCGCGGTGGGTTTTGCGGTTCAGCGTCAGGATAAGCGCAATGGTATGTTCGGCCACGGAATAGGGCGAGTACGCCGGTACCCGCACCACTTTTATGCCCAGCCGGGCAGCCGCCACCAGGTCTACGTTGTTGTAGCCGGCACACCGCAACGCGATCAGCCGCACCCCCTGCGCCGCCAGTTCCTCCAGCACTTCGGCATTTACCGCATCGTTTACGAACACACAAACCACATCGGTGCCTTTGGCCAGCACCGCAGTGCTCTTGTGCAGGTGGGGCTCCAGGAACTTTAAATGATAGTTGTAGGCCTGGTTTGCCTCCTGGAAAAACTGCTGGTCGTAGGGCTTAGAGCTGAAGAAGGTAATATTCATGGCATCGTAGGGTTGGCTTTACAAACAGTATGGTATTCTGACTTTTGTTCTTATACTAAGCTGTTCCTTTTTTGTTGGCTACCGGTATGTTCTGTACGCCATCAAAAGAACCTGTTAAATGCAGGAGCAGAGGCTGTGGTGGCAGCTGCAGTAAACAAAAAAAGCCTCTTTTTGCCATGGCCTCAATAATCCACAGCAAAAAGAGGCTTTAAAGCTATATGCCGGCCTAAAGGAAAGCCTTACATGGCACTGGCGTTTTTCCCGGCAGAATTCAGGTATTTTGCCAGCGGCATGTTTTTAAGTTGCTTCAGACCAGCGACCACGAGCTCCGCATTAACCCGTGAACCGGCTTCTATCGGGTGCGTGCGATCCTTGGTGTTGAAGTAAGTGCTTCTCACTTTTTCTTCGCCTTCCTTGTCGTACCGGTTGGCGACCAGCTCGTTCAGGTTAATGAATGCAACGCCTTCGGTTCTGGCTACGGTTTCGGCCCACTGGGTGTAGCTGTTGGTATCGCGGTTCACTTTGCCATCGCGCCAGCTGTTCCGGGGTATCGGGGAAACAACAATGGGCGTGGCGCCTTTGGCTTTAATATCGCTGATAAACTTGCGCAGGTACCAGCCATAGCTGTGCACCACCTCGTGCTTTTTGGTGATCAGGTTGTCGATTTCTTCCATCTCCTCGCCTACACCGCGTATGGTGCCACGGGCACGAAGCGTATCGTTTACCGGGCTGCTGTCGTTGTGGCCGAACTGCATCATCACATAATCGCCCGGCTGAATTTTGGCCAGTACCTTATCCCAGTGGCCGTAGGTCTGGAAGGTGCGGCTGCTGGTGCCGCCCAGCGCGTGGTTCTCTACGTTTACTTTGGTCGTATCAAAATATTCGCCTACAAAGCTGCCCCAGCCCCACAGGCCGCCGGCGCCATCGCCTCTGCCATTCTTAACCGTTGAATCGCCTATCAGGAACAGGGTGGGTTTTGCGGATTGCGAAGTTTTTACAGAAGCGCAGGCCGCTGAGAGCAGCAGGCCCAGCAGCAGTACATAACCGAAGCTGCTTTTGCGAAAAAGGAATTGAAACATGATGTTGTATGTAAATTAGATTAGCGTTTATAATTCATTGATTTAACCCAAACCGCAAGCTGGTTTTACTTTCAGCTGCAGCCACCACAGCCTCAGGACTTCTTCAGGTACTTGTTGAGTGGGTGTTTTTTGTTCTGCTGCAAGCCTTCCACAACCGAGGCCGCGTTGATGCGGGCACCTGCCGGGTTGGTGTGCGTGTGGTCTTTCGGGTGGTAGGTCTGCACCTGCTCCGGCCCCATCTTCTCATACTTTTCGGCGGTGATGTTGTTCAGGTCCACGAAATAGATTCCTTCAGCTTCCGCTATCTCGCGCGCCCATTTCCCGAAGGTTTCGTCTGCCCGCAGTACTTTGCCGTCTTTCCACTGGTTGCGGGGAATCATGGAAGCAATAACAGGTGTGGCGCCTTTGGCTTTGGCTTCTCTTACAAACTTGCGCAGGTACCAGCCGTAGGTGTGCACAACCTCCTTCTCCCCGTTTTTCCAGGTCAGTTCTTTGGTTTCGTCTCCGGTTCCGCGTAACACGCCCCGGTAACCGGCCCGGGTCGTATCCGGTACGCTGCCTTCGTTATGGCCGAACTGCATAATCAAAAAGTCGCCCGGTTTCATGGTAGACAGCACTTTATCCCAGCGGCCTTCCTTGATAAAGGTACGGGTGCTCCTGCCTGCCATGGCCTGGTTGCTGATGTTGATGCGGGTGGTATCGAACAGTTCCCCTATATAAGAACCCCAGCCGCCGGCACCTTCGCCGGTGTTACGTACGGTAGAGTCGCCGATAATGTAAAGCGTAGGTTTTTCTTTTGATTTACTACCGGCACCCACTGCACAGGCAAAACAAATAACCATCAGGGCGAGGTAAAGAAAAGAGGTAAGCGGATTTCTTCTGAACATAGAATTAGTAGGTTTGACGTAAGAGTACACAGCGAAACGCAGGAAATAAAGGCAAAATACGCCCTTCTGCTCCTGCGAAAAGTATCGAAAAATCAGTAAAAATTTAAGCTAACTATAAGTTGATGGCAAATATAGTTGTATCACTAAACTTGCTTATCCTGCTCTGTCCTGAACGCTCGTTTGTTTTAAAACAGTTGCCTGTACCGGCGGCGGAAGCTTATTTGTCTGAACCGCTGATGGTAGTGATGAAATGATGGGTGTGATTTTATGTTTGTCTGAATCACGGATTAAACGGATGAAAGGATTACACAGATTAAGTATGATAAAAAATCCGTGAAATCGGTGTAATCTAAAAAATCCGTGATTCAGATAATCACTAGCATCAACGGACAAAATTTTTAGTTCACAAAATTATGAACTAAAGAAACTATCTCCTACCTTTGTAACGTTTCAAATATATAAGAAACAAAATTACAATGGCAATATTAACCGAGAAACAAAAAGCATTAGTAGAGAAGATAGGTATCTTTCATGAAACGGCTGGCATGCAACCTGCTGCTGCCCGTGTGATGGGACTTCTTTTTGTTTCCAGCACGCCACAACTTACTTTCGACGAGATAACCGAATTGCTGCAAATCAGCAAGAGCGCCACGAGCAATGCGATTAACCTGCTCATTCAGACCGGGCAGATTGAATACACCACGTTTCCCGGAGACCGGAAGCGGTATTTTAAACTCAAAATCAAAAACTGGCGCGAAGGGTTCAAGAAGAAAATTGAAGTGATGACCGGTTTCCAGGTGCTGCTGCGCGAGGTGCTCGAACTACGAAAAGAAGAGAATACCCACTGCGACTGCTCTAAACTGGAGGAAGTAGTAAGCTTCCTGGAGTTCCTGCACCAGGAACTGCCCAAGCTGGTGGAGCGCTGGGAAAAAAGTAGAACCTAATTTTTTTAACTATTCAGTTCATAATTTTCTGAACTAACCAATAAATTAAAAACCATAAAAACTAACAACCGTGATTAAAAAATATCTGTCCCTGGTGCTGGCCCTGTTGCTGCTGCAACCCGCCGTAGCCCAGGATAAGGAGCAAGTAAAAACCCTCAGCCTCCAAGAGGCGCTGGCGTATGCGCTGGAGCATAACGAGGATGTGCAAAAGGCCGCTTACGAGCAATCGAGCGCCAGGTATAAGGTAAATGAGGCCAAAAGTAATGGGCTGCCGCAACTCAACGGCTTCGGGAAGTTCGATACCTATCCGTCTATTCCGGTACAGGTTATCCCGAACGTGTTCCAGGGAAAGCCCGAGGAAATGATCCCGGTACAGTTTGGTAACCCCTACAATGCCTCGGCTGGTGTGCAGCTGTCGCAGTTGCTTTTTAATCAATCCTACTTTGTGGGCCTGAAAGCCGCCAAGAGCACCGAAGACCTGTACCGCCTGCGCAAGGCCATGACCGAAGAGGAAGTTATTTATAACGTAAGCTCATCCTACTTCCAGATTCTGCAGACAAAAGAGCAGTTCCAGATTATTGAAGCCAACCTGGCCCGCCTGGAGCAGTTAAATAAAATTCTGCAGCTGCAGTACGAGAACGACCTGGTGAAAAAGGTGGATGTGAACCGCATTAAGGTGAATAAAACCAACCTCGAAACCAAAAAGGAAAGCTTAATCAGCGCCCTTGAGCAGCAGATGAATTACCTCAAGTTTTTTATGGGGATGCCACTGGAGGAGGGTATTGCCTTAACCGATACCAAAATCGTGCTTCCGGCACAGGCCACTGACCGCGACAATGTGCTGCTGAGCCAGACGCAGGTACAACTGCTGAACAAACAGACAGAGCTGACCAAGCTGCAGCTGGAGAACATCAAAGCGGGCTATTACCCGACGCTCTCGCTGAACGGCACCTATTCTGCCAACGCCATGCGCAAAGAGTTTAACTTTTTCGACGCCAGCCAGCCCTGGTTCACGACCGGCATCATTGGCTTGCAACTGAATGTGCCGATTTTCGATGGGTTCAAAAAACATTCGCAGATAAAGCAGACAGAATTTAACATCAAGTCGCTGGAGGCGGATAAGCAGAAGCTGACGAAGAACCTGGCTGTGGGCTACGAGAATTCCATCAACCAGCTGCAGAACAGCTCCACCGCCATTGTGGCCCAGGAGCAGAACGTGAAGCTGGCCCAGGAGGTGTACGACACCACCAACGAACTTTATAAAGAAGGCATCTCGCCGCTCACCGACCTGCTCGAGGCAGAAGTTAGCCTGCGCGAAGCCAAAACAAACATGAACAACGAGGTGCTCAAATACCAGCTGGCACAGCTGGGTTACCTGAAAGCAACCGGAGAACTTAAAAACCTAATTAAATAAGACGTCAATAAAAAACGAAAATGAAAAAGCTGATTTATATTTTAGTTGTAGTTGTGGTACTCGGTGCTGTAGGCTTTAAGCTGATGAGCAACAAGGAGCAAATGGCCGCCAATGCCGCCGTAGCCGACATTAAAAGCACCGCTATACCGGTTGCCGTTACAGAGGTAGAGTCTGCCAAACTCGACAAGTCTTTTACCGCACAAGGTAACTTCGCTCCTATCCAGAGCCTGACACTGTTGTCGGAAACGCAGGGGCAAATACAGAAGGTATTAAAGCGCAAAGGCGATAAAGTAAGAGCCGGCGAACTGCTGGTACAGGTAGAAAGTAATACGGCCGCTGCCGACCTGGCCACTGCCCAAACAAACGCCGAAAAAGCAAAACGCGACCTGGCCCGTTTCGAGAACCTGGCGGAAGGCGATGCCATTACCAAACGCCAGCTCGAAGATGTACGCCTGCAGGCAAAATCCACCGAAGGCCAACTGGTAGCTGCCCGTCAGCGCCTGAACAAAACCCGCATCACGGCTCCTATCAGCGGCGAGGTAAATGAAATTTATGTGGAAGTTGGTTCTTTCCTGAACCCAGGCACCAAGCTCTACGACATCGTGAACGTGGACAAGCTGAAGCTGAAAGTAAAAGCTTCTGAAAGCGAAGTGCTGCTCATCGAGAAAGGCCAGAAAGTAAAAGTGAAAGCCGATGCCGGTGCCGGCCAGGAATACGAAGGAGTGGTAACCGCCATCGCCGCACAAGCCGACCCTACCCTGAAGTTCGACGTGGAAATTGAAGTACAGAACGCCGCCAACAACAACCTGCGCGCCGGTATGTACGGCACCGCCTTCTTCGACGTAGCCGACCAGCGCGACGCGCTCCTGTTACCGCGCGAAGCCATTGTAGGCAGCATCCAGAACCCGAGCGTGTACGTGGTAAAAGACAATGTAGCCAGCCTGCGCAAAGTGCGCGTGGGTGTGGTAACCCAGCACCAGGTAGAGATCCTGGACGGTGTGCAGCCAGGCGAGCAGATTGTGCGCAGCGGCCAGATCAACCTCCGCGATGGCATGAAAGTAACGCTGCTGAAAAATTAACCATACTTCAAGTTTGTAACTTGAATCAGGTTCTTTTGCTGGTGCGAGCCTTCTGCTGGTGCGAGCTTGTAGCTCGTACCTACATACCGCTTCAAATGTAATGCAGCAAAAATTCTGGGCATTGAAGGTACGAGCTACAAGCTCGCACCAGCACACCTTCGAGGAAAAAATTTCAAAAAGAAACTAAAAAATGAATATAACCAAATTATCGATACAGCGGTCGACCCTGGTGGTGGTGGTTTTTACCGTCCTCACGCTGCTGGGTCTGGTCAGCTACCAATCGCTCAACTACGAGCTGCTTCCCAAGTTCAATCCGCCGGTACTCTCTATTACCACTTTATACCCGGGCGCCTCTCCTAACGAAGTAGAGAACTCGGTGACCAAAGAGATTGAAGACGCCCTTTCGTCGCTGGAGAACGTGAAGGAGATGAAGAGTACCTCCCTGGAGAGTTTTTCTATCATCGTCATTCAGCTGAACCAGGGCACCGATGTGGACCTGAGCCTGCAGGACGCACAGCGTAAAATCAATACCATCCTGGCCAGACTACCGGATGATGCCGATGCGCCTACGCTGAACAAATTCGACCTCGACGACCTGCCTATCATCAAGATGGGTGCTACCGCTAACATGGCCCCAACCGAATTCTTCGACCTGATTGATAAGAAGATTAAGCCGGAGTTATCGCGTATTCAAGGGATGGCGGCAATCAAAGTACTCGGTGGCCAGGAACGTGAGATTAAGGTGAATATCGACGCAAATAAGCTGGAAGCCCTGAACCTGTCTATCCTGCAGGTACAGCAGAAAATCCGCAACTCCAACCTCGACTTCCCTACAGGCAAAATCAAGCAGGAAAGCGGGCAGACGCAAATCCGATTGGCTGGTAAGTTCCAGTCGCTGGACCAGCTGCGCAACCTGATTATCCGCGAAGACCAGAACGGCATTGTACGCCTGGGCGACGTAGCCGAGGTGCAGGACACGCAGAAAGATATCGAGGTACTGACCCGCGTAAACGGAAGCCCATCGGTAGGTATCACCATCCAGAAGCAATCGGATGCGAACGCCGTGGAGGTAAGCCGTCTCACCAAAGAAGCACTTGCCAAACTGGAGCAAACCTATGCAGCGCAAGGCCTGAAATTCAACATTGCCAGCGACTCTTCCGACTTTACGCTCGAAGCCGCCGACTCGGTAATTCACGACTTGTTTATTGCGGTGTTCCTGGTAGCGGCGGTAATGCTGCTCTTCCTGCACTCGTTCCGCAACGCCGTGATTGTGATGATTTCGATTCCGGCCTCCCTCATCGCTACCTTTATTGCGATGTACCTGCTGGGCTACTCGCTCAACCTGATGTCGCTGCTGGCGCTGTCGCTGGTAGTAGGTATTCTCGTGGACGACGCCATCGTGGTAATTGAGAACATTCACCGCCACATGGAGATGGGCAAGAAACCGGCACAGGCGGCTTACGACGGTATCCGTGAGATTATGGCCACAGTAACGTCCATCACGCTTGTAATTGTGGTCGTGTTTATCCCGATTGCGCTTTCATCAGGTCTGGTTTCGGACATCCTGCGCCAGTTTGCCGTGGTGGTAGCCGTATCGACGATGATTTCGCTCTTCGTTGCCTTTACCCTGATTCCGCTGCTGGCCAGCCGTTTCTCGCGCCTGGAGCACATCTCGGATAAGAACTTCTTTGGAAGATTTATCCTCAGCTTCGAGCGCTTCCTGGACAACATCATCGATGGTTTTACAGCTGCGCTGAAGTGGGCTTTCAACCACAAGTTCATCACGCTGGCTGTTACACTCCTGATGCTGGTGGCTTCGTTTGCGCTGGTGCCGATGGGCTTTATAGGTTCCGAATTTATCCCGGCCGGTGACCGTGGCGAGGTAAGCTTGCAACTGGAACTGCCGAAGAATGCAACGGTAGAGCAGACAAACTTTGCAACCCGCCAGGTGGAAGAATACCTGCGGTCAATTCCGGAAGTGAAGCGTGTGTTTACTACCGTTGGTACCACTTCTTCGGCGCAGTCTGGTCAGAACACGGCTTACAAATCGGATGTATCGGTAACGCTGGTCGATGTGAAGGAGCGTAGCTTCAGCACCGACAAATTCAGCCGCCAGGCCAAAGCCGACATCGAAAGCAGGCTCCCGGATGTGGAGGTAACGCCGGTACCGGTAGGCCTCGTGGGTAACTCGCAGGCTCCAATTCAGCTCATCATTTCCGGTTCCGACCTGGACAGTGTGATGGCTTTCTCGCAGCAGGTATTGCGTGTAGTAGAAGGCGTGCCGGGTACAGCAGACGCGGAAATGTCGGTAGAAGGCGGTAACCCGGAGATTGAAGTGGTAGTAGACCGCGACAAGATGGCCAGTGTCGGCCTGTCGCTGGAGAACGTAGGTGCGAGCATGCAGCTGGCTTTCAGCGGCAACTCTGATGTTACCTTCCGCTCCGGCACCGAAGACTACGACATCAACATCCGCTTAGACGAATTCGACCGCCGCAGCGTGACCGATATTGCCAACCTGTCGTTTGTGAACAATAAAGGGCAGCTGGTGCGCCTGGGGCAGTTTGCTGACATCCGACAGTCTACCGGCCCATCGCAGCTGGAGCGTTACAACCGTGTAACGTCCATCAATGTGAACTCGCAGGTAATCGGCCGTCCGTCGGGTTCGGTGGGTGCCGACATACAGGCAAAACTGGCGGAAGTGAACATGCCGGCCGGCGTGAGCATCGAGTTTGGCGGTAACCTCAAAAATCAGAGCGAAGGTTTCGGTACGCTGGGTATTGCCTTGCTGGCCTCTATCATCTTCGTGTACCTGATTATGGTGGCGCTTTACGACTCGTATGTGTACCCGCTGGTGGTGTTGTTCTCTATCCCGCTGGCTATTATCGGTGCCTTGCTGGCCCTGGCGCTGGCAGCACAGTCGCTGAGCATCTTCTCCATCCTGGGTATCATCATGATGATTGGCCTGGTAGCCAAGAACGCGATTATGGTGGTGGACTTTACCAACAACATGAAAGAAGAAGGCATGCCAGTGAAAGAGGCCCTGATTGAAGCCGTACGTATCCGCTTCCGCCCTATCCTGATGACGACGCTGGCGATGGTGATTGGTATGCTGCCGATTGCCCTGGCAGGCGGTTCGGTAGCAGCCACGAAGAACGGCCTGGCCTGGGCACTGATTGGTGGCCTTACCTCCTCCATGTTCCTGACCCTGATCGTGGTACCGGTTATCTACTACGGCTTCGACCGCATTATGGCGAAGTTCGGGTTGGATAAGAAAACCAAAATCGAGCTGGTAGACAAAACCCACGAAGAGCTGGAGCACGAAACGGCCCTGCTCGAAGAGAAGAAAATGAAGCACGAGTTAGTGCATTAATACTCCACGGTGCCTGATGAAAAAGCCCCATGTGCAGCACATGGGGCGCTTCAGGAGGTTCCCTTTTGCTTTGATCAATTAATTTTTACTGCTATAATTTTCCTGAAATGTTATGAGCACCCGATCTTTTTCTGCCCGTGCCATTCGCACGGAAGTAGTTAAAACCATCAGTTCCTTAAAAAAAGTAGCACCGCAGCGGTTAAAATCCGTCAACAACCTCATCGACCTGGACTTCGATTTGCTTGATGTGGTGGAGATTATTCTCAAGCTCGAAAAGAAATACAACCTGACCATTCCGGACGATGTGCCTGTTTACTCGGTGGATGATTTTGTAAACTTTATTTACCGGTACAAGCTGTATAACATCACACCCGCAACCGCTGCACCGCCCTCTTCGGGCAGGTAGTGCAGAAACCGGGCAGCGCCGGAGCAAAAGAAATGGCGCAAGCCTGTCAAGAAGCTGTTTCTACAGTAATTTGGTTTTGATTGAGAGGGTGCAGAGGCGTAAAAGCTTTTGCACCCTCTCTTTTTGCTGCGGGATTACGGGCTTTCTTATTTGCTGCTGCAGTCACCACAGCCACTGCTGCTTTGTTTTGGAATGGTATGCCTTTGTAGGAAAGCTGTTCCTGCAGTTTTAGTGCTGCATAAAAAGAAAACAAGATTAAGAATTGCACCTGTGATACAAGTGCAGATTGTTTATTTTTGTATCACAAATCAGGAAAAAACAGATAGCCGGTCAGGCAGCAGCAGGTATGCATCGAGGTGAAATTGTAAAAGAGCGGATAAAGAACAGTGGTATAGCTGTGGGTGTGGTAGCCGAAAAGCTCAACTTAAGCAGGAGAACGCTTTACAATAAATTTAAAGAAACCACCATCCCCTACAGCCTGATCCTGCAGATTGGCGACGTAATCCACCACGACTTTTCGCAGGAGTTTCCGCACCTGGCAGGTAAAGTAAAGAAGGAACTCAAACAGCCTGCACCGGTCGTAACAAACCTTCAGCTGCCATTTGATGGGGAACAACCGGAGCCTGCCAAAAACCGGACCTTGCAGGAGTGTGAGGCGGAGCTGCTAAACCTGCAGCGCAAGTACATTGCCCTGCTCGAGAAATTCAACGAGCTGCTGCTCAGGACAAGCGAAACAGAAAAGCGGTAAATTACCTGCCCGGCTCCTGGTCCAGGGGCTGAAGGTAGCCGGCACGAAACGTGGCAACGGCATTGTTATTCTGATAAAGCGTCAGGAGTTGGTCCGAGATAGAATAGGACGTTACTTTTTCCAGTGCCTGCAACAACTTTGTTTCCAGCTGCATGTTGGGGCAGGCCATCCGGGTGGAGCCGATGCCGCTCAGTTTCAGGGTAGCACCGTCGAGCTGGTACCTGCCGAAGAAATTGTTACAGCTGCCAAAGCCCTTCAATTTATTGTCTTCCTTTTCGAAATGGATATAACTGGTGCGGTTGTCCTGCTCCACAGTTACGACCTGGTCGCCAACCGACACGAGCATCCAGTCGGTATCCTGCAGGCTTGCCTGTCCTCCGGCTACTGTCTGGTTTTTGATGGTACAGGCACTCATCAGCATTAAAAATAATACCAGGAATGGCATCAGGAAAGGGGTCAGGGGCTTCATCATGGTGCGTTTAATTGCTTTTGCGGTGTATTTTAATTCAACCTCTAATACGGGTAAAGAACATACAAAGTATACCAGCTGCCCTAAATTCGTGCATAAAAAAACCCACAGGCCGGCTGTGGGTTTTTCTGAAGGAAACAGTTTATCCTCTTAAATCGCTTACGCTGTAGTCGCTGGCGGCGGAGTTAGCAGACCAGTCAGGACCGGAACTGCGCCTGGGGGCGTACCGGCTGCTGCCCGGATAGTTACTGTTGGTGTGGTCAAACATATCGCGGTCGCGGTGCTGGCTGTATTTGTCGGATACGTTGTGCCATTCGCGATCGCGGTTGCTGTCCCACCCCCTGCCGGTGCTGCCGTAGTGGCGCTCCGGGTTGTAATCGTTCTCCCAGCGGCTGCGGTTGTGCTCGCCACGGCTAACTTCCCGGTGGTCTAACCGGTTGCGCATGTCGTGCCCGTAGTTATCTTCTTCGTCGCGGCCATAGGAGCCATACCTTCTGCCTTCGCCTCCGGAGGTGTAGCTGTTGTCCTGGTGGGAGTAGCGGCTGGGGCTGTAGCTGGTGCCTTCGTAGGTGTCCGACTCGCTGCGCCAGCCGGTGCCCCTGGTTTTTTCGTAGCCACCCTGCCTGCTGTAATCCATATACGGGTTCGGATCGCCGTAGTGGTAGTGGTCGCTGCGGCTACCGGCTTGCTGCCTGTTCCGGTCCTGGTCGGTATCCCAGGAGGAACGGCTTCGGCTGCTCCAGTCGTCTTGGCGGCGGCTGCTGTCGCGGTCCTGCAGGGAACCCCGGTAACTGGTTGCGCCATACCCTCCTACAGGTCCGGAAGTGTTACGGCCAAAGGAACTGCCTTCCGTCATTCTCACATTCTGGTATTCGGCATCACGGTCGGGCATGCCGTAATAGTTTCCACGATTCTGGTAACGGCTTTGGTAGTTCGCTACTTTATCACTGCTCTCAAAGTTCCGGTTCCGGTCTCTGTTGCGGTCCTGCCGGTTGGTATCGCCTCTCCAGATATTATCGTATTCCCAGTCTCCGTTGTTTTGTCTGAAATATTGCTCGTCTCTTTCCATAGGTATCGTTCATTTTTTTATTTAGTACTTCAACTTTACATTTAAACGGCTAACCGCGGCTTGTGTTGAGAAAAACCTGTTTTAGTTGCGCTCCGGAACAGTATGCTGCCCAGGCAGAAACAGGAAAAACGGGAAGCTGTTTGGATATGGTATACCAGCAAGTGCTCGACCAAAATAATTTTCAGAGTTATTTCATCTCGACCGCAGGGAGAGATCTGGAGATGAAGAATATAGCAATGTATCAGATCTCTCCCTGTGGTCGAGCTGACAAATGAATTGATTAGATATTCTTCACTTACAGGGAAAGTTCATTCTAAGAAACATTTTGGTCGAGCGCTAGAATAAAGTGCCTTCCCACTCAGAAACTCCTTTTAGCTGACCTAAGTGCAGTTCGCCCACAAGATCCCTTCGGGATGACAAAGGGGGGAATAGTTTTGTGAAACTGTGTAAATATTATTCGGTAACATAATTATGGAGGTGCAGACGGAATGGTGACAGCAGCAGCAGATTGCACGGCAAGCGAAAAAGGCATGGTTTACTTATGGAGGAGCAGCGGGAGTGGTGGCAGCTGCAGCGAACTTTTTTCAGCAAACAAACGCTGCCACCGGGGCTACGACTTCTTCCGGAAGTACTTATCATAAACAATATAGCCGATGAAGATCACCAGGCTGACCACGCCCACCCAGATCAGGCCTGATTTTAACGTATCGTAATCTTTGCCCAGCCAGGCGAGCAGGATGGTAAGGGGCACAATGCCGGCAAGTGTAGCGCTGATAAAACGGACATAGCCCATCCGGGCCACACCGGCTACAAAGCTCACGGCATCGTTAGAAAGGACAGGCGAAACACGGGCAATGATAATAGCCCAGGTACCATAGTCGTCCACAAACTCCGATACTTTGCGTTCCGCCTTATGCCCGATTAACTTCCGGACCCCATTCTGCCCGATCAAGCGCCCGATGATGTACCCGATAGTAGAGGCCACCACCACGGCAGTAACCGCAATCACGGAACCGAGCCAGGGGCCATAGGCAATGATGGCTACCAGCATCAGGGCCACCACGTTTACCACGAACAAAAACATCTGGACGATCATGGCCGCAATGATAAAGACAGGTCCCCAGATGCCAAACTGGCCCACCCAGGAAGATATTTCCTGCTCGTCGCCGCTTTTCAGCACCCCCCACCCTTCCCGCAGCCACGCCTGGAAGTCGGGGATTAAAAAGTAAGCCAGCACCAGGCCACCAATCAGAACAGCCGTAAGAATTAGCGGTATTTTGCTTTGTTTGGTATGCTCTGTATCAGTTGACTTTTGCTGTTTCTGTTTTTCTGCCATAACGCCTGCCTGTTCTTTCAGGAGTATTAGACGAAGATGCAGCTTCGTTGGTTGGGGGCTCCACCATGCCGGTGCGGTTGTTCAGCTGGTAACGGTAGTGGTATTTCTGGTTTGTTCCGGGCGTTGCGAGGGTATACTGCAGCGGAAGCCGGTGCTGCGGGGGCTGCAGAGTGCTGCTCAGGTGCTGCTCCTGCAGGGCTTTAACGGCTTGCGCTGCCCCCGGCACACCGGCTGCCGTTTCTTTCCGGACGCGCTCGCCATAAAGCAGCGCAGCACCGAAGCCGGCAACCACACCACCGATATGCCCTTCCCAGGAAATGCGCTCTTCGGAAGGAAAAAGCCCGTAAAAAAGGCCGCCGTACAGGAAAAGCACCGCCAGCGAAACAGCCAGCGAGGCCCGGTCGCGCCGCAGCACCCCCTGCGACAGCAGGAAACCAGCCAGTCCGTAAACTACGCCACTGGCCCCGATGTGGTAGGCGTGCCGCCCGATAAACCAGGTCAGCTGGCCGCTGCCCACGTACACAAACGTAAAAACCGATAAGGCTTTGCGCCTGTGCGTAAACAAGATAAAGCCGGAAAGCAGGATAAGCGGAAAGGAGTTGGACAGGACATGCTTCAGGTCGCCGTGTATGAGCGGGCCCGTGAAAATGCCTATCAGCCCGAAAAAATTGTGCGGAAACACCCCCAACCAGGCCAGGTTGGCATCCGTTACCCAGGCGAGTACAAAAATGAGCCAGAGGAGCAGCACAAACAGGGTACCGGGCAGGAAGCTGTAGGCAAACCGGCTATGCTCAGCCTTCAGGTGCGCTGTTTTTTCTGTCATGATCGGGTCTTTATCTGATAATCTGAAAGCTAAAATACGGCATTTTTATCAGACCAAACTTTCTTAAATTTAATTACAGATGATACGCAGTTTTTTTTGTCCCCCTTTGAAGGGGGCAGGGGGATGATTTACACCTGCGAACAAACTATTGCTGTACTGCTGCAGGAAATGAATGAATTCACAGTACGTGCATCATCCCCCTTACCCCCTTCAAAGCTAATCTTGCAGGGAAAATTTTGTACTATTTCAAATGCCTATTGGCTTTTTTATCTTTATATACCGCAAGTTTGAGCGCAGCGGTAACTTGTGGTTATTTATGGTGCCAGTTTGTAACTGGCGTGGC
>NZ_QCZK02000049.1 GCF_003347595.2 Botryobacter ruber | reverse complement strand
TCAAAAGCCTCAAAATCAAATTTCTTTTCCATGGTGACTGTGCTTAAGCTAAGTTAATTATTTTCTTGCTTTGACACAGTTCCGTTTACAGCCTCGGGTTGAACATTTTCAACCCTTAATCTTTCTTTCTGCTCCTGCCACCATAGCCACTGCTGCTTTGTCTGAATCAGGATTTTCAGAATTTTAGAATTTTCAGGATTAGGTTTGTGGTTCGTGCAGGAGACATGGGCATCGCGTCTCTTGCACGAACCACAACCTTTCTACCTTTCTGTTACAGGGTTGAAAATGTTCAACCCCTACCAAAGTCACTACCTCTCTACCTTTCTACCTTTCTACCTTTCTACCTTTCTACCTTTCTACCTCCTAAACTCTCAAACTCTCAAACTCCTAAACTCTAAAACTCCTAAATCTTTCTGCCACGATCAGGTCTTTGGTGCCGTGGGTCCAGGAGTAGAAGCCTTGTCCTGTTTTTACGCCTTTGTGCCCGGCCTGCACCATGTTTACCAGTAGGGGGCAGGGGGCGTATTTGGGGTTGCCAAAGCCTTCGTGCAACACCTGTAGTATCGAGAGGCACACATCCAGCCCGATAAAGTCGGCGAGCTGCAAGGGGCCCATCGGGTGGGCCATTCCCAGTTTCATAATCGTATCTATTTCCTCTACACCGGCTACACCTTCATATAAGGTATAAATCGCTTCGTTCAGCATCGGCATCAGGATGCGGTTTGCCACGAAACCAGGGTAGTCGTTGCACACCGTTGGTATTTTGCCCAACTGCCGCGCCAGGTCCAGCACCTGTTTTGTCGTTTCATCAGAGGTGGAGTAGCCCCGGATAACTTCCACCAGTTTCATAACCGGTACCGGGTTCATGAAATGCATGCCGATTACTTTTTCCGGCCGGTCGGTTGCTGCTGCAATCCGGGTAATAGAAATGGAAGAGGTGTTGCTGGCCAGGATAGTGTCCGGATTTGTAAAAGCTGAGAGGTCTTTGAATAGCTTCAGCTTAAGCTCAACATTTTCTGTAGCTGCCTCCACAACCAGTTCTGCTGCGCGAACACCTTCTTCGAGCGTGGTAAAAGTTGTTATGTTTTGCAGCGTCTGCGCTTTCTGTTCTTCCGTCAGGTTGCCTTTTGCCAGCATGCGGTCGAGGTTTTTGCCGATCGTAGCGAGCGCCTTCGAGAGCGCTGCTTCGGAAATATCGATTAAAGCAACCGCAAAACCAGCCTGTGCAAACACATGTGCGATTCCGTTACCCATTGTACCAGAACCAATTACAGCTATTTTTTTCATAGGTTAACCAGGTATGATAAGATAAAACCAGATCTATACAAATCTAAACATTTAATCGGTTCGGGTATGATAAAATATAAATGTTTGTTAAGTGCAATTTGATTACAGGAGGTGTTTTTTGCTAAGTCAGCGATGCGGGTAAAAAGCCGAAAAGCCATGGATTTCTGAAAAGAAAAAAAATGAAGGAGCAGTTGCCGATAAATCTGCTGATTTACAATAATCTATTATGGTTGGCGGACCTGAATTGTTAACCTGGCTAATATTTTCCAGTCGCTGCCCTTCAAAAAAAATCGCTCTATATAAATCTTTTATAATATAGCTGCGTAGAAAGCATTAAACAGAAAAATACAACTGGGCGGATTGAAGAACCCCGGTTGTTCTGAAGGGTTCTACAAGAACCGGTTTTATTTAACAATTTAACCTTAAACAAAACAACGTATGGGAAACCTATTGTATATAATAGCAGTAATACTTGTGATTTTCTGGTTGATCGGTTTCCTCGGATTTCCCGATGCCGTTGGCGGAATCATTCATGTTCTATTAGTTATTGCAGTTATTGCGGTTCTGCTTCGCCTGATCCGCAGGGCTTAACTAAAGAAGATTTTATTCGTTAATCATTAAATAGGCTTAATTTATAACACTCAATCTAAATTATTAAAACTATGGGAAATTTATTGTATATTATAGCAGTAGTACTTGTGATCTTCTGGCTGATTGGTTTCTTAGGATTCCCTGACGCAGTAGGTGGATTAATTCACATCTTACTTGTTATTGCCGTTATCGTGGTGCTGCTGCGCCTGATACGGGGCTAAACAGATTTTGGATAAAAAAAGAGCGGGCTGCCGGTTTACCGGCAGCCCGCTCTTTTTTTATGTACAGTTTTTTTATGTACAGTCTTACCTCCTGAAGGGGATGTTGAAAGAAAACCGGATAACCGGGTTGGAGTAAAGGGAATAGCTCGAGGTTTCAAAATTATACAGCACCAGGAAATCTGCACTGGCCCGGGTGCCGATAAGTTGCCTGTAACCTAATCCCGCCAGCGGAATCCCGACAAATTCCCGGTACTTATCGTTCAGGTTGTTGCCCCTGAAGTTTTCTACATTTACCAGGTCGTACTCGGCATGCATCAGGAAGTTCTCGACCAGCACAAACTGTGCAAAAGCTTTACCGCCATAGTTCTGCAAACTGACGCCGCGTCCGCCCAGGTAGTCGTAGATAATACCACCGCCCGCCCAAAGCTTTTCGTTAAACATATAGCCCAGGATGGGAGAAAGCGATACATTGGTAAATGTCCCGAACTGGAGGCCAAAGCCACCGCCATAGTATAAGCGGTCCAGGATCGGCACTTTTTCCTCTTCTTCATACTCCACTGTATCTTCCTGTTGGGTACTGACCGGGGGCTGCGTTAGTACTGGTGGCCTGGGCTGCGTACGTGGAATTGGTTGTGCCGGTACATCGCCCGGAGGACCGGTAGGAAGCGAAGGTTTTCGGTACACCGTGTCCGGAACAACCTGCCCGAAAGCGGTACTGCTCACCAGCAGCAGCAGTATACTTAAAGCCCAGTAGTAACGCATGTGCATCAGTTTACGTGTTTTTCCTTCTTTCAGAAAGAGAATCGTGTATTAAACGGTAGCGCCGGCATACATTTTTTTACGAAGCTCCTTGATGTAATCATCAGAAAGATAATCTTCGTAAGACATGCTACGGTCGATAATGCCGGTTGGCGTAAGTTCGATAATGCGGTTGGCAATCGTATCCACAAACTGTAAGTCGTGCGACGAGAACAGAACCGTACCTTCAAAATCGCGGAGGGCATTGTTCAGTGCCGTAATCGATTCCAGGTCCAGGTGGTTGGTTGGCTCGTCGAGCACCAGTATGTTGCCGGACTGCAGCATCATTTTAGAGAACATGCAGCGCACTTTCTCGCCACCCGACAGCACGTTTGCTTTCTTCAGCGATTCTTCCCCTGAAAACAACATTCGTCCCAGGAACCCGCGGATAAAGCTTTCGTCTTTTTCTACGGAATACTGTCGCAGCCAGTCTACCAGGTTCAGATCGGTATCGAAATAAGCGGAGTTGTCTTTCGGGAAAAAAGCCGTGTTGGTGGTAACGCCCCAGTTGTAGGACCCGGTATCCGGTTGCTGCTCGCCTGCAATAATTTCAAAGAAGGTAGAGGCAGCCAGGTCATTCCGTCCGAGTATCGCTATTTTATCGCCTTTGTTCACCATAAAGGATACATCGCTGAAAAGGGTATTGCCGTCTACCGACTTGCTCAGGTTTTCTACGCTTAGCAACTGGTTGCCGGCTTCACGCTCCGGTTTAAAAGCAATGTACGGGTACTTCCGCGACGAAGGTTTAATGTCATCCAGCGTGAGCTTATCGAGCAGTTTCTGACGCGAGGTGGCCTGTTTTGATTTGGAGGCGTTGGCGCTGAAGCGGCGGATGAATTCTTCCAGTTCCTTACGTTTGTCTTCCGTTCTTTTATTGGCATCGGTGCGTTGCTTGGCAGCCAGTTGGCTCGACTGGTACCAGAACGAATAGTTACCGGCATACAGCTGTATTTTGCCAAAGTCGATGTCGGCTACGTGCGTACACACTGAGTCGAGGAAGTGGCGGTCGTGCGATACCACAATCACCGTATTCTGGAAATTGCCCAGGAAGTTCTCGAGCCACATAATCGACTCGGCATCCAGGTGGTTGGTAGGTTCGTCGAGCAGGAGAATGTCGGGGTTACCGAACAGGGCCTGCGCCAGGAGTACGCGCACTTTCTCGCTGCCGCTCATGTCTTTCATCAGCACATAATGCTGGTCTTCGGTTATGCCAAGGCCGCTGAGCAATTCGGCTGCTTCGTATTCGGCATTCCAGCCTTCCAGGTCGGCAAACTCTCCTTCGAGTTCGGCCGCACGTTCGCCATCGGCCTCCGAAAAATCAGGCTTTGCATAAATGGCGTCTTTTTCCTGCATGATGTCGAACAGGCGCTTGTGACCCATAATCACCGTCTGGAGCACCGGGTACTCGTCGTATTCAAAGTGGTTCTGCTTTAACACAGCCAGACGCTGGTTGGCAGGAATTTCTACGGAGCCGGTATTAGGCTCTATTTCGCCTGATAATATTTTTAGGAAAGTAGATTTACCCGCACCGTTTGCGCCAATCAGGCCATAGCAGTTGCCGGGTAAAAATTTTATGGTTACATCTTCAAATAATGTGCGTTTACCGTAAGACAAACTGACATTGTTGGTGCTGATCATATATAAAATTAGTGTTTGAAAATTTACGATTGCAAAGGTACAAAAATATTATTGGCTTTAGGCAAAGCAGCTTTAAACCACAGGTTTAAGCAAGCCGGCCGGGCCGCGTTTGCAGCTGTTTTTGTGCCTTGTTTTGCTTCCGAATTAAAAATTTATGTGTGAAATCACAACGCAGGGCCGATTAATCGAGTATATTGTTTTAGTTATATTGAGCAAATCTGCACCCGATTAGGGTATGATTTTTCACAGCTACTGACTTATTAACCAAAAGAGGCGTTAATCTGTTCATTAGTAAAGGTTTATTAATTAAAATTAAAAATAGAAATATATGGCATCTTCAAATGTTTCGTATCAGAAGGTTTCATTGAAATATGGAATATTTATCGGACTGGCCCACATCGTTTACTTTTTGCTGATGGGGCTGTTGGGTCTGCACCATGTGGTGGAGCTTTCTTTTTTGAGCGGTATGTTTCTGGTGATAGGTATTATTGTGGCTATTGCCAGTTTTAAACGTGCCAGAGGTGGTTCTATTCATTATTTCCAGGGACTGGCCATTGGTGCCACTACCGGGGTAGTGTCGTCTACCATACTTGCTCTTTTTCTGGCATTTTATTTAAGTTTTTTCGACTCGAGTTACCTGGCAAACCTGCAGGCAAGCGCGCTTTTCCCGGAAAGCATTTCTATCTTATCTATATTCGTACTGACGATCGTGTATGGTTCGTGGCCTGGCTTCTGGCTGGCTTTTATTGCCATGCAATGGTTTAAACGGGCAGATCATACCCTGCCTGAGAAAGTATAAAACCGGCATATCGCCCCAACCAACCTTACCCCTGACTTATGGAAAAAGTAGGCATAAAATATGGCTTGTTTACAGCCGCTGCCTTAATTGTTTATTTCCTGCTCATGAAGATTATCGGGCTGGAAGAAATAGTGGAGCTACGTTTTTTTAATGGCGTAATCATGGCAATAGGAGTTGCCATTGCAATCCGTTCCTATAAAAAGTTTGTAAACGGGAATATCCGCTATTTCAGAGGAATAGGAGTAGGGTTTATTACTGCGGCAGTCGCCACGCTGCTGTTTGCAGCGTTCATGGTGGTGTACATCAAGACCTTCGATCATGATCTGCTGGAAGTGTTAACGGCAAACGAGTACTTTGGCGAGCGTATGATGGTAACACCTGGTGTCGTCATTTTTATGGTACTGATCGTGGAAGGCCTGATTTCCGGTTTTATCTTATCCTTTATTGCCATGCAATACTTCAAGCGGCCCGACCACCGGGTGCCGGGAAGTCCGTGATTCGTAAATTAATTGTTTTAAAAACGCTGCCACAGCCTGTTTCAGGTTGTGGCTTTTTTATTCCTGCTCCGTTCTCCGGGGCCGCACAAGGGCAGGAGCAGTGGCTATGGTGGCAGCAGCTGACAACTTTTTAACAGCAGCCCAACGCTTTCTTTTTCCCCAGAGAAGTTCCTGAACGATAGGTGGTAGCGGAATAAGCTGCCTTCCGGTTTGCTGCACCTCCCACCACAGCCGCTGCTGATCAAAATGGTGGAGTTAACGAAGCAGGGGCTTCGGCTTTCGAGTCAAAACGAAAAAAATATTTTTAATTATATCTGCAAATGTTACTATTCTTTACTGAAATGGAGCTGTAAATCAACCAGATCAGGATGATAAGCTTAGAATAAGTATAAAACAAAGATAGTTTTAAAATTTTTTACGATGTTTTTGAAAATACAATTTAAGCGATTGCTCCAAAATATTATTTATTTTCCTTATAATTGCATAATGTTACAAGCCTAACAGGTATTAGTCATGCAGAAACAGGGGTTGCTTTAAATTATTTGAGATCCCACAAAATTACCAGTGGATGCAACAACTGTTATAGGTGCAAAATAAAATATATTAAATACCTAAACATATTTAACACGGCTGCGTTGAATGATTAAATTTAAACGCAAGGGGGCAATGAGGAAGCCTGAATAGAAATGAAACACATTAAACTTTTTTTTGCGCTATCTATCGTAACGTTTAACAGTTACGGGCAAAGCCTGGAGTTTACGGACCGGGTGCTGGATAAGATGGTTCTGGAGCTGAATTTAACCGGTTCGGAGATGGTTACGAAAGAAATGCATCAGGAACTGCAACTGACACCGGAACAGTATGAAACCGTTGAGCTGGTGAACAACAAGCGTTTCCAGCAAATCCTGAAGGCGGAAGAAAAATATGCCGGAGAGCCTGCTTTACTGGAAAAATCTTACAAAGAAATAAACACCAACTCTGTTAAAGTCTTATCCTCTGTGCTGACGGAGGAACAGTTAAAACAGTTTATAAAATTAGCAGGCCCAAACGAAAAAAAATATTTTAGTATTAACCAGGACAACTAACCTGGTAAAATTTCTTTTCCTGTTTTAAAAGCCCGGGCATACGTAAGTGTATGAGCCGGGCTTTTATTTTGCCAGGGGCCGGGCATAGGTTATTTCACTCACCCTGCTTAGTGCATTAAACCGTACTTCCACGCGGTTGGCTTCCGATAATACCCCTTTCCTGTTGCACTGGCTTCCTGGTTCTATATAATAGTAAAATATGCGTTGGCCACGAGCCATCAGCTGCTCCCCGTCCGGCTTCCCCAGTATATCAATTATATCCGGTTCCTTTAAACCATACAACTCTCTCCGGATACCGTCGAAGTCGGACTGCATGGCTTGTCTGCTGTTTTCACAGGCATACCGGTCACTTTTCCAGCGGTCACTGTCAAAGCCTGCTATCCGGGCAGGTTCGGAACAGGCAACAGCCAGGGCGCCCAGTAGCAGGAGCAGGCTTACGTAAGTTCTTCGCATAATATGATTTTTGTTTTCAAAGGTGCATAATGCCTTTTGCCCATACAAACATTTCAGGAAAAAGATTTATATTGTAGGGGCCATTGCCTTGTGTATCTTTACATTAGAGCAGGCAGCGCTGCAAATGGAACTTGTGCAGGTGGTTTCTTGTTGAGGGGCATTTTTTTAAATTTTTTAAAATATCCGGAACAATTCTTACTTCCTGGCCTGTTACCTTTCAAGATGCGCCAAACTCAAAATTTACAAAAGCCGATGATTAAAACAGTAATAACCTCTTTCGCCCTTTGCCTGATTTCACTTTCAACGCCTGTAGCCAGCAATTCTGCTACGGTGGTTTCCAAAGCGATCACAGGATCCAGCAAGACTGAAACCAACACGGATGCCGCTGTAACGTTTGCTGAAAAACAAATGATGTTCGATAGCTATGTGCAGGACATTTACGCAGCAGCTAAGCTCCAGAAGGCAGGACTCGCCTACGACGTATTTCAGAAAGCACTGATAGGTTACCAGAATTTTAAGCAGCGCAATCTGCTTTCTCCCTCCAAGTCTGTATTAACGGTGATCGATTTCACAAAATCCAGCAGCAAAAAGCGCATGTGGATCATCGACCTGAAATCAAAGAAAGTTTTATTTAACAACCTGGTGGCCCATGGCAGGAATACAGGCGAAGCCAGGGCGGTAAAATTCTCGAACGCGCCAAACTCCTATATGAGCAGCATGGGCTTTTATGTAACCGACCAGACTTACTTCGGCAAACATGGCTTATCGCTGCGGCTGAACGGAATGGACAAAAACTTTAACTCCAATGCCATGAGCCGTGCCATCGTGGTACATGGGGCCGATTATGTAAGCGAGGCCTTTGTGAAGCAGTACGGCAGGTTAGGCCGCAGCCTCGGATGCCCGTCTGTCCCAAAAGCGTTATCGAAAGAAATCATTGAACTGATAAAAGATAATACCTGCCTGTATATCCATACAGCCGACAAATCTTATAAATCAGATTACCTGAATACGGCACTGGCTGTGGAAGACTACTTTATGGAAGCTCCCATGTTAGCTGCTAATTAGCAGGCATCGCCAGCGCAGCTAAAAAAAGAGCCGCTTTTAACTATGACGTTAAAAGCGGCTCTTTTTTATTCGCAAAATCAATTTGCGTTATGTTTCATCTTTCGTTGTTTTAACTAACTGGATTCCTGAAAACAGGAATATCAATCCTACTATAAAAGGAACAGCCGCTGTAAATTTACCTACAGCAACTCCGTCTCCTCCCATTACAAAAGCGTAAGCACCCCATATGATGCCGATAATACCCAGTATGGTAAGCAAGGCACCGAATGTACGTTTCAAGTTCATAGTCAATAGTCATTTATGTTAAGCAGGAGGTAACGAACCGCCTGCAATAAACGTGTATTACGGAATCCGGAACAAAAGGTAAAGGTGTGCCGGTAAATATTTTCCCCTTGTATTCCGGCCGTCTCCAGCTTTTGTTGCCTGCACAAAACGCCGTCTGCTTCCTTTTTTTGCGTTTAATGCCGGCTGCAACCACAGCCTTTATTTCACGTTCACACAGGGTAAAATGCAGGTGACGAGGCTGCCTTACACTTGCCTGGCTCGGATAAGCAGTTTGAGTAAGAGGCAATTTCCGTTATTCTTTCGTTATTTTTTTAAGTGAGAGCGGTAACGGTTGTTGCCGCTTTTGTTATCCGTAAACAAATTTGATTAACCCTTCAAACAAAAAGAAAACAGAGCCACACCATGAGAGGAATAATAAAGTTTATTGTAGCATTACTTGTTGCTGCTGTTTCGTTGGTTACTTACTGGTGTAACAGGCAGGAAAATGAGTTTACCGGCGAAATGCAGCACGTAGACATAACAGTGGAACAGGAAATTGCACTAGGCTTACAGGCCGCGCCTGAAATGGCATCGCAGTATGGCGGATTGCACCCGGACAGGGAGGCTGCTGCAAAAGTAAAGGAAATAGGAAAACGCCTTGTACGTAACACCAAAGTACGGGAAACCCCCTACAACTACGAGTTCCACCTGCTGGCCGATGAGCAGACGGTAAATGCTTTCGCACTGCCGGGCGGACAGATTTTTATTACGGCAGCTTTGCTGAGTAAGCTCAGCACCGAGGCGCAGCTGGCAGGCGTACTGGGGCATGAAATCGGGCATGTGGTGGCCCGGCATTCGGCAGAGCAACTGGCAAAAGCAAAGTTATCGCAGGGGCTTACCGGGGCGGCGGCCATTGCCACCTACGATCCTGAAAACCCAGCCAGCCAGACAGGAGCCATAGCTGCCGCCATGATTGCCAAACTCGTGAACATGAAGTACGGCCGTGAAGATGAACTGGAGTCGGACAGGCTGGCGGTGCGGTTAACCGGCGAAGCGGGCTACGATCCGCGTGCCATGATAGAAGTTATGCGTATACTGGAACAGGCAAGCGGCGGCGCTCGCGGTCCGGAGTTTGCGCAAACGCACCCTAACCCGGGCAACCGGATTGCTGAGATAGAGCAGGCTATCCAGCAGGAGTATCCCGATGGCTTGCCTTCAGGCTTGATTCAGTAAGAAAACCATAGCCGGTAACAGGCCCTGCATACTGCTGTCACGGCTACAGGGTAACTGTAAAAAAGGCTGGAACAGGAAAAAAATTGAGGTTCAGGTTAAGGCTTTCCTGAACTTAACCAACAGTCAAACTAGGACCAACATACAGGATGGATAAAGTAAAAGGGAATGTGCTTCGGTATATTCTGTTTGTGATTAACCCTATCGCGGGAGATATCGATAAGGAGCACCTGGAAGATGAAATTGCATTTGTATGCCAGCAACACGGCATCAGCTACGAATTCTATAAAACAACAGGTCTGGGGGATGAAGAACAGGTCGCAGCGCTGCTGAAGAAGAACCGCTACGATGCCATTTTTGCGGTGGGCGGCGATGGTACCGTAAGCCTGGTGGGTTCCTTGCTGATCGGTACGACGGTACCTTTAGGGATCATCCCGCTTGGTTCCGGCAACGGCTTGTCTAAAGACCTGAACATACCCCAGGACAGCGAGGAGGCGCTGCAGCTGGTGTATAAGCACGAAGTGCACAGCATCGATACCTTAACCCTGAACGGGCATCCTTCCATCCACCTGAGCGACCTGGGCTTTAATGCGCTGGTCGTAACCAAATTTTGCGACGGCGAGAAAAGAGGAGCAGGAACCTATGCCTGGATTGCCTTGCAGGAGTACCTTACCTATGAACCAAAAAAATACCGCATCGAAACCGATACGCTCTGTTATACAGGACCTGCCTTTATGGTTACCATTGCCAATGCCAATGCGTTCGGCAGCAATGCCACCATCAATCCGAATGGTATCCTGAACGACGGCATGTTTGAACTGTGCCTGATCGAGCCTTTTCCGAAAGCGGCAGGAATAGGCATTCTCTATAAACTGTACACCGACAGCATCGATACTTCCGTTTATACCCACCGGATCAGCTGTACCAGGGCCAGGATTTATAACCTCGAAAACGAAGTAGCCCACGTAGACGGCGAGCCGGTTGAATTAGGCAAAGTAATAGACGTGCAGATGCACAAAAGAAGCCTGCGTGTTATTCTGCCGGTGCCGGAGGAGGAGTAGCTCTTTTAAACTTTTACCTTGTCAGTTTGCTCCTGCAGTACGCTTTTCAGCTCTTTTCTGAAAACCACACCCTCGGCAGCTACAGCAGCGCCTGCGGCCACTGCATGTACTTCCATCCACACCTGCCCGTTGTCGTAATAATTGAAAACAAAGAAGCCCAGCTGCTCCAGGGTAAAAGTAGCCTTCCCGCCCTTCTTCACAAACGAATGCTTGCTGCCGGAGCCGCTTACAATATAATGGTTGTGCTGAATCTCGAAATGCTGCAGGTTATGGTCGTGGCCCGCTACGTAAATAATGTTGCTGTAGCGGTTCAGGATGCGGAGCAGGCGCTTGCGCAGGTGCTTGTAGCGGGGGTGGGCCATGTCTTCGTAAGCCCCGAAAAACTTCCGGAAGAACGGGTAGAGCGACCCGATGATGGGCAGCGGGATCAGGAAACGTTTGTGGGCGGCCGTTAGCGGAAAAATATGTTGCTTGATGGTGAACTTGCCGCCATGCAGCGCATTGCTGTACAAAGGGTGATGGGCCGCTACCAGAATGCGCTGGTGCTTGTTTTGCTTTAAAATAACATTCAGTCTTATAAAAAACTCTTCAATATCGTCGTAGTCGCAGCCATTCTTTCTGCCCATCGGCTTCTCGCCCCGGTGTACCCACCACTGTGTGTTAATGATGAGTAACAGCAGGCCTTCTTCCAGTTGCAGCGTAACAGGGCCGGGGCAGCCATGGCGGGGCAGGTAGCTTTCTTCGTTCTGCGTATAGTTTACCACATAATTTTCCTGTCGCAGCATCTGCTCAAAACCATTTTTGCGCCCTTTGTTCCAGTCGTGGTTGCCGCTCAGGAAAATGCAGCGACCCTGAAAATCTTGAAAGGTTTGCAGTAGTGTGTTTAGTTTCTGCACAGCGGCGGTATGGTGCAAGTGTCCTTCAGGCGGCAGGCCGACAGGATAGATGATATCTCCCAGGAACAGCGCTGTGCTATGTGCCCCTGCGTTTGCTTTCCACTGCTCCACCTGCTTCAGTACAGGGTCCGTGCCATCTGTGCGCACATCACCCGGGTCGCCGATCATGGCCACGGTGTGCAGCAAAGCGGCATCGGCAGGCGGACAGTTTTTTTTCCAGCCAATATCAGCCAGTTTATAAAACGGCTTTTTCCGGTACTTCCGTTCCTGCCAGTAGCTGAACAGGAGGTACGAAAGCATGAGCGGCGGCACTGTTGCTAAAAAATAGTTGAACATACGTTTATACCTTGCCATGGGCGCTGCCAGACCAGGTGAAAACCGGAAACACTGGCGGCTGTTGCTTCTGAATATTACAATTATTTTTTAGGCTTACGGCGGAAAACTGCTTGTGTTATTCAAATGCGGTAACACTACACGGCTGGCGCTTGAAATATGTTGTAAATGCTTTACCTTCGCACTTCTTTAAGTAGTACTGACGGATGAAAAAGAAGCCGCTGGAGTTCCGGCACATCAAATTTATCTTTTTAAAACTGGTGCTGATCCTGTTCCTGATGAGTGTGCTGTGGGTGCTGTTATACAGGTGGGTGGCCCCGCCGGTTACGCTGCACATGATGCAGCGCCGGGCAGAGGCCGGTACGGCAGGTAAAGAAAACCCGCAGATAAATTACAGGTTTGTAACGCTGGAAGAAATGTCGCAACAGCTGCCCCTGGCTGTGGTTGCCTCAGAAGACCAGCGTTTTCTGCAGCACTCCGGCTTCGATTTTGATGCAATCTGGGATGCCTTTAAGCGTAACCAGGAAGGGAAAAATATCAGAGGAGGCAGCACGATCAGCCAGCAGGTGGCCAAGAACGTGTTTCTGTGGCATGGCCGCAGCTACCTGCGCAAAGCAGTAGAAGCTTATTTTACATTTTTGATCGAGCTGCTCTGGGGCAAACAGCGCATACTGGAGGTGTACCTGAACATAGCCGAAATGGGAGACGGTGTGTTTGGGGTGGAGGCTGCTGCACAAAAATATTTCAGGAAACCAGCCAAAGACCTGAAACGGCAACAGGCGGCCCTGCTGGCTGCGGTGCTGCCTAACCCTTTAAAGTATTCAGCACAAAACCCGTCGTCTTTTGTACGCCGCCGCCGTACCCGCATTGCCCGGGCTATGGGTTACCTGGGAGGTACAACCTATATCAAACCGATCCTGCCGAAAGAGGAGGAGAAGTAAAAGTAACGGGATTTCCAGCTCCAAAAATTCTGCTGCACCTGCCACCACAGCCACTGCTCCTTTGCTGCAGCAGCCACCATAGCCACAGCTCCGGCTTATGCGGCATCAGGCCTGCTTGTTTTCTTCTGCACCCTCCGCTGTATTTTCTTCTTCATCTCCTTCGTCGCCGGCATCGTCCACTTTGGCTTCCTGTTCTATCTGGGGAATTTCTTCCTGGAAGATAAAGCCGCAGTTGGCTGCATGTTCTGCCGCCTCCGGCGTTTCTTTTATCAGTACCATCTCTACTTCACCGTCTGTTTTCAGTTCATCGGCTATGGCTACTACCTTGCGGGTGTGTTTGGCAATGTTAACATCCCGTATGTAAACCGCCATAATCCGCCCCGGGTTATTTTTGATGACCTCCTGGTAAATGGGGGCGTCCTGCTGTCCACTGTCGCCGATCAGGATGAATTTGATGTCCGGGTAGGTGATGAGGATATTTTCAATTTCTTTGTATTTGTGGCTCAGGTGGTCCGACTGCAGAAACTTCGTTTCATCTATGCCCAAATCGCGGAGCAGCAGCGGACCGGTTGGAATTTCATTCAGCTCCAGGAAATGGTACAGCAGGTCGTAGGTGTTCCAGGGGCTGCTCGATACATAGAAGAACGGGTTGTTGCGCTTGCCGTTACGCCCGAGTTGCAGCGATTTGTAAAAAGAAGAAACGCCATGAAACGGGATGCGTTTGTGCGCATTGTTGAGCAGCACATTTCTGCCGGAAGCCAGCAGGCTGGTGGCGCCGGTGCGCACGATGGTGTCGTCGATGTCGCTGATGATGCCGTACTCGGCATCGGGTGGCGGAACAAGCACATGGGTGGTTGCTTTCACCTCACCTTCAAAGTCCACGGGGGCATCAACCAGTTTCAACTCGATCGGGTGCCAGATGTCGTCGAGCTGCAGGGGTGTTTTGGGCTCGATGTTGAGTACAAAATAGCCTTCCACATCGGTTGTTATTTCGTGCCGCTGCCCCTGGAACTCCAGCTGTACTCGGGCATTGGGAATCTCATCGGTCTCGAAACGCCGGTACATGTTCAGCAGGTTCTGCCAGAGCGTATCTTTTTCCGACGATCGCTTTATCCCTTTATCTACCAGCACACGTCCTTTTACATACAGCCTGTTTACGGTGCCGTAGCTGCGGTAAGGCA
The DNA here is from genome assembly GCF_003347595.2 of Botryobacter ruber. GTDB lineage: Bacteria > Bacteroidota > Bacteroidia > Cytophagales > Hymenobacteraceae > Pontibacter > Pontibacter ruber_A. The sequence continues at coordinate 175,109 of NZ_QCZK02000049.1, read as the reverse complement.
CAATCTGGAGCGGTTGGTGCAGGTTTAGTTTTTCCTTTAGCTTAAAAGTAAGATCATCAAATTTCTCTTCGGTCTGGAGCACGGCATCAATTGCCTTTTTCTTCATCTTTTTCATAGCTAAAAAAGTAATGCCTGCACGGGGGCAGGCATTTTGGTTTCAGGTTTATAATTTAAGACTACTCTTGAGGGCATTAAAATCAGTGTCAGGTGCTGTAGCTGTTTTGCAGCCTGCTTCCTGTGCCTGTTGCTGTATGTTCTGCACCCTGTTTTCAGGGTTCGGGTGCGTGCTCAGGAACTCGGGCGGATTTGCATCCTGTGAAGTCGAATTCATTTTGATAAAGAAACCGGCTGCACCGTCGCAGGCATAATACTCGGTACCGCCCAGGTAGGCTACAGAGGCATTGTCTGCTTCTGTTTCGGCTTCGCGGCTGAACCGTAAGCCGGCGAGTGTGCCCGTAACCTGGGCTGCAATCTGCTGCAAGGCACCCGGGTTGTTACCCAGTGCCACCGAGAGCAGCAGGGCAATGCCATAATCGCGCTGCAGCTGCTTAACGCTGTGCCGCTTGTCGGCATGGGCTATTTCGTGGGCAATTACCCCGGCAAAATGATCTTCGTCTTCCAGGAATTTTATCAGGCCGGTAAACACATAAATATGACCGCCGGGTGTGGCAAAGGCGTTGAGGGTTTCGTCGTCTTTGATGATTTTAACATTCCAGGCAAATTCGTTCCTGTATTTGACCTGCCCCGAATTCAGCACGCGGTTCACGATCCGGTCCATGTGTTCGTAGGCTTTGGCGTTGGTGCTGTTGCGCTCCAGGAGCTGCCCTTTGGCGCGGTAAGTAGAATCTACCTCGTGTGCCACCTGGGCACCTAAACTGATGTCGTCCTGGGTGGAGAAGATGACACCGTCGTTCCCGTCGCAGCTGCTTAGGAGCAGTAAACTTAGCAGGCTCAGCAGCCAGCACGGGGTTGTGATTAATTTATTCATGTGTAATCAGACTTGTTAAATAATAAGCGATAAAAATATCCTGCCTTTACGGAGTAGTGGCTACGGTAGGTTACGCAAATGCCAAACATATAGTGTGCCGGTACAGGTTAAACACGATCCATAAAAAAGCCCCTGAAAGATTCAGAGGCTTCCTTTCAAATAGCGTCTATGCCTTAGCTTACGGAGGAGCAATGACCGAAGTTTCTTCCCTTTTTATAAAGGACGCTACCCAAGCCCTTCCAGTACCTGGCGCAGGAAAGTAACCGAAACAGCCAGCACAAACAGCGCCATAATAAACATGGTAGCAATAATGAGGAAAGCGATACTTTTCGACCTGACAGCGGCCTGATCGTTTGCCTGCACCAGTTCCATCAATGTATGAAAGGCCGTGCTGGCACGCCATGCAAAAATAAAGGTCAGGAGAAAAGCCTCTGTTAAGCCCAGGTAGAGCGCCCAGGGCTGGGACAGGTTCAGGAAATGGCCCGCCGTTAAGGCAACCAGGCCAAAAAAACCTCCGGACATAATTGCTGTTTTTGCCTTCCGGCCTAAAAACAGAACGGAAACAACGCCACAGGTTATCAGGAAAAGCCCGAAAAAGGCATAGAGGTAGGCAATATTCTGGTGCATGCTTGAAATCTTTTGTCAGGTTGCAAAGATAAGGTTGTTTGCCTGTATCCCCTTACCGGCATCCGCTTTACGCCATAACTTTTGTACGGAATTAAAGTATGTAGTGCAGGAGGTAATAAAAGCGCCTCAGATGATGGCAAAGAAGAAGAACGAACTGCACGAACTATATGCCGATCCTGCAAAATCGGCCCGGCAGGCAGGCTTACGGCACACGACTGACGGAAAGCCGGGCATCACACGCAAGAAAGCCGGCAAAGGGTTCTGGTACCATGACGCGGCAGGAGAGAAGGTGACAGACGAAAAAACACTTGATCGCATCAGCAAACTGGTCATTCCGCCTGCCTGGACCGAAGTCTGGATTTCGCCTTCGGCCCGGGGGCACCTGCAGGCAACCGGCCGCGATGCCAAAGGCCGCAAGCAATACATCTACCACGGCGAGTGGCAAAAGACCCGCAACCTTACCAAGTTCGGTCGCATGATCCTGTTTGGCAAGTCGCTGCCCAGGCTGCGCGAGCACATTGAGGCGGACCTGCGCGCGGGGCAACTGAGCAAAAAGAAAGTCACCGCGCTCGTCCTGAAGCTGCTCGACAACGCCCTGATCCGCATCGGGAACCGCCACTATGCCAAATCAAACCAGTCCTACGGCCTCACCACCCTGCGCGACCGCCATGTGCAGATTGAGGGTAGCCAGCTGCAATTTTCGTTCAGGGGCAAGAAAGGAGTGGAGCACGTGATCGGGCTAAAAGACCGGCGGCTGGCAAGGCTGGTGAAGAAGTGCCGCGACATTCCGGGCTACGACCTTTTCCAGTATTTCGATGAAAGCGGCCACAGGCACACGCTGGAGTCGGGCGATGTGAACGATTATCTGCGGGAGGCCACCGAGTACGATTTCACGGCAAAAGACTTCCGCACCTGGGGCGGCAGCGTACGCATGGTGGAATGCCTGGAGCAGGTAATCGACGAGCATCCCGAATTGGAAAAAGAGAAAAGCATAAAGGAAGCAGTTAAACTGGTCGCCAAAGGCTTGGGCAACACCCCCAGCGTCTGCAGCAAATATTACATCCACCCCGAAGTGGTAAACCTGTTCCGCGAAGACAAGCTGTTGCGGTACCTGAAAACCCACGATGCCACAGCACCTAAAACAGAGCACTTATCCGGAACCGAAGAACTGGTGCTGAAAATGCTGCAGCGGGTTGCGAAGGAGAAGCAGGCGGCTTAATTTTTTCATTTATAAAGAGGAGCAGAAGGAGTGGAGGCAGGAGCAGAGAAGTTTTTGTATCCTTCATTACCTTAATTCCTTTTCTAGGTGTAGTTTGTAACTACACCTAACTATTATTCATCCGCCGCAACCCTTAGCAGAGCAGGAGTTGTGACTTAAATAGGCAAAGTTTCTTTTCTGCACCTGCCACCACTCCCACTGCACAGCTAAAACTATCTCAATTCCCCTCCTGGTCGTAAGCGTGCACCCGAACATCGCGGGTGGTGCGGTCACGGGCTTCGGTGCCGAAATCGATCTTATTGCCGCGTTCGGTGTCGAAGATGTGCGTCATTTTTTTCCAGTTACTCACTGCTGAACGGTCCGTGATTTTGTCTTCGCCCATGCCGCCGTACAGCTCCACCAGGATGCCTTTGTCAGTTTTGCCTTCCACCACAAATGCATCGTTGCCCCGCAGGCCGCGCAGGGTGAGGCGTTCTGTTTCGTTGTGGTTAAAAGTCCGGTTGTAAAGCAACTGGTTGGTTCCAATTCTTCGCATTTGTACCTGAGTCTGCTTGTCGTTCAGTCGCTTTACCAGGAATAGCTCGTCTGCATCCGTACCCGGAATGGTGACTTCTTTGGCAAGGATTTCATACATTTTGGCTGCAGCTGCGGGCAACTGGCTCCGCCTGTTCTTCAGCTGCTGGATCATCTTGTCGCCCTGAATTTTGTATATTGCTTCTGGCAGCTGCTTTACCGCCTGTTCCAGAACGTCGTCGGTCAGTTTGTGCTGCATATCACGGGCTATCGCCTGCCAGTCTTCTGCTTCTAGTTCGTTTAGTAGCCGTGCATCCAGGAAACGGGCATTTAGCATCAGGGCTTTCACGTCGTCAATGTCTTCTCCAAAGGAGTGGAGTTTCCGGGCCATAATTTTGCTCGTAGCAATTGCAGGAATAAGGCCGTCTTGTATCCGGATAAAAACCTGGTCGCGGTCTTTGGGGATGGGTTGAAAAACAGTGTCCCTGTTTTGTGGTACCACCGCCCAGTCCCACTGCCCTTTGTGGCGGTCCCAGTCACCTATGAGCAGGTCCAGCAGGCGTGCGCGGGCAAACGCTTTCTGGTCGAAGCGGTACCTGTTGGAAGCAAAGCGCAGGCGGAGCGCTTCGTCGGAATCTAAAAATCCCGTGGCTTTTTCAAAAGCGGGCGTAAGATCATGTACACTTTTAAAACGCTCCTCCAGCATGAACAGCCGCCCCTGCACCCTGTCTGAATAAACGCCGAAGGAGGTGTCGTTTTCGCTGACATAATACAACTTCGGATTCGTGTGGTGCACCCCGACAGCCTCTGCTAAAACTGGCACTACCAGCATGCCGTAGGGGTGGGAGGCGGAGGTCTGGTCGCGCACAATGTTGGTAACAAATGTTTTCTGCCAGAAATCCGACAGCACGTGCACCGGGTTTTTGTCGATTGACCGGAAGGCGTATTCTTTGCCGGTACTGTCTACGAGCTGGAAACTTGTGGTCTGGTAGCCGCCGCCGATTTCATCCAACTTCAGGCCGCCGGCTATTTTTTCCATGTCAAACACTTTTGCTTTTACCGGTGTGGTCCAGAGTTCCCGGTGATGATCGCCCCAGAAAAAGCGGAAAAAGCCGCTCCGGTCGTAATGCCTGCCTGCCACCACCCAAACACTGTCAGGCGCCACGCCAGCCGCAGCAGGTTGTTGGTACAGCGCATTCTGCTGATAAAAATCATCATCAGCACAGCTTGTGATAAAAAGAAATATAAACAATAATCGCGTTAAGTTCCGGTGCATCCGCCTGTGGTTTGGAAACAGTACTTAAACGCAAATGATGCAGAAGGTTTGTTTATTGTTGGCTGTTGTGAGCCTTCTATCCAATATTTTTCCAAAAAAAATCTGCCTTCAGCTCCTTCCGGGAAAACCCTGAAAAAGTCTGAAGGCAGAAATTCGTGTGAGCAGACTGCAGCTCAGATTTGCAGAATGTTAGCTTTTGTTCTGGTTATAATAGCTGATCAGTCCAGCCGTAGAGCTGTCGTGTTCCGCTTGCTTGCCGCTCAGCAGTTCGTCTTCGATGGTGCCGGCCAGTTGCTTGCCCAGTTCCACACCCCACTGGTCGAAACTGTACACGTTCCAGATAACGCCCTGCGCAAACACTTTGTGCTCGTACATGGCAATCAGGCTGCCGAGCACGCGTGGCGTGAGCAGCTTGAACATAATGGACGTAGACGGCTTGTTGCCTTCAAATACCTTATGCGGTACCAGTTCTTCCACCTCTTCGGCGCTCATGTTGCCTTTTTTCTGCAGTTCGGCACGCACTTCCTCTGCCGTTTTGCCTTTCATAAGCGCTTCGGTCTGGGCAAAGAAGTTCGACAGCAGCATGGGGTGGTGGTTGCCTACCTTGTTGTGGCTGTTTACTGGCGCAATAAAATCAGACGGAATCAGGAAGGTGCCCTGGTGGATGAGCTGGTAGAACGAGTGCTGCCCGTTGGTACCGGCTGCACCCCAGATAACGGGCTGCGTTTCGTAGTTTACATACTCGCCGTTGCGGGTAGCTGTTTTGCCGTTGCTTTCCATCTGCAGCTGCTGCAGGTAGTCGGGCAGCAGGCGCAGGTACTGGTCGTACGGCAGCACGGCGTGGGTCTGGGCCTCGAAGAAGTTGGTGTACCAGATGCTCAGCAGCGCCATCAGCGCCGGGATATTTTGCCGGATTGGCGTTTCACGGAAATGCTTGTCCATGTCTTCGGCGCCACGCAGCAGCTCCTCAAACTTGTCGTAGCCCAGGGCGCAGGCAATGGAGAGGCCAATGGCCGACCACAGCGAGAAGCGTCCGCCTACCCAGTCCCAGAAGCGGAAGGTGTTTTCGGGCGCGATGCCAAATTCTTCTACGGCAGCGGTGTTGGTGGATAGTGCAACAAAGTGTTTTTTGATGTTTTCTTTGTCCGCAGCCGCTTTCAGGAACCAATCGCGGGCGGTGTGGGCGTTGGCGATGGTTTCTTTGGTAGTGAAGGTTTTGGAGGCAATGATAAAGAGCGTCGTTTCCGGGTCGAGTCTGCGCAGTACTTCGGCGGCATCGGTGCCGTCTACGTTGGAGATGAAGTACATTTCGATGTCCGGCTTCTGGTACTTCTTCAGCGCCTCGCACACCATCTTCGGACCCAGGTCTGAGCCACCAATACCGATGTTGACAACGTTGCTGATTTTTTTACCGGTATAACCGAGCCATTGGCCGGAGTGGAGCTTTTCGCAGAAAGCTTTCATCTGCTGCTGCACATCGCGCACCTCTGCCAGCACGTCTTCGCCGTCTACTTCCAGCCTGGCGTCGGTGAAGTTGCGCAGGGCCGTGTGCAGCACTGCTCTGCCTTCGGTGGCATTTATTTTTTCGCCGCTGAACATGCTTTCGATGCCCTGCGTCAGCTTCATCTCTTCTGCCAGTGCAGCCAGCAGGTCCAACGTTTCTTCCGTTACACGGTTTTTGGAAAGGTCGTACAGCGTGTCGCCAAGGGTGAATGAAAGTTTATCGAAGCGTTTCGGATCTTCTTTAAACAGCTCACGCAGGTGCTTTGGCCGGATGGCAGCAGCATGTGTTTCCAGGTTTTTCCAGGCTTGCGTAGTGGCCGGGTTGTGGTTGTTCAGCATAAGTAAAGTATTGATAAGGTTCTAAAATTACGATGTAGTGATATGGTTGTCAGACTTGTCAGACGTTGAGTAAAAATGATGGTGTTAAATTACTGGAAAAAATGATATAGTGTTTTTAATATTCTAAAATTTACCTGTTTATTAACCGTGTGGTGCACTGCACAGAAAGCAGCCTGGCAGGAGTTACTTTCCGTTTAGCGGCCATAAAACTGCACTGCTCCAGCCACCATTCCTTCTGCTGCTGCATAGCGGGGTTTCGGGCACCAACATCTAAGCTAAAAAAGCATCATTTAAGCCCTGTCTGCGTAACAAAGCTAGTCAGGCGTTTAGGTTTCTTTTAGCGTCTAAAAGTAGCTTTGCCGCTGGTTGCAGCCCGTTTTTGTTGGATGAACTGCCGTTAAAAAAGAGCAGGCCCCTGACCTGATTACGCGGCTCGTGCCGGTGCATACGCTGCGAAAGTAACAACTCATTTATTAATAGCTACAGTATGGGCATCAAAAAATCGGAACCGGAAGAAAAGCCATCGCTACATCGTGACCAGGAAGAGGCCGGAAAAGCACCGGTACAGGCAGTGCCGGAACAGCAGCCGCCTTTCCCGGAAGCCCCGCCCGAAAGACCGGAACAGGAGCCGCATGTTCCGCCGGAGGAGCGGACGAAGGGGATTCCTTAAAGGTCCGGACAAACGGGCTTGTGCCTGCAGCAGCAGGTTTAGCATGCAACATGTAAAAGAGCGATCTATGGCAATAGACCAGAAACACCCTTACTACCACCTGCCGGTTGAGGAAACCCTGAAAAAACTGGAAACCAGCCGGGAAGGGTTGTCCGATGAAGAAGCCGGAAAAAGACTGCAGGAGTACGGGCCTAATGAACTCACCGGAACGGAAGGCACCAATCCCTTCCTGCTTTTCCTCAAGCAGTTCAAGGATTTCCTCATCTTTATCCTCTTTATCGCGGCAGGGGTGGCCTGGTATGCCGACCAGATGGTGGATGTGTACGTGATCCTGGGGGTGATCATGTTCAATGCCGTGCTCGGTTTTATGCAGGAGTACCGGGCCGAAAAAGCCATCCTGGCCCTCAAAAGCATGGTGAAACAGAAAGCCAATGTAAAGCGGCAGGGCAAGGTAAAAACAGTGGATTCGGGCGAACTGGTACCCGGCGATGTGATTGTGCTGGAAGAAGGAGATGGCGTTCCTGCAGATGCCCGTGTCATCAACCAGAAAAACCTGCAGGCGGAAGAGGCTGCCCTGACGGGGGAATCGCTACCTGTCGAGAAACAGGAAGCGGAGCTGGAAGGCGACGTAAACCTGGGCGACCGTGTCAACATGCTCTGGAAAGGCACGCACGTAGCACGCGGCTCTGCAAAGGCAGTGGTGACAGCTACAGGACAGCACACCGAAATCGGAAAAATTTCCGAATCGCTGGGCAGCATCAAAACCGAAGCCACCAACTTTAAAAAGAAAACGGCCCGCCTCGGAAAACAGATGGCGATCATTTCCATTGCAACCTCCGTTACGGTGTTCGTGCTGGGCTACTTTATCCGCGACTACCGGTTCAACGAAATCCTGCTGCTCACGGTGGCCACCCTGGTTTCGTCCATTCCCGAAGGCCTGCCTGTTGTCATTTCCATCGTGCTGGCCATCGGGGCAAAGCGCATGGCCAAACAAAATGCCATCATACGCGAGTTTACGGCAACCGAAATGCTGGGCTCCGTTACCGTGATCATGACCGATAAAACCGGCACCATCACCCAGAATATTCTCACGGTTAAAAAAGTGTTCCTGGGCGATGGCACCGAGATGGCAGTGGAAGGCAACGGCTACGCCGTAAAAGGCGGCTTTAAACAGGATGAACAGGAAATCAACCCGACCGGTAACAGTGTGCTGCGGCAACTGGTGCTGATCGCCAGCGAGTGCAACAACGCGCAGCTGGGGAAGGAGGCTGCACCACAGGACAATGATAAAGACAAGCCGCAGGAGAAGGAGAAGCAGGAAAAGGAACAGGAAAATGCAGGGGATGAAAATGGTGAAACAGAAACAGGGGCGGAAGCCGGCGTAATTGGTGACCCGACAGAAGTTGCTTTGCTGGTGCTTTCGGAAAAAGCGCGGCTGGCTGCCAAAGACCAGCCGCAGGAGGTAAAACGCCTCGATGACCTGCCTTTCAACTCTGAACAGAAGTTCAGGGCTACGCTGGTAGAGCGGGAGGAGGGAAAGAAGGAGCTGCTGGTAGTGGGGGCACCGGAAAAGATCCTGAAGCTCAGTACACAAATCCTGACGCCGGAGGGGCCCCGGGAACTGACGGAAGAAAAGCGCAGGGAGATTGAAGACAAAATGGAAGAGTGGGCGGGGGAGGCCATGCGGGTGCTGGCACTCGCCTACAAGGAAGCTGCACCTGCCACCACAACCACTGCTACTGACGATGTGCAGGAACTTACCTGGACAGGCATGACGGGCATCGTTGACCCGCCGCGCCAGGAGGTGCAGGAAGCCATCGAGTCGTGCAAATCGGCAGGCATCCGGGTGATCATGGTAACCGGCGACCACAAAAAAACAGGGGCAGCCATTGCACGGGAAGTGGGCATCATCAGCAGCGACGGGCAGCAGGGCAAGTACCCGGACGCTATGCAGGAAGACGAACTGGACGTAGACGAAGCTGAATTTGACAAGCTCGTGCAGGAGGTTTCGGTCTTTACCCGCGTTAGTCCCAACACCAAACTGCGCATAGCAGAACATCTCCAGGACAAAGGCCACCTGATCGCCATGACAGGCGACGGCGTAAACGATGCACCTGCCCTCAAACGGGCCGATGTGGGCATCGCCATGGGCCAGCGCGGCACCGACGTGGCCAAAGATGCCTCGCAGATCGTACTGTCCGATGACAACTTCTCGACCATTGTAAAGGCGGTACGGGAGGGGCGCATCGTGTTTCAGAATGTGCGGCAAACGAGCTTCTTCCTGCTTACCACCAATTTCGCCTTTGTGCTGGTGTTCATCACGGCGATGGTGCTGGGCCTGCCGTTCCCGCTTACCGCCACCCAGATTCTGTGGGTGAACCTGGTAACGGACGGCATCATGGAACTGGGGCTGGCCGCAGAGCGGGGCCACGGCGACATCATGAAAGAAAAACCGGTTGCGCGCGATGTAAACATCCTCGATCGGAGCGTAATTCCGTACTTAGTTATAATGTCGGTTACCATGCTGGCCGTAACGCTGGCGGTTTTTAACTATTTTTTACCACAGGACGAGGAACTGGCACGTACAGCAGTATTCCTGGTTATCTCGATGTTGCAGGTTTTTAATACGTTTAATATGCGGTCGCTGAAAAAGTCAGTTTTCAGTATTGGGATTTTCGGTAATAAATACATTAACATTACCTTCCTTGTGTCGCTTTTACTGCAGCTGCTGGTTATTTACACGCCTTTCCTGAGTGGCTTATTCAGGTTCGAACCGCTGGCGGTTACCGATGTTTTAATTTTAATCTCGCTCTCAACAAGTGTAATTTGGGTTGCAGAAGCCTATAAATTTCTTAGATTTGGTCGTAAATAGAAAAACACAGATATTAAAGCAAACAAACACAGTATATGAGCAACCTGAACCAACTCATTGAAGAGAAAAATATCAAGGCACTTATTTTTGACATGGACGGTGTGATTACCAAAACCGCTGTAGTACATGCCGAAGCCTGGAAAAGAATGTGCGATGCTTACCTGAAACAACGTGGCGAACGGGATGGCAAAAAGTACGAATTATTCGACGTGCAGGAAGATTACCGCAAATTTGTTGACGGCATGCCGCGTCTGGATGGTGTGCGCAATTTTCTGAAGTCACGGGACATTACCATTCCGGAAGGCAATCCGGGCGATGAACCGGGAACCGAAACGGTCGTAGGACTGGGCGAACTTAAAAACCTGTATTTCCAGGAAATGCTGCGGCAGAACGGAGTAGTGGTTTTTGAAGATACCATGGACTTCCTGCAGGAGTACAAGCGAAAAGGTTTTCCGGTAGCCGTTATTTCGTCCAGCAAAAACAGCTACGATATCCTGCGCTCTGCCAGAATAGACAAAATATTCGATACCCGCGTAGACGGAGTAGTGTCGGCGGAGTTAAAGCTCGAAGGTAAACCCGCACCGGACATTTTCCTGGAGGCTGCCAAACGTTTAAATGTATCGCCGCAGGAAACCGCCATTTTTGAAGATGCACAGGCCGGTATAGAAGCCGGAAAGGCTGCAGGTTTTGCCCTGGTAGTAGGCGTAGACCGTGGCACTAACAAAGAGTCGCTGGAAGCCAGCGGGGCTGATGTCGTAATTAATCGTTTCCCAAACCCCTAACTGATGAATCAAACAGAAAATAAAAACATCACGAAACAAAATGCGCACGATTTGCCGTCAGCGCTGGCAAAAAAAGACGAGCTGCTGGAAAAGCTGAAAGGCAAAGAACCAGCCGTTTTCCTGGATTACGACGGTTGCCTGAGCCCGATTGTGAAAGACCCGGACAAGGCCCTGCTTTCCGATGAGATGCGTAAGGCGCTGCAGAACCTGGCCAAAGTGCATCCTGTGGCCGTAGTCAGTGGCCGCGACCGTGCCAATGTGGCCAGGCTGGTGCAGATGGATGAGCTCTATTTTGCCGGTTCGCACGGCTTCGATATTACGGGGCCGGGTGGCATGGCTTCGGAGCCGGGAGGCGCCAGGGAGGCCGTTCCGGCCCTGGACAAAGCCGAGCTAAGCCTGAAAGAGCGCCTGAAAGATGTACCGGGCTCCCAGGTGGAGCGAAAGCGCTATGCCATTGCCGTGCATTACCGCAATGTGGCCGATGAGCAGGTAGACCTGGTGAAGAAGGCGGTTGATGAAGAACTGGAAGGACATCCTGAATTAAAAAAAGGGCTGGGTAAAAAGGTGCTCGAACTTAAGCCTAACCTGGACTGGCACAAAGGCAAAGCCGTACTGTGGCTGATGGAGGAACTGGGGCTGGACCAGGAGAAGACGATGCCCATCTACATTGGCGACGACATAACCGACGAAGATGCATTTGCTACCTTGCAGGGCAGGGGAATCAGCATTCTGGTTGGCGAGCACGACGAGCAGACAGCAGCAGCATACAGGCTGGAAGATGTAGACGAAGTGCGCCGGTTTCTGGAAGATCTCAGCAGGCTCTAAGTAATTCTGATGGCCGAATGGAAGATAACATACGACACCTGGAAGCCTGAAGAGCAGCCGCTGCGCGAAGCGCTCTGTACCCTGGGCAACGGCTACTTCGCAACCCGCGGGGCAGCCGAGGAAGCCGTTGCCGACGCTGCCATACATTACCCGGGCACCTACCTGGCAGGCGGCTACAACCGCCTTACCTCCACGGTAGCCGGAAAAGAAATCGAGAACGAAGACCTCGTCAACTGGCCCAACTGGCTGCCTCTTACTTTCCGGCATCCCGGCGAAGACTGGTTCAGCCTGGACAAGGTGCAGGTTATTAATTTCCGGCAGGAGCTGGACATGCAGCAGGGGCTGCTGGTCCGGCACCTGCATGTAAAGGATGCTAGTGGCCGTGAGACCTCCCTGGTCAGCCGCCGTTTTGCAAGCATGGCCAATGCGCATGTGGCGGCGCTGGTGTGGGAGCTTATCCCCCTTAACTGGTCCGGCGAAATAGAAATCTGTTCGGCCCTGGATGGCCGTGTGGCCAACTGTGGCGTGGCCCGCTACAGGCAGCTGGAAAGCCGGCATTTGCACCCCCTGGAAGCCGGCCGCCACAACGACGAAACCATCTACCTGCTGGTAGAAACAAAGCAGTCCAACATCAGGATGGCGCAGGTGGCGCGCACGCAGGTGTTTGTGCAACCGGAACAGCAGGCTTTTCACCGCGAAATCAAAACAGAAGGCAGCGCTTTTGTGGCGCAGCACCTGGTGCTGCAAGTCGTGCAGCAACAAGCTGTACGCATCGAAAAAGTAGTCATGCTTTACACCTCCCGCGATTTTGCCATATCGGAGGTATTGCTGGAGGCACGAACCAACATCGGGCGCCAGCGCAGTTTTGCCCAACTGCTGGAAGAGCATAGCAGCGCCTGGCGCCACCTCTGGGACAGATGCGACCTGGAACTGGCGAGCAGCAACAAAGCACAGGGAGTGCTCCGTCTGCACATCTTCCACCTGCTGCAAACCGTTTCCGGCAATTCCGTTGACCTGGATGTGGGCGTTCCGGCCCGGGGGCTGCATGGCGAAGCTTACCGGGGCCATATTTTCTGGGACGAACTGTTTATTTTTCCATTCCTGAACCTGCGCCTGCCCGAAATTACCCGCGAACTGCTCATGTACCGTTACCGCCGCCTGCCCGAAGCCAGGCAGATGGCCCAGGTTGCCGGCTATCGGGGAGCCATGTTCCCCTGGCAAAGCGGAAGCAACGGGCGCGAAGAAAGCCAGGTCATTCACCTGAACCCCAAATCCGGCAACTGGCTGCCGGACAACACCTACCTGCAGCGCCACATCAATGCGGCCATTGGTTACAACGTGTGGCAGTATTACCAGGCAACAGCCGACAAGGAGTTCCTGAATTTTTATGGCGCTGAACTCATCTTCGATATTGCCCAGTTCTGGTCTACCATCGCCACGTTTAACCCGGAACGGAACCGGTACGAGATCTGCCATATTGTGGGGCCGGACGAATACCATACCGGCTATCCCGATTCAGCAGACATCGGGCTCAACAACAATGCCTACACCAACGTAATGGCGGTTTGGGTAATTCAGTGCGCCCTGAATATTTTTCAGGTACTGGATGCCGACCGTTTAAATGAACTGTACGAGAAACTGCACATCACCCAGGAGGACCTGGAACGCTGGCACGACATCAGCAGGCGCATGTACGTTCCCTTTATCGGCGAGAGCTGCATTATCGCGCAGTTCGACCGCTACGAGGAGCTGCAGGAGTTTGCCTGGGAAAAATACAGGCAGCAACACGGCGAATCGATGCGCCTGGACCGCATCCTGGAAAGCGAAGGCGATAACGTAAACAAGTACAAAGCCAGCAAGCAGGCCGATGTGATTATGCTCTTCTACTTGTTTTCTTCGGAAGAACTGCTGGCTTTGTTCGAGCGGCTGGGCTATGCGTTTAAAGCAGCCGACATACCCGCTAACATCGACTACTACGAAAGCCGCACCTCGAACGGCTCTACCCTGAGCAAGATTGTGCACTCCTGGGTGCTGGCCCGTTCGGACCGGAAACGTTCCTGGTCTAACTTTAAAGTTGCGTTGCTGAGCGATATAGAAGATGTACAGGGCGGCACCACGCAGGAAGGTATTCACCTGGGTGCCATGGCCGGTACGATAGACCTGGTGCAGCGCGGTTACATTGGCCTGGAAATCCGTGACGACGTATTATGGCTAAACCCGGTGCTGCCCGAAGAAATTAGCTTTATCAAGCTGAACCTCCGCTACCGGGGCCACTGGCTGTCGCTGCGGCTTACGCACCATAACCTTATCCTCAGCCTCGACAGAGGCTTTTCGACGGAGGTCCAGATTGGTGTGAAAGGCGAAGTGTACACCTTCCGGACGGGAGATCAGCGCGAATTTGATATCACAAAAAAATAATACCTGCCGGTACGGCCGTTTTTAAATTTACTTTTTGAGCGGCAGGCAAAGAGCAAATAACCTTGTTTACACCGGTAGTTTCTGAACATAAACCTTGTAACCCTGCGAACAGATGCAAAAAATTGTAACCATCACCTTGAACCCCGCCCTGGATAAAAGCACAAGCATATTTCAGGTGCAGCCCGAAAAAAAGCTGCGTTGTGATGTGCCGAAATTCGAACCCGGCGGCGGCGGCATTAACGTATCAAGAGCCATTCATAAGTTAGGCGGACACTCCTGTGCCTGGTTTTTATCCGGCGGGCCATCCGGGGAGCGGCTGGAAGAGCTGCTGCGGGATGAAGGCGTTGAATTCTGGGCTGCAAAAGCAAAAAACTGGACACGCGAAAACCTGATGATCTTCGAAACATCCACCACCAACCAGTACCGCTTTGGAATGCCCGGTCCCCAGACTTCAGAAGCTGAATGGAAGCAGTTTCTGACCAAACTCGAGCAGGCCGAGGAACTGCCGGAGTATGTGGTGGCCAGTGGCAGCTTACCGCCCGGCGTACCCGACGATTTTTATTACCAGCTGGCCGTAATTGCGCATAAGCGTGGCTTTAAGCTGGTGGTAGATACCTCGGGCGATGCCCTGATGAAAGCAGCCGGTGAAGGCGTTTACCTGCTCAAGCCCAACCTGGGCGAACTTGCCGCGCTTGCCGGGAAGGAGGAGATTACGGCGATGGAGCAGGAGAAGATTGCCCGAAAGGTATTGGACGAAGGCAAATGCGAAGTACTGGTCGTGTCGCTGGGGCCGCGTGGCGCCATGCTGGCCACCAAAGAAGGAATTCACTACGTGGTATCGCCAACCGTAAAAATGCAAAGTGCAGTTGGCGCTGGCGACAGTATGGTAGCCGGTATGGTGCTTAGCCTGATCAAAGGCTGCAGCCTGTTGGATGTGGTGCGCTATGGCGTGGCGGCAGGTACCGCCTGCACCATGACACCCGGTTCGGAGCTCTGTACCAAAGAAGATACCGAAGATATCTTTAAGTGGCTCAAGGAGCACAACGGTTTTGCCCAGACAACTTACGCAAAACAAAGTTAAGGAACCTGGTGTAGCAGGAAAGGCAATGGTGGCAGCAGCAGTAACGTGTAGTAAAGTCCAAAAAAGTCTGCTGCACCAGCCACCACAGCCGCTGCTCCGGAAGAGGACCAACAACAAAAAAGGTGAAGCGCAAACTTCACCTTTTTTGTTGTTTATCTGAAACGGAATTAAGCATTTCTATTGATCGCATTCAGATCTTTGAAAGCTTCCTTCAGACGCTCGATGAACGTTTTTTCACCTTCACGCAGCCACACCCGCGGATCGTAATGTTTCTTGTTCGGAACATCTTCGCCTTCGGGGTTGCCAATCTGTGCCTGCAGGTAATCTTTTTTATTTGTCATGTAATCCCGGATGCCCTCGGTAAAGGCCCACTGCATATCGGTATCGATGTTCATTTTGATGGCGCCATACTCGATCGCCTCCGTGATCTGGTGCTTCTCAGAACCGGATCCGCCATGGAACACGAAATGAACAGGGTTAGGGCCTGTGCCATATTTCTGCTGAATGAAGTCCTGCGAGTTTTTCAGGATGTCGGGGCGAAGCTCTACGTTACCTGGCTTATACACGCCGTGCACGTTGCCAAAGGCAGCAGCAATGGTGAAGCGGCTGCTCACTTTGTTCAGTTCTTCGTAAGCAAAAGCAACTTCTTCAGGTTGGGTATACAAACGGGAGCTGTCGACACCGGTGTTATCCACGCCATCTTCTTCGCCGCCTGTTACGCCAAGCTCGATCTCCACGGTCATGCCCAGCTTATCCATACGCTTGAGGTAGCTGGCGCAGGTTTCCACGTTCTCATGAATCTGCTCTTCCGATAAATCGAGCATGTGCGAGCTGAAAAGCGGCTTGCCGTTTTGCTCAAAATACTTCTCACCGGCATCCAGTAAACCGTCGATCCATGGGAGCAGTTTTTTAGCGGCATGGTCGGTATGCAGGATAACCGGTACGCCATAGGCCTCTGCCATAATGTGTACGTGGTGTGCACCGGCAATAGCACCGGCAATGGCAGACTTCTGCGCATCGTTTGCTAAGCCTTTACCGGCATAAAACTGGGCGCCGCTGTGCGAGAACTGGATGATAACCGGGGAATTAACAGCTTTGGCTGTTTCTAAAACTGCATTCACAGAGTTGGTTCCGATAACATTTACAGCCGGAAGCGCAAAGTTATTTTCGTTTGCGTACTTGAATAGCTCTGTTACTTCATCGCCGAAAAGTACACCAGGTCTGAATTTGGTTGTTGTTTCGCTCACTGTTTTTAAATAATTAAAGTTTAAATTAAGTAGTCAGGTTGGTATATTATTCAATACTACCCCGAATTAACGTAATTTAAAAGTACTTACCGGAAAATTTATCTCATTTTTTATGTTGTGATTTTTACAGTTAAACGGGAAATCGATTGCACAATTTCAATTTTTACTGCCTGTCAACAGGCAATTTTTCAGGGGAAATCAGCAGTGGCTATGGTGGCAGGGGCAGAAGGCTGTTCCCTACTCAAAAACCAGCACCTTATCCTTGTGCTTGCCGCGCATGTAGCCCCGGATGATCTGCTGAATGTCTTTGTTGTCGTTGTAGCGCTTAACGGCTCCAATAAAATCGCCGATACCCTGTGCTGCGAAGGTTTCGTCTACAAAACCAAACCCCTGGTACATGCCATTCTGCACCACCACCACCGATCGCTCGTTCTGATGTCGTCCTTCGCCCACAATCACGAAGCTGTCGTGCTCGTAAGCAAACGATTCGAGGGCTTCGTTTACACGGGCATTATAGGTTTCGGGGTCTTCTTTGCCAATGCAGGCGCCGTTGCACTGGTGAACCTGGTAATCGAAGCAGGCCCCGTTGGTTTTGTACAGGTCGCAGAGCTTCTGGCAGAGGTTGTATTTGGCCACTTTATGAAACAGGAAACCCTTGGCTTTGTAGTGATTGGTAAGTGCTATGACCGGTGTTAAGTTGGCATTATCGGCTTTGTTGATGCTGCCAAACGTCAGCCGCTTGTAGCCGTTGCCGTCTTCGTACACATAAATGCCGGTATTGAACACGCTGCGGCGCTGCTGCCGGTTGTAGTGGGGCTTCAGGCGTTTGATTTCCGCCGATTCGAACAGCAGCGCCACCAGCTCGTTGCCCATCAGCTCATAGGTAATATCGGCAATGCTGTTTTTAAACTCCAGCGATTTGCGGCTCTTGTAGTCGATGTTGAAGTGCTGCACAATGCGCTTGCGGATGTTGATGCTCTTGCCCACATAAATAACCTCGCCCGCCTCGTTATGAAAGTAGTACACCCCCGGCTGCGTAGGCAGCGACTCAACCAGCTCTTTGCTGATGCTGGGCGGCAGCAGCGACGTTTTAATTTCCTTCTTCAGCTCCGGCGTTGGCTCTGCCGCGTGCAGGGCGCCATCTATCACAGGCCGGTTTATTTTGATCAGCTTGTCGAAGAGTTTTGCGGTTGCTTCGGCATCGCCAATGGCGCGGTGGCGTTGTTGCAGGTCGATGTTGATGCTTTTACAGAGCTTGCCCAGGCTGTAGGAGGGAAGGCCCGGAATAAGGGAACGGCTCAGGCGCACGGTGCAGAGGGTCTTGCGCTGGTAGGTAAAACCGAGGTCGGCAAATTCTTTTTTCAGGAAGGAATAGTCGAAACGTACGTTATGGGCTACAAATATTTTCCCTTCGGTAAACTGCACAATCTCTTTGGCCACCTCGTAAAATTTGGGCGCATCCTGCACCATTTCGTCGGAGATGCCGGTGAGTTGCGTGATAAAATAAGGGATAGGCCGCTGCGGGTTGATGAGCGTGGAATACTGGTCCACGATCTGCTGCCCGTCATGGATAAATATAGCGATCTCTGTTATTCTATCCTGGGCTGGCTGGCTGCCGGTGGTCTCGATATCTACTATAGCGTACAAAGCTTCTTTTGTTATTGGTTACTCGTTTTTAGTTATTGGGGAGGTCAATTAAGTTTAGGAGTTTGGGAGTTTTGGAGTTAGAGAGTTATAGAGTTTAGGGGTTTAACCGTTTCACTACACCTGTCACCAAAGCCACTGCTCTTGCCTGAACTGTCATTTTTGTGGTTTTTGATACCTATGATTTTTACTTAATAACTCTCAAACTCCTAAACTCTCAAACTCCTAAACTTCCTGTGCCAATAACTAAACTATAAACCAAAAATTTTAGTAATATGTTTCAAATGTGTAACTCCAGCAGCTTGTTTTGCAAACAAAATTAGCAGACAATCACTTTTCCTCCCGTTCCTCCTTTCCTTTCCGGATAGCCTTTTCTCTTATCTTATCGAACATACGGTTAAAACGGCCACTCTTTTTGGGTTTGGTATCTTCTATATCGCTGATCAGGAAACCGAAGGGGTTCAGGGGCGGATAGGCATCAAACAATACTTTAAGTGTGGCGATGATGGGAATGGAAAGAATCATGCCGGCCGGTCCCCACACTTCTCCGCCAATTAACAGGGCTACGATGGCAGCAAAAGGATTGATACTTACTTTTGAACCTACTACAAAAGGAGTAATAAAATTTCCTTCCAGGAACTGCACCACCATCAGGGCCACCACCACCAGTGCCGCATCGAGCAGACTGCCGGTTGTTGCCAGCGTAAACAGGGCGGGCAGCGTGGCGCCGATCAGAATACCGATGTAAGGAATAATGGTCAGGATAGAAGCGAAGACACCAAAAAAGATAGCGTACTTTACATCCAGCAGGAGCAAGCCCGCCGAGTTCAGCAGGGCCACAATCATGATCACGATCATCAGCCCGGAAATATAACTCTGTATCACGCCCTGGATGTTGGTGATGGTCTGATTCATGTTGCCGCGCCTGTCACGGGTTACGAACTTGAACATGAACTGCTCCAGGTGGTCGCGGTAGTAGAGCAGGCAGAAAACGAAGATGGGCACCAGCGTCAGGGCGGCAATGGCACCTGTTGTCATGGAGATGGTGCTGCCCAGGAAGGTGGTGGAAATGTCCTGCAGGCTGCCAATGATATTCCGGATCAGGTCGGTGTTATTGACCGGCTGTATTCCTGTTTTCTGGTACAGGTATTCCTGGAACCGCATGATCAGGGCATTAATGTTTTCGCCGATCTTGTCCAGTTCCGAGGTGAGGCTCATCAGCTGCACCGACAGAAACCAGACCACCAGTCCCAGGATCACCACCACAAAGATGATGCTGATAAAGATGGCAATAGCCCGCGGCAGCCTCCTGTTTTCCAGGTCGCGGGTAAGGGGGAGCAGCAGCATGGCAAACAGCAACCCGAAAGCCATCGGCATCAGCGTTGACTTGAACGTCTGCAGTATCCACAGTAACAAGATGAGCCCCAGCAGTATGATGGTATACTTTAAGTACTTGGGCAGTTTGATTTCCATTGAGAGTTGTTTGATAAATTGTTGAAACCGCAAATTCAGCAATTTCAGGTACATTCAGTAAAAAAAAATCAGCAGCAAATATATTTGTTTTTGAATATAAAAATGCTAAATAATTTAGCTTTCTTTCCTGCAGAATTCTCCTGCTCCTGTGAACCAGTAGCGCTGTATTATTGTTATTTAGGACGCAGAAATGGTAAAGGCTGAAATATGGCAGCAGGAGACTAAAATATTTAGCAAAAAAATATTTACCTTGCAATTTAGTACAGGCACCTGGAGCTTTCATTATGGCAGATGCCTTTTATTTTTTAATTTTCCGGTTGATTTTACCTAAACACAACAATACGCTTAAAGAATGGCAGAGTTAGAGCATTTTTACGACGAAGACAGTATCCGGTCGCTGGAGCCGCGCGAGCACATCAGGTTGCGCCCCGGCATGTACATTGGTAAACTGGGTGACGGGTCTTCGCCGGACGACGGGATTTACATTCTGGTAAAAGAGGTGATTGACAACTCCATCGATGAGCACGTGATGGGGAACGGCAAAACCATCGAGATTAAAATATCGGACCACAAGGTGCAGGTGCGCGACTATGGCCGCGGCATTCCGCTGGGCAAAGTAATCGACTGCGTGAGCAAGATCAACACCGGTGGTAAGTACGACAGCAAAGCCTTCCAGAAATCGGTTGGTCTGAACGGGGTGGGTACCAAAGCGGTAAATGCCCTGTCGAGCTACTTTAAAGTGCAGTCGGTGCGTGAAGGGCAGATGAAGACCGCCGAGTTTGAGCGCGGGGTGCTGACGACCGACCATAAGCTGGAGGAGACCAGCCAGCGCAACGGTACGCTCACCATCTTCACGCCGGACGATACCATCTTCAAAAACTTCCGGTTTAACCCCGATTACCTCGAAAACCAGATATGGAACTACGCTTACCTGAATGCCGGTTTGACGATTAACTTCAACGGCAAGAAGTTCTATTCCGAAAAAGGTTTGCTCGACCTGCTCTCGCACAAGACCGACGCCGAAAGCCTGCGCTACCCGATCATCCACCTGAAAGGCGAGGATATCGAGCTGGCCCTGACACACGGCAATGAGTACGGAGAAGAATACTATAGCTTCGTGAACGGCCAGTACACCACCATGGGCGGTACCCACCTGGCGGCTTTCCGCGAGGCAGTGGTGAAGACGGTGCGTGATTTTTATAAGAAAGACTATGACGCCGCCGATATCCGTGGCTCCATTATTGGCGCCATTTCGCTGCGCGTACAGGAGCCGGTGTTCGAGTCGCAGACCAAAACCAAGCTGGGTTCTATCGAAATGGGACCGGACGGGCCTGCCGTGCGTGCTTACATCAACGACTTTGTAAAAGAGCACCTCGACAACTACCTGCACAAGCATCCCGACACCGCTAACGAACTGAAGCGCCGCATCGAGCAAAGCGAGCGCGAGCGGAAGGATATGGCAGGCGTGAAGAAGCTGGCCAACCAGCGCGCCAAAAAAGCCAACCTGCACAACCGCAAGCTCCGTGACTGCCGCCTGCACTTCAACGAAGACAAAGACGAGCGCAACCTGCTCTCCACGCTGTTCATCACCGAGGGTGACTCCGCTAGTGGCTCCATCACCAAATCGCGCAACGTGGATATCGAGGCGGTATTCTCCTTAAGAGGTAAGCCACTCAACTGCTTTGGCATGAAGAAAAAGGTGGTGTACGAAAACGAAGAGCTGAACCTGCTGCAGCACGCCCTAAACATAGAGGAAGGGCTGGAAGGCCTGCGCTACAACCGCGTGGTCATCGCCACCGATGCCGACGTGGACGGCATGCACATCCGCTTGCTGCTGCTTACGTTCTTCCTGCAGTTCTTCCCCGACCTGGTGCGCAACGGGCACGTGTACATCCTGGAGACGCCGCTCTTTAGGGTGCGCAACAAAAAGGAAACCATCTACTGCTACAACGAAACCGAAAAGCAGGAAGCTATCAACAAACTGGGCAAGAAGCCGGAGATCACCCGCTTTAAAGGATTGGGAGAAATCTCGCCGGATGAGTTCGGCAAGTTTATCGGCGATAACATCAAGCTCAAGCCGGTGATCCTGCAGAAGGACACCACCATCCAGAAACTGCTGACTTACTACATGGGCAAAAACACCCCGGACCGGCAGCAGTTTATTATCGAGAACCTAAGAATAGAGAAAGACATAGTAGAGGAAGTATATGCATAACGACGAGTTGAACAACGAAGAATTACACCAACACGAAGAAATGGAGCAGGAAGTGCACTTTACGGATGGCGAAGACGAAGTCATTCATAACGTAACCCCGGTCTCCGGCTTGTACGAAAACTGGTTCCTCGACTATGCTTCTTATGTAATCCTGGAACGCGCGGTGCCAGCTATCGAAGACGGCCTCAAGCCGGTGCAGCGCCGTATCCTGCACGCCATGAAAGAGATGGACGATGGTCGCTTTAACAAGGTAGCCAACGTGATCGGGCAAACCATGCAGTACCATCCGCACGGCGATGCTTCGATTGGCGATGCCATGGTGGGCCTGGGGCAGAAAGACCTGCTGATCGAGACGCAGGGTAACTGGGGCGACGTGCGCACCGGCGACAGTGCAGCTGCATCGCGTTACATCGAGGCGCGCCTTTCCAAGTTTGCGCTCGATGTGGTGTTTAACCCGCAGACCACGCTGTGGCAGCTGTCCTACGACGGCCGTAAAAACGAGCCGGTTACGCTGCCGGTAAAATTCCCGCTGCTGCTGGCGCAGGGCGTGGAAGGTATTGCCGTAGGTCTGTCTACGAAGATTATGCCGCACAACTTCAAGGAGCTGATTAAGGCTTCAATCGATGTGCTCAAAGGCAAAAAGACGCAGCTGCTGCCCGACTTCCTGACGGGCGGACAAGTTGACGTGACCAACTACAACGGCGGTATGCGCGGCGGCAAGATCCGGGTGAGGGCCACGATCGAGAAGATCGACAAAACGCTGCTCATCATCCGCGATGTGCCTTATGGCATTACCACTACCGGTCTGATGGAATCGATCGTGAAGGCGAGCGAGAACAACAAGATCAAGATCAAAAAGGTAGTGGACAACACGGCAGCCGAAGTGGAAATACATGTGCAGCTGCCGCCGGGAGTGTCACCGGACCTGACCATCGATGCCCTCTATGCCTTCACCGACTGCGAGGTTTCTATTTCGCCCAACACCTGCGTGATTATCGAAGACAAGCCGCACTTTATGAGTGTGGACGAGCTGCTGCGCATTTCTACTTTCAAAACGGTAGACCTGCTCAAACGCGAGCTCGAGATTCGCAAAGGAGAACTGGAAGACAAGTGGCACCATTCGTCGCTGGAGAAAATCTTTATCGAAAACCGCATTTACCGCGACATCGAAGAGTGCGAAACCTGGGAAGCTGTAATCGAGGCGATCGACAAAGGCCTGGAGCCGTTCAAGCCCCTGCTGCGCCGCGAGGTGACGGAAGAGGACATCGTGCGCCTGACCGAAATCAGGATCAAGCGCATCTCCAAATACGACTCCTTCAAAGCCGACGAATATATCAGGAAGCTGGAGGAAGAGATGGCCGAGGTGGACGATAACCTGGCACATCTTATCCGTTACGCCATTTCTTACTTCGAAGGCCTCCTCAAGAAATACGGCCAGGGTAAAGACCGCCGCACCCAGGTGAAGACCTTCGATGTGATTACGGCACAGAAAGTGGCTATTGCCAACCAGAAGCTGTACATGAATGCCAAAGACGGCTTTATCGGAACCAGCCTTCGCAAAGACGAATTTGTGTGCGAGTGCTCCGATATGGACGACATCATTGTGTTCCGTAAAGACGGCAAGTTTACAGTGACGAAGGTGGCCGATAAAACCTTTGTGGGCAAAGACATCATCATGGCGCACGTCTACAACAAAAACGACGAGCACATGGTCTACAACATGATTTATGTAGATGGCAAGTCGGGTGTTTCGTATGCCAAGCGATTCGCCGTGAAGTCGATTACCCGCGACAAAGAATACGACCTGACCAAAGGTGAGAAAAATTCCAAAGTGCATTACCTCACCGCCAACCCGAACTCCGAATCGGAAGTGGTTACGGTAACGCTGGCGCCTGCTGCCTCAGCACGCAACAAAGTCTTTGAATTCGACTTTGCCGAACTTCTTATCAAAGGAAAAGGTTCTAACGGTAACATCGTTACCAAGTACCCGATCAAGAAAGTGGTGCAGAAAAGCCTGGGCGAGTCGACACTGGGCGGACGCGAGATTTATTACGACGAAGTGATCGGGCGTTTGAATACCGAAGGCCGCGGCCGCTACCTGGGCTCCTTCAACACCGACGATACCATCCTGGTGGTGTACGACGATGGCAGCTACGAACTGACTTCGTTTGACCTGGCCAACCATTACGCGGTGGAGCGCATTAAGGTGCTGCAGAAGTATTACCCGGAGCTGGTTATTTCGGCGATCTACTACGAAGGCGAAAGCAAGACCTATTATGTGAAGCGTTTCAAAATCGAAACTTCCACCATTGCCAAGCGCTTTACTTTTATCCCGGAAACCAAAGGTTCCAGGCTCGAAGCCGTGTCTACACATCCGGAACCGCTGGCCGATATCAAGTTCAAGCGCGACCGAAGGAGCGACAAAGAAGGGGAGAAGCTGCTGCTGAGCGAGTTCATCGACGTGAAAGGTTGGAAAGCATTGGGTAATAAATTAAATTATTACAAGATTCTGGATGTGGATGTGCCGAAGCAGGAACTGGTGCAGCAGGAAGAAAAGGCAAAACCAAAGAAACCTGTTGCTAAAAGAGAGGCCGCAGCCGTGCCATCCGAACTGCTTGAACTGGCAGAAGAAGCAGCGCGCGCAAGCGGAAGCCAACCAGAATCCGGTGCCGACGTAGAACCTAGTATAGATGATAATAGTGCAAAAGAAGCAGTCAAGAAAAAGAAGCAGCTAAACTTGTTCTAAATAAAATCCTTTTATAGGTAATGTTGTCATCTGTCTTATGAGTGGGAAAATGAGTTATGAAAAGATATTTGATACATGTACTATATATGCTGATTTTAATGGGGGGCGTGCTGCCTGTGCAGCAGGCCTTTGCCGTTTCTTCAGACCATAAGCAACTGCTGCAACGGGCAGACTCTTTGCTGAGTCATTATAAAGATACCGAGGCACTGCGTGTTTACGAGGAGGTGTTGTCGCTCTCCTCCGACAATTACGAAGCCTTGTGCAAAGCCAGTCTGCTGCACAACCGCATCGGGGACCGGTATGCAGACGATACCCGCAAACTGCAGCACTTTAACAAAGCAAAGGACTATGCGCTTCGGGCCTATGTGCTGAATGCAGCCGATGCCGAATCGAATTACATGATGGCACTTACCTTAGCACACATCGCGCTTATGTCCGGTCCGAAGCAACGGCTGACCCTGACCCGGGAGATAAAGAGTTACCTGGATGCTGCTTTAGCCTGCGATGCCTTTCATGCCGGCGCCTGGCATTTACTGGGACGCTGGCAGTATAAAATGGCCAACCTCAATTTTGCCGAGGTGGCGGCCTCCAAGTTATTCCTGGGCGATGCACCCGCAGATGTAAGCACCAAAGAGGCTGTTACATCCATGCAGAAAGCAATCGAATATAACCCGCAGAATATCCGGTATTACTTTGACCTGGCTTCTATTTACCGCGAAATAAAAGACCGCGATAACTGCATTTCTGTACTGGAGCGCGCCTTAACGCTTAACCTGGAAACAAAAGAGGAGCTGGAACTAAGCAGGCGCTGCAAGATTATGTTGGATGAGCAGTTACGGTAGTTTTTCCTGATAAAAAAATGCCTGCTCCGTTTCCGGATGCAGGCATTTTTCTTATCTGCACCTGCCACCACAGCCTCTGCACCTATAAAATGAATGGCGAACGGTAAAAAGGAGATAGCAGAAGAATCTCGTTATTTAAGTAAAATATATATAATTTAGCGCAGGCAAAAACTGCCGTTGCGTAGAACGTGTTAACCGGGGAATGAGAATACAGGCGTTTTCTTTGCTGTTAGGTTTGTGGCTGCTTGGCCTGGGGACCTCCTGTACCTCCAGCGAAGTGGAGGGGGAGCAGATGGTAAACCTGGAAGAGATGGCCGACAGGCCGGAGGCGCAGCTCTCCAATCTGACCAATGCCATTGCGCGCACTGGCGGCGACGGAAGTTTGTATGCCCGGCGGGCCATTGTGCTGTTGCGGCAGGGAGAATTAACCAAAGCGCTGGCAGATGCCAACGAAGCCGTACGCTTGTCTAAACGCGACCCGGCTACCTGGTTTGTGAAAGCGCAGGTACTGCGGGCACTGGGCAGGCAGGACGAGGCGCTGGCGCTGGCGCTGCAGGCCGAACGGAACTCCTACCAGAGTTCCTCGCTCTTTGTGCTCCTCGGCGACCTGTACCTGCAGCGCCACGATTACCGGCAGGCCAGAGCCTACATTAACCAGGCATTGGACATATCGCCGGCCGACGAATACGCTTTCTACTACCGCGGGCGCATTCAGGCGGAGACGGGAGATACAGCAAGAGCTGTCCGCAGCTATAAAAAGGCGCTGGAACAGGCGCCTGATTTTATGGAGCCGCAACGCGAACTGGCAGGAATTTATCTTGCCCGGAAAGAATTTGAAACGGCAGGCGGACTCGTGCAGTCTGCCATGGCGTTAGCCAGCGACAACGGCCAGTTGTGGCTCTACAAAGGGCTGCTCCACCAGGTCCGGCAGCAACCCGACAGTGCGCTGGTAAGCTTTGAAAAAGCCCTCGCCCTGAACGATACCCTGCAGGGGGCGCATTTCTGGCTGGGGCTGGAGTTGCACCAGCAGGGAGACAACGTTGGCGCCATCGAGCACCTGGAGAAAGCCGCCAGTACGTACGGCAACAACCTGAAGTTCATGGCGACGCTTGCCAACTGCTATGAGCGGATAGGGCAGTACCAGAAGTCACTGGAACAGTACCAGCGATTGCTGGCAGCCGAACCCCGGTATACCTATGTACACCAGAGCATCAGCCGCCTGAAAAGTAAAATACAGGGTCCCCGGGTAATCACGGCCGATACCTCGCGTATCGAATTAAAGTCTATAGACATTAAAAGTAATTAAACATACATGATCAATATTACACTGCCGGATGGCTCCGTGCGCCAGTATCAGGAAGGCGTAACAAGCTTTGAGATTGCACAGAGTATCAGCGAAGGCCTGGCCCGTAATGTGCTGGCTGCCAAAGTTAACGATACTGTTTGGGACATTAACCGCCCGATTAACGAAGATGCCGCCGTGCAGCTGCTCACCTGGAACGACGACCTGGGCAAAAATACGTTCTGGCACTCGTCCGCACACTTGCTGGCAGAAGCCCTGGAAGAGCTTTATCCGGGCATTAAATTCGGTATCGGTCCGCCGATCGAAAACGGGTTCTATTATGATGTGGACCTGGGCGACCGCCAGTTTTCGCAGGATGATTTTGCAGCGGTAGAAAAGAAGATGCTGGAACTGGCCCGTAACAAAAGCGAGTTCACGCGCCGCGAAGTTTCCAAGGCAGAAGCAACAGATTTTTTCACCGAGAAAGGCGATGAATACAAGCTCGACCTGATCAAGGACCTGGCTGACGGTACCATCACCTTTTATACCCAAGGCAACTTTGTAGACCTGTGTCGCGGGCCGCACCTGCCCAATACCAGCTTCATCAAAGCGGCCAAGCTCATGAACGTGGCCGGCGCCTACTGGCGCGGAGATGAAAAGCGTAAGCAGCTTACCCGCATCTACGGCATCACCTTCCCCAAGCAAAAGGAGCTGACAGAGTACCTGGAGCGCCTGGAAGAAGCCAAAAAACGCGACCACCGCAAACTGGGAAAAGAACTGGAGCTATTCACCTTCTCCGAAAAAGTGGGCATGGGCCTGCCGTTGTGGCTGCCGAAAGGCACGCTGCTGCGCGAGCGCCTGGAGCAGTTCCTGCGCAAGGCGCAGACACGGGCAGGATACCAGCCGGTGGTAACGCCGCACATCGCCAGCAAAGAGCTGTATGTAACGTCCGGTCACTACGAAAAATACGGCGCCGATTCGTTCCAGCCCATCAAAACGCCGAACGAGGGCGAAGAGTTCTTCCTCAAGCCCATGAACTGCCCGCACCACTGCGAAATTTACAAAACCCGTCCGCGTTCTTACAAAGAGCTGCCGGTGCGCCTGGCGGAGTTTGGCACCGTTTACCGTTACGAGCAAAGCGGTGAGTTACACGGCCTGACCAGGGTGCGTGGCTTTACCCAGGACGATGCCCACATCTTCTGCCGCCCCGACCAGGTAAAGGAAGAATTCACCAAAGTTATCGACCTGGTGCTGTACGTGTTCAAAGCCTTGGGCTTCAATGATTATACAGCCCAGATCTCATTGCGCGATCCGGAGAACAAGCAGAAATATATAGGAGCCGACGAGGCCTGGGAAAAGGCAGAAGCTGCTATTATCGAAGCGGCGCAGGAAAAAGAGCTGCGTACTGTAACCGAGTTGGGAGAGGCTGCGTTTTACGGACCAAAGCTCGACTTTATGGTGAAGGATGCGCTGGGAAGAAAGTGGCAGCTGGGAACTATTCAGGTCGATTATAACTTACCAGAAAGGTTCCAGTTGGAGTACATCGGCGCTGACAACCAGAAACATCGGCCTGTGATGCTGCACCGGGCGCCGTTTGGTTCGCTGGAGCGCTTCGTGGCGGTACTGATAGAGCACTGCGGCGGTAATTTCCCGATCTGGCTGAGCCCGGACCAGTTTGCCATTTTGCCGATTTCTGAAAAGTACCAGGAGTATGCGCAGCAGGTAAAGGAAAGCCTGGAGCAGGAAGACATCCGCGGGTACATCGACAGCCGCGACGAGAAAATTGGCCGTAAAATACGCGATGCCGAAGTAAGCAAAGTGCCTTACATGCTGATTGTGGGAGAGAAAGAGCAGGAAAACAATGCGATCTCGGTCCGCAAGCACGGCGAAGGCGACCTGGGCAGCATCTCGGTTGGTGAATTTATCGGTATGTTTAAGTCTAAAATAGCCGAGCTTTTAAACAATTAAGCGATTTGCTTTTTTATTGATACATTATTTGCGATATTCGCAGCCTTATTGTCAAAACTAAATTTAAGGAGGTACAACTATAGCTACTCAGCAAAATAAACGCTACATCCCACGAGGTAAGGTGGAAGAGCCGTACAAAGTCAATGATAAAATAACTGCCAGAGAAGTAAGGGTAGTCGGAGACAATGTAGAGCAGGGTGTCTATCCAACGCGCACGGCCCAGCAAATGGCCAACGAGCAAAATCTGGACTTAGTGGAAATTTCGCCAACGGCCAACCCGCCGGTTTGCCGCATCATCGACTACTCGAAATTTAAGTACGAGCAGAAGAAGAAAACGCGCGAAATGAAAGCGAAAGCGCAGAAAGTGGTTATCAAGGAGATCCGTTTCGGTCCGAATACCGATGACCACGATTTCGAGTTCAAGCTTAAACATGCCAAGGGCTTCCTGGAAAGTGGCTTTAAGATTAAAGCCTATGTACACTTTGTGGGCAGAACCATCGTGTTTAAAGAGCGCGGCGAAATCCTGTTGCTTAAATTTGCTCAGGCGCTGGAAGAAATAGCAAAAGTTGAGCAGCTGCCAAAACTGGAAGGAAAAAGAATGTTTTTGATTCTTTCGCCGAAAGTGGTCGCACCTAAAAAGTAATTTGTTTCATTAATTATATACACATGCCAAAAGTTAAAACAAAATCTGGTGCAAAGAAGCGTTTTTCTTTGACAGGTACTGGCAAAATCAAGCGTAAGCACGCTTACAAAAGCCACATCCTGACCAAGAAAACCACAAAGCAAAAGCGTAATTTAACGCACATCGGCTTGGTTAGCTCTGCTGACGAGGCGAACGTTAAGTTCATGCTGAAAATCTGATTTTCGGAATCAGAAGGTTAATTATTTAGTACGAACCCGGTGCCTGGTTTAAAAAGATTCCCAAATGGATCACCAGTCGCTAAAACTTTTTAGAAATGCCTAGATCGGTAAACGTCGTAGCAGCACGACACAGAAGAAAAAAAATGATGAAAATGGCCAAAGGTTACTTTGGCCGTCGCAAGAATGTCTGGACAGTTGCGAAAAACGCAATTGAAAAAGGTTTGGTTTATGCTTACCGCGACAGAAAAGCGAAAAAGAGAGACTTCAGAGCGCTGTGGATTCAGCGTATCAATGCCGGTGCCCGCGAGCACGGTATGTCTTACTCTGCCCTGATGGGTGCCCTTAAAAAGGCCAACATCGACCTGAACCGCAAAGTACTTGCCGACCTGGCGATGAACCATCCGGAAGCTTTCAAAAGCATCGTTGATAAAGTAAAGTAATTTACTTCAGTAATATAAGAAAAAGGCCTGGCGTTCGTCAGGCCTTTTTTGGTTTATCAGCCTCCGGAACTCAAAAATGTTCTGCTGCAGCTGTCACCACAGCCACTGCTCCTCCAGATTTTGACTAGTTGCCTTCCCGTTCTGCCAGCCATCCGATAACCCACCTACCCCTGTAGGCGTATCATTAAGAGAAGATACCAGCAACAAGTGTCGGTATACATTTCAATCATATATTAAATTTTAAAGCTATGGCAGAAGAGAAAGATAAAAATAAAAACCAGAAAGGGAAACCAGCCTCAAATGCAAATGCAACGCCTGTTCCTGGCAATGCATCCAATAAAGCGAATTTTAAAGGGGCAACAGACTTGGGAACAAAAGGAACCAAAGCAACCGCAAGCCAGCAGCAGGGACAGGGTGCCTGGAATGCCAAAGACAAAGAAGGTAAATCCTGCTGATGCGTACAACCTGACCTGGCTGTACAACGGTAGTAAAATTTTGATAGGCACTAACGCCACAAGTAACAAAACAGGAGTTCCAATACAAGGGCTCCTGTTTTGTTTTAAAGCAATTACCTAGTTCTGAAATAGTGCCCCGTGAAGCTCCCGCTTCGAAACAAAAACTACTCTTCAATTTCTGGGATTTCGCCTTCAATCACCAAAGCGCCCGCGGTTGCCTGCTTTATTTCCTCCACCGTTACCCCCGGTGCCCGTTCCAGGAGCTTAAATCCCTGGCCGGTAACCTCCAGCACCGCCAGGTCGGTAACAATGCGTTTGATGCACCTGACGCCGGTAATCGGGAGGCTACACTCTTTGAGCAATTTAGAAGTGCCGTCGCGGGAAGTGTGCTGCATGGCCACGATGATGTTTTTGGCAGAAGCGACCAGGTCCATGGCGCCGCCCATGCCTTTCACCATTTTACCCGGAATCTTCCAGTTGGCAATGTCGCCATTTTCTGATACTTCCATAGCCCCCAGGATGGTCAGGTCTACGTGCCCGCCTCGTATCATAGCAAAGCTTTCGGATGAGTTGAAGAGGGCAGAGCCGGGGAGGGTGGTAATCGTCTGCTTGCCGGCATTAATCAGGTCGGCATCCACTTCGGCTTCGGTAGGGAAAGGGCCCATGCCCAACAGCCCGTTCTCCGACTGCAGGATCACCTCAATCCCGGCTGGAATGTAGTTGGCTACCAGCGTCGGAATGCCAATGCCCAGGTTCACATACATCCCGTTCTTAATTTCTTTCGCAATGCGTTTTGCTATTCCGTGTTTATCTAAGGCCATGTTTTTTAGTTTAGGAGTTAGAAAGTTTAGGAGTTTAAGAGTTTAAGAGTTATAGAAAATAATGTGTATTGTAGAGACGCGATGCTCGCGTCTCCTGCACGGACCACACTAACTCATTAGCACATTAACTCATAAGCACATTAATCCGGACGTACCGTCCGTTGCTCAATCCGTTTTTCATAGTTTACTCCCTGGAAAATGCGCTGCACGTAAATGCCGGGGGTGTGAATCATGTTTGGGTCCAGTTCGCCTGCGGGTACAAGTTCTTCTACTTCGGCTATTGTAATGTTGCCTGCCGCCGCCATCATAGGGTTGAAGTTGCGGGCGGTCCCTTTGTAAATGAGATTACCGGCTGTGTCGCCTTTCCAGGCTTTTACGAAGGCATAATCAGCTTTCAGCCACGTTTCCAGCAGGTACATTTTACCGTGAAATTCGCGGCTTTCTTTGCCTTCGCCTATTTCGGTGCCGTAGCCGGCCGGGGTAAAAAAGGCGGGTATTCCTGCGCCTCCTGCACGAATGCGCTCTGCCAGCGTACCCTGCGGAATCAGTTCTACTTCCAGCTCCCCGGTCAGCAGCTGCCGCTCGAACTCGGCATTCTCGCCCACGTAACTCGAAATCATTTTCTTTACCTGCCGGTTCTGCAGCAGCAGGCCAATGCCAAAATCGTCTACGCCGGCATTGTTCGAGATACAGGTCAGGTTGCTGACGCCTTTGTGCAGCAGCTCCTGTATGCAGTTTTCAGGGATACCGCAAAGACCGAAACCACCCAGCATCAGCACAGCCCCGTCTTCTACATCGTACAGGGCTTCTTCGGCATTTCTACGGGTCTTGTTTATCATGGTGCTTGTTCAGGTTAGGAGAAGAAATGTACCAGGAAAAGGTTAAATAGTGATATAGCTATTTAAACGTGAATGTTTACAAAAGGTGATGCTGCTGTTTCAAAAACCGGTTTTTAGGGCAGCAAAGCGCATTGGAAACAAAAATTTTCGGGCTCTACAGCAGCAGCGGGAGTGGTGGCTGTGGGTGCAGATTTTTTTACGGCCTGTGAGGCTGTTTTATTCTGCTGCTCCTGCCACCATTGCCTCTGCTGCTGCGTGTGAAGGAAATATTTTGTGAGATTTTTAACTATAGAAATAAAAAATAGTATAACACACTAAGTTTTCCCTCACTTTACCTGTACAGCTATGAACGAAAAGCAGGGGCCGGAGGGCCTGAAAGATGTGCTGGAATTTCCGCTGCTGGCGGCGCTCCTGGGCCGCAGAGCCCGCCGGTTCTCATGCGGCGCTTCTATTCCCGACGGACCACTTGCCTACTCGTCCAGGCAGGAGCCATTGCCGCTGTCGGAACTGGAAAAGATGCTGGTGCTAACAGCAACCGCAGGCAATACCGGCTGGAACTACCTGATAACCCGCAACGCCCGCTACGCACCTCATTTTCCGAATTATTCGGGAGCAGCAGGCGGACGGACCTTTCCTTCTGCCGCCGGGTTTCACACCAGCCAGCTCTTCTTTACCGACGACACCGGCACCTACTTTTTTGATACCCGCGATGCGCCTGCTTTGCGCGGACCAGACCAAACCGGGAAAGAAGACCTGGAGAAGTTGCTGGACATGCACCGCCCCCGCATTCGCAAACTGGCCGATACCCGCCTGCACATTCCGACTGAAGAACCGTATATGGAAGGCCACAACACCTGGTGCGCCAACAGGCCCGGCAGCCTGTTACTCATGCCGGTGGCCGACCTGGCGCAGCACATGCTCCTGATCATCTGTTTCCTGGTGCAGAATGGCTACTGCCTCTACGATGATGTAAACAAAAAAGAAATTCCGGGGATAGAACAGTATAAGCACCTGCTGGAGCCCGACAAGGTAATGCCACTAACCTATGGCGAGCAGTACGCCATGACCGAAGCTACCGCCGAAATTGCTTGCAGCTGTTATGCCGGCATGCTGCTACTACAGGCCATGGGCTTGGGAGGCTGGATGTTCGATGGCATCGACCGCCATACCACGCTGGGTGCAACCGGCAACCCGGAAGTGCCGGGCTTCGGCTTCCGCTACGATACCGACGACCGCTGGGCGGTACCGAATGTAACGGGACTGCCGGGGGGGTTTGAAGGGTTCTGTCCGCCCCACTACCCCGACATGCGCGCAGCCGTGGATGCCCTGGTAGAAAGGAAGTTTGGCAAAGGAGGCCCTTTTCATGCCGATACACCCGGTCCCTTTAAGGAAAGCCGCAACGTACGCAGCAGTGCACAGGTACATTCCGAGGAGTTTAAAGCCTGCGTAGCGCTGCAGGCCCAGTACATCTTCGACAGCTTCGGTAAATTTCCGGGCACCGTACCCAGCATTTTCAGCCTGATGTACCTGCAGGCGCATCACCTGGACCTCGACTTTTACGATCAGCATTTCAGCCCGGGCGCTTACCTGTCTACGCACGCACACCACATGGAGCGCTGGCACTAAACTTTGCTACAGCGCCTTCAGGATGGCATAAAACAAAGCGCCCCAGCCCACAATCATCAGGGTACCGCCAATTGGCGTAATAGCGCCCAGCCAGGTAATGCCGGTGATGCAGAGGGTATAGAGGGAGCCGGAGAACACCAGGATGCCCAGCAGGAAACACCAGGCCGCAACCTGTAAGGCAGGATGTTCTACACGGAACAGCAGCAAACCCACAGCCAGCAGGGCCAGCGTGTGGTACATCTGGTATTTCACAGCTGTTTCGAAAGTGGCGGTTCGGTTAGTAGCCTGCAGCATCGGGCCCAGGGCATGAGCGCCAAATGCACCGATGATTACGGTAAGTGCACCCAGGGCAGTGGCAAGAAGAAGTATCGCTTTTTGTGTCATGTTATATTTGCTTGTGAGAAACGTGGTTGTTCACAAGGCAAATGTACGACAGCCACGGCAGAAATCAGCTTTTGATATGGGTTTATAGCTGCCGGAACAGGTTGGGGTAATCCGAGATGATACCGTCCACGCCCATTTGTTTCAGGTGCCGCATCTCCTCCAGCGTATTCACAGTCCAGGTAATCAGCTTCATACCGCGTTGGTGGCAGTCGGCGACCAAAGCAGGCGTTACTAACTTATACCAGGGATTATAGCTGACAGGGGAGTAGCCCAACCGCTGGAGATTCGTTTCAAAACTATCGGAATTTTCAACGAGCAAAGCTGTTTTTATATGGGGATATTTGGGGTGGACAGCCTGCATGATCCGCACATCAAACGACTGGATGATCACCTGCTCCTGTACCTGTTTCTCGTGTACAACATCCATTACAAGCTGCGCAAACACTTCCGGGCGCGGATGAAATTTTCCGTCCGTCTCAGGTTCGGATTTCAGCTCGATGTTGAACAAAACCGGCTTCCGTTTTCTTTCTTTCACGTGCGCCTGTACGGCATCTATCACCTCGGAAAGCAAGGGTTTGTGCACCTGCAGTTTTTGCTGTTCCGGGAACTCTTCGTAATACCTGGAACCCACGTCAAACTTCCGGATATCGCTGTAGTTCAGGTCATACCAGGTATAGGTGTTGTTAGCTGCTGCTACAGCTTCACCGGCAGGCAGAAATTCATAGGCAGGGTTCAGTTGCGGATCATGGGAGAGGATTACCTGCTCATCCTTTGTTATAAGCACATCCAGTTCAAGCGTTGTCACCCCCAGGTCCAGGGCCAGCAGCATCGAGGGGATGGTGTTTTCTGGCAGCAGGCCGCGGGCGCCTCTGTGCCCTTCCATATCAAAAGCAGGTAGTTCCATGGGCTTGGAAAGGTTTGATTTATAACATGATCAGTACCTTAAAAACCCAAAAGCCACTGCATTTAGGGTAGCAATGGCTTTCGGTAAACTTTATCTTTGGAAGTTGCCGGTTGATTTAATCTTCTGTTGCAAGGGCTTCCAGGATCTGGTTTTCGAAGTCCTTTTCATTGTCGTACTGCGTCAGGTGGATCGGTTTGTTTTTCTGCTTCAGCTCCTGAACCACATGCAGCGCCAGTTCCAGGGGCTCCACCTCGTCACCGAGCAAATCTTCGCTCCAGTTGGGCCCGGCCAGCAGGTGATCGTCGTACATCCCAACACACCAGTTCTCCAGGAATTCTTCAATGGATACGGCTTCCGGGTTATAATTCTGCCAATCGTCGGTGGCGCAGGCGGCAGCTGATGCTTCGTCGGACCAGAAGAGAATAACATCTGCATCTTCGTACTCGGCAGAAGAGGAAGTAGCCCATGCTTCGCCCTGTGAGAGTCCCCAGACAGAGCCGGTTGCAACAACCTGCTCTATAAATTGCTGGTACTTTACATCATTGGTGGTAGAATGCTGTGTCATGGTATTGTAAGTTTTTATGAACGAATGGTTGTTTTCCTGCAGCTGTTATTATTTCCGGTAGTTACGCTGACCAAATATACCACTTCCAACCCGAATCATGGTACTTCCTTCAGCAATTGCCAGCTCATAATCTGATGTCATCCCCATGGAAATTTCGGTAAAATCGGGGTTTGCAAAAAAGAACGTTTCTTTCAGCCTGTTAAAGCAATCGCGCAGGTGGCGGAACTCCTGGCGTAGCTTTTCTTCGTTGTCTGTGTTGGTTGCTATGCCCATCACTCCTGTTATACGGATATAGTTCATGGAACGGTATTCCTCCGACTGAAGTATTTCTTCTACTTCGTCGCAGCTCATGCCATATTTGGTGTCTTCGTCTGCAATCGCGATCTGGAACATACAGTTAATGGGTTTGGAGCGGTTCCAGGCCTCGGCACGCATGTTAATCTCCTTCAGCAGTTTCAGGCTGTCTACCGACTGTATGGTGTTGATGAAGCTGGCGATTTGCTTTACCTTGTTTGTCTGCAGGTGCCCGATCAGGTGCCATTCAATGTCGTGCGGCAGTTGTTCGTGCTTTTCGAGCAGCTCCTGTACCCTGTTCTCCCCGAACAAGCGGTGGCCGGCATGATAAGCTTCCATAATGGCCTCCATAGGCTGTGTTTTGGTAACGGCTACCAGGCGGCAGGGCGTGTTCTTCAGCTTGTCGTCAAAAAACAGGATATTCTCAGCAATTGTTGGCATATCTTAGTTATTGGTTAATTGTTGTCTTGAACAGGATTAAATGATTTAAAAATTAACAGGATTTTTGCCTCTCTACCTCCCAAACTCCCCAACTCTCTAACTCTCAAACTCTCTAATCCTCCAGTACGTTGGTTACAAAAGTGTTTTTCAGGAGCATCCAGAAGAGGAGCAGTACCAGGGCCCACCGCAGGTAAATCTGGTAATAGTCGCGGGTGTCGTGAAAGCGTTTTTCGATAACTTCGGTTTTCTCATACCGGTTAATGTTCCTGAAAATCTGTTGCAGGGCATCTTTCGTGTCGGCCCTGAAAAACTGTCCTTCGCCTATCGTGGCAATTTCCCGAAGGCTGCTCTCGTCGAGCTGCGCCTCTACAAAAATGGTTTTGCCGCTTTTGTCTACGTCATAGGGTACCAGTCCATCCTTACCGATTCCGATGGTATAAAGTTTTATGTTATGGGCATACGCCAGGCGTGCCGCCATTACCGGGTCCAGGTTGCCGGCCGTGTTTTCGCCATCGCTGATGAGAATGGCTACTTTACTTTTCGCTTCGGAATCCTGCATGCGGTTCACGGCTATCGCCAGTGCACTGCCAATGGCCGTACCATCGTTTGGTATCATTTTAAAGCCAATGGATTTAATGCTTTCGCGCAGCAGCTGGTAGTCGGTAGTGAGGGGGGCCAGGGAGTAGGCATCGCCGGCAAAAACCACTAAGCCGATACGGTCCTGCACGCGCCCGTTTATAAAGTCGATGGCTACTTCTTTGGCTGCTGCCAGGCGGTTTGGTTTAATATCCTGCAGCTCCATCGACCCCGACACATCCATCAGCAGGACAATATCGATGCCTTCGGCGGTTTGCTCTATCTGTTCGTACACACGCTGCGGCCTGGCCAGGGCCACCAGCACCAGCATGATAAACAAAATAAACGTAACATCGGGCAGGAACCGGAGCAGGCTGGTCCACTGCCACTGCACGCTGCCCTCGAACATCGCCATGTTCAGCTTGTTCTGCGATTTGAGCCGGAGCAGGCCTTTTACCAGGAACAGCAAGGGCACAACCGGCAGGGCATAAAGTACAATCGGGTACACCCAGTCAAAAGAGGCCAGGGTACTGTAGCTAAACCACTCTGGATTCAGCCAATCGAGCAGATCGTCGGTTTTTCTTAGCATTTGCTGTTATCTCGCGCTGAAACTTATAACGCCGCTTGGCAAAGCGCCGGAGCAGGCTTAACGCTTTTCGTGTTTCTTCATCGGCTTCTGCGGCTATGTTGCCGTAGATGGCCTTGTCGCACAGGCGCAGCGCATTGTTAATTTCTTCGTTGTCGTTATAAAACACCACAATTTCTTTGGTGGTAAAGGAGTTGATGGCGCTTCGTTCGAGCTTGGTAAGGTAGTTTTTCCAGAGAGTTACTGCCTTCTCGATGCTTTGCGAATAGCCTGCTTTTACCAGCCGGTCTACGTGCGTGTTGTAACGCGACGAGAAGTAGACGTAGTCTTTGCGCAGCCGGTACAGCGTATATTTTATCTTGATCGTCTCGCCAAAAATCAGCCAGATCAGGCACAGCAGCAGGATACCGGCAGAGGTCCACAGCACCAGGTTTGGCCAATTAAAGCGCTCCTCCACAAAGGCCAGTCCCGTTACCGATTTAATTACCAGCGGCTCTTTTACTTCTGTCACAAGCTGGTGCAGCAGGACTGTGTCCGGCACCGAAGCCAGTTGAACGGTGTCTTGTCCTGTTAACACAAACACGGGTAAAGCCAGCTGCTGTATGGAGTTTGTTTCGAAGGTGCGGAGGGTGTAGACGGCGCTGTCGGTACTAATGCCATTCCGGGTCTGGGTAGGGAAATACCGTTTCTGCACCAGCTCGAATGGGGCGAAGGAATAACCGGAGTCAGGCAGGATTACTTCCTGTGCCGGATGATGCCGGTGCACCAGCGCATACTCCACCAGTGCGCCCAGTTTTATGCTGTCGCGGCTGAAGCTGCCGGTAGGTTTCCGGAGTTGCTGGCCCCATGCCAGGCAGGGGCACAGGAGTAAAAAGATAACTGCAGGTAAACTACGCACTCTTTTTCTTAGATGATCTGTTTCGTAACCTGAACAAATTAACCAACTGCGGCACATAGTCTTCGTTTGTTCTGATGGCCAGGTAATTGGCCTGGTACTTCTGGCAAATCCGCATTACTTTCGTCTGGTTTTCGGCATACTGCGCAAAATATTTTTTCCGGAATTCTTTGCCCGACGTGTTGAGCCAGATTGTTTTCCCGGTTTCTGTGTCGAGTACGGGCACAATGCCTAAACTTGGCAGCGTTTGCTCGCGCATGTCCAGCAGCTGTATCACGATCAGGTCGTGCCGCCGGGCCAGCATACCCAGCTCTTTTTCATAGTTGATATCGATAAAATCGGAGATGAGCAGGATGATGCTGCGCCGTTTGATAATGTCGAGCGTAAGCTTGATGCCGTTGGCCAGGTTTGTTTTGGCCGACTGCGGCTGCAATTCCTGCAGTGCTTTGATGATGGCATAACTCTGCTCGATTCCTTTGGCCGGCTTGATGTATTTTTCTTTTTTGTCGCTGATGCAGATCATGCCGATCTGGCTCTGCTGTTTAGCTGCTGACAAAGCCAGCACACCGCAGACTTCCTTGCCCACGTCGAGCTTCTGTTGTTTGCCCGAGCCAATGGTTTGCGAAGCGCTCACATCGAGCATCAGGAAAACCGACTGCTCTTTTTCTTCCCTGTACGTTTTAACGAAGGTACCATGCCCTTTGGCCGACACGTTCCAGTCTATAGAACGCACATCGTCGCCGTACTGGTACGCCCGCACATCGTCGAACTCCACACCGGTGCCTTTAAACACGGAATGAAAATTGCCCTGCATCTGGGTAGTGATGGCTTTCCGGATGCGTATCTCATACTTTCGCAGCTTCTGAACAAGCTCTCTCATAGCATCTGCCTCGCGTCTGATTTTAAAATTAGGACTTTATATCGTAATTTTCATCCGTGAAAAAACTTTTCTACATTCTTTTTTGCTTCAGTCTGGCTGGCTGCAGCGATCCCGAACCGCAAAAACCTGCCAATCTGCTCCGCCAGGAGAAGATGGTGCAGATCCTGGCCGACATTCATACCGTTGAGGCCCAGGTAGAACGGGCCATCCTGTACCCGGATACGGCCCTGATGACCTTTAACCATTACCAGGAAGAGGTGCTGGAAAAGCATGATGTTACCAACGAGGAGTTTCGCACGACCTACCGTTATTACCTGCGCAACCTGGATGAGATGAACAAACTCTACGAAGTGGTGATAGATACACTGAGCCTGCGGGAGATAAAGGCAGCCCGGCAGGCAAATGCAGATCTGAATCAACTGGAAACAAATATTGATGCGCCAGCTGTTACGCCCGACACAGTAGCGGTCCCTGATTCTGCTGCAGTAGCCGATACGCTTGAAGAAGCGCATGAGCAAACGCCGGAGTAAACACTTGTGCAGTGGCTGTGGTGACAGCAGCAGCAAATAAATTTACCTCCTTTTTCACGTTGTTGCTTCTTTTATCCCGGTACATGCTTCTTCTAAACTTTGCTGCTCCTGCCACCATACCTTCACCACATTAAGTAACCTTTAAAAACGCTGCTGCTCCTGCCACCACAGCCACTGCAGCACCTCGTCAGCCTTACATGAGCTTACTGCCGTTGGGCACCCGGGCGGCAGGCTGCGCCAGCACGATATTTCCCTCCTCATCTTCAAAACCCGTCACCAGTACTTCCGACACGTAGGGGCCTATCTGCTTTTTCCCAAGGTTGGTCACACACAACACCTGCCGCCCTCTAAGTTCTTCCCTGGTATAAAGCTTTGTTACCTGTGCACTCGATTTTTTGATGCCCAGCGGGCCCAGGTCTATCACCAGTTTATAGGCAGGCTTCCTGGCTTCCGGGAAATCCGTTGCTTCCAGGATGGTACCAACCCGGATGTCGGTCTGCTCAAACTGCTGCCAGGAAATGGGGGCCAGGGGTTCGGAAGGTGCGTACATGGCAAGATTGTGATTGGTTAATGATGCGGCAAAATAAAAAATAATACCTGGTTTACGGAATGGTTGCTCCAGCAAATTTATACTAGTCCCGGCAATGCGCCTGCAATATAGGCATAGCAACATAAGTATTTTAGCAGCCGTACTCCTATACAACTGATGCTCCTTTTGCTGTTTAAGCATTGCATTTGTTTATAACCTGACGCATCAAATAACAGAACATACTATGAAAAAAGAATCCGGAGCCAGCCTGCCTGTGTGGGTAGAGGAGGTGCACATGCCAGCAACCAGCCCCCTGACTGAAAACCTGAAATGCGATGTTTGCGTGGTAGGCGCAGGTCTGGCTGGTATAACCACAGCCTACCTGCTGGCAAAAGAAGGAAAACGCGTGATCGTGGTGGAAGCCAAAACCATAGGCGGTGGCGAGACAGGTCGCACAACCGCGCACCTTTCCAATGCCCTCGACGATCGCTTTACGGAACTGATCCGGTTGTTTGGAGTGGATGGGGCACGGCTCGCAGCCCAAAGCCATGGCACCGCCATCGACAAAATAGAAGAGATTGCAAATGAACTGAGCATCGACTGTGACTTCAGGCGCGTGGATGGCTACCTGTTTGCCAACGACCGCAAAGAAGAGGAGGAACTGATGAAAGAGCTGGAGGCCCTGCAGCAGATTGGCTGGCTGGACGTGATCCTCCGCAAACAAAGTCCTGTGGCAACCTTAACAGCGCTGCCCTGCCTGCATTTCCCGAACCAGGCGCACTTCCACCCGCTCAAGTACCTGGCAGGCGTGGCCGCCGCTTTCCTGGATAAAGGCGGAAAAATTTTTACCGATACCAAAATTGAGCGATTTGAATCAGGACCTGTGGTAGCTGCCGTGTCGGACAAAGGATTTTCGGTGGCAGCCAACCATCTGGTTGTTGCAACCAATTCCCCTGTAAACGACTTTGTAACGATGCACACCAAACAGGCGCCATACCGCAGCTACGTGGTTGCAGCTGCCGTAAAAAGCGGCGAGGTTCCTGATGCACTCTACTGGGATATGCAGGACCCTTACCACTACATCCGCCTGATGAAAGGCAAAGCAGCAGGAGGCGAAGATGTTGATTTGCTGCTGGTAGGAGGGGCCGACCATAAAACCGGGCAGGATGACAAGCCGCAGGTGCACTACGACGAGCTGGAGCGCTGGATGCGGCTCAGATTTCCAATGGCGGGCGAGGTGGTGTACCGCTGGTCGGGGCAGGTACTGGAGCCGGTCGACAGCCTGGCCTTTATCGGCAGAAACCCGGGCGACACCGAAAATGTTTTCATCGTAACCGGCGACTCCGGGCACGGCATGACACACGGCACCATCGCCGGCATGCTGCTCACCGACCTGATTATGGAACGGCCCAATCCGTGGGAAAAACTGTATGATCCGGCGCGTGTGAGCCTGAAATCGTCGGGTGAGTTCCTGAAGGAAAACCTGAATGTTGCAGCGCAGTTTAAAGATTACATGACCTCGGGCGAGGTGGAGTATCCCGCAGAAGTAATGCCCGGAACAGGCCGCATCATGCGACAGGGTATGAAAAAAATTGCTGTTTACTGTGACCAGGAGGGCGTCCGCCACGAGTGTTCAGCTGTTTGTACCCACCTGGGCTGCGTGGTGCACTGGAACAGCGCCGAACATTCCTGGGACTGCCCCTGCCACGGCTCCCGCTTCGACCCGTTCGGGCGCGTAATCACCGGTCCGGCTATAAAAGACCTTGAAAAATTAGATTGAGTGAGAGCTTCAACGAAGCCCTGCAAAAGCAAGCGCGGCTGCCCCGTTCAGAGGCAGCCGCGCTTGTTTTTTTTAAGTATGTATTACTTTTGATTAACCTGCTTTTGCTGAGCAAATTTGTATGTTACTTACTGATAGGCTTCCAATTCCTGCAGGCGCTGCGAAATGTCGGCAGCCCAGGCCTGTTGTACTTCCGAATCTAAGCCGTGGTTTGAGAGCATATCAAATTTATCCTGTTCTGCTTTCCAGGCGGCAAAGGCCGCTTTAACAGTCGGATTCAGGTTCTTTTGCACGTCCTCGCAGGAGGTGCCAATTTTCTCCAGTTTCTTTCGCAGCAAACGCGCATGTACTTCCGTCAGGTCGAAGTGTAGTTGCTCGTGGTATAGCAGTTGTGCTGATTTTTTATTTTTAGACCAGGACTGGTCCGCCAGGAACACGCAGCTCACTTCGTACACAAACTGGTTGTTTTTGCATTTTGCATCGAGGGCAAGGTTGGCGGTGGTTAAGGCATGATGCGGATCGCCGGCATCCGGAGCACCTTTAAAATCTTCCCAAGTTAATTTTCGGTCGGGTGTCCAGGCAAGTTTATCGGTACTGGTGTTACTTTCTGCCACGGTGGCTATAGGAGTTTTCGATGTAACTGATAGCGTAGCGGGTGCGAAAAAACCTGCCAGAAAAGATAAAATGTAGGCAATAAATAACATTTGGTTTGATTAGAAGTAGAACATGCACAGTTATTTTCTTAACAGGAAACTTTTTGAAATGGTGCCCGTAATTTGGATTTTTTTATTTATTGTAGTTGTAACGCAGACTGAGCCTGCGAAACCGCCTGTAAATCAGGATGGCAGCTACCGTAAGTCCAATCAGTAAACCTGTCCAGATGCCGTTCACGCCAAAGCCAGCCTTGAAACAGAGAAAATAACCAGCCGGCAACCCGATAACCCAGTAGGCGACCAATGAAATCAGTCCCGGTATGCGCACATCTTCCAGGCCGCGCAAGGCCCCAAGCCCCACCACCTGCACGCCATCCGAAATCTGAAAAAGCGCCGCAATCAGCAGCAGGTCCGAAGCAATGGCAATCACTTCCGGGTTGTCGATGTAAAGCATGGGGATCAGACTCTTGCCGAGCACCATCAGCAGCCCGCTGCCGGTCATGAACAGGGCCGCCATTACAAAGCTGCTGTTGCCTGCCAGGCGCATGGCCCGGTAGTTGCCCAGTCCTTTCTGGTTGCCAACCCGGATGGTGGCTGCCGCCGCAAAGCCACTGGCCATCATATAAGTAACCGACGCCACGTTGATGGCAATCTGGTGCGCCGCCAGTTCTTTTGCTCCCAGCCAGCCAATCATCACAGCCGAAAAGCTGAAGGCCCCCATCTCAAAAATCATCTGCACGGAAATAGGCAGGCCCAGCCGGAAAATGTGGTACATGTGCACAAACGAAAGGTGCCGGTAATTCAAGAATTTTCTGAAAATAACAAAGCGCCTGCTGTAGAGCACATAACCCGCCATCATGCCGGCCATTACCACCCGCGAAATCAGCGTAGCCCATCCGGCGCCAATCAGACCCAAAGCTGGAGCGCCCAGTTTGCCATAAATCAGAATGTAGTTTAGCATGATGTTCAGGGCATTGGCAATAACCGAAATCCACATGGCCTGCCTGGTAAGCGCCAGCCCCTCCGCAAATTGCCGGAAAGCCTGGAATACCATCAGCGGCACCAGCGAAAGGAAGAGGATATTGAGATAAGGAACGGCCAGTGAAACCACAGGCGCCGGTTGACCAAGCACCGAAATGAAAGGCGACAGAAAGTAGCCGCTCACAAACAGCAAGATACCCACCAGCAGGTTTGAAAGCAGGCCGTTGAGCAGGAGCAGCGAAATACGGGTATAGTTTTTTCGTCCGTCGGCACCGGCAATCAGCGGGGTGATGCTCATGGATACGCCCAACCCGAACACAAGGGTAATGGTGAAGATGCTGTTTCCCAGCGATGCGGCTGCCAGCGGCAGCGTGCCGATCTGCCCCACCATGAGGCTATCAAATACACTCA
The DNA here is from genome assembly GCF_003347595.2 of Botryobacter ruber. Taxonomy (GTDB): domain Bacteria; phylum Bacteroidota; class Bacteroidia; order Cytophagales; family Hymenobacteraceae; genus Pontibacter; species Pontibacter ruber_A. The sequence continues at coordinate 131,128 of NZ_QCZK02000049.1, read as the reverse complement.
CGAGAATGTGCCCCAGCTGGCTCAGGATGACCGGGTACGCCAGCCTGAAATTTTTTGAAAAGTGCTCCCTGTATTCTTCTGATCTCATACCCACGGCTGTTAAAAGGGCCGCAAAGGTACGGTTTTTTTTAGTTAATTCTGCAGCTGATGCAAGGCATGGATCAGCCGCTGCATTGCCTCCTCCAGTACCTCCTGCTCGACTGCAAACGACATACGGGCATGACCCGGCGCCCGGAATTTATCGCCGGGAGCCAGTTCCAGGGCAACAGTTTCTTTCAGGTAGCGGCAAAGGTCGGTGCTGGTAGCTATTTTTTCACCGGTGGGGGTGCTGCTGTTGATGTAGTAGCTGAAGTCGGGGAAGAAGTAGTAGGCGCCCTGTGGCAGAACGTATCTAACCTGCGGTATCAGCCCGAGCTTTTCCTTTACCAGTTGCCTGTTCTGGTCGAGCGCCTGCAGCATGGGCGGGAGTATAGCAGCACGCGCTTCGATAGCAGCCAGGGCAGCATGCTGCAGCAACGGACTGATACCGCCCTCGGTACTCGCCTGGAAGTCGAGAAAACGGCTAATCAGATCCGGGGTGCCCACAATGTAGCCCACCCGCCAGCCGGCCATGGCAAAGGTTTTGGAAATACCGCCGACTACGACTGTTCTTTCCGTCGTCCCTTCGCAGGAAAGGATACTAGTAAAAGGGCTGCCGTAAGTAACAAAGTCATAAATCTCATCGCTCAATACATAAAGGTTCGGGAAGTCGGCTGCCACGTCAAGAATAGCTTCGAGTTCCGGTTTAGTATACACCCGTCCGGTCGGGTTGCCCGGGTTGGTTAGTAACAGTATACGGCTGCGGTCGCTTAAGGTACTGCGGAGAGCTTCGGGCGTTAACGTATAATTGCTTTCCAGTGTCGTCGGCAGCGGCACCAGTTTTCCTTTGCTGTACTTCATCAGTTCCTCAAAGCCAAACCAGAAAGGTGTGGGTACCACCACTTCGTCGCCGTGCCGCAGGAGCACCGAAAACAGGTTGAACAGCGCCATTTTGCTGCCGGGCGTGATTAAAATCTGTGCTGCACCTGTCACCACACCTTCTGCTGTATACCTCTCGGCGATCGCAGTTCTTAGTTCCGTAATTCCCTCCATAGGGCCGTATTTTCCGTTCACATCAGCTGCTAAGGCAATGGTGGCAGCAGCAGTGGCCTTTTCGGGGGTAGGAAAGTAGGAGAGGCCGGAGGCGAGGTTGATGAGGTGCATGGCTGTAGGGGTTACAATTAGGTGACAAGGTAAGTATTGTTTCCGTATGGTTTGACTATAAGCTTAGAGTTGAATTACGTATGAACTACAACCCACTGATTCACCATCGCCGGTCCATCCGCCTCAAAGGTTACGATTATACGCAAGCAGGTGCGTATTTTATAACCATCTGTGTCCAAAACAAATCGTGCCTGTTTGGTGACATCAGAAACAGCCAGCTGTTCCTAAATGAAGCCGGTCGTATCATTGAGAAATGGTGGCAGAAGATACCTGAAAAGTTTCCGGATATCGAACTGGATGAATATATCGTCATGCCCAATCATTTTCACGCCATTGTGGTAAACGTAGGGGCGAACCCACGTGTTCGCCCTAATCATGACCCAGACAATGCCCCAGATTTTGCCCCCAATCATGACCCCAATCATGCTGCTCCCAATCAAGCCGATCCAACAATGCGCCCTTATTCGGCAGCTTCTGATTCAGGCTCCGGTTCTCCTGTTTTGGGCGAACACGTGGGTTCGCCCCTACATCGGGTGGTGCAATGGTTTAAAACGATGACGACGAATGAATATATCCGGGGGGTGAAACAGCTGGGGTGGCTTCCTTTTAATGGGAAACTGTGGCAACGCAATTACTACGAACATATCATCCGGCATGAAAGAGGGTACCAAAATATTGCCGACTATATCCGGCATAATCCCGCAAAATGGAAGGAGGATATGTTTTTTGCAACCTCATGAAGCTGCTGTCATTCCACGGCAAACAATACGTCGGCAAAACAGCCCTGTTGGTCCTGGAAAACAGTTTCGGTACGGAAGCCGCAGGCCTTTCCCATTTCCTGTGCCTGTTCCAGCGTGTATTTATGAGAATTCTCAGTGTGGATGGCTTCCCAGGCATCGAATGTGAAGGTTTGATCTGCGGCGGCAAGGTGTACTTGCTGTTTTACTTTGCTGATGAGGAAGCTGCGCATCACGCCTTCCAGCGGGTTGTAGGTGGCGAAGTGCCGGAAATTTTCCAGTACAAAGTTTCCGCCGAGTTCACGGTTGATGCGCTCCAGCAGGTTCAGGTTAAAGGCTGCCGTAACACCGGTGGGGTCGTTGTAGGCCTGCAGAATGGTGTCCGGATCTTTGCGCAGGTCGAGGCCCATCAGCAACTTGTCGCCGGCTTTTAGGTAGCTCCGGATCACTTTCAGGAAGGCCAGGCTTTCGTCTTTGTTGAAATTGCCGATGTTGGAACCCAGGAACAGGACCACCTTCCGTTCGTGCTTGTGCTCCTGCAGCCACTCCAGGGCTCTGAAATATTCGCCTACTACAGCCTGTACCTTTACCTTTGGGAGTTCCGCCTGCAGGGCATGCGTCAGGTGGAGCATGGCATCGCCCGAAATATCGACGGGTACATAATCGAATTCCTGCTGTTGCTGGTACAACTCCCGCAGCAATATCTTGGTTTTCAGGGCATCGCCGGCACCGAGGTCTATCAAATGGAAGAAACCATCGGATCCAAACCGTGCGGAGATGGCTTGTTTCTGCTCTGTCAGCACATCGAATTCACAGCGGGTGAGGTAGTACTCGGGCAGCGCCATGATCTGCTGGAACAGTTTGCTGCCGGTAGCATCGTAAAAGTAGCGGGAGGAGAGTGTTTTCTGCTTTTTGCTTAAGCCTGCTACTACGTCGCGGGCAAAAAGGGCCGTATCGGTACTGCCGTCAGCTTTCAGGCTCAGGTCTATGATCGGGCGGATGGGTGCTTTCACGTGCATAAATAAGGGTTAGTGGGCCAGGCGGATACCGTTGTACTGCCAGCGTTTGTCCGGGTGAAAAAAATTACGGTAGGTTGTGCGGATGTGGCTTTCGGGGGTGGCACAGGAGCCGCCCCGCAACACCATCTGGTTCACCATAAACTTGCCATTGTATTCCCCCAGCGCGCCAGGCGCCTTTGAAAAGCCGGGATAAGGATGGTAGGCGCTGTAAGTCCATTCCCACACATCGCCAAAAAGTTGTTGCACGCCTGCTGTACCGGCGTTGGCGGCGGCAGGTTCCAGCAGTTCCGACTCCACGAAATTGCCTTTGTCCGGCGGATAAACCTGCGCGGCTGCTTCCCATTCAAATTCGGTGAGCAGGCGCTTTCCGGCCCAGCTGGCGTAGGCGTTGGCTTCGTAAAAACTGAGGTGGCAGACAGGCTGGTGCGGGTTCAGTTTCTCGAGTCCGTGCATGCTGAAGCGGTGCCACTCGCCCTCCTGCTGCACCCAATTCAGCGGGGCTTTTATGTTTGCAGCACGTACAAAGGCCAGTCCTTCGTCGAGCCAGTGCCTGAAATCTTCGTAGCCGCCATCGTTCATAAACTCCAGGTATTCGCCGTTGGTTACCAGGCGGTTCATGATGTTGAATTCGGGCAGCAGGACCTCGTGCACCCCCAGCTCGTTATCGAAGCTAAAGCCGTCGCCCTGGTAGCCGATGTGGTAAACACCGCCCGGAACTTCCAGGAAGGTTGCCGGAACAGGAGCAGCGGCTGTGGTGGCAGCTGCAGCAGACTTTTTATATGCCGGCAGGAGCGGATTGGTGCTCAGGATGTACTTGATATCGGTGATAAGCAGCTCCTGGTGCTGTTGTTCATGTTGCAGGCCCAGCTCCAGCACGGGCAGAATTTCTGTAGCTTTCGCATCGTCCAGGTTTTGCAGGAGCTGTTCCAGGTGCTCGTCCACGTGCTGCCGGTACGCGTAAATGTCGCGGAGGGGCGGACGGGTGAGGGTGCTTCGTTCGCCGCGTTGTACGCGGTTGCCTACACTGTTGTAGTAGGAGTTGAAAAGGTAACCGTAGTTCGGATGAAAGTGCTTGTACCCGGGCAGGTGGGGCGCCAGCACAAACGTTTCGAAAAACCAGGTGGTGTGCGCCATGTGCCATTTCGGCGGACTGACATCGATAATGGGTTGCACCACCGTGTCTTCGGCTTCCAGGGGTTGGCAAATCTGTTCTGTACGGGCCCGGATGTTCCGGTACCGTTCCAGCGTTGTCTGAGGTATAGTGGCTGTCAGCGTGCTCATTCAGTTTTTTTGATCAGGATGTAAATACTGGCGCTTCGCCGCAGCCGTGTAACCTGACACCTGCACCAGTAGCTCTTTTCACTAGTATACGTATGGTTGAAGTGCTATGTACTCACGAAGTCCGGATTTGGTTTTAACTTAACCGGAAGAAGCTGTAGTTTTAAGCGCTGCACTGCAAGTAGTAGTTAATTGTCAACTGAATCCCAAAATCTGAAAACATGACCTACCAGGCCCGCTTCACCTCCCATACGCTCCGCTTCAAGTTCGATGCCCGCACCTCCCGCGGGGCTATTACTGAGCACACCGTCTATTATGTTTCGCTGTGGCAGCAGGAGAAGCCCGATGTGATCGGGGTTGGCGAGTGCGCGCCGCTGTCCGGCTTGAGCATCGACTACCGGGCAGACCTGTCGCAGCAACTGGCGGCGGTGTGTGAAAAAATTAATGCTGGCACAGCACTTACCGAAGATGGTACGATGCTGGACGCAGAACTGGAGCTGGAAGCCTGGCCATCTGTAAAGTTTGCCCTCGAAACGGCGCTGCTGGATTTGCGCAACGGCGGCAAACGGAAAATTTATGACAATGCCTTTAGCCGCGGCGAGGCCGGAATCCCGATCAATGGCCTGGTGTGGATGGGGGAGAAGGAGTTTATGCAGGAGCAGATCCAAAAGAAGCTGGAGGAGGGCTATACCTGTCTTAAATTGAAAATAGGCAGCCTGCATTTTGCCACGGAGCTGGAGCTGCTGGAAACCATCCGGAGCACAGCAGGAGCCGACAAACTGACCATACGCGTAGATGCCAACGGCGCCTTTACGCCAGAAGAAGCTTTTCGGAAGCTCGAACGACTGGCCCGCTACGAACTGCACTCCATCGAGCAGCCCATCAAACACGGGCAGCCCGACCTGATGGCCCAACTCTGCGCCTACACCCCCGTGCCCATCGCCCTCGACGAAGAACTGATCGGCGTGCAGCAGTTGCCCGAAAAAATAAAACTGCTCGACCAGATCAAGCCGCAGTACATTATCCTGAAGCCAACGCTGGTAGGCGGACTGGCAGCCAGTGCCGAATGGATACAGCTGACGGAGGAGCGGAAAATAGGCTGGTGGATGACCTCTGCGCTTGAATCGAACATCGGCCTGAATGCCATCAGCCAGTTCACGGCCAACTACGACATTACCCTGCAGCAGGGCCTCGGTACCGGACAGCTCTACCACAACAATATCCCCTCGCCGCTGCAGATTGAGCGGGGCGAACTCTGGTACAAGCCTGGGCAGGAATGGGGCGATGTAAAAAGGCCGGGAGAAGTGGGCTGAAGGAGGTTGCCTGACAAAAGCATTGCTGTTTTGTTTCAAAATGTCTGCTACACCAGCCACCACAGCCGCTGCTCCTGTTTAAATCAGAAAATGGAAAAGGAATGTCCAGATTTTCAGCAGGAACAGGTGGTTATTTAAGCAAGTTTTCCTATATTTAGTTTTAACCCAAAGACACGAAAAGTGGAAGCTCTGTTACCGGTTCTGTTTGCTGCAATGGTAGGCGTAGGGCATGCGTTTGAGGCAGATCACCTGATTGCGGTCAGCAACATCGTATCCAGGCGCGACAGCCTGCTGCTGGCTGCCAGAGACGGCGTGTACTGGGGCCTGGGCCATACGACGACCATCGTCCTCCTGGGCTCCATAATTATTCTCACAAACCTCACCTTTGCCGGTTCCGGTTACTTCGAAGCCTTTGTGGGGATTATGCTGATTTTGATGGGCATCAGCCGCCTGACGAACAAAAACAATTTTGCACGAACGCCGGTGGTCCGCTATCAGAAAAGCTTTGCGTATACGGTTGGCTTAGTGCATGGCCTGGCCGGGAGTGGTATACTGGTGGGGTCGGTGATGAGCCGCATCAGCAATCCGTTTTTGGGAATCAGTTACCTGCTGGTGTTTGGCATTGGCTCAATTGCCGGGATGTTTCTCGCAGCAAGTCTGCTCGGTATCCCGTTTACCAGGCGCATGAAAATCAGCCGCAACCTGCGGGCAGGAGTGGTCATCCTTTCGTCGCTGATCTGCATCGGGTACGGCAGCTGGATGGTATACGAGCATCTTCTTCTCTAATTAAAAAAAATCAACCCATGCATCTCTCACCCAAAGATATTGACAAACTGGTGCTGCACAACGCCGGCTTCCTGGCACAGAAACGGTATGCGCGGGGCCTGCGGTTAAACTACCCGGAAGCGGTAGCGCTGATTGCCACGCAGCTGCTCGAATTTATCCGGGACGGCGAAAGTGTGGCGACGCTCATGGACAAAGGCAAAAAAATACTGGGGCTGCAGGATGTGATGGAAGGCGTGGCCGACATGATAGCCGAAGTGCAGGTGGAAGGTACTTTCCCGGACGGCACCAAACTCGTTACGGTGCACCAGCCGGTGTGCCGGGAGCAGGGAAACTCGAACCTGGCGCTTTACGGTTCCGGCCTTAACAAAATAAAATTAACAGATTCTCCTGATAACCTGATCTGTCCGAACCCAGGGGAGTACCTGCTGCAACCCGATGACATCGTCCTGAACGAAGGGCGGGAAACCGTAACGCTCGACGTCACCAACATGGGCGACCGCCCGGTGCAGGTAGGGTCGCACTACCCGTTTTTCGAGACAAACGCCGCACTCCAGTTCGACCGCGAAAAAGCTTTCGGCTTCCGGCTGAACATTCCGGCTGGCACTGCGGTACGCTTTGAGCCGGGTGAACGCAAACGGGTAGAGCTAGTGGCGCTGGCAGGGGAACGGAAAGTGTATGGTGGTAACAACCTGACGAATGGTGCACTGGATGAAGGAGGAAAACAGGCGGCTGTTGAAAGAATGAAACAGCAGGGATTTCGTCATGACCTTTGATTTCCAGTGATTTGATTGATTAAGTTGATTTCTCTAGAGCCTAGATAATCGAATTAAGAAAATCACTACAGTTCATTAAAGTCATTAAAGTCATCATTTTTGATTTAAAGGGTAAATAAAAAAATCAATTTAATCAATCAAATCACCGTAAATCAAAGGTTTAGACAAGTAAAAAAACTATGAGCTTTAAGATAGACCGGCAGGCGTATGCCGAAATGTACGGCCCCACCACCGGCGACAAAGTGCGCCTGGGCGATACGGACCTGGTGGTGGAGGTGGAGAAAGACTACTGCACCTATGGCGAAGAGTGCAAGTTCGGCGGCGGCAAAGTGCTGCGCGACGGCATGGGACAGGCTGCAGGCATCCCTCAGGCAGCAGCACTCGACCTGCTCATCACCAACGCGCTCGTGCTGGACTACACCGGAATCTACAAAGCAGACATTGGCATAAAAGACGGACGCATCACCGGGATAGGAAAAGCCGGTAATCCGCACATCATGCCTGGTGTTACGCCCGGCATGGTAGTAGGCGTTACCACCGAAGTGGTGGCCGGTGAAGGCCAGATCCTGACAGCCGGTGCTATCGACAGCCATATTCATTTTATTTGTCCGCAGCAGATTCCGGAAGCGCTTGCCTCGGGAATTACCACCATGCTGGGTGGCGGTACGGGACCGGCGGCAGGTACTACAGCCACCACGTGTACGCCCGGAGCTTTTTATATTGAAATGATGCTGAAGGCAACGGAGGCTTACCCGCTTAACTTCGGTTTCCTGGGCAAAGGAAACACCTCTAAACCCGAAGGACTGGCTGAACAGGTCGAAGCCGGCGCGCTAGGTTTTAAGTTGCACGAAGACTGGGGCACCACCCCCGCCACCATCGACACCTGCTTGTGCATTGCCGAACAGTACGATGTGCAGGTCTGCATCCACACCGACACCCTGAACGAAAGCGGCTTTGTAGAAACTTCTACGAATGCTTTTAAAGGCAGAACCATCCATACCTACCACACCGAAGGCGCAGGCGGCGGGCACGCACCCGATATTATCAAAATCTGCGGCGAGCCAAACGTGATTCCTTCTTCCACCAATCCCACCCGTCCTTTCACGGTGAACACCATTGACGAGCACCTCGACATGCTCATGGTGTGCCACCACCTCGACCGGAATATCCCGGAAGACGTTGCCTTTGCCGAAAGTCGCATTCGCGGCGAAACCATTGCGGCCGAAGACATCCTGCACGACATGGGCGCCCTCTCCATTATGGCTTCCGACTCGCAGGCCATGGGTAGGGTAGGCGAGGTGGTGGCACGTACCTGGCAGACGGCGCATAAAATGAAAGTTCAGCGTGGTCCGTTGCCCGAAGACTCCGGTGCAGCCGGCAAAGCAGACAATTTCAGGGCGAGGCGGTATGTGGCTAAATACACGATCAACCCGGCCCGGGCACATGGGTTTTCCGACGAAATCGGCTCGGTAGAAACAGGAAAGCTGGCAGACCTGGTGCTCTGGAAACCAGCCTTTTTTGGCTCCAGGCCTGAGATGGTGATAAAAGGCGGCATTATCGTGCAGTCGCAGATGGGCGATGCCAATGCTTCTATTCCCACACCACAACCCTTTTATTCCCGTCCCATGTTCGGCTCCTTTGGGCCGGCAATCGGCAAATCGTCCATGGTGTTTGTGTCGCAGGCATCGGTGGAGCACGTTAAGCAAAACTACGGACTGAAGAAACAGGTGGTCGGGGTGAAGAACTGCCGCAGCGTTACGAAAAAAGACATGGCCCTGAACGATTACCTGCCCAACATCCAGGTAGACCCGGAAACCTACAAAGTAACCGTAGACGGCGTCCACCTCACCTGCGAACCCGCAGAAAAGCTACCACTGGCGCAGTTGTATAATCTGTTTTAGGAGTTAGAGAGTTAGAGAGTTAGAGAGTTAGAGAGTTAGAGAGTTTGAGAGTTTGAGAGTTTGAGAGTTTGAGAGTTTAGGAGGTAGAAAGGTAGAGAGGTAGAGAGGTAGAGAGGTAGATATTTTTGTAGGGGTTCAAAATTTTGAACCCCATTATAGTGACGCTGAAAGATAGAGAGTTGAAAAGGTTAAGAAACAATGTTCTCGAAAACCCTTTAGCATTTTAATCCTTTACCCCATTACCCCATTACCACATTAGCACATTAAAAATCAGTACATTAAAAAATGAAATTCACCCGTTTGCTGCACTTGGTTGATTCCGCTATCCCGACGGGGGCATTTGCCTATTCGTATGGGTTGGAAAGCAGCATCACGTTTGGGTTGATTAAGAACCAGTTTGGGTTGCGGAACTACCTGTATGCATTTTTACAGCAGGCGGTGAGTATGGAGGTGCCGTTTATTAATTCTGTTTTCAAGCTGGAACAGGAGGACCTGAACGAACAACTGGCGCAAATTGCGGAAGCATACGATGCGATGATGCTGGTGCCGGTGCTGCACAAGGCAAGCCTGGTGCAGGCGAAAAACTGGCTCAGACTGCTGGCTACTTTTTACCCGGAGGCAGGATTAACAGAAATAGGAGCGTGGTTCAGAGAGCAGGAGTTGGCTATGCATTTTGTGCCGGTGTTCGCGCTTTGCCTGAAGCGTACAGGTTTTTCGGTGCAGGACGCCCAGGGCATGTACCTGCACATGGCGCTGCGCGACCAGGTCAGCGCTGCTATCCGGCTCGGCTTTATTGGCCCCATGGAAGGCCACAAACTACAACACGATTTCTATAGTATCTTTGAAAACCTGCTGGAGAAACATGCAGATAAAGAATACCACGAAGCCTGTCGGTCTGCGTTTCTGCTCGACACAGCACAGGCTTTGCACGAAGACATTTATTCAAAATTATTCCAGAATTAAGAATCATGTATAACAGTTTCTGCAACGCTCAAATTTCTGTGCCACCCAGGAAAAGGTTGAAAATCTTCAACCCCTACAAATTATACCTTTCTAACTCCTAAACTTTCTAACTCTCTAACTCCCAAACTATGGCTTTTGTAGATAAATTAGCCCTATTGCTCCACGGGCACGCGCATGAATTTTACGAATCGCCGGGTGATTTTAAGGAGCGGGAAACCCGGAAGCTGCCGTCGTACCGCAACTTCCGGAAGCGGGCTTTTACCGTGGGTATAGGCGGACCGGTGGGAACGGGTAAAACAGCCCTGCTGAAAGCGCTATGCGAACGTCTTCGCAACACGCACCAGTTAGGCGTTGTAACAAACGATATTTTCACGCGCGAAGATGCCGAATTTCTTATCCGGAACAGCGCCCTGAGCGAAGACCGGATAGTCGGCGTAGAAACCGGTGGCTGTCCGCATGCGGCTATCCGAGAAGACATTTCCCTGAACATGGATGCGCTGGAGGGACTGATGTCTAAATTTGACTACAACATTGATTTCCTGTTTGTAGAGAGCGGCGGCGATAACCTGGCAGCTCATTTCAGTCGGGAGTTGGTGGATTATTCCATTTATGTAATCGATGTGTCGGGCGGCGATAAAATTCCACGGAAAGGCGGACCGGGCATTACGCAGTCAGACCTGCTGGTGATCAACAAAATTGATCTGGCTGAACTGGTGCGGGCCGACCTGGGGGTGATGGAGCGGGATTCGTTGAAGATGCGGGGCGAAGGTCCTTTTGTATTTGCCCGGGCGCTGGATGGCTACAACCTCGATACCATCATCGATCATATTTTCAAAGCCAAAGAAAAAGCGCTGGCGTCGGTGCGGGAGGACCGGCGGTAGAAAAAGGAATACCCGTAGGGACAGGTCGCGATCCAATGCCGTCAACTTAAGGATATTTGTCATTTCGACCGAAGGGAGAAATCTGGCATGTACCTCTATTAACACCAGATTTCTCCCTTCGGTCGAAATGACACGATGTGTAATTTTTTCTTAAGTTGACGGCATTGGGTCGCGACCTGTCCTAATCGTGCACCGGCAATCGTACAGAACCAGCCATTGTAGGAGCAGCGGCTGTGGTGGCTGCAGCAGCAAACTTCTCAGTACTCAATATTTCCGCCTGACCGGGTTGTAACCCAGCAACTCTGGTTTTGAAAGCTCCTCCAGCAGCGTATCGCAGAGCGGTTGCAGGTCCAGCCTGCTTTTGGCCATGGCCCGCAGAATGAATACTCCTTCCTTTACTTTCGTTACCGAGACCACAACATCTTTAGCGGTCAAGTCAAAATGAAGCGACTCGGTTTCTGTCATTTTTAGCTGCAGCAGTGTTTGAGCGAGTAGCTGAAACCGCGCATCGGCAGGCGAGCCGACCAGGTAAACCGACAGCATGGTCTGGTACTGGTCGAAGTTGGCCGGAGAGGTGGCGATGTGCTCTTCCGGTTGAAAGGAGAAACGATCGAGCAAAACCAGTTTCCCGTTTACGCGCACCTGCAGTTCCGACAGGAACGAGTGGAACAGGTAGCGCTCGCCTGCATCCATTCGGCCCGAATGAAACCAGTCAGCCACCAGCAGCAGCGAATTTGGCTGCAGCTCCCAGTGTTGCACCTGCTTATACCGGCTTGCCTCCTGCAACACCACCGGGTCCGGGAACACGACCGCCAGGCTATGCTCCGCCAGTTCGCCCGCCACATGCTGCGCTGCCACAGCACCATCTTCCGATTTAAAAATTTTGGTGTTGGCCTGTGTACTGAGGAAAAGCGTAGAAGCGGTGCCGCACGAAACCCGCAGCCTGATGGTATCGCCGGCTACCATGCCGCCGCCATAGCTCGACAGCACCACATGGCAACCGGTGCCCTGTGCCTTTGGGTTCAGCAACTTGAGCGGTTGTATGCTTCTGGCCGTGATGACGTTTGACTTTTGCTGTACCAGCGCTACCTCCAGTTCGCTCCAGCCTGTTTGCTTGTTCATGCTTCCTTCTTTCCGACGTTGGCAAATTACAGTTTTGTTTGTTCCGGGGCAGACTTTTTTCAAAAAAATCAGGAAAAGCCGCTGCGAATAAAAGATTTTGCCTATATTAGCGTCACATTTATGAACAGAACGCAAATAATCCATATTATCACCAACACCATCATTCGAAAAATGCATGGGGAAGGAGATTATTTGGTTTAAAATAACAGAATCAAAACCGAAAAGCGCCTTCCTCCATCAGGAAGGCGCTTTTTTTTAAAACCTAAAGCATGAAAGTATTAAAGTTCGGAGGTACTTCAGTCGGGTCAACTGAAGGGATCATCAATATGTTGGATATCATCAAAGCCGAGGCAAGTGCGGGCGAGTATCCGATAATTGTTCTTTCGGCAATGAATGGCGTTACGACCATGCTCTCCAAAATGGCCGACGAGGCCGCGCTGGGCGGAAATGTTACAGAGGACCTGCAGCAACTGGAAGAAAAGCATTTTGAGGTAGTGCGGGCCATGCTGCCGGAACAAAGCCAGGCGCCGGTTTTTGAGCAGCTGGCACAATACTTTAAAGAAGTGGAAGGACTGCTGACCTCTATCAGCAACCTGAAAGAGTGCACGCCGAAATCGCGGGACATGGTGATCAGCTATGGCGAAAGAAGTGCTGCTTTTATGGTAAGCAAAATTGCGGAACAGCAATTCCCGGCAGCCAAGTTTGTTGATTCCGGCACCATCGTGAAAACCGACAGCAACTTCGGAAATGCCAAAGTAGATACCAACACCACGGACCATCTGATCCAGGGCTATTACCAGGAGCATAAAGACAAGCTGCTTTTTGTAACCGGCTTCATCGGGAGCGACCATTACCACCAAGTGACCACCATGGGCAGAGGCGGCAGCTACACCGCCGCCATCATTGGCGCTGCGCTAAACTGCAGCGAAGTACAGATCTGGACGAGCGCCAACGGCATCATGACGGCCGATCCGCAGATGGTGCGCAAAGCATTTTCGCTGGAAGAGCTTTCGTACACCGAGGCCATGGAAATGTCGTACTTTGGCACCAAAGTAATTTACCCGCCAACCATGATGCCGGTTTTCCTGAAAAGGATCCCGATCGTCCTGAAAAATACATTTAACCCGGATTTCCCGGGCACCCGCATCACCCATACCAGCAGCACGTCCACACTGCCGATTAAAGGGATTTCGTCCATTAACGAGATCAACGTGATCAACCTGCATGGCAGTGGCATGGTGGGCAAAGCCGGTTTCAGCGGCAGACTTTTTTCGCTGCTGGCTCGTGAGCAGATCAATGTCATCCTGATCACGCAAAGCTCTTCGGAGCACAGCATTACCTCCGCTATCAAGCCGGAAGAGGCCGTGCGGGCGCAGCTGCTGATCGAGCAGGAGTTCGAAAAAGAACTGAATGCCCGCATCCTGGAGAAGGTTGTGGTGGAGGAGAACCTCTCGATCATGGCGATTGTGGGCGAGAACATGAAAAAGACACCGGGCATTTCCGGCAAGCTTTTCTCTGCTCTTGGCCGCAACGGTGTAAACGTGCGTGCCATAGCCCAGGGATCGTCGGAGCACAATATCTCGGTTGTCATCCTGCACCAGGACCTGGCGAAGGCGCTGAATGCCGTGCACGATGCCTTCTTTACCGAGCTGAAAAAAACGCTCAACGTGTTCTGCGTAGGCACCGGCAACATCAGCAAAACCTTACTGCGCCAGCTCAACGAGCACGCCGAATTCCTGCAGAAGCACAATGGCATTGTAGTGAAGGTGGTCGGCATCGCCAATACCCGCAAAATGTATTTCGATGCGGATGGCATTCCGTTGGACAACTGGCAGCAGAAGCTCGAGGAACTTGGCGGAACTTCGTCGCTGGCGGAGTTTGTGGACACGATGAAGCAGATGAACCTGCCAAACTGTGTGTTCGTGGACAATACGGCCAGCCCGCAGCCGGTAGCCTTTTACGAAGAAGTGTTCAACTCAAACGTGTCGGTGGTTACTTCGAACAAAATCGGTAATTCGTCGTCGTACAAGCAGTACAAAACATTTAAGGAAGCGGCGCACCAGCACGGCGTGGACTTCAACTACGAAACCAACGTGGGAGCGGGGCTGCCGATTGTGCGTACGCTCAAAGACCTGATGATGAGCGGCGACCGCGTGCTGAGCATCGAGGCTGTACTTTCGGGCACCATCTCTTTTATTTTCAACAACTTTAAAGGCGATGCCACTTTCCATGATGTCGTGAAGATGGCGCAGGAGAAAGGCTTTACCGAACCAGATCCGCGCGACGACCTGAACGGCACCGACTTCATGCGTAAAATGCTGATTTTGGCCCGTGACGCAGGTTACAAGCTGGAGGCGGAAGACGTACAGATCGAAAACATGCTGCCGGAGTCGTGCCTGAAAGCCAAGTCGGTTCCTGAGTTTTACGAAGAACTGAAGGCTTCGGAAGGTTACTTCAACGAGCTGAAGTTTAAAGCCGAGAGCAGCGGCAAAGCCCTGCGCTATATCGGTAAGCTGGAAAACGGCCAGGTAACCATCACCCTGCAGATGGTGGACGAAAGTCACCCGTTCTACGTACTTTCCGGAAGCGACAATATCATCTCCTTTACAACGGACCGCTACAAAGATCGTCCGATGGTGGTAAAAGGACCTGGTGCCGGCGCCGAAGTAACCGCAGCCGGTGTGTTCGCCGACATTGTAAACGTAGGCTCACACGAAGTTTAAGCAAAACTGAAAAATACAAGCGAAGGCAGGGTGGCTCACATCCTGCCTTTTCTTTTATCCAGCGTTAGCACCTACTATTAAAAGTTCACTGCTGCCACCACCACTCCCGCTGCTGCTGCGAAAGTTAATTTTCTGCGTCCGGTTGAAGCGCAAAGATAATTCTGTGTACTTTTGTACTTTAAATAACAGTGCTGCTACAATGCCAGGTGAAAAAGCTGGTTGAGATATTTTTCAATATCCTGCACGCTCTTCGGCACCGCCTGCATGTAAAAACAACAGGCGCACAGCAGCTGAAATAACAAACAATGAAAGTAGTAACAATAGTTGGTACAGGCCTGATTGGCGGATCTGTGGCAAAGGATCTGCGGAAGGCAGGCTTTGCCAGTACCATCATAGGAGTAGAACAAAATCCCGAAAATGCGGCAAAGGCCCTGGAGATAGGATTGGTAGATGCCGTGTTACCGCTTGAAAAAGCGATTGCACTTTCTGGCATTATTATTCTGGCCATACCGGTTTCGGCCATACAGAAAATTTTACCTGAAATTCTGGATGTCATCCGTCCGGAATCGGTCCTGATCGACCTGGGCTCTACCAAAAGCCTGTTGTGCGAGGCGGTGCGGGAGCACCAGAACCGGCAGCAGTTCGTTGCCGCCCACCCCATTGCCGGTACCGAATACTCCGGCCCTACGGCGGCACTCGAAGGGCTTTTCAAAGGGAAAATGAATATTATCTGCGAACGGGAGAAGTCGTCGGAGAAAGCAGTTGCTACCGCGCTCGAAATTTTTGACCTGCTGGGGATGAAAACTATTTTTATGCAGCCCGAGGAGCACGACAAGCATGTGGCCTACATTTCGCACCTCTCGCACGTGAGTTCATTCCTGCTGGGGCTGACGGTGCTGGATGTGGAGAAAGACGAGAAGAATATTTTTACACTGGCCGGCAGTGGCTTTGCCTCCACGGTTCGTTTAGCCAAAAGCTCCCCCGATATGTGGGCCCCCATTTTCGAGCAGAACGCCCATTTTCTGAGCCACGCCCTGGCCGAATACATCTCGCACCTGCAACAGTTCCAGGAATGCCTGAAAAGTAAAGATACCGAAAAGCTGTACGAGATGATGGTGCAGGCAAACAAAATCCGTTCGGTGCTGGATGGGCTTACCTAGCAGCAGTGGGTGTGGTGGCAGGTGCAGATGCGTTTTTGAAACATAAAAAAGCCATTTCCGGCACAGCAGGCTTGCTGGCATCGGAAATGGCTTTCACAAAAATCTATAATAATAGCTGAAGCGGAACTACTCAATCCATTTAGTGCGCTGCTTTGGCGGCTTCATCATAGGAGCCTGTTTCCGGTAACGGATCGAATCAGAAGGTTTACGAACCAGTTGCTGAGCAAAACCCTGGTTATGCTCTAAAATTCCACCTTTTAATTTCCAACCTTTAGGGAAAAAAACTGCTACTTCTGCTGCTAAAGTTTCTAAACTTGGCGCAACTACTAAACTGTACTCCATTTCTACATTTGACGGCTAATTGTTGAACTTGGAACTAAGTTAAGCAATTTTTTAATAAGTTGTATCAAAAGGCTACGAAAAAATTAACAATTTGTTTAAAAAGGCGTAATATTTTTAACGTTAATTTATAAATTCCTAACAAAAGTTAGCTTTTTAATAATATCAACATCTGTTAATATTTGGGGATGTGCGGGCCTGTTCTGCTCCATTTGTTCCTTTTGTGAATAGTAAGCTACTGGCTGGCAACCAGTTATAGTTGTTGTGGCGGAGGCTGCGAATTTGTGTTGCTTTTGCCGGATACTCCCTATCTTTACCCTCTGTTCTTCTAACCAGTTTACGATGCATATGAACATGGCAGCCAGATTACAGCGTTTTAATTCTATCAGCATCTTAATTTTCCTTTTTATCCTGTGGGCTGCCGTGCAGCTGGGGATGTATCTGGCCTTTGGTGTTAGAACGCCGGTGGATACTGACGTTTATGTTGCGGATGCGAAAGGGTTGTTAAGCGGGAGTTTACCGGGAGAACGTACCATCTGGTACCTGGGCTACACATCTTTCCTGGCTTCCGTTTTCTTTTTTAAAGGCGGACTTTCGGCTGTGGTTGCCTTACAGGTATTGTTATCGGGGATAGCTGGTTTTTGCCTGTATGCTGCCGTAAAACAAATAAGCGGGCAAAAATTTATTGCCTTGCTGGCGCTGTTTCTGTACGTAGCATGGGTAAAAATACACCAGTGGAATTTTTACATCTACACCGAATCCGTCTTCACCAGCATGTGTATCATTTCGTTTTTCCTGCTGCTGAAATGTGAAAAGCGATGGCACTATGTGCTCCTGGCTGTTCCGCTGCTGTTTACCTTTCTTGTCCGGCCAACCGGTTTCGGCTTTTTCGTCGGGCTTGCCTGCTATTTCCTTGGCTCCCTGAATAAAATAAGGATCAGCAAAGGGACACTCATTACTGTAGGTATTCTTGTGGTTGCCTTCGGTGCTGTGCTGCTGAATAAAATGCTGGGAACACATATCCTGATCGAAAGTTATCTGAAAGCGGAAATCATTTACCCGAACATTTCGCTCGGGGTGCAGGCGCCTGCCGACTTAACTGTGCCGCCAACACATTACCCGCCCCTGGTCCGGATGGTGCTGTTTGTGGTACAGAACCCGCTTTATTTTGCTAAGATTTCCAGCATCAAGTTTTTCCTTTTTGTAAGTAACGTGAAGCCCTATTTTTCCTGGCTGCACAACCTGCTTATCGTCACTGTTCTTTGGCCACTCTATTATTTTGCTTACCAGGGGTTCCGGGTTTTCCCACCCAACAGGAAAGAACATTATTTTATCATCGGCTATATCCTGACACAGGTGCTTACCGTCACCCTCACTACCGAAAACTGGGATGGTCGTTTCCTGGTGCCTGTCTTGCCTTTTGTTTTTATTTTATCTGCCATCGGGATCACCAGCCTGTTCAGGAAATTTTTTGTACCCCAGGATGCTAAGCTGAAAAGCTATTCCCGTATGAACATGTAGCAACAGGGCCTGCGGCACCAGTGGCTTTGCTATTCATGTAGCCTCTAACAGCACCATGAACAGCTCCGTCCGCATGGTGGCAGGTTAAATAATACCGGCATTCGTTTCTTCTGCAGGATATTTATCCGTACTTTCAAAATGTGAGAGATTTTCTGCTGTTTATTGATACGGAGGCTTCCGGGTTGCCCAAAGACTGGAACGCGCCTTATTCGGAGCCGGGCAACTGGCCGTATAATGTGCAGCTGGCCTGGATAATCTATACCAGGCATGGAGAAGAGGTAAAAGCGGAGAATCATTACATCAGCGATGATGATTTTGAAATCTCGGCTGCAGCCGGAAAGATCCATGGCATTACAAGAGCGTTTCTGCTGAAGCATGGCAAACGGCGAAGCGACGTGCTGACGCTGCTGGCGGATGACCTGCAACAGTATAAACCTATGTTGATAGGGCACTTTATGCAGCTCGACCTGCACATGATGGGCGTGGCCTTTTACAGGGCAGGACTGGATTTCCCGTTGCATGAATACCCGACATTTTGTACCATGGAGTCTACCACGTTCTATTCGCGTAACCTGCGGCGACGGTACCTCAGGCTGAACGAGCTGCACCGCATACTGTTCGGTACTGAACCGGAGCAGCAGCACGATGCGCTGGCGGATGCCCGTGCCACCGCCCGGTGCTTTTTTGAACTGTGCCAGCGGGGCGAAGTAGACGATGCGGTAATTGAGCAGCAACAGCATCCGAAGGGAATCAGGGAGAAAGCCGAATCGTGGGCGCCCGGCTGCTTGTCTGCTTTTTTCGTTATTTTTGTAGTTCTCATTTTAACGCTTTACTGGTGATGAACGACCGATTAAGATTTCTGAAGACGGTAAAACCTTTTGATATTCTGCCCGATGATGTGCTGCTGAGCGTTGCCGATCTGCTGCTGGAGGTGCGGTACGATAAGGAAACACTCATCTACCACCAGGACGTGACCAAGATGCGTGGCGTGGACATTATTGTGCAGGGAGAGTACGAGGCCTTTTTCTACGACAGCGACCAGAACAAAAAGGTGATCGACCACCACGGCCCCGGCTATTGCTACGGCGGTGCTTCCGTGTTACTGAACCGGAAAAGGTCGCTGCGCACGGTTATCGCTAAAAAAGGGACGCTGGTTTATTCCCTGCCCAGGCGCGATTTCAAGGACCTGTGCCAGGCGTACGAAGAGTTTTTCCACTTCTTCACAGCGCAGTTTGGCAAGCGGATGATGGACGATGAGTACGTGCATTATGTGAAGCGGCCTGTTACCTTAGAGCCGAATTATATTGCGTCGGAGCAGCTCTATTCCCGCAAAATAGAAAGCATCGAACACCGCGACATCGTTTCCTGCGACAGCGAAACTCCCATCTTTGAGGTGGCCCGGCTCATGGCCGAGCAAAAGGTGAGCTGCCTTTTCGTAACGGACGAGCAGGAGCAGATCATCGGTTTTGTGACGGATATTACGCTGCGCGACAACGTGGTGGCCCGTAAGGCCGATGTGTACGCGCCTATCCGCTATGTGATGGATAACCCTATTGTGTCCATCAGCACACAGGCGTATGTATATGAGGCGATCCTGCTGATGTTCCATACCAAAACGCGCTATTTGCTGCTGAAGGAAAACGGCAGCTACATCGGGTTTATTAGCCGGAATAAATTACTCAGCGAGCAGGCGCAGTCGCCGTTCCTGTTTATCCAGTCGGTGAAGCTGGCGCGTTCGGTGTATGAGCTGAAGAAGAAGTGGGAGAAGGTACCCGAAATTGTAACGCAGCTGCTGACACGTGGCGTAAAAGCCGAAATCGTGAACCAGGTGGTGACCACCATTGCCGATACGATCACACTGAATGTAATAGAGGGGGTGATCAATGAAGTGGGCGACCCGCCTGCCAAATTTGTTTTTATGGTGCTGGGCAGCGAGGGCCGCAAAGAACAAACCCTGAAAACCGACCAGGACAATGCCATTATTTACGAAGACAAAGCCAACGAGCAGCGCGAGCTGGTGCGGGAGTACTTCCTCAACTTTGCCAGAATGGTGTCGGACCGGCTGAACATGATCGGCTTCAGCTACTGCACCGGCGGCTTTATGGCCAGCAACCACAAATGGACGCACTCGCTGTCGCACTGGAAACGCAACTATGAAAGCTGGATCAGCTTGTCGGTGCCGGAAACGGTCATCAAGTTCTCCACCTTCTTCGACTGCCGGTATGTTTATGGCGAAGAAGCGATCATGGACGAGCTGAAGGCTTTCCTGGACCAGGAGCTGCAAAAGCCGCTGGAGAAGCTTTTCTTCCATATGGCCAACAACGCTTTGCAGTACGAGCCACCACTGACGTTCCTGAAGAACATCCGCACCTTTACCGTTGGCTCGCAGCAGGTGTTCGACATCAAAAAAGCCATGACGCCCATCGTGGACCTGGTGCGGGTGCATGCGCTGCGGAACCGGATCTTTAAAACCAACACCGGCGAGCGCCTGGAGGCTTTAAAGAACAAAGGCGTTTTTACCGAAACGGAATACAACGAACTCATCCAGTCGTATTACTACCTGATGAGCCTGCGCCTGAAAAAGCAGGCAACCCAGATCATGGACGACAAAGTGGCTCCAGATAACCTCATCGACATTGGCAGCCTGACCAAGATCGAGCAGGGAACCCTGAAGGAGATTTTCAAGACGATCAAAAACTTCCAGTCTTACATAAAGGTGGAGTTTACGAATAATATTTTTGGATAGTAGGTAGTTGAATGGGCATGTAGGGTGCGGGTTTACCCCGCACCAATCGTTCCCTGGTCAAACATTCCTGATTAAATAAACCCGTCAATCGTTCTCTGTTAATTTGTTGGAATTTCTTTGGGGTCATGAAGGTGAGGGGTGAACCCTCACCCTACGATACTTTTTTAACTTTCAATGAAAATGTGGTGTGCTCTATTACTTGGATGGGTTCGCCGCGTTCTATAAATCCTTCGCGGGCGTGGGCGTCGTAGAGGGTGTCGTCGATGAGCACGCGGCCGGTGGGGGCCATGCGGGTGTGGGCGACGCCGGTTTTACCGATCAGGTGCGAGGCGGCGTAGGAGGAGCGGTAGCCTTCCTCGCTTTCGAACTTCTTGTGCAGGATGAGGCGCTGCATCGACTTGCTGCCGACCATCCGGTTCCAGGAAAGCACGATCAGCAACAACGCGCCAATCATCCCGACAAACACGGCGATCAGGCTTTGCATCAGGGCTTTGGAAGCTACAAAAGTGAAATCGAAGTTCTGGTTGTTCACCATCACCAGCACCAGCGACAGGAACACCAGGATGATGCCGCTGATGCCCGTCACGCCGAAACCCGGTATTACAAACACTTCCAGCCCCAGCAGCACCAGCCCCAGGATAAAGAGCAGGATCTCCCAGTTTTCAGCCAGCCCATTCAGGTAGTAAGGCGTCAGGTAAAAAACAGCGGCTACCAGGGCTGCCAGTAAGGGAAAGCCAACGCCGGGTGTCTGCAGTTCAAAATATAAGCCGCCGATAATGATGAGCAGCAGCAGACCGCTGATGAGCGGGTTCAGGAAAAAGGAAATGACCTTGTCTACCGTGTCCAGCTCGAACTTTACCAGCTCCGCATCCTGTAAACCGACCTGTTGCAGTACGTCGTTAATGCTGCTGGCTTTGCCTTCGCAGAAGCCGTATTTTATCGCTTCGGAGGTGGTGAGCGTGAGTACCTGCCCAGCCGAGAGCGTACTGTCTACACTGGCTTCTACCATGGCCTCTGCCAGGTGCGGGTTTCTTCCGTTTGCCTCGGCCGTTGACCGCATAATGGAGCGCATGTAGGACTGGTATTTGCCGGGAGCCGCCACACCGTCGGCGCCTACAACGGTGGCGGCACCAATGTTGGCGCCGGGCGCCATGTAAATGCTGTCGCAGGCAATGGAGATAAGGGCGCCGGCCGAGGCGGCATTTTTGTTGATAAACACATACACCGGTTTGGGGTATTCGAGCAAGCGTTTCCGGATCTCATCGGCATCGTTTACGGCACCGCCATAGGTGTCGAGTTCCAGCAGGATGTGGTCGGCTTCGATGCGGGTAGCTTCTTCCAGGGCCAGTTCGCTGTAGCGGTTGGTGCGCGGATCTATTTCAGCTCCGATGCGGAACAGGAAGACTTTTGGCCGTTGCTGGGCCAAGGCGCTTATTGGAAGCAGCAGCGTGCACAGGAGCAAACAGAGCAGCTGTACATGCAAGCGCTTTGGGATAGATTTCATAAATTGTAGCTCGATTTCGGGTATGGGCAATAAGTTAACAAAAAATCAGCAGGATATTCTTTCTCCAACTTTTATATACGATTTTGGCGCACCCGTGTGGCGCATGAAACTGGATACGGCCACCGACAGGCTAGCCCTGGAAGTGCGGGACGGCGATGTGCTGCTGGCCTGTTTTTACAGCTTCGATTGCCGCAGTTTTGCCCTTGCCCAACTAAATTTACAGCAGCAGACGGTATGGTGGCAGGGGCTGGAGGATGCGCAGGACGGCCTGGTGTTCCTGCACGGCTACGGCGACCGCAAACTGGGCCAGCACAAAGGCATTACCGCCCGTACAGGCGACGGCACGCAGCGCTGGGAAGAGCAGGAGCTGGCCTTTTACGGTATCGGGGCAGAAGGTCTGTATGCCTTTGCGGTTGCGCACCCGGAAGAAGGTTTTCAGCTGCTCGACCTGCAAACAGGGCAGCCAAAAGAAGCGGACATCAGCCAGCAGGCAGCCGCTGCTGCGGTAGCAGATTTTTTCGGCGCCCGGTACAACAAATGTGTCTATCCGGTGTTGTATCTGGAAGGGGAGCCTTATTTCCTGACGGTTCAGGCATTTTTAGCGGACAGGCTGGGCGTTCAGGCGGTGAAGGGGATAGAGTATGCTGAAACCAATAGCTGCATCCTGGTAAGTTATTACCTGCCTGGTGCTGAAAATAAGTTAGCAAACGAAGTAGCAGTATTTGACCTGGAAGGCAATTTGTTGTTAAGCGAAACTTTAGCTGCCGGATTAAGTGGCATTGGTTCAGATACTTTTTTTATCTTTAAGGATTCATTATATTTTATCCAAAATAAAACAATTCTTCAGGTATATTTGCTGCCTGTGTGAGTCGTAAATTTTAGAGTCATGGTTCGAGTTTTTTTCAGTATTCTTTTTCTGGTTTCTTTCTTTTCGGTTCCTGCTTCTGCTGTTTCGTTTGCCGCTGTGCGCGATTCGGTAGGGGTGGAGCATAAAAACGGGAAGGTGTTTGTGAAGCATAAGGTAGAGCCAAAGGAAACGCTGTATGCACTGTCGAGGAAGTATGGGGTGTCGGTTGCGCAGATTGTGGAGGCCAATCCTGCTGTAGAAACTACCATTAAGATAGGCCAGATCGTGTTTATTCCGCGCAACAGAACGGCTGCTGCGGCTAAACCTGCTTCACCTGCTTCAAAACCTGCTGCAGTGTATACCGCTGCTGCGCCTAAAACGGTGCCTGCTACCACCGTGGCTTCCGGTGCTGCTGCCGCAACTTCTGCCAACAGTAGTGGCGTTACAAAGCTGCACGTGGTAGAGCCGAAGCAAACGCTGTACAGCATTTCGCGGATGTACCAGGTGAGCGTGGAAGACATTATCCGCTGGAATAAAATGACCTCGAACCAGGTAAACATTGGCGCTGAGCTGGTGGTTGGCATAGGAACTACTGCTTCGCCTGCCCATACCGGTTATGCCCTGGCTTCCGCTGCCGATACGGCCACGCCAAAAGTGATAGAACCTGTGGCTGCATCCGGTGCCGCAACGGCGAAAGCAGAACCAGTGGCTGTTGCAACGCCTGAGCCTGTAGAAGAAGAGGAAGAAGAGTCGGGTATCCGGAAAGTGATGGAAAGCGGCCTGGCCGAAATGATTGATCCGAAAGCCGATACCGACAAATACCTGGCCCTGCACCGCGCTGCGCCTGTGGGCACCATCATGCAGGTAAAAAATGCCATGAATGGGCAGGTAGTGTATGTGCGTGTGATCGGGAAGTTACCGGAAACCGGCGCGAACGATAAGGTCGTGGTAAAGATTTCGAAAAAAGCTTACCAGAAACTGGGCGCGGTCGATTCGAAGTTCAGGGTAGATCTTTCTTACGTTCCTTAATCGAAAAAATAAACAAAAAAGGGGAGACCGGGGCAAAAAGCTCCGGTCTTTTTGCATAAATAGTCTGCTGCTCCAGCCACCATAGCCTCTCCTGTATGACCACCTACACCTACGCCTCCATCAAAGCCTTGCTCGACGACCGGGCAGAACGCTACAACCAACCTGACTTCATTCCGAACGATCCTGTTTCTATTCCGCACCGCTTCAGCAAAAAGCAGGACATCGAGATCATCGGCTTTTTTGCTGCGATTCTGGCCTGGGGGCAGCGCCGCACCATCATCAACAACTGCCTGAAGCTGATGGACCTGATGGATAACGCGCCGCACGATTTTGTCCTGCACCACCAGGAGCAGGACCTGAAGCGCTTCCTGGGCTTTAAGCACCGCACCTTCAACGATACCGATTTGCTTTACCTGCTGCACTTTTTCCGGCAATACTACCAGCAGCACGACAGCCTGGAGACAGCCTTTACCGGGGAGCAGAACGAACTAAAAACCCAGAAAGAGCGACTGGAGTATTTTCATGAGCTGGTTTTCAGCCTGGAGGAGGCGCCGCAGCGCACGCGCAAGCACATTGCCACACCCGCCCGCAAATCGGCCTGCAAGCGCCTGAACATGTACCTGCGCTGGATGGTGCGAAAAGACAATGCCGGAGTGGACTTCGGCATCTGGCACCACATGCAGCCATCGGAGCTTATTTGTCCCTGCGATGTGCACGTGGAGCGTGTGGCCCGGAAGCTGGGGCTGATCACCAGGCCGCAACTGGACTGGCAGACAGCGGAAGAACTCACCGCCCACCTCCGCACCTTCGACCCGCAGGACCCGGTGAAGTACGATTTTGCCTTGTTCGGGCTGGGGATAGAGGAGAAGTTTTAGGGAGGGGAGAGGCAAGCGTAGCAGCATGGTACAGACGAACATTCATCTTTCCATCAGCAGTTCACTTATCTTCCTCACGCATGTGCAGAGGCTGTGGTGGCAGGTGCAGAAACATTGTTCGGCATGGCGCTTCAGTTTTACCCATTGCACCTTTACAAGTTCAGGACGTACGAACCTACCACTCCATCATTAGCAGTAACTTGTACTAAATTCCTACTTACTCTACCTGTACCTCATCCACAAACAACCAGGGCGTTTCGCCTGCACCGGGTTTTCCTTCGGCTATACGCGGTTGCTGTTTTATCACTACTTTTACGTACCTGGCTTTTGCAGCCGGTATACGAACATTTACCGGCACTTTTTTTCCGGTAAACGGGCCTGCAGGAGTTGTACTGCCAATCATTTTATAGCTTTTCCCATCTGCAGAACCGTGTACCTCGACTAAGCGGGGAGGGTAAGCCCAGCTGTCGCTGTCGAAGAGGGTGTGCACCGTTACCGTATTTATTTCCTGTGCAGTGCCTAAATCGATGGTTACCTGCGGGTCAACACTTTTAAAGCCCAGGGCTTCGCGGGTGCGGTTGCCGGTTTTATTGACAAGGCCATTTACGAGCGTGAAGGGACCGTCTGCTGCATAAAACTCCGAAATATAGCCTTTGATGGTGATGGGCTTGCCGGTGGCTTTGTTCAGTTTTAAATCCAGGGTAATGGAATCTTTCAGCTTGTTGTGTTGGTGGTGGTAAGCTGTAACTTGCTGCGATTCCTGCACCAGCAGGGGAGCTGTGTAGGGTTGGGTGGCCTTTTCCCCGGCCAGGCTGTAGGTAATCGTACTGCCTGGAGCTTTGGCGCCGAAAGTTACCCGCAAGCCGTTTTTTCCGGGGGCAGGAGCGACGTCGGCCGTTAGGTCGAAGTGGGCGGTGCTGTAGCCGGCATCCCAGAACCGGTAGCGCTGCAGCTGGGTGAGCAGCCTTTTTTCAAAATCGTCGAAGTTTTTGTTGGCAGGGGCTGCCCAGAGCACTTCGCTGAGGGCGCTCATCCTCGGGAAGATCATATACTCCACCTTCTCCGGGTGCTGTATATACTCCGTCCAGACGTTGCCCTGGGCACCCAGGATATACTTTGCCTCTTCGGCAGAGAGTACTTTGGGTACCGGGTTGTAGTTGTAGACTTTCTCCAGCGGCGTGTATCCGCCCATGGTCACGGAGTCTTCGCGCTTGCGCTGGGTGTGGTCGAAGTAAAGGTGGCTGCTGGGCGTCATGATCACGGGGTGCTGCTGGCGTGCAGCCGCAATGCCGCCCCGTTCCCCGCGCCAGCTCATCACGACGGCATTAGGTGTCAGGCCGCCTTCCAGTATTTCGTCCCAGCCGATGATGGTTCTGCCTTTGCTGTTCAGGAACTTTTCGATGCGGTGGATAAAGTAGCTCTGCAGCTCGCTTTCGTTTTTCAGTCCTTCTTCTTTTATTCTTTTCTGGCAGCGCGGGCACTTCCGCCAGTTGGCTTTCGGGGCTTCGTCGCCGCCGATGTGGATGTATTTCGAGGGAAAAAGAGCCAACACTTCCGTGAGCACATCCTGCAGAAACGTGAAGGTGGAGTCGGAGCCGGCACAGTAGATATCCGGGAAAATGCCCCAGGTTTCCTGTACTTTATAGGGGCCTGTACCCGGACAGCCCAGCCACGGATACGCCGCCAGCGCCGCGCTCGAATGCCCAGGCATTTCGATTTCGGGAATAACGGTGATGTGCCGGTCTGCTGCGTAGGCCACTATTTCCTTTACCTCTGCCTGTGTGTAGTAACCGCCATAGCGGGTGTTGTCGTTGCCGGTGCCGGGGTAGCGGCCTCTTATCGTGCCCGCGCGGTAAGCGCCTACGGACGTTAAGTTGGGATACTTTTTTATTTCGATGCGCCAGCCCTGGTCATCGGTCAGGTGCCAGTGGAAGTAGTTCATCTTGTGCAGCGCCAGGTAGTCGAGGTACTTTTTCAGGAACGGCACCGGGAAGATATGCCGCGCCACATCCAGGTGCATGCCCCTGTACGGGAAGCGCGGCGCATCCTCTATCAAAACGGCAGGAATGGTTAAGGATGTTTGTTGCTGTACCGGCAACAGCTGAAGCAGGGTTTGCATGCCATAAAACGTGCCGACAGGGGAATTGCCCGTAATGGTTACGCCCTGCGTTGCTACCTGCAGCTTGTATCCTTCGGTTTCGGATGTGGTACTGCGGCTGCTGAGGCGTACAAAGTCTTTGGTCGCCTGGCTTGCCATAGCCAGTTTAATGCCGTAGCACTCCTGCAGGTAGTTGTTCAGGAAAACGGCTGCTTTTCTGTCTTCCGCGTCAGTTACCACCAGTCTGGTTGTTGGGGTGATGGTAAAGTTGCCCGGCTGCGGCTGCACGTGAGCAGGTTGCGGGATGATAGGAAAATCCTGTGCTGTGGCAGTTGTAGCCAGCAGCACCAGGAGCATAAAAAGGAATCTCATTCTTTAGGTAGTACTTGTACAGCTGTGTTTAACGGTTCAACGTTGAAAAGTTTAATACCTATACCTGGTGTGCTGATAATTTTGCTTGTAGACACGGAAAAATATGCCTGCTTCAAGTTTTCAACTTGGAGCTTCTATCATGAAAGCTTTCAGCTTTCGTGGCTGGAATTATCAGTTCTCATACCCCCGCAAGTTGAAAACTTGCTGGAATGATAGCTCCAAGTTGAAAACTTGAAGCAGTTTTTTTCTTTTTCAGGAGCAGAGGCAATGGTAGCAGCTGCAGACAACTTTTTACAATAATATCAGCCCTGTATCGGAGGTCTTAGTGCCTGCGTGCCTGCTCCACCACCAGTTGGGCAATCTCTTCGGCTTTCTCTTCCTGCAGCAGATGCTTTGCCTCCAGCTGATGCACTTTAGGCAGGTTAGCGGCACGTTTGATCTCTTTGCCATAACGCTCATAAGTCAGGCCCGGATCATCGGCACCCCAGATGGCCTGCACCGGGTACGGTACCTGCTGAACCGCCTGTAAGCAAAGTTTTTTAAATTCTTCCGATTTCTCAAAGTTTCGCATGATCTTGAGGAAAGCTTTTCCGCCGTCTTCGTGTTTGAGCAGGTCTACGTAGGCGTAAATTTCCTCTTTGGGAATGGCACCGGCGTTCTTTACGCCCAGGGTAGAGAAGAGCAGGTGCCAGGTGGGATGCGTCATGGCCGCAAGTTCTGCCTCTCCTAACACCGGCACTTCGAACGGACGCATGGGCAGGGGCTTTTTGAATTTGTCTACCTCAATCCAGGTATTCAGGATGGTGAGCGACAGGACTTTCTCTTTGTTTTCTGCGGCCAGGGCAAACCCGATGGGGCCGCCGATGTCGTGCACGAGCAGGTGGTAGCGCTGCAGCCCGAGCGCTTCGGCGGCATGTGCACAGAAGCGGGCGAAGTTGTGGAAGGTATAATCAAAATCTTCCGGCCGGTCGGAAAAGCCCAGGCCGGGCAGATCGATGCAAATACCACGCATGCCACGGGCTGCGAGTTCTTTCAGGACTTTGCGGTACAGGAAAGAGGAAGTTGGCACCCCATGCAGGCAGAAAACAGCCTCTCCTTCGCCCTGGTCCAGGACAAACGTGTTTATTCCGTTTATGTCAATAAACTTACCGGAAGCTTTGTGCTGTTCAATTACATCTTCTACCGAAACAGGAGCAGGCATAAACTTTGGTTTAACAGGTAACGCTCGCAGGCATACCCTATATATTTCCGCAAGCTGCAGTTGAAATAGAACGCTAACTACACAGCACTTACTTTTATTTAACTTGAAAAGTTTGCCTTAGGCTACCAAAATAAGAGTATGTTTAAATTTTGCTTTTGTAAGCGAAAATTGTTCAGAAAGGGTTCTGACAAAACAGTTTTTGAGCGTCATAGCAGCGCTATGGGGCGAAAAAAATGTGAAGTCAGGTTCCTTTATGGGCAATTTGCAGCACGAAAGGCAAAGTTTAAACATGCTCTAAATAAAGTAGCAGCCTTACTATTAATGGAAATGGATAAATGCTGGTTGTAAAAGTTGAAGAGGTGCCACAAAAGCAGAAAACCTGCTGTACCAGGCAAAGCGCAGGGACAGCAGGTTTTCGTTAAGGTTACTTGACCAGGCAATCAGTTTCCAGGCCAGGCATGCCACGGAATACGGATCAGGATGAGCACCAGTGCGATGCCATAGAAAATGGCAATGCTCTTATAGCGTTTGCTGTCAGTAGCCAGGCGCTTGGAGCGGGAATAGCCTATCGTAATCAGCACGAGGGCAATGATCATGGTAAGCGGGTGCTCCAGCATATAGAGCCTGGAGATGGAATCTTTCATGGCTGCACCTGATGCATTTGAAAGTCCGAGCGGCGATACGAAGTACAAAATAATGCCCAGTACGCCCTGCAGGTGAGCCGGGATAAGCCCGAACAGGCCCATCTTTCGATCCTTCTCGGTAAAGGGTTTGGAACCGGCTAAGCCGGCCAGGGCGGCACCAAAGCTGATGAGCACCCCTAAAAGCACCAGGTAAGTCAGGTAAGAGTGAAAATGCTGTATTCCTGTATACATGTTACGGTTTGGTTAGTGTCGGCTGTAAATATAGAGATTAATAGGCAAAAGAAATCCCCAATTTCAGATCCGGCCCCGTTTCATTTACCTGTTTTGCCCTGTTGGTGCTTCCGGTAAAGAGCAGTGGCTATGGTAACAGCTTCAGTATCAAAAAGCAACGTAACAGCTTACCTGTTCCAGTGCCTTTCGATAAAACCGCGCCTGCCGGACCCGATGCTGTAGCGTTCGTAGTGCTGCGGATTCTTTTTGTAATAGTCCTGGTGATACGTTTCTGCGGGATAAAATGGCTTGGCCGGCAGAATGGGGGTGACGATGGGGCTGCTAAAGCGACGGCTTTGCTCCAGTTCCTGCTTCGACTTTTCTGCCTGCTCTTTTTGCTCCGGGGTGTGGTAGAAAATAGCGGTTTCGTAGGAGTGCCCGCGGTCGGCAAACTGGCCACCCGGATCGGTGGGGTCTACCTGTTGCCAGTATACTTCCAGCAACTCTTTATACGAAATGACAGAAGGGTCGAAGGTGATCTGTACCGCCTCCAGGTGGCCGGTCGTGTCGGAGCATACCTGTTCGTAGGTGGGGTTGGGCAGGTCGCCACCGGTGTAACCCGATACCACTTTCTGCACGCCGGGCCATTTATCAAAGGGCTTTACCATGCACCAGAAACAGCCCCCTGCAAAAGTGGCCAGTTCCTGTTTCTTTTCCTGTTGTGTTTTATCTTCCATGTTCATTTATGTTAAGCTGGTCTTAAAGATGATTTTACCTAAAGTCAATGTTTCCTTTAACGCAGGATCAGGAATGAGGATAAAGTAGTATGGTCCTGGGGTTGTACTGCTTACGTGTGATGACTGTGCTGGAGCGTTACGAGCCATTTTGATGTTGAAATCACGCTCTGGATGCTTTTTTATAACCTTTTGCCCGCATTTTAGTTTTAGATAGCAGACTATTTTTTCTGAAACAACACAAAAAAACACATGAAGGCAATAGTATTACGTGCGCCAGGCGGACCTGAAAATTTTATGATAGAAGAACTGGAAACCCCTATCCCGAAGCAGCATGAAATATTGGTCAGAGTTAAAGCCGTGAGTGTAAATCCGGTTGATGCGAAAACCCGCGCAGGGAAAGCGCTTTACAACTCGCTGAAGGAAGATGCTCCGGTTATCCTGGGCTGGGATATAGCGGGCGAGGTGATGGCCGTAGGAGATGAGGTGCCCAATTTTGAAGTTGGCGACGAGGTGTTTGGCATGGTTAATTTCCCGGGGCACGGAAAAGCCTATGCCGAGTACGTAGTGGCCCCTGCTGCACACCTGGCGCACAAACCCATGGAAATTTCGCTACAGGAGGCAGCAGCAGCATCGTTGGCAGCCTTAACGGCCTGGCAGGTACTCGTGCACCAGGCACAAATACTGCCCGACCAGCGGGTGCTGATTCATGCGGCGGCAGGAGGCGTGGGACATTTTGCCGTGCAAATTGCCAAAGCGTTTGGCTGCTACGTAATTGGTACTGCTTCGGGTAATAACTATGCTTTTTTGCGTGAACTGGGAGCAGATGAGGTGATAGATTATAAAAATGAGCAGGTAGAGGAGGTTGTGCGCAATGTAGATGTGGTGCTGGACTCACTGGGAGAGGAGAACTGCCTGAAGTCGTTGAAAACGTTGAAACCGGGTGGCAGGCTCATCTCGATTGTGGGAGGTGCTAAAGAAGCTGTGGAGGCACAGGCAAAAGAGCGCAAAATCACAACGTTAAATTACCTGGTACATTCCAGCGGCAAGGACCTGGAGCAACTCACGGACCTGCTGCGTGACGGGCGGCTGAAAGTACACATTTCGCATACTTTTGCTTTTGATGAAATGCCGGAAGCCCACCGGCAGATCGAGACACACAAAACAAGAGGGAAAATAGTGGTGAATGTGGAGTAAGTTGTATGCAGCTGCATTGCTCGCTTTAGGGTAAATCACAATGGTAATTTACTAAGAAATATTTTTCGTCTTTAAGTAAAGGCAATGCGTATAACTAATACAGCAAAACAGGTTCTGGTAAAGTATTAAAGTATGTTTTTAGCACAGTGTTGATGGACCGGATAGCTTCTTTTAGCTTTTTGCTGCCTATAAGCGGAAATGGAGTAGTTTTTTCAACTTAAAGTTTATTGTTATGCGCACTATGTTAAAAGTTACGATGGAAGTTACAGCAGGAAATAAAGCTATTTCAGAAGGCTCACTTCCCGAAATCCTCAACACTGTTACCGAAAAATTTAAACCGGAAGCTATTTATTTCTATGCACACGACGGAAACAGAGCTTTCCTGATGGTTTTTGATATGAAAGATGCTTCTGAAATTCCGTCTATCTGTGAACCATTCTTTACAAAATTTAATGCCAAAGTAGAACTCATTCCAGTTATGAACCTGGAAGATTTACAAAAAGGGCTGCAGGCTGTACAGAAGTCCTGAGCGTTAGAAAATTTACCGGAGAGAAAAATACTGCCTTACGTTAGTTAAAAAAAAATGCCAATGCAGAGCTACAATTGTTTTCTGCATTGGCATTTATAATTTTTACGGGGAAATAGCTATATCCGTGGCTGACGGCGTGCTTCCTGCGCGTGTGGTGTCTCTTCTTTCCAGATGGCAGACCAGCCTCCGCCAAATTTCCCTTCTACTTTTCCTTTTACAAACGACAGGCCGATCACAAGTACCCCCACCAGCATGTCGTTTACGATAGCAGTCGTGTTATCGTAGCCAAGTATCCAGGGCGCCACCAGCAGCCACAGGCCCAGCGGCACGTTGTAGAGGCGCACTACCCGCGTAGCTTCCCACCACGAGATGATGGCAAAAGAAGCAATGAGCGGGCCAACAATATGATCGTTGTTGGCTATCATTTTATCGGCTCCCAGTACGGCAGGAGCTGCCATAAGCCAGAGGCCCAGCAGTGCGTTAATTATTTGTGCCCACATAGTCAGTTAACTCTGTCCAAAACTTCTTTATATCCCCAGAACGCTTTCCACAGCGACACCTTGGCATCTTTGGCACGCTTCAGGAATTGCATGCTGGCCAGCATTTCGTCCATGGCGGGTCCTATCATGATAACCGAAATAAACGCGGTAAAGAGGCAGATGGTGCACCAGGCGTCGTACAACACCGGCTGTAACACCACCAGCAGAATGCTGATCATACCCAGCGGACCCACCAGCAGCCCGAAAATTACCACGATCCAGGGCATGGTGCGCCAGCGTTTTGTACCTCCCACGGCTCCGGCTACGGCATCGGTCAGGTAGCCGATGGCGCCAAGCACGGCATCAGGTATGGGTAAAATTTTGGAGGTAGAGGAGGTCAGGATTTTCCGGCTGCCGTTGCCAAAAAACGGTTCCCACACTTCCGGTACAAGTTTTAACTGAAATAAACCCAGGTATCCGGCGGCTATCATGCCAACAATGGCTAACCCTACAATAGGCAATCGTTGTCCCCAGGTGGCCGGGTTGTAGGTCCAGCCGGGCGGAATACCTTGTTCCTGTTCTTTCGTCATGGTACAATCATTTAAGTTCTCAGCCTGTCCTGTTCAATTTATTTGTTGAGCCAGTACCGGTCACCTGCCTTCCAGGCTGCTTGTGCAGGTGAGGCTGTGGTGACGGGTGCAGAAGCTCTAATCGATGTATTTTTTCAGCCAGCTGCCTAACAACATGACACCCGTAAAAGCGAGGGCCGTAGACAGCAGCTCCTTGCGGTGCAGGTTCATCCAGACCTGCGGACTGAAGTCGATTGCCTGCTCGTCGAACGTGCCGTGGGCGCCGTGGTCGCCGGGGATTGGTTCATAGAGGTTGTTTTTCCGGTTCGGATCTTCCGGTTCGTCGGTTTGCTGTCCGTCGTAACCTGTTTTTGCCAGCACGTAGTCGGCATACCATGGTGCTATTTTATTCCCGATCACCGCCTTCATGGTAGACCACCCTACATCTATTTCATCGCGGTCATGCTCGGCGGCATACAAAATCACTTCTGCCGCAATCTCGGGCTGGTAGATGGTGCCCATGGGGCGGGGTTTGTTGGGCAGCCTGCTTTTCACAAATCCGAACTGGGTGGTGTTCATGGCCGGCAGCTGCACCATGGATGCCCGCACATTGCTTTTATCGTGCATGAGCTCGGTGCGCAGCGAGTCGAAAAAGCCTTCGGTGGCATGCTTCGAGGCGCAGTAAGCCGACTGCAGCGGAATGCCGCGATAGGCGAGGGCAGACCCCACCAGCACAATCGAACCTTTGTCGCGTGGGAGCATGCGCTTGAGGGCCGACAGCGTTCCGTAAACCTGCCCGAGGTAAGTTACTTCCGTTACGCGTTTGTAGTCGTCGGGCTCCATTTCCTTGATGGGGCTGAACACACTGTTCATGGCATTGTTAACCCACACATCAATGGGCCCCAGCTGCTCTTCGGTTTTTGCTGCAGCATCCTCCACAGCCTTTGCGTCCGCTACATCAACCTGGAAATATACCGCCTTCCGGCCCATGGCTTCAATTTCTTTCTGCGCGCCTTTCAGACCGTCCAGCCCCCGGGCCAACAGCGAAACATCGTACCCGTTGCGGGCAAACGTGCGGGCAATCGCCCTGCCCAGGCCTGCCGAAGCACCTGTTATGACTACCACTCCTTTGCGGTCAGTGTTATTGTTGCTCATAGTTTCTGATTTTGATGCACATTCTTAAAGGGGTGTTACGCCAGCAGCAGCAGAGGGTTTAACGGTTACTACAGTAAGTGATGGTAATATGTTGGTAAACAAAGAGATATGAAAAATAAAAAGATGTAGACGGGGGAGTTGATATCTTTTTACCTGGAACAGGTGCTATGCCATTTAAGGAAGGGGAAGGAGCCTGGGGAATATAAGAAACAGGTGTTTTGGCAAATGCTGCCGGTGGTGGCGGTAGGCGTAAAATAAGCAGCCGGTTCGTTAAGGTCAGTCAGCAGAACGAACCGGCTGAAAAAATTATCTTATTTCAGTTCGGTGAGGTGCACGAGGTAGCGGGTGAGGTTGTCCCATTGAAGGTCCTGCAGACCAGCCCAGCCTCCTTCCGAAATGAGGGTATTGAGGACAGCCCGGTCGCCGGCCTCTTCGCCCTGGTTATTGATGCCTTCATTTTTGCCAATTTCGTAGGCTACCAGCCTGGCGCCATGCCTGCTCACCCGGAACGTACTGCTTGCTTCTTTAATAAAGAAATGTTCGACCACTTCTTCTTCTGTAAGTTGCCGGGGCTTTTCGCTGGGGTGTACCACAAACTCGGCTACCTCCTTGTCTGTATTTACTTCGCTTATCTGCACCCAGTTCTCTATCTGAGATGCCGGAAGGATGATGTTGATGTAGTAACCCACCCTGGGGATGGCCGTGGTTTTATGTCCCCGCTCGTCGTACAGTTCAAACGTGGAGGTTAGACCCTCTATGTTTGACCAGTTGTTTACATCAAACAGTTTTTGCTTTGCCCGCTCAAACTCTTTTTCAGCGGTTGCTTCGTCAGGAAAAACATTCTCGTTGGTGAAAACCTTGTCTTTCGTTTCTTCACCCTGCACTACTTTCACTTCCTGCTTTATCTTATTTACGATGTCTTTTAGTCCCATAATTCCATTTAATTTTTAGCACTGGTGTGTGCTTCAACTAAGTCTCATACGGCCTTTTATTACATATGTTAGTTAGTACTTTGCCAATCCGGAAAATTTGCGCTGAAAAAAACAAGGTCAATTTATGCGCAACCATAACTTCAAAAAAACGTTTGTAACTGGCTTGTTTTCTTTGGTTTATATTATAAATGCCCGCAAGGCGACCCTGGGCTGCTGAATGTTGGCGACAGAGAAAGATCAAAAAAATACAGGAGAGGAGGGTTCCTTTTTAAATATTATGTTTACATTGTAACGCTATAGTAATGCTATCGTTTTATTATGTATTCCTAATAGATTGTTTGCCTATGATAAGCCTGAAAGAATTTAAACATGATTTGCCGTCAGGACTAGTAGTTTTCCTGGTGGCTGTGCCGTTGTGCCTTGGAATTGCGATGGCTTCCGGGGCGCCGCTCTTTGCCGGTATTATTGCCGGATTTGTAGGGGGTATTGTGGTCACCCTGATCAGTGGCTCACAGCTGGGTGTGAGCGGGCCGGCCGCCGGGTTGGCTGTGATTGTGTTGCAGGCCATCCAGAGCCTCGGGAGCTATGAAGTATTCCTGGCTGCAGTTGTAGTGGGTGGTGCTATACAGTTTGCCCTCGGATTTCTAAGGGCCGGGAGCATCGGCTATTATTTCCCGGTTTCAGTTATCAAAGGGATGCTGGCGGGTATTGGGGTTATCATCATCTTAAAGCAGATTCCGCATGCCTTTGGGTATGATGCCGATTATGAAGGAGATCTTAACTTTATGCAGCCTGATGGAAATACTACTTTTTCAGAGCTGTTCAGGGCTGTGGAGTTTATTACGCCCGGCGCTGTCATTATCAGTTTGTTGTCGCTGGTTATCCTGATCCTGTGGGACCAGGTACTTACAAAAAAGCATAAGATTTTTCAGCTGATACAGGGGCCGCTGGTGGTGGTAGTGCTGGGCATTCTGCTTCAGCAGTTCTTTCTGGCGAATTATCCGCAATTTGTGCTGGCCGCCAATCATATGGTGGAGTTACCGGAGGCCGAATCGTTCAGCGGCTTTCTGCAGCAGTTCACGTTCCCGGACTTCAGCCGTGTGTTTACCTATGAGGTGCTGTTTACAGCTGGTACCATCGCAATAGTTGCCAGTCTCGAAACCCTGCTGTGCCTCGAAGCGACAGACAAGCTGGATCCTTATAAACGCATCAGCCCGGCCAACAGGGAGCTGGTGGCGCAAGGGGTAGGCAACATGGTATCCGGTTTGATCGGCGGACTGCCTGTGACGCAGGTGATTGTCAGGAGCTCTGCCAACATCCAATCGGGTGGTAAAACCAAACTTTCTTCGTTGATACACGGGCTGCTCATCCTGGGCAGTGTTATCTTTATCCCGGGTTTGCTGAACATGATACCACTGGCCAGCCTGGCTGCCATCCTGATCGTGGTGGGGTATAAACTGGCGAAGCCGGCGCTGTTCATGAGTATGTACCGGAAAGGCTATAGCCAGTTCCTGCCCTTCGTGATCACCATCGTCGCCATCGTGTTTACCGACCTGCTTACCGGTATCGGTATCGGCATGGCAGTGGCCATTATCATTTTGCTGCGGAACCACTACAAAGTATCGCACTACCTCTACAAAGATAAAGCGCCTGCCGGCAAAGAGAAGTATTATATGATTTTGGCGGAGGAAATTTCTTTCCTGAACAAAGGGGAAATTATGCAGACCTTACGAAAGCTGCCGGAGAATGTGGACCTGGAAATTGATGTTTCAAAATCGGCCTACATCGACCCCGACGTGCACGAAGTGATTGATGATTTTAAGGAAACAGCCAAAAGAAAAAATATTAACCTCACGGTAAAAGAAGTAGCCGATACCGAAAAGATAAAGGACGAAAAAATGATACTCTGACAGTGTAGGGGCAAAATACAACGCAGCTTGACTGCAGCAGCGGGTATGGTGGCTGCTGCAGCAAATAAAATCTAAAACCAGAAAAAAATATAAACATATAACACACAGAAAATGCGCACACTAACCAAAGAGCTCCTGGAGCAACTAACCCCCGAAAAAGCTATTGAGCTGTTAAAAGAAGGAAACAAACGATTTGTAAGCAACCTGAAGTACAACCGAAACCTGTTGCAGCAGGTAAACGAAACCTCGCAGGGCCAGCATCCCTTTGCTATTGTGTTGAGCTGCATCGACTCCAGGACATCAGCAGAGCTTATTTTTGACCAGGGCCTTGGCGACATCTTCAGTGCACGGATTGCCGGAAATATTGTGAACGAAGACATCCTGGGCAGTATGGAATTTGCCTGCAAGGTGGCCGGTTCCAAGCTGGTTGTGGTATTGGGCCACACCAACTGCGGCGCCATTAAAGGAGCCTGCGACGATGTAAAACTGGGCTACCTGACCGGGCTGATAAACAAGATTAAGCCTGCGATAGAAGATCTGAAGTACGAGGGGGAAAAGAACTCTAAAAATGCGGAATTCGTGCAGCTGGTGGCCGAAAAGAACGTGCACAACATGATTGATGAAGTAACCGGCAGGAGCAGCATCATTAAGGAGATGATCAAAAACGGAGAGATCGGAATTATTGGCGGCATGTACGATGTTGAAACAGGGGTAGTGGATTTCTATGATCACTCCCTTCAATTAAACTAACGCATTTAATGAGAAACTTTCTGGCAAATATTAAGATTAAGGTTGATGAAAAAGTATACCTGAAAGATCCTGAAACGTCGGAGAAGGGCCGGCAGATAGTAAAGCACAGCATCCTGCTGCTGGACGAGCTGGGGCTGGAGTCTTTTACGTTCAAAAAGCTTGCTGAGAAAATCGGGACAACAGAAGCTACCATTTACCGCTACTTCGAGAGCAAGCACATGCTGCTCTCTTACCTGATTTCCTGGTACTGGAGCTGGCTGGAGTACCGCCTGGTATTTGCAACCAACAATATTTCGTCGGCAGCAGAACGGTTAAAGATTGCCATTGCCCTGCTGGCCGGCAAAGTAGAGCTCGACATGGACTTTGAGCATGTGGACGAGGTAACGCTGCAACGGATAGTCGTATCGGAATCGGCGAAGGTGTACCTGACCAAAGAGGTGGACGACAACAACCGGGAAGGTTTCTTTTTCAGCTTTAAGCGTTTTTGCAAACGTGTTACAGCCATTATCAAAGAAATTAACCCAACCTATAAATATCCTGCGTCGTTGGTTTCTACTGTAGCTGAGACCTCTCATTACCAGAAGTTTTTTTCGCTGCATTTGCCTTCGCTTACCAATATTTCGGATAGTAAGGATGAACAGTTGGTCGAGTTCCTGACCGACATGGTGTTCAAAACCATCCAAAAATAACCTGTTCCTTAAAAAACCACTCCCCGTTGTCATCCCGAACGAATGACAACGGGAATGGTTTATGGAACTGGGGTAAGTACTATTTGGTCTGCTACTATAGCCTGTACTATTTCTGGAGAAAAAAAGAAAAGAAGCCCCCTTAATTTTGTTACTTTGCAGCTCTTATGCAACTGTACATCACCTCATTAAATTCAGGAAGTAACGGGAACTGCTATTACATTGGCAACGAGCGGGAGGCGGTGCTGGTGGATGCAGGCATTTCGTGCCGCGAAACGGAAAGACGCATGAAGCGCCTCGGGCTGTCGATGCACAAAGTAAAAGCCATTTTCGTATCGCACGAGCATTCCGACCACATCAAAGGCATCCCGGTGCTGGCAAAGAAGTATAGGCTGCCGGTATACATCACGCCGGAAACCTACCGTTATTCGCGGCTGGACCTGGAGCAGGTGGAGGTGCTGCCGTTTCAGGCACATGAGCCGGTGCAGATCGGCCACCTGACGGTTACGGCTTTTCCCAAGTTTCATGATGCAGCTGACCCGCATAGTTTCATGGTGTCGTGCGGTGGAACAAACGTGGGGGTGTTTACCGACATCGGCGCGCCCTGCGACCACGTAATGCGGCATTTAAGCCAATGCCATGCCGCTTTCCTGGAAGCCAATTACGATGAGGAACTGCTGGAGCGCGGACACTACCCGTACTACCTCAAAAAGCGTATCCGGGGTGGGAGGGGCCATTTATCCAACCGGCAGGCGCTGGCCTTGTTCACGGCTTGCAAACCCGAGTTTATGAGCCACGTGCTGCTGTCGCACCTTTCCAAAGACAACAACTGCCCCAAGCTGGTGCAGGAGCTTTTTACAACACACGCTTCCGGCACTGCCGTGGTAGTAGCCTCAAGGTTCGAGGAGACGCCGGTCTTTAACATCAGCTGTACCCACGTTCCGGCCTCAAAAGCAGCAGCAGTGGCTATGGTGGCAGGAGCAGAAAAGCCCCGGCAGCTGCAATTGTTCCCGGAAATGATTTAGGAGTGGCTGTTCTAGGTGTTTTACCGGTGTGCCTGGGTTATCAATTTTTTTTGGGATTGTGGATGGGGCGAACACGTGGGTTCGCCCCTACATATCTCAAAAATTTTAACTCTCATCGCACCCTTACTTCACCAGCGCCATGATAGGAATGGTACTCGGCATTATACATCGCATCAGCACCTACAGGTCCGGCCTGGAAATCACCTTTGGTTACGGCACGCACCTGGTAAAAGAACACCTGCTCTTTGGGGCGGGCGGTGGTGTAGAGGTGGATGCGGTCGTCGCGGATGTCGAGGTGGTCGGGAGTGGCGGGGTTGTGCTCCTTCAGCCACTGAAACTCACGGGGCGTCATCAGGCGCGGGTTCTCGATTTCGAATCCTGCCGGCAGTAAGTCCGTGATGGCTACGTTCGGGATGTTGCGCCCGTCAAGCGACTGCAGCGCGATGCGCACCACCACCAGGTCGTTCTGCTTAAAGCTGTTGCTGGTGATCTGGCGCCCGTTGCGGTCGAAGTAGGCTTTGCGCACTTTCAGGTAATTGTCTTCTTCTTTATAGCTGCCGCTCTGGCTGATGCCTTCCACTTCCCAGAAATAATACAGGTTGCCTTTGCCATTGCTCCGGATGCTGATGTCGCCGCGGTTCAGGCTGTTGTGCAGCGACAAATCTTTGCCGGAATACGTGGCTACCTGCTTCCCGTCATGGTACACCTTCGCCGACTGGCTGCCGGCACTTTTACTTGCCATTTTTCCCAGCGCCATCAGCGCAAATGCCCGTTCCTGCGTATTAAACCAGCGGCCCGTTTTCAACTCCTGCGAGAGGTGCCGCGACAAAGTGCCCACCTGCGGATGACCTGCGTCCGCTTCCAGCAAACTGTTGAGCGAAATCGCCATGTCGCGCATGGGCGAATAGAAACTGCCGTCCAGCGCCCGCACCGAGATTTCGCTGTCGAAGGAATTAGGGAGCAGCTGGTTGAAGCTTTCGCGGCGACCATTCAGGGCGTAGGTACTGGCCAGCATGTAGCGCGCATCCCGCGAGAGCAGGTCCGGTTTTGCTTTGTAGTAGTTCATCGTGGCCCAGTCGGTTTTACCGGCCAGGCCCAGCACGTAGAGCGAGTAAACTGTTTCGCGGGAGGCGATGTATTTGCTTTTCAGTTGACGGCTGGCGTCGTAGTAGTGGTATTCTTCCATGCCTTTGCCTTTCACCTTGCGCTGCAGGTACACCAGTGCCTTGTCCAGCACCGGGTTGCTTACCGGGAAGCCGGCTTTGCGGGCCTCCAGCAGGAAATGCGTAGCGTAGGCGCTGCTCCACCAGACGGTGTTGGCGGCGCCGGGCCAGTAGGTAAAGCCGCCGTCGTACTGCTGCATGAGCTCAATTTTGGTTATGGCCTCCTGCACGAGGTAGTTCGGGTTAAAGGTGCGGCCTTTCTGCTCCTGGTTCAGCGACTTAGCCAGGTCCGTGTAATACAGCAGCGGGAAAGCCGTGGAAGTGGTTTGTTCCAGGCAACCGTGCGGGTAACGGAGCAGGTAGGTAATGTCGTCGGTGAACTGCACCAGGGGCGAACTGCTGACCACCAGTTTCGAGGAGACAGATGAAGGAATGAAGTCGTGCTCCGGTTTGATCTCGGCGGTGGCGGCATTTTGCAGCGCGCCGGCTCCTGTCTTTTTCACCAGCGGCGCAGCAGGACGAACCGAAATGTCAGTGCTGCTGCTGAACAGCTCGCCCAAAGCTTTTACGGCAACTTTCACCGAGGCCTGCCCGATAGCAGGCTGCGCGACCAGCTTGTAAACCACCTGCGCCTCGGAATTAGCGCCGATGCTCGCCGACTGCGCCGCCGTTCCCACCACGCGCAGCGGACCTGTTACCGCAATGGAACTGGCCGCCGAGGCTTTGGTGGCGGTGGTATTGCTCAGCGTTACCGGCACCAGCAGCGTATCCCGTGGACTCAAAAACCGGGGCAGCCCGGCACTGATCACCACCGGGTCGGAAACGCGCATCATTTTATCCGCAGCGCCAAAAGCCTTGTCGTTGTAAGCAACGGCCATCAGCCGGACGGCGCCTGAGAATTCCGGGATTTTTACCCGAACAGTTGCTTCGCCGTTGCTGTTGGTGCGCAGGTGCCCGCTCCACAACGACACCAGCTTCACGCGTTTGGATGTGAGCGGATTGATACGTTTGGACAGGTCATAGCCGTCGCCACCAACGCTGGAGCGGCTGCTGCCCAACTCCGGGAACAGGAAGGGGTACAGGTCATAGGTGTTTACCTCCAGCGCCCGCTTCTGGTAAAAGAAACCGTGCGGATCGGGCGTTTTGTAATCCTTCAGCTGCAGAATGCCCTCATCCACCACCGCCAGCGTTACCTCTGT
This sequence comes from Botryobacter ruber, assembly GCF_003347595.2. Taxonomy (GTDB): domain Bacteria; phylum Bacteroidota; class Bacteroidia; order Cytophagales; family Hymenobacteraceae; genus Pontibacter; species Pontibacter ruber_A. Next base: position 89,516 of record NZ_QCZK02000049.1, on the reverse strand, counting down.
GTCCGGCGTGGTTTTAATTGTTACCAGCTGCGTCTGCTTCGAACGGGAAACTTCCGGTGACGTGATAACGACAGGCAGCTGCGTGGATTTTTTGGTGACGGTCAGTGGCTTAAAGCCACGGGCGATGGTGAGGGGCATGTTATTGTCTTTTACCGGGCGCAAGGCGGTGGCGGTAATGTAAGCTGTCGGTAAGTGTTCGTCTTTGATAGGAAGGGAGATGGAAGCAGCCTTTTTATCTGTTTCGAGGTAGAAGTGGCTGAGCACCCGCTCGCGCTCCACTGTTACCAGCAGCTTGCCTGCAAACGGCGCTTTAAAGAGTATCTTCGCCTCGTCGCCCACCTCATACGATTCCTTGTCAAAGGCAATATCCACTTCGCCTTCGGTGTTTACCTCGAAGGAGGTGCTTTCGGTATCGCCCCAGCCGTAGGCGTAAAAAGATTGCGCCACGTAATTGCTTGCCCCCGGTCGCATCACCCGCAGCTCATACTCACCGGAAGTAACCGGTGTAAATTTGAAAACAGCGCCCGAAGCCGGAATGCTGACGATGCTGCTTCTCACCACATTCTCTTTGCGCTGCGAATTGTAGTTGTACCGGTCCCTGTGCCGCGACACCACCGACTCGTACGTATACCGCACCAGCTGTACCTGTGCTTTGGCGGCAATTGGCTGCCCCTTGCGGTTCAGGGCCAGGAGCGGAATGTTCAGCTGCTTACGGGTGCTCACGTAAGCATCAAAGTCTTTGATACCATAAAAGGCCTCTTGTGTGCTCAGGTCAATTTTGCTCAGCCGGTTCACAGGACGTCCCGATTCATCAAGCACCGTCGTATAAAGCGAGCCATCCAACAAGCCGATGTCGCTGTAGCCGGTTAGTTCGAATTTCTCTTCGCTTTGCCCGCTGGCATCTGTCCGGCCCTGGCGCACACTGTTCTGGATATTAACTGAGCCTGAAGTCTTAATTTCAAAGTTGTAGTCCGGGTAGCGTTTTGCTTCGAAGGATTTCTTTTTCAGGCTGAGCTGCATCTCGTAGTCGCGCCCTGCTGCCGGCGGACCAAACAGATTCTGCGCCGTCAGTTTTGCCACCAGCTGCTCCCCTGGTTCAAAAGCGGTTTTGTTTAGGATAGTGGTTACTTTCAGGCGGTCGGGGATAAATTCTTCCACGCCAATCTTGCGAGAATTCAGGAGCACATCGTTACCCGAATACACTTCCAGGGTATAGGTACCGGTAACGGCGGCAGGAGGTAAGTAGAAGGTAGCTTCGCTGGCGCCTTCCTTGTTCAGCTTGCCTTTGGCGCTGCGGTATTCTTTGCCGTTGGGCAGCAGGAGCTTCAGTTTGATGGGCAGGCCGGCTACCGTTTCAAGTTCCGGCGTTCGCACGACCGTATTCACATGCACCGTATCGCCGGGACGGTAGAGGTCGCGGTCGCCGTAGATAAAGGCATCGTAGTTAACGCCGCTCATGCGTTTGCCACCAACTTCAAAGCGGGAGGTATTCACTTCCGTCTGGCTGTAGGGCAGGTAAGTGAAGTCGTGGCCGTGGCGGGCGGTGATCATTCCAACTTTGAAATCGGGAGCCGTCTGGTTGATGTTGCTGAACACCGCCACGCCGTCGGTTCCGGTAGTGGCGGTATGGATCACCTGGTTGTTCGTGCTGATAAACCGGACTTCTACCTCCGGTTGCGGCTCAGCGGTCCGGATGGAGTTGGCATAGACCAGCACATCGTTTTGTCCCTGCTTCACGATGAGACCAATATCGGAAACCGAAATAATTTTGGAATCTTTCAGCCAGTTTTTCTCCGTGCTCTCCACCGTCAGCACATACAGGCCTTTGAAACGGCTGTCGAAGTCAAGGTCGTTCAGATCGAGGTGCAGCAGGTGGGCATTGCCCTGTTTGCGGAGGCTTTTGGTGTCGTATTCTTTTTCGAAGATCGTGTTGCCGTTCGTTTCGTTTACCGGGTATTCGGAGGTTTCGTAGTATTCTTCGGCTTCGCGGTCGTAGTAGCCGTCGTAATGTTTGCCTTCCCAGAGGTAGCGGAGGATGTTGTTCTCGTAAATGCGGCCAATGGAGACTTTGATGCGGGGCACCTGCACCAGGTTGAGGGCGATGTTCCGGTTGCCCTGGCTGCTCAGGTAAATGCTCTTGCTGTTCACAAACGACACATCGGGCTCCAGCATTTGGAAGGAGAAGGGGTGCTGGTAGCGCTGGCCCATTTGCCGGCCCGTCACGCCGCTCAGATTTTCGGAGATGGTGAGGGTGTAGGTCTGGCTTTCTTCAAAGTCACCGCTCAGCACCATCCCGTTCTCCAGCCGCTCCACACTGAACTCAGCCCGCGGACGAATGCTGATCAGCTGGTGCAGGTCCTGGTTCTGGACAGGCTGTGTCGTGAGCACGTACACCCGCTTCTGCCCATCCTCCAAAGCCGTAGACACTTCCGAAACCTGCATCCGTTTACGGCTGGGCAGCTCCACCACCGTCTCCAACTCCTGCCCCGACTGGTAATTGCTACCTGCCGTAGTCAGCCCTTCTTTTACCCGGACCGTCAGCGGAATGGCATCTTCTTCGCCTGCAAATGATTCTTTTAGCTTAAACGTGATCCCATCCTGATCGCTGCTGACCAGCTCTAACGGCAGTGCGGTATTCCCCTGGTACACGTGCAGCAGGTCGCGCAAGGCACTGGCAGCCACGGGGTAATTAAAATTCAGCGCCAGGTTTGCCTCCAGCTGGTCGGGTTTGTTGGGGTTCTCGGTCCAGTAGCCTTTGGCTGTAGTCAGCTGTATGTAAGGCGTGTGAAAGGTAAAGCCCTGGCCTGCAGGTATCTTGTATTTGGTTTCGGAATGCTGCAGCAGCTTTTCCGTCAGCTCGGCCTGGTAATCGGTGGCGGGAGCAAAGGGTTGTGCCGGAGAAAACACCAGTTCATTCGGAGCGGACCATTTGTAGCGGCCTTTTACCCTTGGTGTAAAGAGGAGGTAAGCGGTGGTGTCCCACTTGTTCAGTTGCGTGGCGGGAACCAGTTCCTTATCAAAGGTAAACACCAGGTTCTGCTCCCGCGCAATTTCCTGCTCAAAGTTCCGGTTGGTGAGCTGCAGCTCATCGCTTTTCCCGCCGCAGCCATACGTAAACAGCAGAACAAGCAGGCAAAGTAACTGAGCTGCAACAGGTAAGGTAAAGGCTACGGGTCTGGGATTCATAGTGGCAAGGAAAAGGACGTTTCTGTTAACTAAACTTACAAATTGTTCAGGAGAAAATACAGCCTGAACAACTAATATTCTGGATGAAAATAAGGTTGATCCTGCCACGTTTACAGGATGAACCGAATGCCGGGCGCAACTGTTTCAGGATTAGCAGCATCGGCAAGTGCCCGAACGGAACGGGTAAAGTTTGCTCCTGCCGCCACTTCTTATGCTGATAGCAAATACCATGACAAATTATACATTAAACACGCAGGTATTGAATAATTCGGGAAATCTAAGACGGTTTTACCTTAAAATTTTTTTTCTGCTCCTGTCACTATTGCCTCTGCCTCTGCTGCTCATGGCCAGCCGACCGGCAGACAAAGCAGACCCGCTCGTCCTGCGCCCGCAGTCCCTCGATTTCACGCCTAAAGAATTTTACATCGCCAACGTAACAGACGAACGAAAGGACCGTGCCGCCGTGGCGTACCTGCTTCCGGAGGTGAAAATGGCGGGACAGCAACCTGGTGCCGCACAAGCCATCGACCTGCAGGGGGGCGGGCAGCAGGCTATTCGTGCTTTTATGCTGGAAAGTCTTCCCCGCAACACGCAGCTGCGCCCGGTCACCATCCGCTTGAAAGAATGCCGCGTAACCGAAATACCTGGAGCCACCGGCATGGTAAATGGCCGTATCGCCATCGCCATGGCCTTTGAGTATAAGCGTGGGGAGGAAGTGGTGCAGCTGATGGAGTACCAGGGAGGTGCTCGCTATGTTCGTCCCGCCAGCCAGCAGGCGGTAGTGGAGCCAACCCTGCGGCAGGCGCTGGGGGAGTCGTTGCGCTACCTGAACAATTGGATGAACCAGGAGGCGGATACCAACCTGAAGCTGGCCAAAGCAATCCGCCTGCACATTGCCGATTTTGCCCCAGCTACCGAAATTGACACGGTTTATTATACGTCAACGCGTCCGCTCACCTGGAACGATTTCAAAGCAAAGCCACGCGCAGGCAGTAAATTTTCCGCCAGCATTTTCCCGGGCTTCGCCTACGAAGGGCGCTCTGAAGTAATAAAAGGTGTGCTGCACCTGCACCTTACTATGAAGGTGTACATGGTGCCGGAAAACTCCTGGACCAAAGATACTAAATCAGCCTATGGCTTAAATCACGAGCAGCGGCATTTTGATGTAGCCAAACTGGTAGCAGAGCGGTACAAGCAGAAACTGCAGTCGGGAATCGTGACGCTGGAAGATTACAACAGCATCATCCAATACCAGTTCATCGAATTCTACCGCGAAATGAACCGCCTGCAGGAACAGTACGATGCCGAAACCGGGCATGGGCTGAACACAGCAGCACAGGCGAAATGGGATAAGAAAATAGCTGCGGAACTGGCGCAGGTGGGGGTGAGGTAGATAAACTTATAAAGACCTCGCAGTGTGCGCAGCTCCTGCGAGTGTCGGGGCCAGTTGCATCAACCGCTCCCTGTATATATTAATTTTTCCTGAAGTTATTGCAGAACATCTTTGTACAGGCTTTACTGCTGTCAGACACTCGCAGGAGCTGCGCACACTGCGACGTCTTTGAAACAAGCGGTGTTAAGACAAAAACAAAAAACGCCTCCCAATTTCTCAGGAGGCGTTTGCATTTCTATTATCTGTCCAACTTACCAGAGTCTGATTCGGTCTTCCGGCTTTTTGTACAGCTTATCACCCGGCTGCACATCGAAGGCCTGGTACCAGGCATCCATGTTTACCGGAGCGCCTATGGTTCTGTATTCTCCCGGCGAGTGCGGGTCGGTCAGGATGTACTGGGCTGCTGTTTCAGGCAAAATATTGCCGCGCCATACCTGTGCCCATGACAGGAAGAAACGCTGATCCGGCGTAAAGCCGTCAATTTTCTCGTTCGACTGTCCTTGTTTGGTCATTTTAAAGGCTTCGTAGGCTGCATTCAGGCCGCCCAGGTCGCCGATGTTTTCGCCCAGCGTCAGTTTGCCGTTTACGTGAATCGTGTCGAGCACGGTGTAGGCATCGTACTGCTCCTGCAGGGTTTTGGCTTTCGCTTTAAAACGGGCCAGGTCTTCCGGTGTCCACCAGTTGCGCAGGGTGCCGTCTTTGTCGTACTGGCTGCCGGAGTCGTCGAAGCCGTGCGAAATTTCATGGCCGATCACAGCACCTATGCCGCCATAGTTCACCGCATCGTCGGCGTTCGGGTCGAAGAACGGGAACTGCAGGATACCGGCTGGAAACACGATTTCGTTCATTACAGGACTGTAGTAAGCATTCACAGTTGGGGTAGTCATGCCCCACTTGGTTCTGTCGACCGGTTTGCCCAGCTGGCCCACCATATCGCTGTAGGCCCACTTGTTGGCATTCCGCACGTTCTGGAAAAAGGTGTTGCGTTTGATCTCCAGGCCCTCATACGTATTCCATTTTTCAGGGTAACCCACCTTTGGACGGAATGCATGCAGCTTCGCAAGCGCCTTCTCTTTTGTTTCAGCGCTCATCCAGTCCAGGTTGTTAATTCGGATTTCGTACGTTTTGATCAGGTTAGCAATCATTTCTTCCATACGGGCCTTGGCCTCCGGCTTAAAGTGCTTCTGTACATAAATCTGGCCCAGCAGCTCGCCAATGGCACCATCCGTCAGCGAGGACATGCGCTGCCAGCGGGGCGTCGGCACCTTCTGCCCGGTGAGTGCCTGCGTGTAAGCAAAATTGGCATCTACAAATGGGGCGCTCAGGTAAGGAGCAGCCGATTTCAGCACGTTCCACTGCAGGTAGGTCTGCCAGTCGGCAACAGGGGTGTTGGTGAGCAGGCTGTTCAGTTCGGTAAAGAATTTCGGGTTATTTACGAGCACCGTATCCTGCCCGGTTACCTGCATTTTCGCCATCAGCGGTTTCCAGTCTATAGCAGGAGTGGTTTTGGTGAAAGCAGCAACAGAAAATTTATTGTAGGTTTTATGCGGATCGCGCATCTCTACCCGTGGCATCTGGGCTGTCGCCAGTGCTTTTTCTATGTTAAATACAGTTTCGGCGTTTTTAGCAGCCGTAGCCTCCGGTACACCGGTTAGCTTAAATAGCGTAGTCACGTAAGTTTTAAATGCCTGCTGAATTTTCTGGCTGCGGGCATCGTCTTTCAGGTAGTAGTCGCGGTCGGGCAGCGTAGTGCCGCCCTGGCTGAACTGCGGTACCATCGTCTCGACGTCTTTCCGGTCCTGGCCCACATAAAAACCGAACAGGGGAGAGCCGGCCCCTACAGTGCGCATGTAAGCGGCTTCGTTCAGCACGTCATTCATGTTTTTCACGGAACCCGCCCGTTTCAGATCGGCTTTGATAGGCTTGTAGCCCAGCTTCTCAATGGTGGCGCTGTCCATACCGGCGGCATAAAAGTCGCCCACCCGCTGCTCCAGCGATCCTTTCGGCGCATTTTTCTGGCTGGCCGATTCGTTCAGGATGGTTCTGACGGCATTGATGTTGAAGTCGCGCAGTTCGTTAAAGCTACCCCAGCGGGTTTCCTTGGCGGGTACCGGGTTTGTCTTTAACCAGATACCATTGGCATAGCGGTAGAAATCGTCGCCCGGCTTCACGCTAAGGTCCATGTTGGACTTGTCGATAAAAATTTTGCGTTCGGCGGAAGGTATGCCAGGGTGTGAAACAGATTGTGCAGCTTGCTGTGCAGCGGCCTCTACCGAAATGAAGGCTGCTGCTCCAAAGAGAATCAGTTTTAAATGGTTTTTCCAGTTCGACCTGGTTCCAGGGATCTTCTGTAATTGCATAAATTGTAGATGTAGTTTTGTAAGGTCAGGGGCTCCCGGCTCTGAGCCGGAAGTGATGATTGTCCTGCAAATTTAATGCTAAAACCTGAAATTTCCGTTTTGAGTTTCTTTTTCGGGTTGATAAACACCAGGATGGTTCGCAGAAAAGGCAAGCGGATGTTCTAAGTTTTTGATAGTTATCTATTTATGAATTTGCAGGGATAAAACCAGGAACAGACTGTCAGGCCAGGAGCAGGTATCCTGTGTTAAACCGGTTGTAAAATTGTCCCGGATTTTCCGCAGCTTCAGGAGAAAGGCTGGTGATAAAATGACGGATTTCGGTACCCTTATGCGTGGTTTACGTACTACAAGCAACAGTTTCGGCACGTTTGTTTTACGCTTACAAGTTCAACGTCCTAATGTACAAAAGCCTGTTTGGTAAACACATCAGTGAAAACTTCAAAGAAAGTAAGCCACGCCTGCTGACCAGGACAGACAACCTGCTCTTTTTGCTCAGCATAGTCGGTTTGCTGGTTTTTCTCTATGATTTTGGGTTCGTGCACAGTGTCTGGGGCAAGAGTATGTTGCGCCATTATTACGGCATTCATGCACTGGCTATTTTCTCTGTTCTCACCTTCCGGTTATTTCTGATGAAGAAACTTGGCCGGGCCAGAACCTGGTTTTGGGTGGAGTATGTCCTGATCCTGCTGCTGGTGGCCGGTATGTTAGTATCTTTTTTTTCGGATCAGTTTTATTTCGGGCACACCCGCTTCGAGCAGTTTATCAAGGAGAACTTTTTCACGATCGGGGTCAACTTCTATGTTTTCCTGATCGAGCTTTCCAAGCGTTCCGTTAACCTCTACCACATGCGCTTTAACCCGGCGCTGCTGTTTGTGGCTAGCTTTATCGTGCTCATTTTTATAGGTACCGGGCTCCTGATGCTGCCCAAGGCAACGGTGGGGGGCATTAGCCCGCTCGACGCGCTTTTTACCGCTGCCAGTGCCGTTTGTGTTACAGGACTGATTGTAGTGGATACCGCCACTTTTTTTACTACGTTCGGCAAAGTGGTTATCCTGCTTATGATACAGGTGGGCGGACTGGGCATTATGACGTTTACCAGTTTCCTGGCCATGTTTTTCCAGCAGTCGTCTTCCTTTAACAACCAGCTGTTTATGCAGGACCTGATAAACGAAGAAAAGCTTGGGAATACCATGCGCACTGTGGGCAAAATTGTGGGCGTCACGCTTGCCGTCGAAGCGGTTGGCGCCTGCCTGATTTATGCAACCATCAGCCCGGCTCCTTTCGACGGGATTCACGACCGGGCCGGGTTTGCCATCTTTCATGCCATCTCCGCTTTCTGTAATGCCGGTTTTTCAACACTTACCGATGGTTTGTACGATACCGGTTTACGGTATAACTACCATTTTCAGCTGGTCATCATGCTGCTCGTCATCATTGGCGGCTTAGGTTTTCCGATCATGTTCAACCTCTACCGGTATATGAAGCAGGTGATCAACAACCGGCTGCGGCAGCTGCGGTACCAGGAGCCGTATGTGCACACCTCGCGGGTGGTTAATGTCAATTCCAAGATCGTACTTATTACAACGGCGGTGTTGCTGGTGGGAGGCACCATCGTTTATTTTATGACGGAATACGACAGTACCCTGCGCGGCCACTCCGGCTACGGCAAGTTCATCACCTCGCTTTTTGGCGCCGTTACCCCCCGTACTGCCGGTTTCAACACCGTGGATATGACGCAGCTTACCTTGCCTATTGTACTGGTATACCTGCTGCTGATGTGGATAGGCGCCTCGCCGGGATCAACAGGTGGCGGTATCAAAACGACCACCATTGCCCTTGCCGTGCTCAACGCCTTCAGCATCACGCGCGGTAAAGACAGGGTAGAAGCCTTCAGCCGCGAGATTTCGAGCAAATCGGTTCGGCAGGCCTTTGCCGTTATGTTGTTGTCCATCCTGGTTATCGGGCTTGCTACGCTGGCCATTGCCTTTTTCGAACGGGATATTCCTTTGATCTCAGTGGCATTCGAAGCCTTTTCTGCCTTCAGCACCGTTGGGCTGACCCTGGGGATCACCGGCGATTTAAGTACAGGCAGCAAAGTGGTTATCATTATCACGATGTTCCTGGGCCGCGTCGGCATTTTTACACTCATTGCCAGCCTTCTGACAAAAGTCAGCGCCATGCATCATCAATATCCTTCAGAGAGTATCATCATCACATAAACCAATATATGTATTCATGAAATTTATCGTCATAGGTTTGGGATATTTTGGCTCCTCGCTCTCCATGAAACTCACCGAAATGGGGCATGAGGTCATTGCCGTGGACAATGACATGGAGAAAGTAACGCAGTTTAAGGACCAGATCACGCATACCGTTTGCCTGGACGCCCAAAGCATGCAGGCCCTTTCTACGCTGCCGCTCAACGATACCGACATTGTGCTGGTCGGGATTGGCGAGGACTTTGGCGCCTCGGTGATGGCAGTGGCGAACCTGAAGCAGCTACAGGTGAAAAAGCTCATCGGACGGGCCATTTCGCCGCTGCACCAGACGGTGCTGGAGGCGATCGGGGTTGATAAAATTATCAGCCCGGAAGCCGAATCGGCGGACCGGCTGGCGAAAAGCCTGGAGATAAAAGGCGTAGTCGATTCTTTTGACCTGACAGAAGATTACAACATTATCGAAGCCACCGTACCCGAAAAATATGTCGGGCAAACGGTACAGGAGCTAAACGTAAGAAAGCGGTATTGCATTAATATTCTCACCATAATCCGGATGCTGGAAGGGAAGAATTTTTTCGGCAGAATACAGAGAAAGCCCACGGCTATTGGCGTAGTCACGCCCGAAACCGTTTTAGAGCATGCCGACGTTCTGGTGATGTTCGGGAAGATGGACGATATCGATAAGTTTCTGCAGGAGTAACCAGGCGATCACGAATGAAATTATCCTTACCTGCTCTCACCGCCTTACTTTTGAACTTCACATTGGTAGCCAATGCGCAGAATGCCGATTCGGTGCGCCAGGATGCCGGAAGTAAACCTTTCGCGATCAGCGGGGCGGTGGATGTTTACTATGCCTATGATATTTCCAAACCTCCGGGCAACAACCGGGCCTTTACCACCCAGGCTTTCCGGCACAACGAGTTTAACCTGAACTGGGGATTTTTGCAGGCGCATTACGAATCGGATAAAATTCGCGCCACTTTTGGCGTGCACACCGGTACTTATGTGCAGGCCAACTACGCCGCCGAACCAAACGACCTGACCAGGCTGATCGCCCAGGCTCACGCGGGGGTAAAGCTGGGAGAGGGGCTGTGGCTGGATATGGGTATTCTGCCCTCGCATATCGGCTACGAGTCTACTTTTTCGGGCGATAACGAAATCTATACCCGCGCCCTGATGGCCGAAAATTCGCCCTATTACGAAACAGGCGCCCGGCTGACGGCTGAACTGTCGGAGCAGCTGACGCTGAAACTGCTGGTGCTGAATGGCTGGCAGATTATCCGGGAGACAAACCAGGCCAAGTCGCTCGGGTTCAGCATGGCCTGGCAGCCGACGGAGCAGCTGAAACTGAGCTACAACAACTACTATGGCAACGAAGCGCCCGACGGCATGAAGGCGCAGCGCAGGTTCTTTCATAATTTTTATGCCAGCTATGCCCTCACCGGACCTCTTAAACTGGCAGCCAGTGCCGATTACGGACGGCAGCGACTCCTGGGCAGTACCCGCAAACGGAACTGGTATGCAGCACTGCTTCTGGCGCAGTACCAGGTTAGCACGAAACTAGCAGTTGCCGGCAGGGTGGAACATTACAACGACAAGGACCAGGTTATTATCACGACCTACACCGCCAATGGTTTCCAGACCTCCAGCGCCTCCCTCAACCTGGATTATGCGCCTGCAAAACAGTTGCTGCTCCGGCTGGAAGCAAGAGGATATGATTCGAAAGATGAGGTGTTCCGCGGAGAAGATCAGGTTCGGGATAAAAACGCCCTGCTGGTCACGTCCATGTCGTACAGGTTTTAGCAGGTACTTTTTTGCTTTCGCCTGATAGCTAAAAGTTTTGTATCAGAACGAAACCAAGGGATAGCGCACAGAAATGCTAAGGTTTAATCTGCTATTTGGTACTAAAACATCCGTGTCATCCTTTAATCCGGTAAATCTGTGGTTCAGAAAATGATGCTGCAGCTGCCACCATAGCCTCTGCTCTTCCCTGCAAATGAACTTTCTGCCTTTTTACTTCCTGGTGTAGCAAGCGGGCTGCTACGGCGACTTGTCCTGCTGCTCCTTCAGCATTTTTTCTTCCTCTTCCTCCATTTTCAGCAGTGCCTTGGAAGGTGGGCTTGCCAGGGCCTGCTGCATATCGTATTCTTCAATCTGTTGCATGACCAGCCGCGCCTGCTGCACCAGCGACTGAAACAGGCGGCGGTGAATTCTGCTCTGGGGCAGGTACTCCGGGTGCCACTGCACACCAATCATAAAGTCCTGAACCGTATGCTCGATTGCCTGCACTACCTGGTTGTCCTCCCGGGCTACTATGGCGATGGCTTCGCCCGGATCTTTTACGGCCTGGTTGTGCAGCGCATTCACCTCCAGTTGCGGCACACATAAGATGTCGGCCAGTTTGCTGCCGGGTTTTATATTCACCGTTTTCACCGGGAAAATACTGGCAGGGTTGGGCTCTTCGGTATAAAAGGCGCTCAGGCTTTTGTAGAGGGTGCCGCCAAAGTAAACGTTCAGCAGCTGCGAACCGCGGCAGATGCCCAACACCGGCAAACCTTTTTTTACGGCCTGGTCGATCAGCTGGAACTCCAGGTGGTCGCGGCGCCTGTCCAGGGTGAACTTGAGTTTCAGGCTGAACAGCTTTCGCACAAAAAAGAGTGTGGGGTAATACAGCCAGCTGAAAAAGCGGCCGACCCGCTGGAAAATGTTCTTCTTGGGCTGGCGGATCGTTCGCCTGAGGTATTCTTCAATTACATGCTCCTGCTCGTAGGTAGTGGGGTCTACATCGGCGCCACCGCCCACAACCAGGGCTTGCAGTCCGTCGGCGGTCCGGGGCCTGGAGGGCGTAATGCGAACTGGTTTCCCGCCTGCCATACGCACAGCGAGTGCCGTGAAAAACCAGGCAACGCCACCGCCCCGGTCTGGCCCGGTAATGCCGATGGTCGCCCGGTTGCGGTTTATTTTAAACTTCTTTCTCAGGTTAACCATTTTTCAATTCTTTTGGTCCACTTGCTGTCAAACCCGATGAGCGTGCCTGCTTTGATACCCAGGTACTCCGTACTCAGCTGCGCAATTCCTTCCGGGTCGTTTGCCAGTTCCTCCACCGCTACCCAGTTGTTCCACTCCTGGGCCAGCGACCAGTCCGGCTGCGAAACAGAGCTGTTGGGCAGCCGGTAATGGAATGTTTCCCGGGGCTTCACCTTGCCTATATCTTTGTAAGTGGAAAGAATGTCTTTTTTTAAGGCTGCAAACAGCGGGTACATATCCAGTGGCCGGTTCCGGTTCGGGCTGAAGCGATGGTAATGGTCGATCAGGATAGCCAGGTCCGGATGATAGGCAGGTGAAAGCACGAGCGTTGCATAGGCCTCGGGATAGGGGGCAATAAAGGGGCTTACCCGCCGCGCCAGGTCGGTATCGCCTACCTGCAGCAGCCAGGGGTAAAGCAGTAAAAAAGCTCGCAGGTACCTTAAAATAGTTTCCGTATCGGTAGCAGGTGTTTCGATGTTGATATGGGTGCCGAAGGCATTGGTCGGGAAAGCTTTTGTTCCTTCCGCATGGTGCTCGTACAGGGCTTGGCGCAGCTTTTCGAACTGCCCGATCTGGGTGCAGGGAACGGGAGGCGTCGCAATCTCGTAAGGGAAAATTTTGCCGACGATGCCTTCCAGCAGTAGTTCCACATCATCTTCGAGGGTGCCGTTACCTGTTTTTACATCTTCTAAATTGATGTTGAACTTCTCAAACACCTTTCGGTAATTCTTCTCGGTCAGGAGCGTTAAGTCAAATTCTACCGTAAAATCACCCAGCGAGGTGCCCACTACTTTCTGGTGGAAGCGGTTCTGCGGCTCCACCCGTCCGCCATACAGCTGCTGGATCAGCTGTACAGACTCGGCGATGCCAAGGTTCGAGAACTCCAGTTCAAACCCAACCGTGCGCAGGTTTCCTTTTTCGTTGTACAGCAATGGTAACGACTTGAATTGCATATATTGTAGCTATAAACCCTAGTTAAAACGCAGAATCACAGCTGCTGTTTTGGTTTTGCAGTTAAAGTTCTGCTGCACCTGCCACCACAGCCTCTGCTGCTGAAAAACGAAGTGAATTGGAACGACACCAAACCTCTGTGGCAAGCAGCGCGCTTCCGCTAGCGACAGTGCCTGCTCCGGTTCAAATTAACAGCAGGTAAACCCCCGGCGGCTATATCGGGTATAGAGTAGGGCCGTTTCATTCTGGTTTCCTATAATTCAAAATGGACAATAAAAAAAATGTCATTTCGAACGCAGTGAGAAATCTGAATTATTTCAAGCATTTATGTCAGCACCAGATTTCTCACTGCGTTCGAAATGACACAAAATTTTAGAATGAAACGGCCCTAGGGTATAGAGGACAGCTACAGGACAGGCTTGTTGTACAAACTCCAAAAGATGTTGCCGATGCGGAAATTTTATTTGATCCTTCTTCTTTTCAGTACCGTTGGGTGCGCCAGCAGTAACCTGAACGAGCGGGGCCTGGTGACGGAACAGGCCATGGTCGTTTCAGCGCATCCGCTTGCTTCTGCCGTGGGCGCAGATATTTTGCGGCGTGGCGGCAATGCCGTAGATGCAGCCGTTGCCGTACAGTTTGCGCTGGCCGTGGTGTACCCGGATGCAGGAAACTTAGGCGGTGGCGGTTTCCTGGTGCTGCGGCTCCAGGACCGGCGCATCGATGCGCTGGACTACCGCGAAAAAGCACCGGCGGCAGCGCACCGCAACATGTACTTGAACGAGAAAGGAGAGGTGATAAAAGGACTGAGTGTAAAAGGACACCTGGCGGCGGGCGTGCCCGGTACCGTAGACGGCATGGTGCAGGTGCACGAAAAGTATGGCAGCCTTCCCTGGAGAGAACTGGTGCAGCCAGCGGTACTGCTCGCCGCCAGGGGCTTTCCATTAACAAAGCTCGAAGCGAAAAAGCTGAACGAAAACAGGAAAGATTTTATCCGGTACAGCACGCAACGCCCCGACTTTATCCTGAAAAGCCGCTGGAAGAAAGGAGACACCCTGCGGCTGAAAGAACTGGCCAGCACCCTGGAACGGATCCGGGACAAAGGCAGGGCCGGCTTTTACGAAGGTCCAACGGCCCAACTGATCGTTGCTGAAATGCAGCGTGGTAAGGGGCTGATCAGCAAAGCAGATTTACAGAACTACAGTGCGGTCTGGCGCAGTCCGCTTACCGGGACTTACAAGGATTATACGGTTATATCGATGCCGCCCCCTTCCAGCGGCGGACTGGCGCTGCTGCAGTTGCTAACCATCACATCTGATTACCCGGTAGCCGATTGGGGCTGGAATACAACCAAAACGGCTCATTTCATGATTGAAGCCGAACGCCGGGTGTATGCCGACCGGGCAAAACACCTCGGCGACCCGGACTTTTACCAGGTTCCGGTAGCAGGCCTGCTCGATAAAACCTACCTGAAAAGGCGCATGTGTAATTTCTCGCTGAAGCACGCCACAGACAGCGATGACATTGCGCCGGGAGAACCGGGTCCTCCGGAAGCAAAACATACCACGCACTATTCCATCGTAGACCAGCAGGGCAATGCTGTTTCCGTTACCACCACCCTGAACAGCAGCTTCGGGTCCAAAGTATTTGTGGGCGGTGCGGGTTTCCTGCTCAACAACGAAATGGATGATTTCAGTATCAAACCCGGGCACCCCAATACGTACGGCCTGCTTGGGGGCGATGCCAACGCCGTAGAATCCGGTAAGCGCATGCTCAGTTCCATGACCCCCACCATTCTCGAAAAGGACGGGAACCTGTTTATGGTGGTGGGTAGTCCCGGCGGTTCCACGATTATAACCTCCGTTTACCAGACCATCCTGAACGTGACAGCACACAATTTGCCCATGCAGGGGGCCGTAAATGCAGGCAGGTTTCATCACCAGTGGGAGCCGGATGTGGTTCTGGCCGAGAAAAAAGCCTTCACACTGGGCCGGTTCCTGGGCCTGTGGTGGAAAGGCCACAAGGTCATTCCCTTATCCCGCACCATTGGGCGGGTAGATGCCATTTTAGTACTGCCCGACGGTAAACTGGAAGGAGGAGCCGACCCGCGCGGCGACGATGCGGCAGCGGGGTTTTGACAACAGCCACCACAGCCGCTGCACTTTGCTTTGCTGCCGGGTGGCTGTTGTTTTAAGCGCTGCTAGTTTAAAACCTCTTTGGTGCTGCCGCACTTCAGCATTTTAGCGCCAAAATAGGGGTTGCTTATTTCTTTGCTGCTGCTCAGCCAGTAGCCGCCTTTGTTGTTGAGGGCCATCGGGCAGTGCTGGTAGTACAGCGTATTTTCTGTAGCATCAAACGCTTTGGTCAGGGCAAACACAGCTTCGGAAAGTCCTTCCAGTTGCTCCCGTTGTGTCTTGATGTCGCCGGTGCTGGCTATTCCGGAGGCCGTTTTCCTGATCTTCTCGGTGTGCTCCTGGGCAAAGTCTTTCTGGTCGGCGTCCTGTAAAGAGGCTAGCGGTAAGGCTTTAGCGGTTGCAGCAATGGTGTTGGCAGCTTTTTTGGCAGCGGTGGCATCGGAAGCTACCAGGGCGTCTTTTACGTTCATGTACTGGTCCAGCAGCTGTGCGAGCTGCTTTTTAAATGCAGCATCAGCAGCGGAATAATCCGGGGCGTTTACTACAACGCCTGCTGCCGTTGCTGGTTGGTCATGTGGCATCCCTTCAGGATGTGCATCATGATGGTCGTCGTTATGAGCCATCCCTTCATGGTGCTCGTGTGCCTGCTCATTTGCAGTGGTGGAGTTGTCTGCTGAGCAGGAAACTGTAAACAGCATGGTTACAGCAGTGGCAACTAATGATAACTTCTTCATTTTTTTGATATATAAAGGGTTGAAAATGGGTTTCTTTTTAAGCATGGTTTCAATGCACATGCGATTGAACCGGGGCAGGTGCCTCCGTTTTGTCTCTTGCCTGCTGCTGCCCCTGCCGGTACGTTTCTTCGGTGTCGCCGCAGGATAACATGGATTGCCCGAAGTAGGGGTTGCGGATTTCTTTCTGTTCGCTGAGCCAGTAAGCGCCCTGGTCGCCGAACACCATCGGGCAGGATTGCTTGTAGGCGACCTCCTTGTTGATGCCGAACAGCTCCACCGCCTCTATCAATAGGTCGGAGAGGGGCGAAAAGGCGATGCGCTGTTTCTCGATGTCCTGGTTTTTCTGAATAGACTCCGCATTCAGGCGCAGGGCCGGCAGAAGTTTCATCCAGCGGGCGTGGGTGTTGCCTTCCAGCAGGCTCATGTCTACTTTGTCCAGAGCTTCCAGGAAATTTCCAGCTGCGGTTCGGGCAGCTGCCACATCCGAAGCGACCAGGTCGTTTTTAATCTTAAAATAGCGGTCAGCCAGCACGGTCAGCTGCTCCTGGAACGCTTCGGGAACAGCTAAGGCTTTGGAGACAGGAGCAGACATCATGCTGTAGTTGCCGGTAAGCTGGGCGGCGGCATCCACGGAAAACACCCCGTTTGTCACTACCTCGTCGCCTTCGCTCAACCCTGATTGCACCAGGTACGAGTCGCCTACCTGTGGCCCCAGCGTTACCTCGCGCATCTCGAAGGCTGGTCGCTCGCTGTCTTGTACTTTGGTGTACACTACCGAGCGCTTGCCCGTCCAGAGCACGGCGGTGCGCGGCACGGACAGGGCATTTTCTTTTACAGCTGACGGCGTTTTGATGGTGGCGTTCACGAACATGCCGGGCTTAAGCTGGTTATTCGGGTTGGCGACCTCGGCACGTACCTGTACAGACCGCGTACCGGCATCGAGCACGGGCGTTACAAACGATACTTTGGCGGTAAACTCCTTGCCCGGAATGCTGGGCACGGTAAAGGTAAGCGGGGCGCCTTCCTTCAGCCAGGCCAGGTCCTGCTGGTACGCATCCAGCACGACCCACACTTCGGATAGATTGGCCACGGTTGCCAGCACTGTTCCGGTGTTCACATAATCGCCTACGGCTGCAGACAATTCGGTCACTACGCCCGAAACCGAAGCATAAATATCGAAACTGGTGATAAGCTCCTTGCTGTTTTCGATGCGCTGCATCTGGCTGTTGGAGATGCCCCAGAGCCTGAGTTTGGTTTTGGCGGCTTCGTAGAGTTCCGGCAACAATTCTCTGGATTTTGCCGCTTCCTGCAGCTCCCGCTGTGCCGTGATAAGTTCAGGCGAATAGACCGATGCCAGCCGCTGTCCCTTTTGTACCTGCTGTCCTGTAAAATTCACGTATAGCCGCTCGATGCGTCCCGGGAATTTGGCCGTAATGGAGGATACTTTCTGCTCGTTGAGTTGTACCGTGCCGGCCAGCTCCAGCTCATTTGCCGCACTGGCAGTTCCGAGCCGGGTGGTCTGGATGTTGGCTAAGGCCACTGCTTCGGGTGTCATCTCCAGCACATACGGGTTGACTTCGCCCTTGCTGTCTGCTTTTGTAACCGGTATGAGTTCCATGCCGCAGATAGGGCACAGCCCCGGCTCGTTCTGCCGTATCTGCGGGTGCATGGAGCAGGTGTATTCGGTTGCAGCTGCCGTATCGGCGGCATGGTCATGTACTTCTTCTGTTGACCGGGTGCCGAACAGGAGCCAGCCCAGCAGCAATCCGCCCAGGGCTACCAGGATGTAAGTGGCAATTCTTTTATTTCGTGTTGTCATGATTTCCTGCAAAAAGTTGTGTATTCATTAAGCGGCTGATAGCATGTACAGCTGTGTGCTGGTTGGTGATGGCCTCCAGTTGCTGCTGGCGGTAACTTAGCACAGCCTGCCGCTGGCGCAGTATCTCCTCGATGCCGGTGCCCGCAACGGAATAATTGGTCGTGAGTAAGCGGATGGCCTGCTCATTCAGTTGTAACTGGTCTTTGAGCAGTTCCAGGTTGCTGGTGGCGCGCTGGTAGTTGTAAAGCTGCATTTCCAGCTCCGTGAACAGCTGCCGTTCGGCGGCTTCTTTCTGGTACAGCGCTGCCTGTTGCGCATAGGCTGCTTCCTTTTTCAGGGCATTGTATTTTTTGCGGTAAATGGGCAGCGTGACTGTTACCATCGGCATCACCATGTTATCGCCCCCCATGGGCATCTGGGTCATTTCATCGGTCCGGGGCTTGAGCACCATGTAGTTCAGGCCAAGGCCAATCATGGGGCGGCCCATGAGCCGGGCCATCCGCAGCTGTGCTTCCCGTGCTTTTTCATCCCATTCATACATCTTCAGCATGGGGTGGTTCTGCCGGATGGAATCCTGTATAAGCGACAAGGAAGCGGGTAGCGCAGCAGGCAACAGCGTATCCGCTACGACAATGGGGCTGTCGGGCTGCCGGTTGAGCAGGTTGTTGAAGGCTACCACCAGTGGTCTTCTGGAGTCGCGCAGCAGTTGCAGCCGGTTCTCCATATCCTTTACCTGCACCCGTATCAGAATCACGTCGACCATCGAGCTGCCCGATGTTGCCATGGTGGACATGCCGCCTCCCATGTTCGCACCGCCGCCCGCACCGGCAGGCGCAGGGCTGCTGCTTCCTGAACCGCCGCCCATTCCTGCCATGCCCGAAGCGCCTGTGCCGGCGGAGCTGCTGTTCATGCTTCCTGTTGCAGCACCCGTACGTGGCCTGGCTGTGCCGGAAGCGCCACCTACCGGGGCTGTCTGGTATTTAGCCAGCGCAATCCGCTCCAGCGACTGCAGTATGGCCAGCTCTTTTTCAAGCAATTTCATTTCCTCTTCTGTTTCGTACAGGTTTAACCAGGTCGTCTGCACGTCGTAGTAAAGATTGATTTTAGCTTCTGTAAAGCCGGCGAACTTCATCAGCGCCATGTAACTGGCCTCGTCTTTGGCGGCTTCCAGCGAACCAAACCACGGGAACATCTGCATGACCGCCACGTCGCCCACCTGGTAGCCCATAAAGCGCTCCATCGGCTTCAGGAAGAAGTTGAAAGTCGCCTCCGGGTCCGGGAGCGTGCCTACCTGTGGCACTTTTTCAAGCGCGGCCTGGTACTCGGCATACCGCGCCTTCAGCAGCGGGTTGTTTTCCCCGGCTGCTACCAGGTACTCCTCCAGGGTCTGCGCCTGCCCGAATGAAGACAGCACCAGGAGAAGAAGTAAAATTATCGGTATCTTTTTCATGTTATTACTGCTGTTATTTTTTGTGTTATCCTCTAAAGGATAATCTATGATGATAAGTTGTCTGTACATCAGGTAAACTATCAGCACCTGCATCCGTTTCTGTAGGGACAGGTCGCGACCTGTCCGAATCGTTCCCGAATTTCACCTGCAGGACCAATCATTCCCGTGCACGATTGGCTCACAGCCGATTGGACAGGTCGCGACCTGTCCCTACACATTCCCTTTCTTTAACTTCAACTCCTCCCGCCAGCTGTAGAGCACCGGTACGATAAACAGCGTAATCAGCGCAACGGTCATGCCGCCGAACGTAGGAATCGCCATGGGCACCATGATGTCGGAGCCGCGGCCAGTGGAGGTGAGGACTGGGAGCAGCGCCAGCAGGGTGGTGGCTGTCGTCATGAGGCAGGGGAGCACGCGGCGTTTTCCGGCTTCCAGCACAGCTTCGCGTACGGCTGCTCTGCTGCCGGGCTGGTTGCTTTCGAAGCTTTGTTTCAGATACGTACCAATCACGACGCCGTCGTCGGTGGCGATGCCGAACAGGGCGATAAAACCAACCCACACGGCCACGCTCAGGTTGAAGGTGCGCATCTGGAAAAGCTCCCGCAGGTTAAAATCTCCCAGGCCTACATTCAGAAACCAGTCCTGCCCGTAAAGCCAGAGCATCAGGAATCCACCTGAAAAGGCCATGGCGATGGACGAGAAAATAAACAGCGTGGTGGTCACCGACCGGAACTGGAAGTAGAGTATCAGGAAGATGATGATAAGGCTCAGCGGAATGACAATGGCCAGCCGCTGCTCGGCCCGCACCTGGTTCTCATAACTTCCGGAAAACTTGTAGCTCACACCGGCAGGCACCACTAACTCTCCCGCTGCTATCTTCTGGTTCAGGTAGCGCTGCGCATCCTCCACCACCGACACCTCGGCAAAACCGTCACGCTTGTCGAACAGCACGTAGCCGGTGAGGAAGGAGTTTTCGCCGCGAATCATCATCGGGCCCGGACGGTACACCACTTCGGCAATCTCACCCAGCGGAACCTGTGCCCCGGTGGCAGTGGCGACCATGATGTTGTTGACTGCCTCCGGTTCGTTGCGGAACTCGCGGGCGTAACGGGCCCTGATGGCGTAGCGTTCACGCCCTTCCACGGTGGTAGTCAGGGCCATGCCGCCCATGGCCACTTCGATGTACTCCTGCACATCCGACACATTCAGCCCATAACGACCCATCGCCTTGCGGTTCAGTTCAACTTCCATGTAAGGCTTGCCGAGCGAGCGGTCGGCATATACGGCTTCTGCTTTTACGGAAGGTACTTCTTTCAGGAAGCGCTCCAGTTCCAGGCTGAAGTCTTCGATGGTTTCCAGGTCCGGACCATACACTTTCAGCCCCATCGGAGCCCGCATACCCGTCTGCAGCATCACGAGGCGCGTCTCGATGGGCTGCAGTTTGGGAGCGGAGGTAACACCCGGAATGTTGGCTGCTGCTACAATTTCTTCCCAGATGTCGTCAGGGCTTTGGATGTGGTCGCGCCACTGGCGGTAATATTCGCCTCGCTTGTCCGGCACCAGGTTGCCTGCGGCATCCCGTACGAACTCGCCGTCTTCTACCTTAAACCGAATTTTTTGACCGCTGGCGTCGGTGATGTATTCCGACTTGTACTGGATGATATTTTCGTACATCGACATAGGCGCAGGGTCCAGGGCGGTTTCGGCTCGACCGGCTTTGCCCACTACCACTTCTACTTCCGGAATGGCCGTGATGAGCATGTCGAGCTGCTGCACAATGCGTTTGTTGGCTTCCACACCGGCATGCGGCATGGCAGTAGGCATGAGCAGGAAAGCGCCTTCGTCGAGCGAGGGCATAAACTCTTTGCCCATGCCCGGGAACGTATGCGCCAGACCGCTCCAGACGGAGGTGGTGCGGATGTTATAACCTGTTTTATCGATGCCACCGGCAAACCAGCCGAACAGGCTGTTAAAGCCGACCCACGAAAGCAGCCCCAGCAGCATGATGAAAGCCGGAATAGCCAGGAATTTTCCTTTGTTGGCCAGGCACCACAGCAGCAGGCGCGGGTATGCCCGCAGGAACAGCGAAAAAGCGCCCAGAATCAGGCCAATCACCAACAGGATGAACAGGAAGTTTACAACCAAGCCCACCGAAACGCCCAGTGGCATCCACTGCGAAGCCAGCAGCCAACCCACGGCCAGCACCGCAATAGCGACCATGACATTCGTATGATACCTCCCGTAGCGCTCTGGCCGGTAGTAGTTCAGCAGGTTGTTGGCGGCAATTAACATGAGTGTGATGCCCGCCAGCGGCAGCAGGAAAGTGGCCATAACTCCCAGCCCCAGCAGCACCCAGTTGAGAATTTTGGACCAGAAAGGGCCTTTTCCACGGAAGCCTAAAATGCTATGCGCAAAGGCCGGCATGATGAGAATGGTAAACACGAGCGAAGCCAGCAGGGCAAAGGTTTTGGTAAAAGCCAGCGGCCCGAACAGCTTGCCTTCTGCTGCTTCCATGGTAAACACCGGCAGGAAGCTGACAATGGTCGTAGAGACTGCCGTGATGATAGCAGTGGCTACTTCGGTGGTGGCGATGTACACCGTTTTCAGGACCGGCTGCCCCGGCGGCGCTTCGTCGAGGTGCCGCAGGATGTTCTCGTTCAGGATGATGCCTAAATCCACCATCGTACCAATGGCAATCGCGATACCCGACAGGGCCACGATGTTGGCATCCACATGAAAGTAGCGCATCATGATAAAGGTCATGAGCACGGCCAGCGGGAGCAAAGCCGAGATAAGCAGCGAGGCCCGCAGGTTGTACACCATCACGATAATCACGATAATGGTGATGAGTATCTGCAGCAGGATGGCTTCGTTGAGCGTGCCCAGCGTTTCGTTGATGAGCTGCGTGCGGTCGTAGAACGGCACCACGGTTACTTTGGAAGTGCGTCCGTCGGCCAGCTTTTTGGAAGGCAGACCGGGCGCAATTTCAGCCAACTTCTCCTTCAGGTTATTGATAACGGCCAGCGGGTTATCGCCATACCGGGCAATCACTACGCCACCCACCGCTTCGGCACCGCTTTTATCGAGGATGCCCAGCATGGAGCGGTCGGCGGGGCCGATGTTCACGCGGGCGATGTCGCGGATGCGGATGGGCACATTGTTAGCCACGCGCACCACGGCTTCTTCTATGTCACTTATATTTTCGACATAGCCCAGGCCGCGCACCAGGTATTCCGCCTGGTTTATTTCCACGGTGTTGGCGCCCACGTCCTGGTTGCTGTTCTGGAGCGCCGTCATCACGTCCATCATCGAGACGTTGTTCACGCGCATGGCGTTCGGGTCGAGATCTACCTGGTATTCTTTGATATACCCGCCAACCGAGGCTACTTCGGCTACTCCCTCAGCGCCCGAAAGGGCATAGCGGACATAGAAATCCTGGATGGTGCGCAGCTCGTGCAGGTCCCAGCCACCGGCAGGTTTGCCGTTTTCGTCGCGGCCTTCCAGGGTGTACCAGTACACCTGCCCCAGCGCGGTGGCGTCCGGCCCTAATTTCGGTGTTACCTCTTCCGGCAGCAGGTCGGCAGGCAGGGAGTTTAGTTTTTCAAGAATGCGGGAGCGGCTCCAGTAGTATTCTACGTCCTCGTCGAAAATGACATAGATGCTCGAGAAGCCAAACATGGAGGTAGAGCGGATGGTTTTTACACCCGGCATCCCCAGCAGCGAGGTGGTGAGCGGGTAGGTAATCTGGTCTTCCACGTCCTGCGGGGAGCGGCCCATCCACTCGGTAAAAATAATCTGCTGGTTCTCGCCAATGTCCGGGATGGCATCGACGGGCACCGGGTCGCGGGGTAAAAACGACACGTTCCAGTTAAAAGGAGCCGTAACGATACCCCAGCCTACAATGAGCAGCAACAGCAACACGGTTACGAGTTTCTGCTCCAGGAAAAATTTGATAATACTATTTAACATGCTTTCTTCGATTGAATAGTAGGAATACCTGCAGCCGGAAAGGCAGCAAAAAACCGGGCCTGCTCCGAACATGGCGGAGAGGCAGAAATCGAAAAAAGCGGTATTAAATCAGGAAGGACTGCACCAGCACGGGAATATCGCGCGCCAGCGGGGGAGAAGAATAGTGGGCAAAGGCAGGCTTAAGGGCCACCTGCTGTTCAAAAAGGTGCAGGATAACGGCACTGAAAGCCGCAATAAACTTAATGTCGGGCTGCTTGAGGAGCAGTTTGGCTTCAGCATCGGCAGCTACATCGTGGCTCTGCAGCACAAAGGTATGGTCGTCGCAGCAGTCAGCATTGGAACCGTCGTCCGGTACCTGGTGGCAGGGCGGCAGCGTTTCTTTTTGCTGCTGCTCCATGGGGCAGTCGCTTTTGCCGCCCAGCAGGCTGATGTCACGTAACTCGCCGCCACACAAATGCATGCCCACCGAGATGCCTGTCGAGGAGACGAGCACCAGCAGCGTGAGGGTTAGCAGTATGAAGCGGCGAACGAAGTTCATTAGCTGTGATAACAGGTTTACTTAATGCAAAGGTAAGAACTTTCTTTTTGGGAGGTTTACAAATTTACCTGTAAGTTTTACAGATTTTCTGCAGGAATAGTTGCAGTAGCTGAGCAGCAGTGGCTGTGGTGGCAGGTGCAGCAGGCTTTTTTGTCTGAACCGCTGATTCTTTTGATTTAAATGATTTCTGTGATTTTCTGTTTGTCTGAAGCAGGATTTACGGGATTTTAGGATTTTCAGGATTAGGGTTGTCTGAGCAAATTGTCTGAACAAGATTAAGAAGATTTAAGGAATAACAGGATTGTATTTGTTTGTGGTTCGTGCAGGAGACGCGGGCACCGCGTCTCTACAGCCATCCAACCTCTCTACCATTCTGGTACAGGGTTGAAAATCTTCAACCTCTACAAAACTTCTACTTTTCTACCTCTTTACCTCTTAAACTCTCTAACTCCCTAACTTTCTAACTCCTAAACTCCAAAACTCTCTAACTCCCAAACTCCCAAACTTTCTAACTTTCCCTAGCTTTCTTCTCTGCCAGTTTCAGGGCTTCGTAGGCGTTTACCACGCCGCCGGTGCGGGAGAGGTTGGAGAATTTTGTTTTCTTTTTGCTTTTCGTGTCTTCGCTGTTGGGGTAATAGACTTTTAAACGGGGGTAGGTGGTGCAGGAATGGAGCAGGATTTCCTTTAGCTCTACCGCCGTCAGTTCAGGATAGTGCGACCATACGAGTGCAGCCACGCCCGATACCACCGGGCCCGCAAAGCTGGTGCCGTCCATTTGCCCGTACTGGTTATCAGGTGACAACGCGACGATATCGACACCGGGAGCGAACAGGTCTACGCTTTCTTTGCCGTAGTTGGAGAACACCGCGCAGAATGTTTTGTCTGCCAGCCGGGAAACTGCGCCTACTTCCAGCCAGTTTTTTACGCTGGTACCGTCGCTTAATTTTCTGTTCGGGTAAAATGCTTCCTGGTCAACATTCTTTGCGTCGTTACCGGCGGCATGCACCAGCAGCACGTTTTTTTCTTCTGCATATTTCACCGCCTCGTCCACAAACTTTTTCTGAGGGGAGAATGCTTTCCCGAAGCTCATGTTGATGATGTTGGCGCCGTTGTCTACGGCATAGCGAATGGCGAGTGCAATGTCCTTGTCGTATTCATCTCCGTTGGGCACGGCCCGGAGGGCCATGATCCGGATGTCTTCGGCAATGCCGTCGATGCCCACGTTGTTATTTCTTACTCCGCCGATGATGCCGGCAACGGGCGTGCCGTGGTCGGCCCTGGGGCCGGTTACATCGTTGTTGCCGTAGTTGCGGTCGTTCAGGTCCTGGGGGTTATCGGCTAAAATGGTTCTGTGGTTGCGCTTCAGGTTAAGGTGCTCCTCCAGGTACAGGTTGTTCATCTTTTTGGCCTTTTGCAGATCCTCTTTGGTGAAGCCCATGTCATACCTGCCCAGCAGCCACTTCCGGGCGCTCAGCACCTGCGGATCCCGGGAGGTAATGCCTTTTATGTCCTCCAGCGTTACCTCCTCCTTGCCCAGATGATGGGCAAGGATGGCTTCGCACCGGTTTAAATACTGCTCAAAATTCTCGAGGTTGGCTTTCGTTTTCTGCTGTTCGGTATACTCCTTTACAAAGGCATCGCGGCACTGCAGGTAAGTTTTGTATTCCGCCTGCTCGTGGGCCGGTACTTCTTTTATAGATTTGATGCTTCTGTATTTCGGCGTCAGTTCCCGCAAAATACGGACATACTCGTACGTTTCGTATTGCACATTTTCCCCGTTACTGTTCCCCAGGAAGCCCCAGCCGTGTATATCGTCCACATAGCCGTTGTTATCGTCGTCGATTCCGTTACCCGGAATTTCGTTCGGGTTTGTCCAGATTTTGCCCTGCAGCTCCGTGTGCTTAATGTCGATGCCACTGTCGATAACGGCCACGACCACGGTTTTCTTTGGTTTGCGGTTTTGCAGCAGTTCGTTGTAGGCACGGTTTACGCCCACCCCGTGAATCTTGTCCTGAGAGGCATCCTTGTTGTACCAGTTCAGGAGGCTTTCATCGAAAGAAGCCACCGAAGAGACAGCATCGGGTTGTGCAGCTGCGATGTTTAACATGCCGCTGACAACGAAGGCAGCAGCAGTGGTGCTTAAAAAGCGATTATACTTTTTTTTCATATGTAGTGATGAGCACATAGTAGTAGCTGAACTAAATGCAGGCGAGCAGGTTTTCCCGGTATATGTATGCTGCCAAGTAGTTTGAAATATAGATAAAATATTTAGATTGTTACTGTTTTATCAAGTAAAGTTTGTGTAAAATGATAACAAAACAATTTCCGATTTTGTTAAACCGGTGAAAGACTTTACGATGGCACTCATTTTCAAAAGTCTTTGTTGAAAGGACATGCAAACAAATGTTAACTTTAACGGATAATTACGCTTTCAGCATATCAAATATCTTTTAGATTAACACTTTTTGTACCAGGTTTTTTTATTTGCCATTTGTGAAAAAGTTTCTTCTAATATTTTCCTTTCTTCTTATTCAGTTCCTGGCAGTTGCCCAGGTAAAGAATGAGGGTATTCCATCCATCCGTAATTACACACACAAAGATTACAAAGCTGCCTCGCAGAACTGGGCTATCGTGCAGGACCACAGGGGCGTACTGTATTTCGGAAATAACGCCGGTATACTGGAGTTTGACGGTAACCTCTGGAACACGATCAGCCTTGATAACAGAACCAATGTGCGTTCGCTGGCCATTGATAACAAAGGACGCATTTATGTGGGCGGTCAGGATGATTTTGGTTACCTGGAGCCGGATGCGCAGGGGCAGCTGGTTTTTAAGTCGCTTAAAGGTAAAATAGAAAAACAGTACCAGAACTTTGATGATGTCTGGAAAATCTACACGACCAGCGATGGTGTTTATTTCTGCACTGTTTCGGGTATTTATTTTCTGCAGGACAATCAGGTAAAGGTTTATAAAGTGCCCGCTCAGAAAAGCGAGATGGCTTTTTTTGTACAGGACAAGCTGTATGTGCCGGTAATGGGCAAAGGCATTTACGAGCTGAAACAGGAAAAGATGGTGCTGATTCCCAACAGTAGCGCGTTCGGGCAAAGCGTAATTACAGCCATGCTGCCTGCTGCTGAAAACAAAGTGCTGCTGGTAACGGAACAGGAGGGCCTGTTTACTTACGACGGGTATACCCACTTCGAGCCCTGGGCAACAGGGGTGAAAAGTTTTCTGGCTAAAGCCAAGGCAGGAACCGCTATTGCGCTGGCAGAAGGTTATGCCATCGGTACTTCACAGGATGGCCTGCTGTTGATAGACAACAAGGGGCAGCCGCTCCAGCACCTGAACCGGGATAAAGGTCTGCAGAATAACACCGTCCGGAGCATTTACCAGGACAATGCCGGTAATCTTTGGCTTGGACTGAACAATGGGATCGATTATGTGGAGATAAATTCCCCCTTCACGCTTTTTAATATTAAAAATGGTTTGCCCGGCACTGCCTACACCTCCCTGATGGACAAGGACCGGCTTTACCTGGGCACCAGCGACGGCTTGTATTACCGGAAATGGTCGAACCGGCAAAATCCGCTCGAAACTACCGGTTTTCGCCAGATTGAAAACTCGCAGGGCCAGGTTTACAATCTGCAGAAAATAGCAGGACATTTGCTCCTGTCTCACCACAACGGAGCTTATGAACTGGTGGATGACCGGGCCGTTAAACTTTCTGATCACCGGGGCGCCTGGCTGTTTATGCCGCTGAAAGATTATCCGGGCTACCTTGTCTGCGGTACCTATTCCGGGTTGTACTTGTATAAATTAGTGGGAGGACAGGTGCAGTTTCAGTGGAAGATTGCCGGTTTCAACGAGTCGTCGCGGGTGATGGAAGAAGACGAAGCGGGAAACCTATGGGTAGCGCATGGCTATAAGGGCGTTTATAAGCTAAAGCTGGAGCCGGATCTTAAAAAAGTGCAGCGGGTAGATTTTTATAATGAGAAGAACGGGTTTCCGTCAAACCTCTTCATCAACACATTTAAAATAGGCGGTAAACTGGTTTTTACTGGAGAGCGCGGTGTGTTTAAGTTTAACGAAGGCTCAGAAAGATTTGAGCAGCATGAAGAATTGGGAAAGCTTTTTGATGAAAATGTGCACGTGCGCAAGCTGGTGGAAGACCAGAACGGGAATATCTGGTTTTCGGCTGGGGAAGAAATGGGTATCCTTAAGAAACAACCGAATGGCAGCTATGAAGTGGAAAAAAATACGTTCAGCAAAATGAGTGGCAAACTGGTTGGGGGCTTTGAACATATTGCCTACTACGACCGCGCCAATGTGCTCTTCGGCACCGATGAGGGCTTTGTGCATTACCACCCATCCTTTCTGCAGACAAAGAACGTGGATCATAAATTTTATACACTTATCCGCAAAATAGAGGCCAGGGCAGATGGAAAAGACACCTTGGTTTTTGCAGGCGCCTTCTCTGCTAGTGGCTACCTCAGTGTGCAGCAGCCGGAAGAAAGGATACCTGAGTTGCCGTATCGGTTCAATTCCCTGAAATTTACCTACGGAGCCATTTCTTACAGCGACATAGATGGCATGGCGTACCAGGTTTTTCTGGAAGGGCACGATAAGAACTGGTCGTCCTGGAGTCCGGTGTTGCAGAAGGAGTATACCAATTTAGGAGAAGGAGATTATACGTTTCATGTGCGGGCAAGAGATATTTATAATAATGAAAGTGCAGAAGCCTCTTTCCGTTTTGAGGTGGCGCCGCCCTGGTACAGGTCGTTGGGGGCTTATGCTGTGTATGTTTTTTTGGGAATCGTTTTGTTGTTCCTGCTGAAAAAGCGAGTTGACCGGCAGATCTATAAAACAAAGTTAAAGCTGGAAAAGGAACAGCAAAAGGCGCTCCTGCTGCAGGAGGCGCAGCATATGGAAGAAGTGCTGAAAGCTGAAAAAGAAATTATCAGGTTAAATAACGAGAAACTGGAAAATGAGCTGAACATGAAAAACAAAGAGCTCGCTTCTTCTGCCCTGCACGTTATTCATAGCCTCGATACGGTGGAAAAGGTACGGAACCAGTTGCAGCTCGTTATAGAAAATGTTAACGACCGGGAGTCGCAGCATCACCTCCGCAAAGTGCTGCGCTCCGTGGAAGATGAGATAAAGGTTGAAAATAACTGGGACCAGTTTGAGCTGCATTTCAACCAGATACACGAAGATTTCCTCAAGCGCCTCCGGGTAGATTACCCCGAGCTCACACACCGCGATATCAAACTTTGTGCTTACCTGCGCATGAGCTTGTCGAGCAAAGAAATTGCATCGCTTCTGAACCTGTCCATCCGGGGAGTGGAAACCAGCCGCTACCGTATCCGCAAAAAAATGAACCTGGAGCAGGAGGTTAACCTGACGGAGTTTATTCTGAAGTATTAAGTTTGCGCCTTAGGGCAGGAGCAGAGGCTTTGGTGGCAGATGCAGCAGAAAAAATTGACCTGATTCAGAGGCTGCCTGCCTAAGATTTAACTAAATGTAACTGCTGTTTAGGACATCTGTGTCATGAACTAAGTCTGTTGCGGACATCCGTGTCCGCTTTGCAAAATAAGCTTGCACGGTACGGGGACATGGATGTCCCCAGCAGAGAACTTCCGGACACAGATGTCCGGAAGAGCAAAATTTGAAAAGAAAGCACAGTCATATATTAGCAAAAAAAGAGGGAGACTGGTTTGAACGTTGTGTTCTTGCCAGTCTCCCTCTTCGGTTTATAACCTGTTGATTCAAATTCAGGCTACATCATATCAGTTATTCTGCGTCTTTACCGGTGCCTGTTCTACTAACGTAAACTTTTTAACCTGGTCTCCGATGCGTATTTCGAAGTCGCCTGCTTCCGTTACTTTTTTGCCGGAACGGTTGGTATAAGAGAGGTCGTCGGCGCTAAGGGTGAAGGTGACGGTTTGTTTTTCGCCTGGTTTGAGGTTTATTTTTTCGAAACGTCGCAGCCTTTTTACATCGGGTGTGATGTTGGAGGCGTAGAGGTCGGAGGTGTAGAGGTGAACAACTTCTTTGCCTGCCACTTTGCCCGTGTTGCTTACCTCCACGCTCACTGTCAGCTGCTCGTTTAGCTGCAGTTGCTCCGTGCTCAGCTTTATGTCGCTATAGCTGAAGGTCGTGTAGCTAAGGCCATGTCCAAAGAGGAACTGCGGATTATAATCTGCTTCGTAGTTGTAAACGCCCTCTGCTTTTGCCTGCTCTTCGGCATGCTTATGAATGTAAGAAATGGTCGCGTTGGGATAGCGGGGGTAGGTGTACGGCAGTTTCCCGGAAGGATTCACATCACCGAAAAGCACATCGGCCAATGCGTTGCCTCCGAAATTGCCGGGCTGGTAAATCTGCACGATGGCCTGCATCTGTGACTCAAAGCGGCTGATAATACGCGGGCGGCCTTCGTTGAGCACCAGCACCACGGGCTTCCCAGTTGCGGCAAGCTTACGGGCCAGTTCCGTCTGCAACTCCGAAATGTAGAGGTCGCTCAGGTCGCCCGGTTTTTCGGTGGAGGTGTTTTCGCCGAGGCAGAGTAGTATGACATCTGCGTTACGGGCAGCGGCCACGGCTTCGTCTAGTTTGTCTGCTGCTTCTTCGTAGTATTTGCCGCCTGCTTTGTAGCTCACACCCGGTACATAGGTTACATTGGAAGCTCCGATTTCCTGCTGCACGGCCTCCAGGATGGTGTTGTATTGTGCAGCAAACTCATCTACTTTATCGCCCTGCCAGGAGTAGGTCCAGGCGCCGTTGAGGGTGCGCATGCTGTTGGCATTGGGGCCGGTTACGAGCACTTTGGTTTTCTTTGCCAGGGGCAGGAGCTGCTGCTCGTTCTTGAGGAGCGTAATAGACTCTGCGGCCATCTTGTAAGAAGCTTCTTCAAACTCCTTGCTGCCAAACTTGGGGTAATCTTTCGGGTTGGTGGTAGGTTTGTCGAACAGGTTCAGTGCGAACTTTACGCGCAGGATGCGGCGCACGGCATCATCCACCCGTTCCTGCTTTACCTTTCCTTCTTTTACCAGCTCCACCAGCCCGTCGCAGAACGGCTCGTAGTTGTAGGGAATCATCGACATGTCTACCCCGGCGTTGATGGCCAGCATGATGGCCTCCTTGTCGGTGGCGGCTACCTTGTCGCGGCGGTGCAGGTTTTCGATATCGGCCCAGTCGGTTACCACCAGTCCTTTAAAGCCCAGTTCCTCTTTCAGGAGTTTGGTGAGCAGGTCGTGGTTGGCGTGTACAGGTATGCCGTTTATGATGCCGGAGTTTACCATCAGTGTGTGCGAACCAGCGTCTACGGCTGCTTTAAAAGAGGGGAGATGATATTCCCGCAACGCTTCTTCTGAAAGGTAGGTAGGCGTTCTGTCTTTGCCGGAGGTAGGTATCTGGTAACCCAGGAAGTGCTTCATGTTGGAGGCCACGTGCTCCGGGTGACCAATGTTGTTGTTCTCGCCTTCGTAACCTTTAATAGTGGCCACACCCATTTCTGCTACCAGGTAAGGGTCTTCGCCAAAGGACTCGAACTGGCGCGGGAAACGCGGGTCTGCACCCAGGTCCAGAACAGGGGAGAAGTTCCAGGGAATGGAGCTGGCGCGGGTTTCATAGGCTGTTACTTCAGCGCCGCGCCGTACCAGTGCCCGGTTCCGGCTGGCTGCCTGCCCGATCTGTTGCGGGAACATGGTCGCGCCCACCGTGTACGTAGCACCATGGATTTCATCCACGCCGTAGATCACCGGTATTTTCAGGCGCGTCTGTTGCATGGCTACCTGCTGAATTTCGCTGATGAGTTCGTGCCACTTTTGCGGCGTCAGGGCGCGGTTATTGGCGGTATTGAGCACGGAGCCGATTTTATAATCCACCAGCGCCTTTTTCATTTCTGCCTTGTCCAGCATTACTGGCTCAAAGCTGGTGAAGCGGTTTTCGCCCTTGCCGATTACATCCAGCGTTATCTGGGCCATCTGGCCTACTTTTTCTTCGAGCGTCATCTGGCTGAGGAGCGCCTGCACCTTGCGCTCAATTTCTGCTTCGGAAGGAGCAGCAGAGGCTGTGGTGGCAGGTGCAGCAGATTTTTGTGCCGTTCTTTTCTGGGCATGGCAGGAGGTAAAAGCAGC
The DNA here is from genome assembly GCF_003347595.2 of Botryobacter ruber. GTDB lineage: Bacteria > Bacteroidota > Bacteroidia > Cytophagales > Hymenobacteraceae > Pontibacter > Pontibacter ruber_A. The sequence goes on along the minus strand of NZ_QCZK02000049.1, from coordinate 57,603 downwards.
AGACACAAACAGGACTGTGAGCGCTGCCTGCCGCAGGTTCATTAAAGTTACTTTCGGTTTCATGTTAGAAAAGTTTTCTGTAAAGCGTTCAGCAGCAACTGGGGTGGGTACAACTGATGAATTGCTGCTGCTTCTTTTTTATTATTCCGGACAGATGTCCGCTGTTATTTATCAATCATTTTGTACACCCGTACATAATCCACTTCCATGGACCTGGGGTAGATATCGGGGTCAACACCCTGGGCACCGCCCCAATCGCCGCCTACTGCTAAGTTGAGTAACAAATGGAAGCGTTTGTCGAATGGCCACACGGCATAGCCTTTTCCTTCGTTCCTGTATTCAAATACCAGCTGTTCATCAATATACCCTCTCATGGAAAATGGTGTCCAGTCGAGGCGGTAGAGGTGAAAATCAGTGCTGGCTGTGGGAATTACTTTTGTTCCCGCTTTCTGCGTGCCGATTTTGTGGTGGTAAGCTTCGGTATGCACCGTAATATGAACTTTATTCTGATCGTAGCCCACATGCTCCATAATATCTATTTCGCCTGATTTGGGCCAGGCGCCATAGGCCCAGTCGGTTGGGAGCATCCAGATGGCGGGCCAGGTGCCTTTACCGGAGGGTAGTTTTGCCTTTACTTCAATCCGGCCATAGAGAAAGTCACCTTTGTTTTTGGTAACCAGCCGTGCCGATGAGTACTCCATGTTGCCGCTGTTCTCGCGCCTGGCCGTAATGGTTAGCAAGCCATCGGCAACGCTGGCATTGGAGAGATTGTCGGTGTAGTTTTGCAGCTCATTGTTTCCCCAGCCGCCGCCGCCCAGGTCATAGCCCCATTTGTTCGGGTCCGGCTTTCCGGGGGTGTTAAATTCATCGGCCCAGACCGGGGTGCTTTCAAAAGTCCAGTTCAGGTCCTGGGGTGGTTTGGGTGCCGTGATAACCGGTCGTGGTGTTTCGGTACCGGTACAGGCAGCACATAACAGGGCAATGCAAAGGTTGGAAACCAATATAAGAGGCATGGTGGTACGTTTTATGTTGTGGAAGATCATTGTTCAGGTGCAGTCCAATTATATTTTTGGGATAAGTAAGGAACAGCATCAGCAGGAGACGTTAATGCCCCTTATGATACTGTTCCTTTTTTAGCTATGGCTCCAGCCTGAAATCATCCAGGAAGAAAATAGCCGGAATGTAATTTCCTTCTCCACCGATCTGCACCACAATGCGGTCCAGGTCAGTTCTGTCGGCGTAGGGGCTGAAGTCGAAAGTGAGTTCCACCCATTTGTCTGTTTGGCTTACAGCCTGTTTCACCTCTACCTGGTTGGCCCAGGGTTGGGCAGCAGAACCATCCTGAAGTTTAACAGATACCTGCTTCAGGAGGGTTTTAATGGCCCAGTCTTCTCCGGCCGCTGTTACGAAGTCGTTATAGCTGGGAATAAATACCTTTAGCTTGAAAACATTTCGCTGACGCAAATCCATTTTATATTCGAGGTCAGTAAACAGGTTGGCAAACGCGAAAGGCTGGCCTTCCTGCTTAATATACATCGCCACTTTTGGTGAGGTATTGATGGGAAGGGGAGCAGGGTTGTCGTAAGGCGCCATCAGCGTCATGGCATCCTGTATCCAGATGATGTTGCCGGGAGCGTCGAAGTTGTCGCGGATGTCCTCTATTTTGTAGGGTTTTTCAATCACCTCGACAGGTGGCGTATAGCCTTCCGGAACAAGTACATAATTACGGGTGCCGGCACCGCCGCAGCAGGTTTTACGGATATACAACCTGTTTTCGGTCAGCTCTATGACTTCATAAACACCTTCGTTGTCGTCCCAGGCGATGGTCTCGTTGTTTGACAGCGACAGCATGGTTTTGCCGTTTTCTTCATACAGGTTCCAGGAACTGGCAGGAGCCGTGGCCGGTTGCGGCACACACACGTTTTCTGCGCCGTCCGCAATTCCCCACATGGCACCGTTGCTCTGGTTTTCGAATTTGAAACCATCCAGTTTGAAAACGTATTTGTCATCTTTCATACAGTCGTTCTGCTCAGCCAGCGTCTGGTTCCACCACGAATTAGGAGCATCCGCCGGACCGCCAAAGTTCATGGGACCTACCGGGTCGAATACCCAGGTTTTGCCGGCCAATTTATCGGCGCCACCGGTAAGGGCGTTGTAGTCGGGCCGGTCGAGCATCGAAAAGTTGGTCTGGTCGATGCGGATGGTTTTAGTGTTGGAGGCAAATCCGTTTTTGGTGAACACGGTTAACTTTACCGTATACTCACCTTCCAGGGCATAAGAAGCGTTTACTTGCTGGCCTTCGGCAGTAACGCCATTTCCTAAGTCCCAGATGGATTTGAAGGCACCAGGGGCTTCGCTCTTTAACTGAACAATGTTCGGATTGCTGCTGCTGGGCGTAGCTATTATGGTGATACTATCCGAGGAAGGGGGTGGCCCGAGTTCGAGATCCGGATCATCGGGGGAGCAGGCAGCTGCCACCAGCGTCAGCAGCGCTACCGGAAGGTATTTTATAAGTCGGGGAAAAGATATCGTACGTTTCATGCTTTTTTAAATTAATAGTTCCTGTTTTGTTGTAGAACTCCTTTGGTAAGGTCTATTTCCTGTTGCGGAATGGGCAGTACCTCGTTTTTATTTGCTTTGAACCCTAAAGGCCCCAGCACGGCAGCCGCCCTGCCTGTGCGCACCAGGTCAAAAAAGCGGTGGCCTTCGGTGGCCAGTTCCAGCTGACGCTCCCGGTAGATATTTTCCAGTGTAGGCGGTACAGACGGTAAGCCCACCCGTGCGCGGACAGCGTCGAGCAGCATTTTAGCCCTGCTGATATCGCCGCCACTACGTACAATCGCTTCTGCTTCCAGGAGATAGGTGTCGGCTAGCCTGATTTCAATTTCGTTGATAGGCCAGTTCAGTTCCGGGTTGCCGGCACCGGTGTGGCGGTAATCTTTGACCGGCGCATATTTGCGGATAAAGTAATTGGTGTTTTGGTAGCGCTCGTTGTAGGTGGCTCCCTCAGCCCGTAAGGCATTCCCGTCGATAATGGTGTGCTCAAAACGGGGGTCGCCCTGCAAGGCATTTACCAGGTCCAGCGAGACAGGGGCAAAGCCCCAGCCGGATGCGAAGTCGGGGCCATTATAGCCGTCAGCCCCGATAAACTGAGGCGCCACATTACCTTCTCCGCCATTTACCCAGCCCCAGTCGCCCCAGGAAGAAAGGTTTGAATGCGGTATTTCAAGGATTGACTCGGTGTTGAATTTGTTAGCGGGATTAAAAATGTCTCCAAAGTTGTCGAGGAGCCTGTAGTTACCCTGGGTGTTTACTTCGTTAAACAAAGCTGCTGCCTCTGCCATACGGGCATTATCGTTCCGGAACATAATTACTTTACCAAGGATTGCTGTTGCCGCCCATTTGCTTAGTCTTCCTTTTTCATTAGCCGGAATGGTGGGTGGCAGAACAGCGCGTGCCTCTTGCAGGTCTTTCTCGATTTGGGCATACACATCTGCCGGCGCTGCCTGTTTCTGGCTGTAAAGTTCGCTAGTAGGTATCGCTTTTGTAATGAGCGGCACATTCCCAAAGAAGCGCATCAGGTCGAAGTAGAAGTAGGCTCTCAGTGCTTTTGCTTCTGCCGCGGCACGACTGCTGAAGGCTGGGTCGATGCCGGTAGCATTTTCGAGTTTACTCAGGAGCAGGTTGGCTCTGTAGATACCGGTAAAGTTCTTTTGCCAGATACCGGGAGCCGGGCTTATAAAAGGGTCTATGGTGAAATTATCCCAGCGTACCCAGGTAGGCTGATCGGAGGCATCGCTGCCACCTGCGTGCGCCTCGTCAGAGGCAACCGTGAGCAGGGGCATCTTCATGGTGTAGCCGCCGCTGGTGCCCCACTGCATCACATCATAAACAGACACAAGGCCTTGGAACAACTGCTCTTCATTTTTGTAGAAGTTGTCTTCCAGTTCGGTTCCTCTGGGCTGCAGCTCCAGAAATTCTTTGTCGCAGGCGCTGAACGAGGCTGAAGCAGCCACAAAAAGCGCGGGTAATACTATATTTTTGATTTTCATTACTGTAGCAGTTTAAAGATTAAAAGCCAAGATTTACGCCAACCATGTAAGAGCGGGCCTGTGGGTATATGCCACGGTCTACACCAAAGCTTCCTCCGCCAATTTCAGGGTCGAAACCGGTGTAGTTGGTAAAGGTGAGGATGTTGTTGCCGGTAACATAAAAGCGCACTTTGTTCAGGCCTGCTTTGCTGCTGATGGCCTGCGGAAGGGAACAACCCAGTTGCAGGACTTTTATCCGGAAGTAAGAACCGTCTTCTACATAAAAGTCGGAGCTGCGGCTGAAGTTCTGGTTCGGGTCGTTAAGAGACAGCCTCGGGAAGCTGTTGGTGCTGCCTTCGCCCGTCCAGCGGCCAAGCGCTGCAGTGGTCCAGTTGGCACCCTGCAGGTCGTAACGCCTGATAGCTTTAAACACATCGTTTCCGGCTATGCCCTGACCGAACACCATGATATCAAAGTTTTTCCATTTAACAGAGGTTGTAAAGCCGTAGGTCCAGTCGGGGGTAGGGTTGCCAATCATGGTGCGGTCGTCGTTGTCGATGATACCGTCGTTATTGGTATCAACGCGACGGAAGTCACCTGGCTTTGCGTTTGGCTGCAGCAAGTTTCCTTCGCTGTTTACATAGCTGGCTACTTCTTCCTCGTTCTGGAACAGGCCATTATTTTTAAAGCCATAGAAGAAACCAACAGGCTTACCTACTTCGGTGCGGGTGAATACTTCACCGGATGGGCCGAAAACCTGTCCATTCAGGAATTCTTTGTCTTCGCCCAGGAAGGTAACTTCGTTTTTGAGGTACGATACGTTGCTGCTGATATCGAAGGTAAAGTCACCTACCGTTTTGCCGTAACCTATTTCTAGTTCATAGCCCCTGTTTTCCATGTCGGCAATGTTGCCTACCGGTCCGTTATTACCTGCATACCACGGAATGGCAATGTCAAGCAGCATACCGCTTGTTTTCTTGTTGTAGTAATCAAACGTCAGGTTGAAATCCTGGAAAAGGTTGGCATCAAATCCAATGTTTGCCTGGGATGTTTCCTCCCAGCGCAGGTCGGGGTTAGAAAGCGCATTCGGGCTTACACCGTTTACCAGTTGGGCATCCGGGCCATAACCCATGGTGTAGTTCCGTCCACCGCTTACCGTAGGCAGGTAACGGAAATCTCCGATCTGGTTGTTGCCGTTAACGCCGTAGGAACCTCTTATTTTAAGGAAGTTTACTACATTGTTTTCAGGGAAGAAGCCCTCACGCGACGCTACCCAACCAACAGAAACCGACGGGAAAACGCCGTACTTGTTATTGGAGCCGAAGCGGGAGGAACCATCGCGACGCACGATGCCGGTAAAGAGGTATTTTTCATCGTAATTATAAGTTACCCTGCCGAACAGCGAAGCCAGCGTTTCCTGGTACTCACTGCCGTAGAATAACTGGTTTTCGTTAGCGACCGGGAAAGCCAGTGAAGCCTCTTCCAGGTTGGTAGCAGGAATCCCCGACTTCAGGCCGCCCTGCATCTCGCCGTAGTTGCGCTGGGCAGAGGTGCCCGCCAGTGCTGTGATGTTGTGGCGACCGATCACACGGGTATAAGAGGCCGTATTTTCGAGCAGCCAGAACATGCCGCGGTTAGCGTTTCGGGAATAATCGTTCAGGGTATTATTGAAGGTGCCGCTCAGGTAGTAAACCGGGTCGAAATTCTCGCCGCCCCAGAAAGCCAGGTCAACACCCATGCTGGATCTTAATTTCAGACCATTCAGTGGCTCCACTTCTGCAAACACATTGCCCACAATTTTATCAGACCAGCCCTTATTTTGTAAAACAGCAAGCGCGGCTACCGGGTTGAGTATCTCAGAGAACACATACTGTGAGATGCCGTAGGGCCTGCCCATTGCATCGCGCACCACGGGCTGGTCTGTAAACGGTGAGGCATTGAGGCGGGCAGGATCCGTTTCGATGACAGGCGTAAGCGGATCCATGTTTATGGCCCTGTTCAGAGGAGAACCCCACTCGCTGTTAGGTTCAATACCGTTGGAGGCAGTACGGGTATAGCCCAGGTTGTTGCCAAAAGTAATGGCTTTGGTAATCTTGTGGGAAGAGTTCAGGCGAACCGTAAAGCGCTCGTATTTCGACTTATCCGGGGCCACAATACCTTCCTGGTTCAGGTAGCCGAACGAGGCAAAGTATGTCGATTTTTCGCTTCCGCCCGATACGCTCAGTTCGTGGTTTTGTATGGGCGCATTATCGCTGAAAACAGCACTTTGCCAGTCTGTTCCTTCACCAAGCGCATCCGGGTTCTGGAAACGGATAGGACCGCCGCCTGCTACACTGGCTTCGTTGTAAAGCGTGGCATATTCGCGGGCATCCAGCAGGTCGAGCTTGCGCCAGGGAGCCTGTGTACCCACAAAACCGTTGTAGTTCACCGCCATCTGTCCACTTTTCCCTTTGCGGGTGGACACGATAACCACCCCGTTTGCTGCACGTGCACCGTAGATGGCTGCCGATGCGGCATCCTTCAGCACTTCAATTGATTCGATATCCGCCTGGTTCAGGTAGTCTATGCCACCGGTAACCTGCACACCATCCACGATATACAACGGATCGCTGTTGTTGATGGTCGTGGTGCCGCGTACCCGTACGGTGGCCGCTGCACCAGGCTGGCCGGAACTGGTGGTAATGGTAAGACCGGAGGTGCGGCCCTGCAGCGACTGCTCCACCCGGAACACAGGCATGTTCTCCAGGTCGGAAGCACTTACACTTGATATAGCCCCTGTTACCACGCTTTTCTTTTGAACGCCATAGCCGACTACCACCACCTCTTCGAGGGCATTGGCATTAAGCTGCAATGTTACATTCAGGGTTGTTTGTCCGGGAGAAACGAGCACCTCTTTCGTCTGGTGCCCTACGTACGAGATAACCAGTGTTCCGCCTTCATCCGGAACGGGAAGGGTAAATTTCCCATCCATATCGGTAATGGTGCCGGTGGTGGTACCTTTCAGGCCTACACTGGCGCCTAATAATGGCTCTCCGGCTTCATTGGTAATGCGCCCCGAGATGGTGCCAACAACCCGTTTACTGCTTGTGTGGCTAGAAGCAGGCACGGCACCGGCAAAAGAAACAGCGGGCACACAGACAGCTGCAGTAATGGCACAGGATATTGCCAAATGTGAATATTTCCTCATGTTAATAATTTGTGTTAGCTGGCTCATGGTAATCTTTCATAAAAGGTGGACAGGTAAGGATGGGAGTGATGCCGGTATATATTTCAACTAATGAAAGTGAATAATGTTTGCGGGTCCAGCCCATGTTACAGTTGTAAAGTTTTAGCATAAGCGACTTTTTAGGGTTATCTGAATTTGATGTCGGCAAGCTAGGGAAGATTTTTGTAAGCTAACGAATGTTAGGGTACTGCAATCATACTTTCATACTACGTCTTTACTACTTCAAATGCATAAAATGTGCGTTTAAATGAGATTTTGGCCATTTTTCAAAACAGCTTCAAGAGTGGGCTAATGTTGTAACATTAGTTGTATGTTGAAATTTTATTGCACTTGGCGTAGTGGGTAAAATAGTAGCTCTTAGAAATATGGCTGAAAAGTTGATGAAAAGAGGAGCTATCTTTAACAAAAGGATTGAGCGGGTAAGAATAAATCTGCCAAAACGTGGAGTCGCCAGTGGAGCAGCGAACAAATCTTCACAAATAAAAGGCAGCCCCTGGAGTGACTTTAAAATATGAAATGATTGTTAATTGCATAAAAATTAGTTGAATAATGAAAGTGCAGCGGGATTGGTGGCTGCTGCAGCAACCTTTTTAGACTCCCGTTTTACTTTTCCTGTGCTTTGCCGCCCCCCAGCATTTCCTGGAACAGCACCAGGTCCTCGGGCCACAGCCAGAGCAGGAGCAGGCCGCCAGCCACTACCAGGCTGAACATGACAGCCACACGGCCAAACAGGCTCCGGCTCCCCAGAAATCCTGCTAAGGCCGCTTTAAAAACGAGGTTCGAAAGGGTTGCTACCAGGATAATGCGCCAGCCGTTGTCCGGCACAATGCCGCCGGTGTTCATGAGCCGGGCCGTAGAGAGGGTGATGGCATCCACATCCGTAAGGCCCGAAATAAAGGCCACGAGGTACATGCCTTTGCTGCCCAGGTAATCGCGGGCGGCTGCGGTGGCCAGGATGACAACGGCATAGATCGATCCGAAAACCAGCGCAGTCCGGAGCTGTGCCGGGTTGCTTTGCTCCGGCATTTTTTCCTCTTCGTTTCTTTTAAAGAAATAGGCTATTACCGCAACCAGCAGCATCAACAAAAACAGAACCGCAAAGGGAGGCGCTACCTGTGGCATGGTGGCAGGAGCTACTACTGCCATTTCGATTAAAACACGCACCAGCGCTACCGTGGAGGCGATGAAAATAACCAGGGCCGCCAGCATGGTTACATCGCTGCCGCTTTTGGTGCGGCGGGCGTAGGTAACGGTGGTGGCCGTGCTGGAAATAATGCCGCCTAAAATGCCTCCCAGAATGGAGCCTGCCTTTTCGCCGAATAACTTGTAGGCGAAGTAACCCAATAACCCGATTCCCACGATCAGCACCACCATCAGCCAGATGTTCCGTGGGTTGAGCACATCATAAGGACCATAGGTTTGGTCGGGCAGCACGGGCAGGATAACCAGCGAGATAACGGCAAACTGCATAATGGCTTTGATGTCTTTCTCGCCGATGCGGGACACGAAGCGGTGCAGCGTGCCCTTCAGGTGGAGCAGCATGGCCACTGTAGCGCCCAGTGCTACGGCAATGGTACCGTCGCCAGCCATTACGTAAGCGCCCAGCGCATACATCAGCAACATGGCTACTTCGGTTGTGAGCCCTATCTCTGTGGTTTCGGGTTTGCGCAGGATCAGGTTGGCGATCATGATCATGCCGGCCATTCCGATAAAACCTGCCGCCACTATCCATCCTCCAAATTCGGAAGACAGAAGGGCCGCTACTGATCCTAAAAGCGTGATTAACGGAAAAGTACGGATGCCGGCCAGCTTCGATTCTTTATACTCCCGCTGCAGCCCGACCAGCAGGCCTAACCCAAGGGAAATAGCAAGTTTCTGAAAAAGCTCCGGCTCCATAAAATTTATCTTTTCAGGTTGCCCTACAGATACGTTGGTTTACCGGAAGGAAGTTATAAACTGTTCCTGATTCTTTTGTTTGAGCTTATTTTTTTGTGCTGTGGCTTTCATCCGAACCATACTTTCCGTGTATACCGTAGTAAGTGTAATTCTTCATCAATCCAGAAAAGAAACAACATCATGAGCAGCAACAGTACACAACATGCCCTGGCTACGCTGGGCGATGCAGTCGGAAGAGGTCTGCTGGCCGGACTGGCCGGTACGGCAGCTATTACTATCTCGCAAATGATTGAGATGTATTTTACAAAGCGGGAGCCGAGCCCTGCTCCGGCAAAGGTGGCCGGTCAGGTGTTAGGCGTGGCCCCCAGCAATAAAACGGAAACAGCCGAGCTCAGAGGGGAACCGGTGGAGCCCGGAAAAACAAACCGGCAGGTAAAAGAGGAACACACCGAACGCTTTGCCAACCTGATGCACTGGCAGTACGGCACCAGCTGGGGGATCGGACGGGGGCTGCTTTCTGCCGTAGGCGTAACGGGCTGGCCGGCCACTGCCATCCATTTCGGCTCGATCTGGACAACGGCCATGGTCATGTTGCCTGCGGCCAATGCGTCGGAACCCGTTACGGAGTGGTCGCCGAAGCAGATTGCGGTGGACGCGCTGCACCATGGGGTGTATGCCTTAGCAGCGGGTCTGGTGTTCGATTATATCAACGAAGGGCATGTGCTGCGCAAGTCCGATAAGCCGAAGCGGTATCCGTACATTCACGAAGGGTACGACTATGTAGAGCCTTGATTTTTTGATTCCGTTCAGGTTGTTTTTTTGTGGCGCGGGCAGGAGCCGCCCGCGCTAACAGGATGCTTCTGGCTTTTACTCCATTGGTTGCAAATTGCCTTTTTTTACCAGGAATGCTTTTTCGGCTTTTTCAAGCATTTCTTCTTTTTTGTCGGAATAGGCTTCCAGGATCCTGTATTTTTTCCCGTTGAAGAGGCTGTTCAGCCGGCGTAGCTTTTCCTCGCCCTTGCAGGCTTCGCCTTTTACCAGGTAGGTTTTGTTTGTATACTTTACGCGTGTTCCCACCATGCCATCGACCTCGAAGAGGCGGAACAGGGGCTTCACGTACACTTCAAGACCGCCGGTGGCGCAGACAATTTTAACCCCGTCTTTTTTCATGCTGTCGAGGCGGCTCATGATTTCCTGGTTAAAGTTTTCCGGGAATTCCTTTTTCCAGAATTCTATAGCATACGCTTCCACTTTGTCGGGCGGGAGCTTGTCGAGGTAGTTGAAAAAGTTTTCTTTGAATTCGGTTTGCCTGATCTGGTTAAGCTTGTTGAGGAGTTTGAAATAAGCCATCTCAAAAATGTAGGAGAGGCGTTTGGGTTCTTTGGTCAGAATAAATTTATAGAATTCTTCCTTCGAGCTTTTGTGATAGAACGTTTTGTTTAAGTCGAAAACGGCAAGCTGTAGTTCTTCATTCTTTCCGCCTGTATCCTGAGCCTTTTCTGTTGCCATTGTTGTGTTAGGTAAAGATTGCACGTAGATACGTAAGGCCTGTAAAGTGGTTGAAGGAGCAGTGGGTGTGGTGGCAGGCGCAGCAGAACGCCGGAGTGCCAAACGCCGTTGCGCCAGGCTAAAATTACCGCGATGAAAGAGGCAATAACAAATAGCAGGCTCCCGCAGTATATAGGTTTGCTTACAGACAGCTGCAGAACGCTTGTCAGCGGCAGACAAAACTAAACTTGCTACACTAAAAAAAATCACCTTATGGCATTCGATCAGTACCACGAACCACCACACGAATTATCAGACGAAACCAGGACATTTGCCCGTATGATTGTTTCGCTCACAGAAGAAGCAGAAGCCATTAACTGGTACGAGCAGCGCATTTCGGTAGAGAAGAACGAGGAAGCAAAAGCGATTATGCGCAATGCCCAGAAAGAAGAGTTCAAGCACTTTGGCATGGACCTGGAATTCCTGCTCCGGCAGAAGCCCACCTGGCGCCGGATACTGCAGGGCATTTTGTTTAAAGAAGGAAATATTGTGGAGCATGGCGACGAGGCCGAAGAGCACGGGTAAGAAATGCTTCCGTTTTGAATCCCACTTTCCTGTTCCGGGTAAAGCGTTACATTTTATCCCTATCCCTATTCTTTCATGTTCGTAAGCAGAAAATAAAATCTTCATGCGAAAGGTAGAGCACTGGATAGAGGAAGTGTTGGGTTTGTCTCCTGCAGCACAGGGTAGCATCCTGTCTACAGTTGTCCTGCTGGTCGTTCTCTGGATTCTGAGAAAGTTGCTGGTGCGGATTGCCTCCAGGCGGCAGACCGACTCCCGGAAGTTTTACCAGTGGAAAAAGACGATCAATTATGTTGTTACCGGGTTTGGTATCATCTTCTTATCCAATATCTGGTTTAACGGTTTCGAGTCCATTGCCACTTTCCTGGGACTGTTATCGGCGGGCCTGGTGGTGGCTTTGCGCGACCCCATCACCAATATGTTTGGCTGGCTTTTCCTGATCTGGAAACGGCCTTTCCGGGTAGGCGACCGCATCGAGATAAACGATTATGTGGGCGATGTGATTGACATTACGTTTTTCCAGTTTACGCTCAACGAGCTCGGGCAGTGGGTGGATTCCGACCAGGCAACGGGGCGCGTGGTGCATATACCCAACGGGCAGGTGTTTACAAACCCGCAGATCAACTACAGTTACATTTTTCCTTTTCTCTGGAATGAAATAAAAGTGCTGGTGACCTTTGAAAGCAACTGGCAAAAAGCGAAGTCCATTTTAGAAGAAATTGCTATAGCCCGTTCCGTGGATTTAAACGAGGCAACGGCCCAACGGGTAAAGATCAAGGCGCAGCGGCACCTCATTTTTTACAAGGATTTTAAACCAAAAGTCTTTACCAAAGTCCGGAGAAGAGGGGTTAAACTGACCATTCGGTACCTGTGCAACATCAATGGCCGCCGCGAGAGCGAGAACCAGATCTGGGAAGATATCATTACGCAGTTTTTACAGGCGCCGGATATCAGCTTTGCCTACCCGACCACGCGTTTTTACCAGCCGCCGGAAGAACTGGGGCTGCAGAAGCAACAGGAAAAGGAGCAGTAACACCGCAGCATGCCCGTAAAGCCACTGCCACATTCTGCAGCACCTGCCACCACAGCCACTGCACCTTTTTCTGGGGTGCCTGTGCCGGAGCCTGCTGCCGGTATAGGAGCAGCAACAGGTTCCGGGACGGCAGTTTAGGAACGATCAAGCCGCACATTTACGGCGCCTGGTCCTTTTGGTGTCTGTTCAATCTCAAAAGTAACTTTGTTGTTTTCCTGTACCTGGTCTACCAGGCCGTTCAGGTGCACAAAAATACTTTCCTGCGTCTCCAGGTCTTTGATGAAGCCGTAGCCTTTGGAGTTATTAAAGAACGTAACGATACCGGTTCTGATCAGATCCGCCGGCTCCAGGTCTTCCTGCCGCGTCACACTGATCTGGATATCTTCCTGCTTTACGGCTTTCTTTTTCCGGGTGGGGTCCGGGGGCGTATCCGTAATATTGCCGTTTTCGTCTACATAGGCCAGCATTTCGTCAATGCCTTTCCCTTTGCTCGAGGAAGCTTTGCGCTCTTCCTTCTTTTGTTCTTTGTCCTGTCTTTTTTTAAGTCTTTTCTTTTCTTTTTCTTTTTTACTAAAGGTTTCCTGAGATCTACCCATATATTATTGTTCCTGTTGTTTTTGGTTGATTGTAAGTTGTTTTGAAGTGAAATTTAGCTGTGGCTGGTTAATAGCGGAAGAGGAAGTTGGTTCCGTTGCGTATCCACTTTTCGAAGAAGGAATTATCGTTAAATTCGCCAGAGAGCAAGGCTGTGTCGGAAGCAGTGGTGGCGGAACGGGAATTCATAAATTTTTTGAGGGAGTCCTGGTTGTTGGGTACCCAATCCTGTCCTTTTTTAAGAGCTACGCACAGGTATTCACGTGTTGTGGTATCTACTAAGTACTTTCGGTTCATAGAGTGTATAGGTTTAAGTGAAAGAACATGCTGCACTTCAAGTGCCGCCGGGGCAGTTGTTGGTGCAGGTAAAAACTAAAAAAGCCTTACCGGATGTAAGGCTTTTTCTGGATGACTTGTATGTTAAAACTAAACGAGCTTAACGTTAACCGCGTTTAGTCCTTTTCTACCTTCCTGCAGGTCAAAAGTTACTTCGTCATTTTCTCTGATTTCGCTTACCAAACCAGTTACGTGCACGAAGTATTCCTGATCTGAATTTGCTTCTTTAATAAATCCGAAACCTTTGGTTTCATTAAAGAATTTTACTGTTCCTTTATTCATTGTGTTTTGTTTATTATATACCTACTACAATTACAGCGGCATATACGTTCATAATTTTTTTAAATGTACGACAATTAGTTTACATATCTAAGTTTAGGCCTGTTAAATACAGAAAATAAATAGCAGCACCCTCCGCCATTGCTACAGCTTTTCCGGCTGTACCGGGTAATCCGGCGGGTATGGAAACGCACAAAAAAATATGCAGCATTTTCCTGCTACGAAAGTTTGAACCATCTTTATCCGTCAAAACAGCAGCAGCTTGTATGGAGGCAGCATTACAAACATTAAAACAGGTTGTTACCGCTATTCGTCCCTTGCCGGAGGCGGACTGGCAGGCGTTTTCTGCTGCCTGGAAACCGTTTTCGGCTAAACGGAAAGAAACCCTGACGGTGGCAGGGGAGCGGGAGCATTACCTGTATTTTGTGACGGAGGGGGTGCAGCGGGTGTATTATTTCGACGAGCAGCAACGGGAGGCAACGCTGCTCTTTACCTATGCGCCGTCGTTTGGCGGGGTGCTGGACTCGCTGATGCTGCAACAGCCTTCGCGTTATTTTTACGAAACCTTAACGCCTTCTGCTTTCCTGCGGGCGCCTTACTCCGAGGTACAGCAGCTGATGCAAACCAGGCCGGCCATCGAACACATGATCCGGGAAGGCATCACGCATAGCCTGTCCGGGGTGCTGCAGCGGCTCGTGGAGCTGCAGTGTTACTCCTCGGAAGAGCGGTTCCGGATACTGCTGCAGCGCAGCCCGCATATCCTGCAGCTGGTGCCGCACAAGTACCTGGCCAGCTACCTGGGCATCGATGCGACTAACTTCAGCAAGCTGCTCAACAAGGTGCGCATTTAAATGTTGGTATTTACCAAGATTTATCTTTTTGAGCTGCTGCATCTTTGTAACGTAAACTTTAAACAAACACGTTATGAAAACGCTGAAAATGATTCATGTAGTATCCAAAAGTTTTATCCTTTTTTCGGCCTTCAGTTTGCTGGCAGTCAGTGTGATGGCTTTTTCTGATCCGCAGTCGGTGATGGACCTGGTACACGTGCAGCTAAACAATACCGATGCCTTCAGCTCGATCAGGGGCGTGTATGGCGGCGTGGGAATTACGCTGGTCATCAGCCTGGTGTACCTGATGCTGTACGACACACGCAAAGGACTGGCCTTTTTATGCCTGCTCTGGGGCTTCTATGCCTTGTCGCGCACCATTACCATTTTTATGGAAGGTGCTTTGGGAGACTTTGGAAACCAGTGGCTGCTCACCGAGACGGTGCTGTTTGTAGTAGCTGCCATCCTGGTTGCTGTTTATAGAAAACCGGCTTCACCTGAAAAAGCAAACTGATATGAAAGAGGTAAACCAGGAAGAGCTGCTGGAGGCGCTGGAAACCAAAGTGGAACAGCACATCGCAGAGGCCGTGCGGGTTTTCCAGAACCTGCCGGAGGCCGGACTGCTGCAACCTGCGGAGAACGGGGGCTGGAGCATTGCCCAGTGCCTGGCCCACCTGAACTCCTACGGCGATTACTACCTGCCCCGCATTCAAGCTGCCTTAGCCCGGAACAAAGCCTTGCTGCCTACAGGAACATTTAAGAGTACCTGGCTCGGCAACCGGTTTATCCGGATGATGGCACCTGAAACAGGAACGAAAAAGTACAAGGCTGCCAGGCAGCATCTGCCTGCTGATGCGCTGGATGCGCCGGCGGTGGTGGGGGAGTTTATCCGGCAGCAGGAGGAGTTGCTTGCCTGCCTCAGGCTGGCCCGCAAGTCGGATCTGAACGCCATCCGGATACCGGTTTCCATTTTGAAATGGGTGCGGCTAAAGCTTGGGGACATCCTGCAGTTTATGGTGGTGCACAACGAGCGGCACCTGCTGCAGGCGAAGCGGAATTTGCCTGCAGCAAAAAGCGTAGCCGGCTGAAGGCCCGCGGAGGAGCAGCGGCTGTGGTGGCAGGTACAGCAGTATTTTAAGGAACAGCAGAAGGTGTGGTGACTGCAGCAGCAACGTAAAATGTGCTTTCCGGCGCTTTGGAAGCAGCAACTATTGGCATGAAAACAGGGTATCAACAACAACTGAAGCCTTGTTCTATGTCAACCATAGTCTCTTACCTCAGCGACCAGGGACCTGTACTCTCCGCCCTGCTTGCCACTGTTTTTACCTGGCTGGTAACGGCTGTGGGAGCTGCTATGGTTTTCTTTTTTAAGGAGATGAAACGAAGCTGGCAGGATGTGTCGCTGGGGTTTACCGGGGGCGTGATGCTGGCAGCCAGTTTCTGGTCGTTGCTGAGCCCGGCTATCGAGCTGTCGGCTGAGCAGTACCCGGACATGAGCTGGATGCCTGCCGCGGTGGGGTTTACGGTGGGCGCCCTGTTTGTATATGGCCTGGATAAGACAGCGCCGCACCTGCACATCAATTTTGAACCGGAAGAAGCCGAAGGCCCCAAAACGAAACTGCACCATACCAGCCTGCTGCTCATTGCCATTACCATCCATAACTTCCCGGAGGGACTGGCAGTGGGGGTGCTGTTCGGAGCGGCAGCGCACGGTACGGAAGGGGTAACAGTGGCTTCGGCCGTTACGCTGGCTTTTGGAATCGGGATGCAGAATTTTCCGGAAGGATTTGCCGTGGCCATGCCCCTGCGCAGCATGGGCGCCAGCCGCTGGAAGAGCTTCTGGTACGGACAGCTTTCTGCCATTGTAGAGCCGGTCGCCGGCGTGCTGGGCGCCACTGCTGTTTATTACATGCGCCCGGTACTGCCTTATGCGCTGGCTTTTGCAGCCGGTGCCATGGTGTATGTGGTGGTGGAGGAGGTGATTCCCGAAACGCAACGCGACAAGTTTACCGATTATGCCGTGCTGGGCCTGATTGCCGGTTTTGTGGTGATGATGGTGCTGGATGTTGCGCTGGGGTAATTTTTCTGAATTCAAGCTGCAGGTTCACTTCCTGCCTGTCCTTATAAAGGAAATGCACGCCGCTTTGCGAGGGGCCAGAAATCAGCCTGTGTCCACATCAGTTAGAAATATATACCGGCCACAAGCAGCGCGATTAACAGGAAAAGGGCTGTCCAGAAAAAGATGCCCAACATGACCTGGTCATCCCGGAACGGTACTTCATCGCGCACAGCAGCTGGTCCGGCCGGCGGATGATTCCGGCTGGTGTCCTTATTTTTCCGGCGAGATGGGGCGGCAGCTGCCAGTAACAGCGCAATAAGCAGCCCGACAAACAGCAGGGGCAAAAACGCGACGCCCCAGTAAACCGGCCCGATGGGCCGAACCCAGATGTGCGCTAAGTAAACGCCCAGGAACAGCACCAAAAAAAATGTCCAGAAGCTTCCCCAGGGTCCCCTGTTCCTGAAAACAAAGTAAAAGAGGGCGCCGATGACGAATGCGATCAGTATAACTGCTATCAATCCTGCTACAGACATACGCTTTAGGTTTTATGTTATTGCTAACGAAAGGTATGTGTTAGAGTTTAAGACCGGTTTGCCTTTACCTGTTCCTGTTCCAGGCAATTATTAGGTAAAAAGCTTTGCTGCACCTGCCACCACAGCCACTGCTGCACAGGGATAGCTGCCGGTGGACAGTGCATCGTCGAGCAGCAAAAAAGTATCTTTTTGCTGCAGCTACAGGGGCGCTTTCTGGGGCGTTTCTTTTTCCGGGGCGGCCCGTTTACCGAGGATTTGTTCGAGGTCTTCTTTGAAAATGACTTCCTTGTGCAGGAGCAGTTCGGCCAGCTTTACCAGCAGCTCCTGGTTTTGCTGCAACAGGTCTTTGGCTTTCTGGTAGGCGCTGCTAATCAGTTTTATTACCTCTGCGTCAATTACCTTCCCGGTTTCTTCGCTGTAGGGTTTCGAGAGGCGGGTGTCCTGCTTGCCCGTGGAATCATAAAAGCTGATATTACCGATCTGCTTGTCGAAGCCGTAGTAGGCCACCATCATGTAGGCTTCTTTCGTGGCTTTTTCCAGGTCGTCGAGCGCACCGGAGGTTACTTCGCCGAACGTGATTTCTTCGGCAGCTCTGCCTGCCAGCATGGCGCTCAAATGTTCCGTAAAGGCAGTGGCCGATTTCAGCTGGTGCTCTTCCGGCAGGTACCAGGCAGCGCCCAGCGACTTGCCCCTCGGAATGATGGATACCTTTATCAGCGGGTCCACGTGCTGCAGCAGCCAGCTGACCAGCGCATGCCCTGCTTCGTGGTAGGCGATGATCTTTTTCTCTTCCGGCGAAATGATCTTGCTTTTCTTCTCCAGACCGGCCACAATCCGGTCGAGCGAATCCAGGAAATCCTGTTTGTCGATGCTGTCTTTTTTCCTGCGGGCGGCAATCAGGGCGGCTTCGTTGCAGACGTTGGCGATGTCGGCGCCGGAAAAGCCGGGGGTCTGGGCAGCTAAAACAGAGATCTCGATGGAGTCGTCGGTTTTAAGGGGGCGCAGGTGTACTTTAAAGATTTCTTCCCTCTCCTTGATGTTGGGCAGCTCCAGGTAAATGTGCCGGTCAAAACGGCCGGGGCGCAGCAGGGCAGGGTCCAGCAGATCGGCCCGGTTGGTAGCGGCCAGCACTATAATGCCGCTGTTGGTTTCAAAGCCGTCCATCTCCGTCAGCAGCTGGTTCAGGGTACTTTCGCGTTCATCGTTGGAGCCGGTAAACATGGCGTTCTTCCCCCGCGACTGGCCAATGCTATCAATCTCATCGATGAAGATGATACAGGGCGCTTTTTCCTTTGCCTGCTTAAACAGGTCGCGCACCCGCGAGGCGCCCACTCCCACAAACATTTCCACGAAGCCAGAGCCCGACATAGAGAAAAAAGGCACCTGCGCTTCGCCTGCCATGGCCCTGGCCAGCAAGGTTTTCCCTGTTCCGGGCGGCCCCACCAGGATGACCCCTTTCGGAATTTTGGCGCCCAGTTTCGTGAAGTCGTCGGGATTTTTTAGGAAGTCCACTACTTCTTTTACTTCCATGGCCGCCTCGTCCAGCCCCGCCACATCGTTAAAGGTCACTTTGCTTTTGTGTTCCCGGTCAAAGAGCAGCGCTTTCGACTTCCCGAAATTAAACACCGAGGTTCCGCCTGCGCCGCCGCCACTGTAGCTCCGGAAAAGGAAGCGCCAGAACAGGATAAACAGAAACAAGGGGAGCAGCCAGATAAAAATGTTGCCGAACCAGTTTTCCTCCCTGATGTAAATTACCTCCACCTGCTCCTCCAGCGGCACGTTCTCCTGGGCTGCCTCCAGTTTCCGCTCAAAGGTTTCTACTGAGCCAATGGTTAAGGTATAATGCGGCCCCGGCAGTGGCTCCTCCTTATCGCCGGGCTTTAGCACATCCTTAAAGGGTGGCGTGTCGGCAAGGGCTTCCTTAATATAGATGTTTGCTTCCTCGTTGTTGATGACCTCAATTTTTTCGATAGCCTTTTCAGGAAGCATCTGCTGTTCCACCTCCAGCCACGAGATTGCTTTACGCGGGGCGCTGTCGGTATTAAAAAGCGTGATGAACAGCAGGAAGAGCGCCATCATCATCAGGTAGGTCATGATGGAAGGCAGCTTTACCTGCGGTTCCTTCTTCGGAATGTCTTTATGAGAGGGTACTTCTGCCAAGTAAAAAAAGATTAGTGTTAATCTTTTTACTGTTTTTAGAAATTTTTGGGTTTACGTTTGCCTGTTTCCTGATGGATTTACTTCATAACAAAGCATATCTGCTGAATTTTTTAGTAAAATACCTGCTTTTGGGTATTTTTTTTCTGTGCTTATAATGGTAATTTCGGGCAATTATTATTCATAATACTTAGCTACCTTGGGAAAATCTTTCCTCTCCACAACCTGAAAACAAGCTTCATAAACGGTTATCTCTCATGATTTATTAACTATTTTTTATTCACTCGTTTGCTTATGAAGCTAAAATTCTACCCTTTAACAGTTTCGTTTGCAGCTGTTTTACTAGCCAGGGTGTTTTCGCCCGAAACCGCTGACGCACAACAGCTGGGGCTGGCTAACACCAATTACGGCGGTACAAACAGCCTGTATACCAACCCTTCGGCCATTGCCGATGCCCGCCATTCGTTCTATCTCAACCTGTTTTCTGCAGATGCCGGCATTACCAACGATTATTTACGGTACGAGGCTCCTGTTTCTATTTTTAAATTGTTTAAAGATGAAATGGAGTTTAAGGATGAATACATCAAGGAGAACCTGAACGGTAAAGCAAAGATGTTGGTGGCAGGCGCCGACCTGCGGGGCCCGGCTTTCATGCTGCGCCTTAGCCCGAAACACAGCATCGCCTTTTCGTCGCGGATGCGGGGTGGCGTGCAGATTCATAACCTGTCGGAAGACATTGCGCGTGTCGGGTGGCTTTACAAAACAGAGGGAGGCGAAGCCGAAGACTTGGTGAATGAGGTGTCGGATAATACCACCATGAATTTAAATGCGAACCTTTTCTCGGAATTAGCCTTTTCGTATGCCCGGGTGCTGGTAGACCAGGACAGGCATTTCCTGAAAGCGGGCATTACGGTTAAAAAACTGGCCGGCCTGTATTCGGCCTATTTCATAAACGAAGACACCCGGTTCGAGGTACACAAGCAACCCGGCGGCGACGACTACGATTATGTGTTGCAGCTGGATAAAATTCAAACCAAATACGGCTACTTAACCGACGACGCTTTCGGCGGCATGGATTCTTTCGAGGAAAAAGACCCGGCGGAACTGTTAAAAATGCTAACCGGTATCGGAAGTCCAGGAAAAGGATGGGGAGCTGATTTCGGGCTTACCTACGAATTCCGTCCGAACATAGAAAAGTACCAGTCGGTGCTGGATGGGGAAGAGGTTGTGAACCAGGAAAAAAACAAATACAAATTCCGGGTAGGCATCGGCCTGATGGATGTGGGCAGCATTTTATACGACAATCCGGATTATGTAAAAGGCTATTACCTGAATAAGGAAAACAAAGAACTGAGAACCTCTGATTTTGAAGATGCCGAAAGCGTAGAGGAAATTGCTGATATCATGAACGAAGCGTTGGGTGTATCGGATGCCGACAGGATAAGCTCTTTCCGTTCGGGTTTGCCAACCGCGTTGAACCTGAATGTAGATTATAACGTGGCTGGTCCCTTGTACCTGAACGCGACCCTGATCAAAAATTTACGTGGCGAAGGCGCCATCGGCATGCGTCAGAATTCGCTGGTGGCCGTAACGCCGCGCCTGGAATTCAAGAAGTTTGAAATTGCGCTTCCGGTAGCTGCGCAGAACGAGTATTCTGTACTGACGGTTGGCACCATGGTCCGCTTCGGTAACGTGTTTATCGGCTCCGACAACATCGGCAGCGTATTCAATTATGGAAATCCGCATGGCGCCAATGTGTACATGGGCGTATCGCTGCTGCCGATCTTAAAGCGCAACAAAAAAGACAAGGACAAAGACGGCGTGTCGAATAGAAAAGACCAGTGCAAAAAAGTGCCGGGTACGTTAGAGCTCATGGGTTGTCCCGACAAAGATAATGACGGCGTTGCCGACAAAGACGATGCCTGCCCGGATGTTCCCGGCACGGTAGAGCTGAAAGGTTGCCCTGCGCCTGTTGGTGGACAGTAAATTTCACTAGATTTAGAAAAATAGTAGCAGAGGCTGCCACAGGAGAGATCCGGGCAGCCTTTGTTTTTTCAGGTTCAGTCCGATGCTGTGCAGGAACCAGTAACCGAATAACCATTTCTCTGCTTTGGAAAGGTTCCTGCAGCTAGCCCACCAGATCCCTAAAGGGATGACAGGAGGGGTGTATGATATTGGAATCAGCTAACTTCTATTCGGGTTGGGTAGTTATTGGGAAAAAGAAAGATAATATCTCGTACGACAATGTACTGGCAGCAGCGGCTGTGGTGGCAGGTGCAACAGGCTTTTTTGATGCTCGAATGCGGCTTACTCTTCCTTCTCCCGCGTGAACGGCACAAACACTACCGGTAGCAGGTCTTTGGTAACCGCTTTGCCTTTCTTCTTTTCGATCAGCTGCAGCGACTGCGTCTGGTTTTGCGGGCCAACGGGAATGACCATGCTGCCGCCTTCTTTCAGTTGCTCCAGCAGGGGAGGCGGAACAGCTTCAGCGCCGGCGGTAACGATAATGGCATCGTAGGGAGCATGTTCTTTCCAGCCTTTGTAACCGTCGCCTACCTTCACGTGTACGTTGTCGTAGCCCAGCTTTTTTAACCGTTCCGCCGCAGCCCTGCCATGTTCAGGCACAATTTCGATGGTGTACACTTCTTTCACGATTTCTGCCAGTACGGCCGCCTGGTACCCGGAGCCGGTGCCTATTTCCAGCACTTTCATCTGCGGCTTTGGTTCGAGGACTTCCGTCATATAAGCCACGATATAAGGCTGGGAGATGGTTTGGTCATGGCCAATGGGAAGGGGATGATCATTATACGCCTCGGCTGCCAGCGCCTGGGGCACGAACAGGTGCCGCTTCACGGTGCGCATGGCCTTTAGCACTGCCTTATCGCTGATGCCCCTGCCTTTGATATGGCGCTCCACCATTTTTTCTCTTTTCTCTTTGTAAATATCCTCCTGTACCGGAAACGTTAGCAGCAGGAGCAATAGCAGGATAGGAGCCGGTAGTAACATAGCCTGTTAAATTATAGGTGAGGGAAATGAAGTAAGGGCAGCAGTATCCGCTGTTCGCGTACCGGGTGTTCCTATTTTATACTTCTGCTGCCGGAATAAGTTTTTCACGGTTCAGAGCCAGGTTGGTGCTACCGCTGCATCAGATTAGCGAGAAAAACGCGCTCAAAAGTTTACTGCACCAGCCACCACAGCCGCTGCTGATGGGGGAGGGACCGAATACCCTTGCCGGGGCTTCAGGGTTTGGAACATAAGCACATAAAGAAGCCCCCAACGCACCAACATTGGAGGCTTCCCGTATAGGCTGTTTCGTTTATCCTGTTAACCTGTGACTGGATGGATAAGCAGTGCCTGCTGTTACTTTTCCAGCACCAGTTTTACGATGTGCTGGCCTTCGCCAGACACGAGCCGCACCAGGTACAGGCCTGCCGGCAGGTTAGCGCCGTCCACCGTTACCGTGTTGCGTTTTCCGGCTTCCGCGGTACCCTGTTTGAGCAGGGAGACCAGTCTGCCTGTTGCATCGTGAAGCGTAACCGAATAGTCTCCGCCCTGCTGCAGGGTAATGTGCAGGGCAGCGTTTCCTGCAAAAGGATTCGGATAGGCTGTTAAGACTTGTTCGTCTTCAATCGCCTGAACTATGGCAGTTAAAGATACGGCGGTTGCAGTTGTACCGGTTACTTTAAAGCTCTTTTTGCTGGTGCCGGTTCCGTACTCTGTGGTAACAGCGATAGGGCCTGTAGTGGCGTTTGCAGGAACCGTTGCCTGGATGGTTGTAGCACTCTGCACTGTAAACAACGTAGCTACCGTACCGTTAAAAGTAACCGTTCCATCCTCAATAAAGTTGGTGCCTGTTATGGTTACCACAGTGCCCACAGGACCGGAAGCGGGCGAAAAGCTTTTGACAGTAGGAGCAGGAAAATCGGGCAGTACCGTAAAATCCTTGTCACTGATGGCATTGCCTGTTGGATTGGTTACCGTGATCTTACCGGAACCAGCCTCTGCCGGAACGATGGTGGTTATAGTTGTGGCATCCACCAGCGTAAACTGTGCACTCACGCCATTAAAAAACACGCCGGTTGTGCCGGTAAAGAATTTACCGCTTATCGTGACACTCGTTCCAACGGGACCTGAGACCGGTGAGAATTTAGTGATTTTTGGCAGTTCGTTTACATCTGCCGGCGTCACGGTCATAGTCAGCAGATTGGAAAGAGCCGGATTACCGGTGGCACAGGGTGCGTCGGAGGTTAACACGCAGGTTACCTGGTTGCCGTTAGCCAGGGTAGTGGTGGTGTAGGTAGGGCCGGTTACACCTGCTACCTGTTCTTCGTTTATCCACCAGCTATACACCGGGTTCGTTCCCCCATTTACGGGAGTGGCGGTAAAGGTAACACTGGTACCGGCTTTGATGGTGGTAGAAGGCGAAGCTGTAATGCTTACGCTCACGGGAGGAGAGGGGATGATGGTTACTTCTACCGCTGTACGCGCACTTTCACAATCTTCATCCGGGCTCTGGCTTACGTAATAGGTACCTGTTGCCAGTACAGTTGTACCGGGTAAAAGGGTGCCGCCTGTAGGAGCATCATACCACTTCAGGTTTGTGCCGGTAGCTGCCAGGTCGGCCACCGTTTTATTGTCGGCGCTGCAAAAGGATTGATGTGGCTCAGTGGTTGGCGCCGGAGCGCAAATGAAATCGCCATGCAGCCTGGCTATCCTGCCTATCCTGCCTTTTGGAATGGTATTAAAGGAAAGAAAATTACCGCCTACAACTAACTTTCCGTCAGGCTGCAGCACAACGGACAGCACATAGGGTGAAGTTCCGCCGCTAAAACCTGTTCCGGTACTGAAGCCGCCATCGAGGGAGCCGTCGGCATTGAGGCGGGCAATATGGTTGTGATTTGTGCCGTTGAAGGAAGTAAAAAATCCGCCTGCCACAAGTTTGCCGTTGGCTTGCAGCGCAACACTAATAACGTAATGATTAAAACCGGTACCCGGGTTAAAGGTGGCGTCGAGGGAGCCGTTCGTATTGAGGCGGGCAAGCCGGTTTCGGGCCGTGCCGTTAAAGGAGGTAAAGCCCCCGCCCGCAACTACCTTGCCGTCAGGTTGTCGCACGATGGAGAAAACATAAGGTAATGTTTGTGATGGATCTCCGCTGAAGCCAGTTCCAGGGTCAAAGGACGTGTCGAGGGAGCCGTTGGCGTTGAGGCGGGCAATCCGGTTGCGGGCCATGCCGTTGAAGGAGGTAAAGCCCCCGCCCACCAGGATCTTGTTGTCTGGCTGCAGTGCGAAAGCCAGCACTTCGCCACCATCAAAACCAGTTCCAGGATCGAAGGAAGTGTCGAGGGAGCCGTCGTTATTCAGGCGGGCAATCCGGTTGCAGGCCGTTCCATTGTAAGAAGTAAAGATTCCGCCGACCAGTATTTTTCCGTCAGGCTGCAGTGTAACATTCCATACAATACTATCAAAACCAGTTCCCGTGTTGAAAGAAGCATCGGGGGTGCCGTCGGCATTCAGGCGGATAATCCGGTTGCTCGACGTGCCGTTGTAGGAGGTAAACCTTCCGCCTGCCACTATCTTGCCGTCTGGCTGCAAGGCAAGGGAATAAACATAGGTAAATGAACCACCTCTAAAACCAGCTCCCTGGCCGAAGGAGGTATCGAGGGAGCCGTCGGGGTGGAGGCGGGTGATGTTGTGGCGGGTTGTCCCGTTGAAGGAGGTAAAGTTTCCTCCCATCACCATCTTTCCGTCTTGCTGGATAACGATCGGATAAACCTCCCCATCATCGAAACCGGTTCCACCCACATCGCGGGTGCCGTTGTCGTTGAGGCGGGCAATCCGGTTGCTGGTTGTGCCATTAAAGGCAGTAAAGGCTCCTCCTACCACCATTTTGCCGTTCGGCTGCAGGGCGACCGTAAAAACAAATGAAAAGCTGCCACCTGTAAAACCAGTGCCCGGATCGAAGGAGGTATCGAGCGAGCCATCGGTATTGAGGCGGGCAATCCGGGTGCGGGACGTGCCATTAAAGGAAGTAAAGTTTCCGACCAGCACCACTTTACCGTCGGGTTGTAACTCAACAGACGTAACCTGGTTATCAAGGCCCGTGCCCGGATTGAACGATGTATCGAGGGAGCCGTCGGCATTCAGGCGGGTAATCCGGTTGCGGGATGTGCCGTTGAAAGAGGTAAAGACCCCACCCACCACTATCTTGTCGTCCGGCTGCAGGGCGATGGAATTAACATTGCTATCAAAACCAGTTCCGGGGTTAAAGGAGGTATCGAGAGAACCATCGGCGTTGAGGCGGGCAATCCGGCTGCGGGAGGTGCCGTTGAAGGAGGTAAAGCGCCCCCCTACAACCATCCTGTTGTCTGGCTGCAAAACAATGGAAAAGACATAGGGGGAGTCGTCACCGCTAAAACCAGTTCCCGGGTCGAAGGTAGTGTCGAGGGAGCCGTCGGCGTTGAGGCGGACAATCCGGTTTCGGGGAACACCTTTGTAAGCAATAAAGGCTCCTCCCACAACAATCTTATTGTCAGACTGCAGAGCGAGGGCATAAATATCAGTACCAAAACCTGTTCCTCCCGGGTTGAAAGAAGTATCGAGGGTGCCGTCGGGGTGGAGGCGGGCAATCATGTTGCTGGTTGCGCCATTGTAGAAGTTAAAGTCTCCCGCTATTATTATCTTGCCGTCAGGCTGTACAACGATGGCACGTACATTCCCGTTCAGACCCGTTCCCGGATTGAACGAAGTATCGAGGGAGCCGTCAGCGTTGAGACGGGCAATGCCTCTTCGGGATACACTGTTAAAGGTTGTAAAGTTTCCCCCTACAACCACTTTGCCGTCCGGCTGCAGTACAACCTCCTCTACAACATTATCAAAACCTGCTTGAGGATTAAAGGCTGTTTCTGCGGTATTAAAGCTTGTGTCGTTGGAACCAGGTTGTGCCAGAGCATGGCTGCCTGCTGTTAGCAGCAGGGCACCCGTGAGTAGGAGGAGGGCCGTAGTAAGGTTTTGTAAACATAAAATTTCGCGGCTGCGATGCTTGAATCCAGCCATTGTGCGAGCCGCAAACAAGCTGCTCCTTAACAGAGAAATTATCCCTGCCTGTTTTAAGATGTGTGGCATAGTACGCTTACCAGTTAAAGAAGGAGTTGTCCGGAATTTGAGTAAAGCAGGAAGCTGGAGCTACGGAACAGAGCCAGCCAGGAGAGGAGCAGTCAGGAGCCAAAAACATGACAGTTTGATTTTCCATCGCAAAAAATAAATAACAACCCAGAAGATTATAGCTGAAGGAAAGAATGGTAAAGCCCTAGAGGCATGTGCATGGCATGTAAGCACAGCTACTAAAGGCCAGTGGGAGCGTAAATGCTTTCAGAAAAGCAATTCAAAATCATTTTATACACCTGTGCCTGTCCCTGCAGTTGGTGCTACTACATGTACTGTTGTAGTAGCAGGTGATCCGCCCGGACAGTCAGTTCAGTTTGCATCAACGGCTAAAGCGACAGTTTCCAGCGCGGTTTAACCACGTTCCCGAAACCGTGCGGAGCCTATAGCGGCACATATACCTGTCGGGCCTCTGGTGTTATGTCGCGTATGCCGCGGAAAATTATGTTGTTTTACATCATTGACAACCCTTCTATGGACTGCGACAGAACTTACCGGAATCGGGCGTGAAAACATCTGCTCCGGCAGTCACCACACCCTCTCCTCATGTCCGATATGTAACGACGTTAGCTATACCATCCTGCAAATACATCATTATCAGTCACATAAAACCTTTTCATAGCTTGTATACATTTAATTCGTGTAAGAGTTGTTACAATGGTAATATTTTTAAACAAAATTTTAATTAAAAGGTAAGCTGGCTGCCGCTGAGTATTTTTTTTTTACCGGTGAAAAAGATACCGATTATATTACCATGGTTTCTATACCACAGAGGTGCAATTGAAATGCGAAGAAAGAACAAAGGGCAACATATACAGTTAGTGCTTTCTATACCACAGAGGTGCAATTGAAATTAAAAAGATCGCTACTATTTCCCCCTGGTTTACCTCCTTTCTATACCACAGAGGTGCAATTGAAATTGAGACAAGTGCTGTAGAACTGAAAGACAGGATTCACTTTCTATACCACAGAGGTGCAATTGAAATGACGTATATATTTTGCTGTGCCAAATATCTGAAGATGCCTTTCTATACCACAGAGGTGCAATTGAAATGGCTAATAACGAGCTATTAGCGCTGGAGCTGGAGGCTTTCTATACCACAGAGGTGCAATTGAAATGCCGCAGCAAGGTTTACCCTGATGGGATAGGTATAGGCTTTCTATACCACAGAGGTGCAATTGAAATAAATTATCACAAAGGTGAACTCCCGATACGGGGCACCTACTTTCTATACCACAGAGGTGCAATTGAAATTGAATTAAAGAAAGAGCAGAGGTTAGGCCACAACAAACTTTCTATACCACAGAGGTGCAATTGAAATATCGGGTTTGCCCGCATCATGGTAGACGTTGCCCTGCTTTCTATACCACAGAGGTGCAATTGAAATACAGGATAATTTGCCTTTCTTTACGTGGCCTGAAATACTTTCTATACCACAGAGGTGCAATTGAAATCCACCATCAGGTTCCGGGTCTTCCGGAAGAACTCCGGGGTGCCTTTCTATACCACAGAGGTGCAATTGAAATTCAAAGCCGAAGCCTGTTATCAGGGCTGTATCTGTACTTTCTATACCACAGAGGTGCAATTGAAATTTGAACTTCTTCGTAGGTAATGAGTTCGTAAGGTGTACTTTCTATACCACAGAGGTGCAATTGAAATGGTTAAATTCTGTCAGCCCATCTGTAGACATAATTACCCCTTTCTATACCACAGAGGTGCAATTGAAATAGCAGGTCGATATACTCCTCCGCAGTGCCCATGTACTTTCTATACCACAGAGGTGCAATTGAAATGCGGCTACGTTTGAGGCTGCCACACAACCAGCTTCTGCTTTCTATACCACAGAGGTGCAATTGAAATTTTGCAATAAGAAGTTTAATCCTTTAAAGGGATTGAACTTTCTATACCACAGAGGTGCAATTGAAATTAATTGTCTGCTCCGGCGTAATGCCGTCATCATAATAGCTTTCTATACCACAGAGGTGCAATTGAAATCTGGTAATTATACTTTTTCATTTTAGGGAAGATTTAGCTTTCTATACCACAGAGGTGCAATTGAAATTTCTATTTTTTTAATCACCACAGAAACAAGAAAAAGCCTTTCTATACCACAGAGGTGCAATTGAAATCATTCAGGAACTGGATATCCTGCAAAGCGTAAAAGCTTTCTATACCACAGAGGTGCAATTGAAATAGGGGTTAACCGGGCCATTCGCATTACGGCGCTGGAACTTTCTATACCACAGAGGTGCAATTGAAATAAGGCAGAAGCAAGGCTTGTCGGGCGCAACTGATTGTCTTTCTATACCACAGAGGTGCAATTGAAATGGGGTAACTTGGAAAGATTTAGATGCCTTTAAAACAACTTTCTATACCACAGAGGTGCAATTGAAATTCTACTTCACAGATTCGTTTGTGAAAGCTGATCTGACTTTCTATACCACAGAGGTGCAATTGAAATCGCATTGATGTAGAGATAGCGTATGGCTCTACCACTCCTTTCTATACCACAGAGGTGCAATTGAAATTGTTACCGCGCTGCTTTTAGGCTTGCTTTTAACCAGCTTTCTATACCACAGAGGTGCAATTGAAATTCCCATCCATGTTACAGATTCTTTTGTTTCATCAATAACAAGCTTTCTATACCACAGAGGTGCAATTGAAATCCTGTGCATCGCCTTCCGGGTTGGCTGTGAGCTTGACCTTTCTATACCACAGAGGTGCAATTGAAATGTGGCAAGTCCTTGTAATGCGTTCATATATTATCTCTACTTTCTATACCACAGAGGTGCAATTGAAATCTTGCTGTTGTACTGCCGCACGAATGAATCGTACTCCTTTCTATACCACAGAGGTGCAATTGAAATAGAACGGGGCCAATGTCGGCACTGTATTGGAGCATCCCTTTCTATACCACAGAGGTGCAATTGAAATCTGCTCGGCCTGTATCGCCTCCCGCCCGGACTGCTGCCTTTCTATACCACAGAGGTGCAATTGAAATAGCTTTGCCGGGTGGAATGGCTCGATACGAAGTACACCTTTCTATACCACAGAGGTGCAATTGAAATCCCAATGCGAGGTAGACCAATCATCTTACTATACCGACTTTCTATACCACAGAGGTGCAATTGAAATCATATTCTGCCCGATTGCCTGCAACTTGCCCCCGGCAGCTTTCTATACCACAGAGGTGCAATTGAAATTATTTGCGTGTTTCTAAAAACTGTGCTTCTTCTGGCTTTCTATACCACAGAGGTGCAATTGAAATCCACCGCTAAATTAAGCGCAAATGGCTGAAATCTGAGCGAATGGAAAGATTTTATTCTTGTATTTGGTGAATAAAAAGCGTCAGCTCCCGGTAAGGTAAAAAACACAGGCAGCTGACGACTCAGTAAAAATATTGAAATTCAGGAAATTACATAACTTCGAAAGTTGTGATTCTTTCTCACCTACTAATAGCTCCTATTATTGTTATCACCCGACGCTTCTAAAAAAGTTTTGAAGCAGACAATTTAATGTCCATAACCAAAGCCAGATAGGGGAGTCGATGTACTGCTCCTGCCACCAAGCCCTCACCTCCGACCTGGCTAAAAAGAAGATTCTTAAAGAAAACGTTGCGGACTGCCTTTGTCTTCGCCCAACACGTGCCGTTCATGATAGCGCTCGTCGCGCATTCGGTAGAAGACTACACCGTCGCCTTCTTCTATCAGTTTGTTGGCTTCGTGACGGAGGCGCTGGTACTGGACTTCCGTTAGCTCACCTTCGAATACAGAGTTCTGTATCCAGGTCAGGTACTTGCGGAAGAGCTTCAGCATTTTGCCTACACGATTCTGGTTTACATCATATACGGCGATAAAATAGGGCATAGGTCTTTTTTTACAGTACGTCAAAGAACGAATGAAGCAGTTTGCTTACCACCACATGTGCAGGCCCTGGTAAGGGTCATGCTTGGGGTCACAGAGGTGTCGTACTAGTTTGTGGCACTCCAGCCGTACCAGCCGCTCGTACGAAATGTGGCGGTTCAGTTGCCGGTGAAGTACCGTTTTCTGGAGGCGCTGGTCCAGGTGCGCCATGAAAATTTTGCGTCCTTCCTCTTTGAGGAAACAGCCGCCCATGCGCTGCTCGAAATGCTTTGGCTGAATTTCGCCGTTCTTCAGCAACTTAAATATTGCGCGGTCGATGAGCAGGGGCTTGAAAATTTCTGCCAGGTCCAGCGACAGCGAAAAGCGGCGGTCGCCGGGCTCGTGCAAAAATGAAACGGTCGGGTCGAGGGCGGTGCGGTAAATCTGCCGGAGAGCGATGGAATAGCACAACGAGTTGCCAAACGAGATGAGCGCGTTCAGGGCATTGGATGGCGGACGGCGCTCCCGCTTATCAAACGGAAACTTCTGCGCTACCGCCTCGCCCAGCAGGAGCGGCCAGCTTTGGTAATAGCAGTCGCGGGCGCGGCCTTCGGCACTCATGAGCGTGGGAATATCGGAACACGCTGAAATCCGGCAACGTTCTGCTTCAATCTGTTCGCAGCTTTCCTGTAAGGCAAGCGATTCGGGTTCGGGCAGGCGTGGCACGTAGTAGCGCATCACCCGCAGAATGTTGAACAGAGCTGCATCTACAAATTCCTTTGCCAGCACCAGCCGCTTTTTCGGGCTCAGGTAATGCTGGGCCTGCGCCATACGCACACGTCCGCTGATAACGGGCTGGCGCGGGTACAGCGATGCGGTATAGTTGCCGTAGTAGTCGAAAAAGAAGATCGGGATTCCCTGCTGTGCCAGGAAGGTTACCAGCTTGGTGTTGATGTCGATTTCGCCGAAAAGGTAGAGGCTTTCTACAGATTCTACTGCAAATGGATACTTTTGCCCGTCTGCCGGTTGGCTAGGTAAGCCTTCGGTATCTTCGTCGTCGGGTATACGGCAGTCGGAGGAAGCTTTCTCCAGGGCCAGCGTATTGTGTTTCCCGCGGAGGCGGCCGTTGGAGAAGAGGTAGAACGGGCGTTTCATGGCTGCTGCTGATTTAGATTGTTTTTTTCCTGGTTTAAAGTTTACTGCACCTGTCACCACTGCCTTAGCCGTAGCACAATTCCTCGAAAGCACATTTGCGGCAGAAGTCGCGCTTGCCCAGGCGCTGCGGCGGGTGTGGTGACTCCAGCAGTGAAGTTAATTGCCGGAGCTGCGTGGCCAGTTCCGCTTCATGCGCCGGTTCCAGGCTGACCGCCTCTGAACGGCGCAGCGCAGGGTAATCGATTTGGCCTCTGTAGGATGCACCACCCGGACCTGTTACACCATTGAGCTTCAGCAACCACAGGTAAAACCGCACCTGGTTCTGGTGCGCCTGCTGGCAGGAGCGTCCTTTTTTCGTTTCGTGCAGCACCCCGTCCCGCAGCATCGCCCGGTCAATCTTCCCGACAAGCGGCGTGCCATCCGGGGCGGTGGCGTGAAGGTCCAGATGCTTTTCGCTGCGGGCGTAGCTGGTTTCGTCGAGCAGCCTGCCCAGCGCCACGTCCTCCGATTCCTGTTCCATGTAGAGGCCCTGCCGTACCAGCCAGGCTTTGCGGGGGCAGATAAGGTAATAGGAAAAGAGCATACCGCCGATGGGGGAACTCATATCTGTCCAAAATTAGAAAACTGATTTACAGGTGTAGGCCTGGGTGGTGTAGTAAGTCCCAATCCCGCCAGACCAATCTCATCGTTATAAATAGAACAAAGGAATAAAACCTGCGTTGCTTTTTCATCCTGCCCAATGGTGTAGCAAAAGCGGGTTAAATGACCTGCCTTTAGACCTTTTTTGATTAAATAAGTAGGTACCGAGATACCATATTCCAACTGATAGCTTCTGAATGCATCATAATTCAGGAATGGGAAAGCCATATTGTCATTTTCATAGTCTTCAGCTGCATCAATCGGAGCTTGTACATAAATAGTGGTCTGACTTTCGATGTTACGGGATTGCCACTGGCCTGCCTGCCCGTTTTCTTCATCCGTTTTGGTGTAGGGTACAATGAGCCAGTTGTCACGCATGGCGTCACATAGCAGATTACGGTTAAATTCTGCGTGCGAGGTCAGCTGTTCCGGTTTAGGATAAAGTGCATTAACCTTATCAACAAATTCTTGAGAGGTTATAAGTTGAGGTGTATCACCAGCATAATTTACCTGTATCTCCTTATGAGTATCCGTAAAGGCTTGCGTTGCTTCCCACTCGTTACTAGTTTGCAGATAAGTCCCGTACGGAGCCGGATAGCTTTGACATTTCTGAACAGGAGAACCTATAAAAGCAATGCCTTTTTCACTTTCATCAAAGCGGTTCAGTCTGCCTATGCGTTGTGCCAATCTGTCCCAGGGGCAAGCATCTGAATACATGAGAGGAGCACTGATGTTGATGCTCATTTCACCAATTTGAGTGAGAATGGCAATACCTTTCGCATTTTTATCCTCAAGCCAAGCTTTTCTGCCAAGATGTTTAATTAGCTTTTCTTCCAGTAGTTTCTTGTCTGGTTCGGTAAAGCGGCTATGATAGAAAATGAGTGGTATATCCAGCCCTGCGAGTGCGGTCTGAAAGTACTGGTAAAAAGCGTAGCCTCGTGCAACTGTGTTAGCAAAAACAATACCTTGACCAGTTTCAATCATTTGTTCAAAAACCTGCTGCAGTGACTCTGGTAGCTGGAGAGAAACTTCTTCGTCTTCGTCGCTATCTTCTTCACTTTCTGCTGCTGTGATTTCAGTTGCAACTTCTCCGACATAAGATAGATACCTCTTTGGTTCCTCTTCCCGCTCTGCTTCCTGAAGTGGTTCGGTTATCTCATATAACTGACGTGCGGAATCCGGTACGGTGGCACTCATGACAAGAGCCGGAACTTTCAATAGCCGAAGCGCTTTGATGAGCACCTGTAAATTTGCCTGTATAAAGGAATCGTAAAAATCAGCTTCGTCAATTACCACACAGGCATTTGCCAAAAAGAAGAAAGTACTGTGATGTTCCTCTTTGGTGCCGGTCAGGCACATGAGCAAATGGTCGATGGTGCAGACGCTAACAGGAGTAGCCAATAGCTGAGCTAGTTTGTGTAGCTCCTTTGCATCTTCCTTTTCAGCTCCTTTCAATTCATTACCAAAGCGGGAGTACCAGGCGCTGGAGTGGTAAAGACCTGTATCGCTCACTGTTTCCTCAATATTTAAGGCAAGAGCGTTTGATGTAAACCTGGTAGGCATAGCGATGATTAAACGGTCAGCTCTGCCATTATCTATTTGTTCTTTGGCCCACAAAAGAGAGGCATCTGTTTTACCGCTACCTGTTGGCGCTCGTAAGATGCTAACAGGTTTGTTAGCACAGTCGAGCGCCTGTTTCTGAACTGGCCGTAATTTGAAATTTTCTGGAAACTTGTAATCAAATTTAGTTAAAGGAGCAAGCTCCTTTCCTGCCTCTTTGCGGCTGGCACGGGTATCTGCCAACTGGAGCAGGCATCTTATGGCAGCCACTTTGTAACGTTCGCATAAAATAGACTCCCATTTTTGAGATGGTGTTAATCTGCGACCAAAGTTTCTGGAGGTGCTTTTAAAATCTTGCCAAAAACTTTTAAATCTACCTTTACCGTCCTCTTCCCAACGACTTATATGCTTCTGATTTAGTTTACCATGATGTGCTGCTATAGCTACCTGAATAGGTATTGAAAGCTTTTCATCCTTACTTCGTTCTAAGGAAGCAAATTCATGTCGCAGCTTTGCTTTAAGCAAATGTGGAGCAGATTCTTTTTTAGCTTTATAACAAGCAGCTACATATTCCTGATAGGTAGAAGGTTGGTTGATGGTAGCTGTTTTGTCATTGGCCTTGCACCAGTTTTCATACAGCTGATAATCTAGCTGGCATGCCTGCTGCCATTGCCGGTCATCTTTTCCGGCATCATGCCAGAAACAGGCTCGCTGTAGCTGCTCAGTTAAATCTTCTCCGGTAAATTCTTTGTACTTCTTTGGCAGGAAATCAAAAGTTCGTAGAATACACTCCGCCTCCTCCCACACATGCTGCGTGTGGGAGGCAAGCGAAATACCGGTTGGCTTAGCTAATGATTGATTAAGATTCATAACAAGTGAAGCAGAACGGGCAGAAAGGTTTAACTAAAGCACAACAGGTGCATATAACTCATTTTCCTGTAGTGCTTTAAAAGCTTGTTCATAAGCTTCGTACACTGGCGTCTGAGTTTCTTTTCCGGTATCATCTCCAAGGAAATATTTTGCACCACGGCTTTCCAACTCCTTCAAAATGTTTTCCTTCTCAGCTTCGCTTGTTTGGGGTGCAAAATAACGAATGGCTTTGCGACTGTGGCGGTTGTCCAGTACAATCAGTACTTTTTGCGGCTCACCTGAGACTGCATTCCGCGCCTGGTTGGCATAGTCTGTCATGTTGTTTGTTGATTCTAGGAACAGTTTCACCCGGCGCAATTTCTCTACTTCATCTAAATGAACATCGTATTCTGTAGCGATGTGTTTTTCATTTTCGTACCGATAGTTTTTTGTTAGCCCAATGGCGCCAATGTCCAAATGGAAATTCATTAGCATATTATCTGTTTGGCTGTACTCATTTGTTGCTAGTGCCTGCTTTTTGCCTTCACCTCTAGCTTGAGAATCCATTTTGAGGCGTATCAACAAGTCTCATCCAACTTCACTTTCTGCCAGTGCAATGGCAGGAGTTGCTGTAAGCGGAGCTGTTCTTCTGCCAGAATAGTCACCTTGGTTTGTATCAAGAAAGCCTCCTAAATCGCTTCTTAAATCTTTACTAATATTTAAAGAAGTTCCGTCGCCATTTGATACAAAGGTTTCACCCTTCTGATCATCGTCGTCATTCAACCGCTCCATAGCACTAAAAAGAACATGGCGCTGCATCTGGCCTGATATATATACACGACCGTCCGGACGGCGTTTAATTGACGAAGCGTTACCCAAAAGTTTTTCTCCTCTGTTAGCAGCATGGTCAGACATAGGAGCAACTACAGAAACAAGAATAGATTTAATTTTCATAATAAGTTTATTTGATGTTTTAGTTAAATTTCTAGTTGTACTAAACTGATTCTGCAACAGGCGGCACATCGACTTTATCTTGATGACTATCCTGTGGTGTTGAAACAGACCTTAAGCGCATAAAGGCCGTAATTAAGTTTTGTGCCTGTTTGAGCGAAACTTTCTCAGTCAGCACCTCTTCCATAAATTCTCCGGCTTCTGGAAAAAAATCTCTGCCGGTCATTCTTCCGATGGTGATGCTGATTTGACTCAAAAGCTCTGTCTTTGACTTTGCACTGAGTACTCGGCTTTCCAGTTCAGTTAAAATGCGGGCTTTATATTCATCTGTAGTTAAGCCGGTTCTTCCTGCTTTTTGGTCTTCTTCATTTTTTTTTGATGCTGTTTTATAGGCAGCAAGATTGAGGGACTGTCCGTATAAGCGAGCGGACCGGACTAATGAAGGGGAAAGATTTTCTGCATCCATAAAGTATTTTTTAAAAAGTTGTGAAAACTCAGCAGGGTATTCAGCCCTGTAGGCAATAAAATTTTTGAAATCTGTTGAGCTATAGAGCTGTAAAAAATGTGTAAAGGCAAGATTGAAAAGTTGTCGTTTAGGGTCATCTGGTCTGTCTACTCCATAAATTTGGCTTCGCCATACCGCTTTTTGAAGCTTCGGAATATTATGCTCCAGAGCAAGTGAAATCAAATGATGACTAAAACGTTCCTGCCGGGCAAACTCATAGGACACTACATAAAGCGGCCGACCTTCTAAACTTTCTAAAACTGCTTTAATGTGTTCGGCTCTTTTACCTTGCTCCAGGTTTTGCTTATACCATTCGGCAATGGCAGCTACTAAAGAAACTGCATTTAAATTTCTGTCTGAAGGTGCATTCGGGTAATTCCCTTTGTGTAGGTTGGGCCGCTTGTAAACTTTACCGTCTGGTGAAACCTCAGCTACCATTATTCTTTCTCCTTCTTGTGCCTTTTGCATTTCGCGAAACTCTTCCGCAAAATCAACTATTGGATAATTAATTTCACGACCATCCATAGATGGAGCATAAAGCGGTAAATCTGGTATAACTACAGCATTGGCAAAGCTATTCTTCTGGTAAGCGGCATACACGGCAGGTTTATATTGTGTAAGTGTCGCAATGCAGGTAAAGGCAGCATCTCGTAAGGAAGCTTTAGGATTTTGAGCGCTCTTGCTGCCGTTGTTAACTTTAGAGGTAAGTGGCGCAAAGGAGCGCTTTAAGTCGTAAGGTTTATACAAGTCTTTTTCTTCCTTACATTTCTCTTTTAAGTAATGCATGTGCTTCAACAACTGTATTAGCTGCCGAACCATCCGACGTTACCACATGCGGAGCGATAAAATAGCCCGTTGCAGCAATCTGATTATTCGCTTTACCTGGATTTAATTCATCTGCTGGTACAGGTTTAAAGTGAAGCTTCTTAACTCCTTCATTTTTTGGGTCATCTTTGGTAGACACCGAAAAAAAGCCTAATCCAGTTTTGATGCCCTCCATTGCTAGTTTTTTAATATCCTCCCATGTTTCCAGATGGTCCGGATAATTAAAAAGCTGAGAAGAAACGAGAGCAGCGGCAAAGCCATAGCGCGGGTAGGGGTGCTGAAAATTTATCTGTTTCATGCTGTTTCAATTGTAGCGTTTACCCATCCATCATTAGAGCCAAGATAAAGCGGGGCTGCAGGGTCATCTAAGGCATTCTTTAATAACTGTAATACTTTTACAGTTGTATTGAAGCGGAATAAATAATCCGGCTCACCAATTTTCTTACCGGTCCTAACAGGCTCCACATATTCTCTTACCGTCGGCAGGCTGGCGTAATACTGAGGAAAAAGATGTCTTATACTGGTGTATTTTACTTTACCACCATCAGGAAGAGCATCTAGCGCCTCTGGTTTTACATCTTCAAAGCCGGTTCTGTCGCCAAATTCGATTGCTTTGCGGCGAACCCTGTTGATTGTATTCTCTAAACTGGCATCATAGTGCCTGCTACCACCAAAGAAAGACCTGCCGGAATCACGCAATTGCTGCGACCATAGGTCATCATAGGTGATAGTAGCTGGTTCAAAAATGACAGGCTCGAACTCCAGGTGGTATCGCAAAAAAGAAAAATACTTTGTATCAGATGCTTCCGGTAAAGCTGAAAGCCAGGCAGACTTTGCCTCCTTCTTATTTACTTTCTTGGCTCTCTTTTGCAGCTCCTTATACAGCTCTCTCCTTACATCTTCGGCAAAATGCCATCCTAAAGCATTTTCAATCATACCGTACAGCATATGTGGTGAAGGTACCCGAAGGCTTTGGTAGTAGTTGCCAGGATGTCCGCTCGCCATAGAAAGAGGAGCAAGTGCCTCTATCTGGAGAGTGCCTGTAACTGTAAGCTCAGGCGGCTCGAAGAAAAAAGAAAAATCCATATCGTTTTTTATTGTAGTGCACCGAATCCTGAACCTGTTAATTCACCTATACCTACTAACCATGCGAAACGCGTACTGGCAGGTGTGCCTTCCACAATCACAGGACAACTACTGCCTTTGTGATCAATCCCCTTTATTGAAAGCTTTCTTACTCGTGGATTGCCCTTGTTATCGCGCAGAAATTTTACATGGGTTAATTCTGTTTCCTCATTGCTAAAACCTGCTGCTAACATTTTTTTTCGTAAGACGCGCGTGAGTACATCATCTGCTTCGGGATTATCAAACAGAAGATATTCCTTTGTTTTGTCGTCCCTTAGTTTTCTGGCTACTACAGCGCCGTCTACTTTGAAAAGTTGCTTTTCAAAAAAGTTGGGGTAGGGCATCTCTAGTGCTTTATCTACTTCCATTCCAAAGAAAGCTTTTCTGTCGGCTAATATCCCTTTAACCAAATTGATGCCTTGCTCACTTTCATGGAAGCTGATATTCCAGCTAGATCCATTAGGAAACCAAAGGCCGTTTCCAATTCGCTCTCCACCCCTCAACCACCCAAAGCTGTACAAACTCAGTCCATCGTGCAGTTCGTTTTCCGGCCCCAGCCAGTGGTGCAGACGCTTCGTTAGCTCGTGCAGGTGGTTGAAGGGCACCTGCTGCGTATTTGGCGATAATTTTAGTTGTATCCTCATATTGTTGGCGTTGATGTCTCAAGTTTAAGTTGTACCCTCGCCAGTTCCTGGCGAGGCGCTGAAATTTTGAAAATTATTTTTCGTACTGCTCCGCCAACTTACACACCCGCTCCCTCAGCTTCTCCCGCAACGCCACCGGCTCCAGTACCTCCACATGCTCCCCAAATCCCAGCACTGCACTCTCCAGCTCCGGGTTCACGATAATGCGCAGCGATAACAGCATTCCGTTTTCGTTCTCTTCCAGCACCTGCTGGCTGTGATGTATCGGAACCGTTTTGATGTAAGGAGCCATTTGCGCATCTACCTGCAGCACGACCTCCTGCACCTCATGCTCAGGACCGAGAAAAACGCCTAACGCATCCTGCTTCAGCGCCAGGAATTCCGGCCTTCGGTCTTCCTGCACCGGGACAACAGTTAACTGCGGGGCCTGCATACGCTCCAGGCCGAAGGTTTTAAAACGCTGGTCTGCCGCATCCCAGGCAGCCAGGTACCAGCGGTTGCGGTACTCCAGCAACAGCAGCGGATCTACCTGGTAAGGCTTTGGTAACAGCGTCTGAAAAGTCTGGTACCCGAAGGCAAGTTGCCGCTGCAACCGGAGTGCCTCCCATAGCACCGGTAAATGCTGCAGGTCCTGCAGCGCCTGGTTGTCTTCCAGCAGCAGGTACTGGCTGGTGCGTAAGGCGTCGGAAGAGTGGGTTAGAAAAGCCAGGCGTTCGCAGCGCTCCAGCAACTGGAAGAACTGTTGAAAGTTTGTTAAGTCTTCGTCTTCGGGCTGGTCCAGGTAATAACCATTGCGCCTGGGGCAGCGCTCAATTTTGATTCCGTAATAATCTGCAATTTCCTTCTTGTCCCGCTCAAACGTTCTTTTCGAAACCGACTCCAGGTCTTCCGCCTGCAGGCGTTCTACAATTTTGGCTTTACTGGGGTAGGAAAAAGGCGGCTGTACGAGGCGGAGAATGGTTAAATGCCGCCGCAGGATAGAGAGCTGATTCATAGTGAATGGTGTCGCTGATTCGGGATCTTACCTGAAATATATAAATTTCTTAATTAAACATCCAGTTTAATATTAGTAAAGTTTAATATTTTATGTGATTCTGACTCAGAAGCTGTACTAACTATTTAGTAACCAGTAACAAAGGGAATTGTATTACCCCGGAAACCCGCCCTCAGACTTTCAGGCAAACCTTCTGCTGCGTTAGCAGTAAAAACTTCTGACGGGAAGCTTGCCTTTCCTGCTTTTTTATGGCAATAAATTCCTGTAAAGAGTATATTTGAGTGCACATCCTTTTAATTCATAAGGATAATTGGTTAGATTCGCTTAAACAGATTTCCTGATCATCAACACCTTTACTATTACTATGAGACCAATCACCACTATCACCGATCCTGTTTTCAATCCGCCAGCACAGTATAGCGCTGTTGACCGTTTTTTTCTCAGCCTGATCCGGGATGAGCGGGATCTGCCTTTTATTTATCTCACGTTGAAAATAACACTTACCATGCTTCCGTTGGGTATCCTGCTTTACTTTCCGCTGCAGAACGGCGTTTGGTGGGGAGTGGCAGCGGCTTATTTTTTTCTGAATAATTTCGTGTACAAAGGTTCGTTCGGGCTCATGCTGCACTGCACCAGCCACAGGCGCTTTTTCAAACAAAAATACGATTACCTGAACCTGTACCTGCCCTGGGTGGTAGGACCCTTTTTCGGGCAAACGCCCGAAACCTACTTTAGTCACCACATGGGCATGCACCACGTCGAAAACAACCTGGAAGACGACCTGAGCACCACCATGTATTACCGGCGCGACAGCTTTCGTGGCTTTATGCGGTACTTTGGCAGTTTCCTGTTTTTAGGCTTCGCCTACCTG
This sequence comes from Botryobacter ruber, assembly GCF_003347595.2. Classification (GTDB taxonomy): domain Bacteria; phylum Bacteroidota; class Bacteroidia; order Cytophagales; family Hymenobacteraceae; genus Pontibacter; species Pontibacter ruber_A. The sequence continues at coordinate 17,437 of NZ_QCZK02000049.1, read as the reverse complement.
CTCAAGTATTTCAATGTGAGAAGGATTTTTAAGCTCCGCAACAAGGTGCTACGTGGCGAAACCATCTTTTTTGCCATGTGTATCCTGCTTAGCCTGGTGAACTGGCCCGCAACCGTTATGGTGTTCATCCTTCCTTTCCTGATCTCCCGCCTGATCATGATGCTCGGCAACTGGGCGCAGCATTCCTTCGTGGATTACAACGATCCGGGAAACTGCTACAAAAACAGTGTGACCTGCATCAACACAAAGTACAACCACAAGTGTTGGAACGATGGCTACCACATCGACCACCACCTGCAGCCTTCCCTGCACTGGACCAAGTACCCGGAGCACTTCCGGGAGCATCTTGATGAGTTTGCCAAAAACAAGGCTTTGGTGTTTGAAGGCATCCACTGGCTGCACATCTGGCTGTACCTGATGACGAAGAACTACAATAAGCTGGCTGCGCACCTGGTAAACATCAACAACACCTTTGCGTCGGAAGAAGAAGCGATTCTGCTGATGAAAGCCCGTACCGCCCCGATGCCGGTGCGGGGGATCAGCGTCCGGAGCCTGCGGGCGCAACTGGGGTAGTGGCGTCTGGAAAAGTGCGGCTTTGGCAGGTGCAAAAGGGAAGCCGGCTGCAGCCGGTAAATTTTTGTTTTTTGCGGAGAGGAAGACTGTACAAAATCAGGAAGAAAGCCTATATTTATAGCCAGTTTGTGTAGGTATTTCAGGTATGAGGTTTCTTGGATTTCAGTTTCCATTGTTCGGCTGCATTGCGGCTTCTGTTCTTGGTTTAGTGCTGGTTTCGTGTTCGGGTTCGAAGCACGAAAATTTGTTTCCGGAAGAGGAGGAGAGCAGGCAGCAGGTGCTCGTTCCCGCGTCGTTTACCGAGGCCAGCGCCCGCCGGCTGGGCAGCCAGGTCGATTCCATTTTCAGGTACCTGCACCGGAAGAAGGGCTTTAACGGAACGGTGCTGGTAACCAAATACGACCAGGTGCTTTACAAAGGCGCCTTTGGCTATGCCGATTTTTCCCGTAAAGATACCCTGACCACGCAAACAGCATTTCAGTTGGCGTCGGTATCGAAGCAGTTCACGGCCATGGCCATTATGATGCTGCAGGAGCAGGGCAGGCTGCAGTACGACGACAGTGTGCAGCAGTACATCCCCGGCTTCCCCTACAAAGGTATTACCATCCGGCACCTGCTTACCCACCGGTCCGGGCTGCCGGACTACACCTACCTGAGCGACAAGCACTGGCCTAACCGTAAAATTGCGCTTACCAACGACGATGCCCTCTACCTGCTGAAAGCGCATCAGCCAACCATTTATTTTAAGCCCGACAAGCGCTTTTACTACAGCAACACCGGGTACCTGGTGCTGGCCTCTATTGTCGAAAAGGCTTCCAGCATCTCCTACGCCACTTTTGTCCGGAAAAACATATTCGAGCCTTTGCAGATGAAGAACACCTTTACCTACAGCTCCTTAGCTGCCCAAACCGAAAAAGTTGCGACCGGCCACCTCAGCGGCAAACGGAAACGCACACCCGATTACCTGGATAATGTGCTGGGAGACAAAGGAATTTATTCTACGGTAGAAGATCTGTATAAATGGGACCAGGCCCTCTACACGCAACAGCTCGTGAAGCAGGAAACCCTGGCCGAAGCATTTACAGGAAACGGACAGGTCAGCAAGAAAACAGAAGATTACGGGTTTGGCTGGCGCATCCGGCAGGTAGATAGCGGCGATACGGTTGTGTACCACGGGGGCCTGTGGCACGGCTATAACACCTATTTCCTGCGAAACCCCAAAGACCGCAGCACTGTTATTGTGCTGAGCAACATGACCAACGGCAGCCTGAATTACCTCAAAGACCTGCGCCGGTTTTTATACCCGGCGCCTCCCGCCGTTTTGGCCAGCCAGAAAAGCAGGTAACGTAAAGCAGCAGGTTGCCTGTTGCTGAAGCGGTAAAGTGTAAAAACGACAAACAAGCGCTCGTAAAAACTGCTGCTGAAAATTATTGTAATGTTGGAAGGATTGGCTTATGTTTGGGCGCGAAAGCCTTTTACAGGAGGCTTCCATATTAATTAAGCTTTAGGTACCAGCACACAGCTACTTGAAAACCAGCATTTATGATTGAAACTATACAGGAATACGCCATCGGGGTAGATATTGGTGGAACCAATACCAAGTATGGCATCGTGAACCGCCACGGGGAGATTTCGCATAACGGCAGACTCTCCACCAGCGCTTATGCAACGGCAGGTGAGTTTGTTGCTGCACTGCATGCCGCCCTGCTGCCGGCCATTGAGGCCGTAGGGCTCCGGAATATCAAGGGCATCGGCATCGGCGCCCCAAATGCGAATTATTTTACGGGTTGTATCGAGGACGCGCCCAACCTGAACTGGAAGGGTGTTGTACCGTTTGCCAGCCTGGTCACCGAAAAATTTACCTTGCCCTGTACCATCACCAACGATGCCAATGCTGCTGCACTGGGCGAGCGTATGTATGGGGCGGCAAAGGGAATGAACGACTTTATTGTAATTACCCTGGGCACAGGCGTAGGCAGTGGCATCGTAACCAGCGGACACCTGATTTACGGTCACGATGGTTTTGCCGGTGAACTGGGCCACACCATTATCCGGCCTGGAGGCAGGAAACACTGGTCTACCGGCTTGTACGGTTCCCTGGAGGCTTATGCATCGGCTACCGGAATTGCCCTTACAGCAAGAGAAATGGTGGCTACTGCAGAAAAACCCTCTTTATTAAAAGAATATGCGCCGGAGGCCATCGACTCTAAAGTTGTTTTCGATTGTGCCATGCAAGGCGACGAAGTGGCGCAGGAGGTGTATCGGTTTACCGGCCAGATACTGGGGGAAGCGCTTGCCAACTTTGTGATGTTTACCTCGCCGGAGGCCATTATCCTTTTTGGCGGCGTAACCAAAGCCGGCGATCTGCTGATGAATCCGGTGCGGGAGCACATGGAAAAGAACCTGCTGGCCGTTTTCAGGAACAAGGTTAAATTAACCTTCAGCGAACTGAAAGAAGCCGATGCCGCCATCCTGGGCGCCAGTGCCCTGGTGTGGGCCATGAAAACCGAATAACCGGAAATGCTGGATTCGAAAGCGTATCGGGAATAATAAGGAGCATAGGATCACCTGTATACTTTTCCTGCATTTTCTTAAACAAATGGATAAAAATCCTGCTTATCGCCAAATAAGCAGGATTTTTTTCATGTCATTTAAGATCAGCAGAGGCTGTGGTGGCAGGTGCAGCAGAATAATTATATTTTAAATTTCATTACTAACTGATGTTACGCAGGGATTTTTTGTCCCCCCTCAAAGCTAATCTTGTAGGGAAAAAATGGAATCATAAAATGATTCCTGCCGCAAGTTTGAGCGTAGCGGTAACTTGCGGCTAGGTATGGTGCCAGTTTTCAACTGGCGTAGCTGTATATTCGTGCTTTTGTGCGCACGCCAGTTACAAACTGGCTATCATAGTTAACCACCAGTTAACGCTACGCTCAAACTTGCGGTAGAAAATACTTATAAAAGACAAATCATTTTTTCTCTACAAGATAAGGCCTCAGGGAGGGACGTTTCATTCTAGCGGACTCTCCCCTTGAGGACAAGTGAGAACGAGAGTTTGAAACTTGCGAGCAGCGCTCATAGGGGTGTTTACACCTGCGTATAAAACCCTGTGAACTTATTTCAGACTTTTACCTTCGAGATTAACACCCCTGTTAGCTCCGCTAGCATCTCCAAAGCTCACGCTTTAGGTTGTCCTCAAGGGGCTTCCCCAACAAGATTAGCCACTGTGGTGAAAAGCGCTACACCCTCTGTTAGGTAAAGTAGCAGGTTAAGCGCCTGGAGTAATCTTCCAAAGTTCGCCATCCGGCTCATGCAGCCCCTCCGCCAGTACCTCCCCCGGAAAGCTCCCTCTGTTGTGATAGCACAGGCACGGGTTTGTCCCGGGAAAGCAGGCGTTTGGGCAGGTACGTTCGCCTCCCGTGTTTCGAGCGGCTGACAATCGTTTTGTGTTTCGGTTGTTTGTGCCGTTTCCTGCTGTTCGGTAGGGTAGTTACAGGCTACGCCTAACGTAGCCAGAAAAAGGACCAGAAGAATTATTTCTCTGATTTTACCCATAGTTAGCTGTCGTTTATGTATGCCATAAACTTATTTGATAAGTTTATGCTTCGATTTTACTATTTTTAATCAATGCCTTGGTTTACTCTTTTCCTGCACCTAAAGTTATTGAAAAGGTTTCCGCACAAGCGGGAGTGCCACAAAGTGCATTTTACAGGCTGCCGTTGGTCTGCCGCGGGCGCAGGAGGTGGTGCAGTAAACGGCAAATTGGTTGCAGGGAGCTGCGGCTTCCGTAACATCTAACATCAGGTACATCATGCATAAAATCAGCTTTAAGAATGATTACAGCGAGGGAGCCCATCCGCTCATCCTGCAGCAACTGCTCCGCACCAACCTGGAACAGCAGGCCGGCTATGGCAACGACAGCTACAGCCAGCGGGCGAAGGAGCTGCTACAGGAAAAAATTGCTATGCCGGCGGCCGGTATTCATTTTACGGCCGGTGGAACACAGGCGAACCTGCTGGTAATCGGTCACCTGTTAAAACCCTACGAAGCGGTAATTTCTGCCAGAACAGGCCACATTGCCGTGCACGAAACGGGCGCCATCGAAGCTACCGGCCACAAAGTGGTCCTGGTGGATGCGGTGCTGGGAAAGCTGACGGTACAGGCTGTAAAAGAAGTGCTGGACACGCACACCGACGAGCACATGGTAAAACCCGCCATGGTGTATATTTCCAACGCGACGGAATTAGGCAGTGTGTATACCAAAGCCGAGTTAACCGAACTCTCCGTCTTCTGCCGCGAACGTAAGCTGCAGTTGTTTATGGATGGCGCCCGGCTGGGGTCCGCTTTAACGTCCAGGTTTAACGACCTGACCTTCTCGGACCTTGCAAAACTGGTAGATGTCTTTTACATTGGCGGGACCAAGAACGGTGCTTTGTTAGGAGAGGCGATTGTTTTTGCGAAGCAAGGGCTGGACGAAGGCTTCCGGTATTACCTCAAGCAGAAAGGTGCTTTACTGGCAAAAGGAAGGCTGCTGGGAGTCCAGTTTCTGACTTTGTTCGAGCACGATTTGTACCTGGAGCTGGCGCACCACGCCAACGCAATGGCCGAAAAAATAGCAGCTGCTTTCGAAGAGAAGGGATATGCCTTTTTCTTGCCGCCCCAATCAAACCAGCTTTTTCCTCTACTTCCCAACGCAATGATTGAAAAGCTGCAGGAGCGTTTCGACTTTTACGTGTGGCATAAACCGGACCAGCATACCTCCGCTATCCGGTTGGTAACTTCCTGGGCAACGGAAGAGGAAAATGTTGATGCATTCATCCGGTGTATCCATTCGTGACTTTCCGCCAGGAGCAGTGGCTGTGGTGGCAGGTGCAGTGGGATTTTTGTTTTGCTATTCCTTTAATTCCAGGCGTACATAATCATACAGCACCCCGAAAGCCCAGTTCCTGGGATTAAAACTGAGGCTGATGGTATTGGTTCCCTTCTTCAGGAGCCGCGCATCAAATGGGATATCGTATTCTTCCTGTTTACCACGTATGCCATCGCGGTGCATCACACCCATGGTCGGTAACGGTCCGGCCTTGCCAATTGGTTTGCCGTTTAGCGCAACCTGGATTACCTCTCCTTTTCTGCTTCCGCAGAAGGCCAGCCGCAACGTTCCCTGCCCGCTCACATGTTCCGGCATATCAAAGGATATTTTCCAGGTGGTGCCGCGGAGTACGCTATAGTCTTCAGCCAATACGCCTGGTTGACTGTAGTTCCAGTCTTTGCTCCAGTCGCTTTTGCCTATAACATAGTTTACATCATCCGGAAATTCTTTTGGATAGCGCATGTACAGGCCCCATTGCCAGTAATGGTCGCCATGCCTGAACTCTGCTGCAGAACGGTCGGGGATGCCAATTTCCCATACCTGCTTCCCGAATCGCTGCGGCTTAAACGCCAGTTTGCCCAGGTTCACAGTACTGGCCGGTGAAATGGTGATGCCTGTTTTCTTAAACTCGCCAAGTACGCCGGCGGCAAAAGCATACAGGTTGTAAGTTCCCGGGCGTATGTTTGGTATACTAAAATTTCCCTGCTCATCGGCCTGCACCCAAAACTGGTACGCTTTGCCTTCATACTGCCAGTTAACTTCTTTCGAGGAAGTTTCGGCAACAGCCAGTCCAACCCACATGTTTTTAAATTTTACATCTGCAACATAGGGATCTTGTATTTCTATTTGCCCGCTCACAACCCCGCGTTCCTGCTTTTGGGGATATGCTTTGGCTTTAACCCAGGTATAAGGCCAACGGTTACGCTGTGTTCCGGCCTGCGCTAAAGCATCTTTCCACATCTCGTCATGGGTTGGGCCTGCGTTACAGTAAAGGAAGAACGGCCCTATAAACTTTTCCCACTCCTCATCCTCTTTAAAGTTCAGCGGCTGACCACCATAGTGACTATCGTGCCAGTGATTTAATAAGATGGCTTCTACGTGTCCTGTATTGCCAACCTGGGTAGGGCCGCCATTGATGTACTCAAAGCTGGGATTAATCATCCAGAAACCAACCTTTTTTGCCGTGCTTGTCCAGCCCCAGGCAGGGGTTTGCGCTAAAATGGCAGCGTAGTCATATTTATGCTCTACTTTACCCTGGTGTACGCCTGTGGTGAGCTTCTTTGCTTCTTTCACATTCATCCTGATGCCGTTTTTTACATCCTCAGCCGTCGCCATTACACCCTGCCTGTGGGCATCAACGGTATAAAAGTCAAAAACCTGCGGATTTAAAACGGTAATCATTCTTCCTTGACCAAGTTCAAAAGCTGGATAGCCCGGACGGCGCTTCCATAAAGCAGAGAGGTACACCCCCCGGTCTTCCTGGCCTAAGGCAAAGCGTAAGTCAATATCAAACGGAAGGGTTGCCGTATCGCCTTCATACAGGAATTTGAAAGAGACTTCAACCCGCTCTCCCTGGTTTTTGGCTGGATCAATGCTAACGGAATATATTACCTTGTTCGGAAATTTCCTGACGGTTACTTCCTCATCTTCGCCAACCACGTTCCAGTGCGGATGAGGCCGTTGTCCCATCAATTCCAGGCCTTTGTATAGCAGTGAGGTGATGGTGGCTGTTTTCCTGTTGATGGTAGCAGTGACATGCTGGTTGGCGAGAATCACCCGGTCTGGCTTCTCGGTTAGCACGACACGCTGCTGCGAAAAGCAAGGGACGAACGTTAACAGAAACAGCAAGGAGAACAGGCTCTTTTTGGGCATGGCAGCGAGGTTGATATGGTGGCAGATAGACTAACGTAGCATCGTAAAGTTTAAAAGGATGAAAAATTTTTTTACCGTAACCACACCACCACAGGCCCTTCATACGGCGCTTCAAGTGAGCTAATTTTTCCTCCCTGAACTTTCTTTTTTGTATCCATAATTTCCCCAGTCTCAGGATGAATAAACTTCAACCTGTAGCTCTGCTTATCGCCCGTCAGATCAACCTGCACGTTGGGAGATTCGGAGAAGATGATGTAGCTGGTTCCCTTCTTACCCAAACCATATTGTTTCGCCTCCGGGCTTTTCAGCGGGAGCGGGTCCATTGCAGCGGCAGCCTCAAAAAAGGCTTTATCCCGGATTTCCGGAAGCGAAGCAAGCGAACCGCCGGCCATAAACACGGCCCAGTCAGCGAAGGCGGGGCCGCGGCGGGAGTAGACGATGGCTTTTTCCGGGTACCTGGTGCGGAACTCCTGCACGGCCCGGTAAATCTGACCAAAAGAAGTTTCCCCGACATCATGGATACGCGCATACTGCCGCTCTGCCAGGCTCACGCCACCAGCGGGGGCATATAGGCTGCCGTCCTGCCGGTAGTGCCACTGGATAACGTCTATCGCATCGACCAGGCGTGCACGTTTCGGGTCGGCGAGAATGGCGTCCTGCATTTCTTTGGTGCCCGGCAGCATGACCAGCACATCCTGTTGGTTTTCTTTTTCCCATTCGGCAATCACATCGAGCCAGAACTGCACAAAATGCAGGGGACCGGTATATTCCATGCCCAGGTGATGGAGGATGTTGGTGTTGCCTTTAAAGTTGTCGAGGCTTTTCCGGATGTAGGCGCGGTGCAGCTTGTTTCGTACGGTGTGGGTGGTGTCGTAAAAGGCTTCGGCCATGTAAATCCGTTTGTCGCCGGCGTAGGCAGGGTTCTCGGCGAAGCCGGTGTTGTTGATGTTGTTTGCCGTTCGCCAGGGGTAGTCGGTCCAGTGCGCCCCTTCTTCTATGATGTTGTGCTGCAGGTAATGCTCCTGTATGAATAGCAGTCCGTGCTGGTCGGCCAGGTCGGCGAATTTTTTGAGGCGCAGCCAGTACCAGGTATTCCATTTGGTGAGGTCGTATTTGCTGAGACGGTCGAAGGCTTCGCCCTGCCCGCTGCGGCTGAAAGGCTGCTCATAAAAGGGCGCCCACACGTCGGCATCGGCGCGGCGGGTGCGGGCATGGTCGTCGCGGCGGCGTTCGTACCAGAGGGCCGGAAAATGCCGCATCGCCACCACGTTGTTCTGGAGCATGTCGTGGACGAGGGTGTCGAGGTTGTCGGTGAGGCCCCTGCCGGTACGGCCCGGAACAAAGCGGACGAGGTTGGGAGCGGGGTTAGCCAAAGCGCTGGGACGGGTGCTGCCGCGCCAGAGCGAGGTGCGGTTTTTCCTGCCGGTCAGCACCTGGTTGCCTTGTACAATCCAGCCATTTTTAATGGAAACAGGAGACGCTTTGTGTGCGACCTTCGGTGACGCTTTCAACTTTATCTGGTCTATCTTTTTTGCCCCGGACAAGTCAGACTGAATCGGATATTTCTCCATCATCAGGTCAATCCATTCCTCCATCGTCAGGTCAGGCGTTTTGGAGCGCTCGCTTAGTTGGGCCGTTAGTTCGGGGGTAGGAGCGGTAGTTCGGTCGGTTTCGTAGGTCAGGATTTTTGCTGTTTCCGGCGACTTTTTGCCGGTGCGGGCTTCGAGCTGCGCGTAGAAAAAACTCTCCGGTTTTACAAAAGTATGCGGCGATTCGTGGTGGCCGTTTCCGTAGCCCTGCGCCCAGTTGGCAAAAGCCCAGTTCTGCGCGGTAGGAGGAGCGGGCACATGAATCTGTGCAGCCCGGCATTGCCAGATAAGGGAATTGGCAGCAGACCAGCCACCTCCCTGTGCGTCCACATCGCGGTAGGCCAGGCTGATGATGCCGCCATCTACGGTAACTTTATCGAACAGCACGCCGCTTGCCCAGCCGCCAATGGCTCCCGAAAAGTGAAGGGGCAGGTACGAATAACACTGCACAAAGGCATTTGGACCGGGAGTCGTGAAGCCGACGGAAAAAGCATGGTAGGCGTACTCGGCATAGCAGCGCTGGAAAAGCACCTGCTGCCCGAGCGTATGGAAGGCATAGCGCCTGAAATTGCCCGTTTCTCCCACAGGTGCCAGCGATTTGCAATCCTCTACGGTCACACGGCTGGCAGTTTCCCAGACGGCCACAGCCGAACTTACAAAATGCTCCGCCACCAGCCTGCGCACCCACGCATCCTGCACATTGTCCAGCGTGACGGCCATCCAGCGGTGGTTTTCGTCTTTGGGATTGGATTTAGCATAAGAAGAGACGCACCGGAGGTTTTCGACTCCCACATGGCTGATCCGGCCACTCCAGCTGTACCGGGCCACCTGTCCACCACCGTATTGCGGGTCCAGGGATGTGGTCAGCGGAATGTCCAGGGTGATGGATTCGGGGGTAACGGCTACCACCTGCCGGTACCAGTTCTGGTCGAAGTCGCCGGGTTCCCAGTGGGTGAGGTGGTAGTTGACGTAGGTACCGATTTTATCGGTGCCGAGCTTTTCTATCCATTCCTGCGTCGACGGCCGGTTGACGATCACCTGGTCGCCTACCTTGAACGGGTGCTTGTTCTTAAATGTCAGTTTGGTGGAATTAACCGGAAAATAAGTGTCCGCCAGCTGCACCGGAGCTTCCTGTTTCAGGTTAGCAGCTCCGGCAATCCGGATGAGTGTTTCGCGGTCTTGCCCTGTTCCGATAAGAACTGTACCGGTGCTGTCGGGACCGCTGCCACGTAACACAACACCTGATGTACGAATAATCAAGCCTCCGGAAAGTTCGAAGGTGCCTTTCTCCAGCAGTACCGCGCCCCGGAAGCCCTGCGGGTTCAGGGGCAGCGAAGCGACATAATCAATGGCGCGTTGGATGGTCGCGGTCGCATCGCCTGACATGGCCGGCACGATTACTTTTACAGGAACATCCGGGATGGGCGCTTCCGAATTTTTGTAGCCGCAATAGGAGTAGTCCGGAATACGGTCGCCATTTGCCGCTGCCTTGTAGGTAAACGTTCCGTCCTGGCTTTGTTGAAGCGGGGAGTCGGGAGTGGTTTTGAGCTGCGCGAACGAAGCTTCTGCAGTGGCTATGGTGGCAAGTGCAGCAAAACAAAAAGCCCGGAGTAGCCTCATAGTTTCCGGTATACAAAGTTGTCGAATGTTACCTTGCCTTCACCGAAGGCAAACAGGCCGGCCCGCAGGCTCAGGAACCTGCCGAAGATGTTGTGGTTAAACCCGGAGGCATAGATGGTGCGCTCTACCCGTGTCCAGTCTTTGCCATCCTGGCTGTAATAGAAGCTCACTTCGTTTTCATCGTTCAGGATGCGCAGGTAGCCGTGCCTGCCAAGTTCATTCTTCTCGCTGATCTTCCGGTTCTGCTGGTTGTATACCGTAAACTGGTTGGCGTCTACGGAAATGCGCACGTTGCCCTGCTCGTTGTAGTACAGCGTGAGCCCGGCAGTGGCGCCTTCGTCGAGTGTGTACGCTACCTGGATTTCGTACTTTTGGTCGGCGGCATTCACCAGCAGCGGCGAACTGTTTTCGAAGGAGGTGCCTTTGGCTTTCAACACCAGCTTTCCATTTTTTATTTCAACCCGTTCGGATGGATGTTCTTTAAATGCCTGCCACTGCAGCCCCAGTTGCTGCCCCGAGAAATCATCGGAAAGACTGTCTTCTGTACTCACCGAAGTAGCGCCAGCAGGTTTGCGGATGGGTTCGCTGCTCTTCACGCCTTCCGGCACCCGGAACCAGTCGTCTTTTGTCCATTCGATGGGCAGCATCAGCGTCTGGCGGCCCAGCGTGTGGTAATCCTTTTCGTAGCCGTGGTACATGATCCACCAGTTGCCGTTTACATCATCCACCAGGGTGCCGTGTCCCTGGCTCCACCAGCGATCTTTGCGGCTTTCGGTATGGATAACCGGGTTGTAAGGCGAGTTCTCCCAGGGCCCCAGCGGCGATTTGGCGCGCCCGGAAACCACCATGTGCGAGGTGGCAGGACCGGCTGTTCCGCCTTCGGCTACTGTCTGGTAATAATAGCCGTTCCGCACCGTCGATTTGGGTGATTCGAGGCAGAAACACTCGGTGCTCCATTCTTTCGGAAACTGCCAGCCCGCATAGCCCTCTATCGGTTCCCCCACCGTCGACAGGCCATCGTCAGCCAGCTGGATGATGTAGCCTTTGGAGAGGTACAGGTAACGCTTGTCATCAGGCCCCACCACATGACCGGGGTCAATAAAGCCCTTCAGGTTTAAATCCACCGGCTCGGACCAGGGACCTTCCGGCGACCTGGCCGTCACGACCCAGTTGTTGCCGTTGGCCGGGAAGTAGATGTAATAGGTGTCGTTGTGTTTGATCAGATCAGGCGCCCAGACCGAGCCCACATTTTTATTCAGGGCAAAAGCAATTCTTTTCCAGTTCACCAGGTCGGTGGAGTGCCATACCAGCAGGCCCGGGTAATAGTCGAAGGAGGAGTGGGTCATGTAGTAGTCCTTGCCAACCCGCAGCACGGAGGGGTCGGGGTAGTCGCCGCCGATGACCGGGTTCTGGTAATATGCGTTTGTTGTAGCCGTAGCGTCCTGTGGTTTGGCCTGGTTTGTTGGCTGCTGCGAGCAGCCAATTAAATAGCCTGAAGTCAGCAGCATCGAAAGCAACGCTGCACGCCTGGTATGTTTGAAGTGCTTCATCCGTTCTGGTTTAGAACTTAAAATTATTCATTCTGAGCTTCCGGGCAAGCAGAATTTTATTTAACCCGGGTAATGCGTGTTAGTGATGCTGCTTTTTTTATTCTGCCGGCCTGTAGAGCTGGTTCTAAACCTCACTGCAGCTCCCATTACAGCCTCAGCACCTGCACCATGCACAGCCTGGTAGCTTCCAGGAGGAAAAATGAATGAAGGTGAAATGGATAAGCTGTGCACAAAATAACTAATTTTGTACTGCTGTACCAGCCACCATAGCCACTGCTGGCCCTATCGGATGTAAGTGCTTGTGAGCGGATTGAACCTGGAAGCGGGGAAATGGCAGAAGTCTTTCAAGCAAACATCAAAGACCAGCGGGGAGGATATTTTTAATGGAAACACACCGTCACTTTATCATACACAAGCCTTTCGGCTATCTGTCGCAGTTTGTCAGCAACCAGGGCAAGCAGAAAAACAAAAACTTCCTGGGTTCGCTCTATGATTTCCCGGAAGGCATCATGTCTGTTGGCCGCCTGGACGAAGACTCCGAAGGCTTGCTGTTGCTTACCACGGATGGTAAAGTAAGTGAGCTGGTGCGCAGCAGAGAGGTTGAAAAGGAGTACTATGTGCAGGTAGACGGCGACATTACGGGTGAAGCAATAGCGCTGCTGCAGAAAGGAGTTGACATTAGTATCTATGGCAAACCCTATAAAACGCTGCCTTGTCAGGCATGTCGCTTAGATCCGGTCCCAGACGTTGAACCAAGAGCCAAAAAAATCAGAGACGAGCGGCACGGGCCAACCAGTTGGGTAGCCATCACCATTACCGAAGGCAAATTCCGGCAGGTCCGGAAGATGACGGCTGCCGTAGGCTTTCCAACGCTACGGTTGATCCGGGTCCGGATCGGGGGAATCAGGCTGGAAGATTTAGGCGCTGCCCAGGTGGTGGAAGTAAAGGATTTCAATTTGCTTTAACCCGCTTTATCGTTCTGCACCTGCCACCATTGCCACTCCTGCCGCAAGTTTAGCGCCAGCGTAACTTGTGGTAATTTATGGTGCCAGTTTTCAACTGGCGGAAGTATGGATTGTGGTATGTACTTCTATATAAACTGGCGGTTTTTAATGAGAAAGCCCCTCAGCATACACTGAAGGGCTTCCATTAAATTTTACAGAAATTACTTCCCGTGCGCTTCGAGCCATTTTCTGGCGTTCACAAAAGCTTCCATCCAGGGTGATACTTCGTCGTGACGACCTTTTGGGTAGTGCGCCCACTGCCACTGCAGGAGCGAACGTTCGATGTGCGGCATCATCACGAGGTGACGACCGGTTTCGTCGCAGATCATGGCGGTGTTGTAGTCGGAACCGTTCGGGCAGGCCGGGTAGGTTTCGTAGCCGTACTTGCCGACGATCTGGTATTTATCCTCCAGGTGCGGCAGGCAGAAGCGGCCTTCGCCGTGCGATACCCAGGCTCCCAGCGTGCAACCAGCCAGGCTGGACAGCATCACCGATTTGTTTTCGCGGATGGTCAGCGAGGTGAAAATGCTTTCGTGCTTCTGGCTTACGTTGTGCAGCATTTTCGACGGTTGCTCATGCCCCTTTGTGATAAGGCCCAGTTCTACGAACAGCTGACAGCCGTTACAGATACCCACCGAAAGGGTGTCTTCGCGGTTGAAGAAATTCTCCAGCGCCGTTCTGGCTTTTTCGTTGTAAAGGAAAGCACCTGCCCAGCCTTTGGCGGAACCCAGTACGTCGGAGTTAGAGAAACCACCCACCGCGCCAATGAACTGAATATCTTCCAGCGTCTCTCTGCCGGAGATCAGGTCCGTCATGTGCACGTCTTTCACGTCGAAGCCGGCCAGGTACATGGCGTTGGCCATTTCACGCTCGGAGTTGCTTCCTTTCTCGCGGATGATGGCGGCTTTTATTCTTGGCTTAGAAGAATCAACAACTGGTTTCTTACCGTCAAATCCTTCTGGGAATTGGTAAAGCAGCTCGTGGTTTTTGTAATTCTCGAAACGCTCTTTAGCGCTTTGCGGGCCACTTTGTTTGATGTCCAGCAGGTAGGAAGTTTTAAACCAGGTATCGCGTAACTGCGCTATGTCGAAGCTGTAGGAGTCAGAGCCGTTCTTCAGTTCCAGCGTGGCTGTGCCCGTTGCTGTACCTATTTTATGGAACGGCACCTTGCTGGCTTCCAGGGTAGCTTCTACGTCTGCCGAAGCCTGGAACACCACGCCGATATTTTCAGCAAAAAGAACTTTTACGCTGTCTGATTCTCCCAGTGAGGTTAAGTCGATGGAAGCGCCCAGGTTATTGTCGGCAAAGCACATTTCGAGTAGGGTGGTGATTAAACCGCCGCTGCCGATGTCGTGTCCTGCTTCTATTTTACCTTCTTTGATTAAATCCTGTAGCGTGTTGAAAGCGTTCTTAAACTGTGCCGCGTCGGTTACATCAGGCGTTTCGTTGCCTATTCTGTTGACTACCTGCGCAAAAGAAGAGCCGCCTAGTTTGTAGGCATCGTTGGAAAGGTTGATGTAGTAAAGGTTGCCGCCATCACGCTGCAATACCGGCTCTACCACCTGGCGTACATTGCTGCAGTTTCCGCCAGCTGAGATGATCACCGTACCAGGCGCGATCACGTCCTCATCTTTGTACTTCTGCTTCATGGAAAGCGAGTCTTTCCCGGTCGGGATGTTGATGCCCAGGGCAATCGCGAACTCGGAACAGGCTTCCACGGCTTTGTATAAACGGGCGTCTTCGCCTTCGTTCTTCGAAGCCCACATCCAGTTGGCAGAAAGCGAAACACTTTTCAAACCATCTTTCAGCGGCGCCCAAACGATGTTCGACAAAGATTCGCCAATGGCATTGCGGCTACCGGCAGCCGGATCGATCAGGGCTGAAACAGGCGCATGACCAACCGAAGTCGCAATACCCTCTTTGCCCTGGAAGTCCAACGCCATTACGCCGCAGTTGTTCAGCGGTAGTTGCAGCGGACCGGCGCATTGCTGTTTCGCCACACGGCCACCTACGCAACGGTCTACTTTGTTTGTGAGCCAGTCTTTACAGGCAACCGCCTCCAGTTGCAATACCTGCTCCAGGTAGGTTTGCAGCCGGGCTTTATCGTAGGTTACCGGCAGGTAGGTTCTGTTTATGGTTTTGTCGGTCATCACCATTTTAGGCGAGCTTCCGAACATGTCGCTCAGCTCCAGGTCCATCGGTTTCTGGCCGGTGGAGGCTGACTGGAAGGTAAAGCGGTGGTCGCCGGTCACGTCGCCCACGGTGTACATGGGAGCGCGTTCGCGGTCGGCTATCTTTTGCAGGGTCGCAATATCTGCTTCGCCTATCACCAGACCCATACGTTCCTGCGACTCGTTGCCGATGATTTCTTTCGCAGAAAGGGTCGGATCGCCTACAGGCAGTTTATCGAGATCAATTTTACCGCCTGTTTCTTCCACTAATTCCGAAAGGCAGTTTAAGTGGCCGCCGGCGCCGTGGTCGTGGATGGAAACAATGGCGTTGTGCTCGCTCTCCACCATGCCGCGTATAGCGTTGGCAGCGCGTTTCTGCATCTCGGGGTTAGAGCGCTGCACCGCGTTCAGTTCGATGCCAGTGCCGTGCTCGCCGGTGTCGGCAGACGATACAGCGGCTCCGCCCATCCCGATGCGGTAGTTTTCACCGCCCAGGATCACGATTTTATCGCCGGATTTCGGGTGACCTTTCTGCGCCTGGCTGGCTTTGCCGTAGCCAACGCCACCGGCCAGCATGATCACTTTGTCGTAACCTAGTTTTCGTGGTGCTTCAATAGCATCCGATTTTTCGTCGTGCTCGAAGGTTAATACCGATCCTGTAATGAGCGGCTGCCCGAATTTATTTCCGAAATCGGTCGCGCCGTTAGATGCTTTGATCAGGATATCCATGGGCGTCTGGTACAGCCACTTCCGCTCCTGCGTCGCATTTTCCCAGGGACGGTCTTTTTCGAGGCGCGACAGCGCCGTCATGTACACTGCCGTTCCTGCCAGCGGAAGCGCTCCCTGTCCACCAGCCAGCCGGTCGCGTATCTCACCACCAGACCCGGTAGCGGCACCATTGAAAGGCTCTACGGTAGTCGGGAAGTTGTGTGTTTCGGCTTTGATGGAGATCACCGATTCGAATTCGCTTACCTGGTAGAAGTCAGGTTCATCGGCACGTTTTGGCGCAAACTGCTGCACTACAGGCCCTTTGATAAAGGCCACGTTATCTTTGTAAGCCGACACAATGTCGTTCGGGTTGGCTTCAGATGTTTTGCGGATCAGTTTGAACAGCGAGGTCGGTTTCTCTTCGCCGTCAATCACAAACTTACCGTTAAAGATTTTATGGCGGCAGTGCTCCGAGTTCACCTGCGAAAAGCCGAACACTTCGGAGTCGGTCAGCGGCCTGCCTAATCTTTCGGCGAGCTGGTTTAAGTAATCAACTTCTTCGTCGCTCAGCGAAAGGCCTTCCTGCTTGTTGTAGGCGGCAATATCAGTTACCGGCAGCACCGGCTCCGGCTGAATATGAATGTCGTAAATATCCTGGTCCAGCCCGTTGTACTTCTGCGAAAGCATCGGGTCGAACTCCGTGAAATCGGCTGCTACTGTTTTAAACTCCTCGATCCGGATGATCCCCCGGATGCCCATGTTCTGGGTGATTTCCACGGCGTTGGTACTCCAGGGCGTAATCATGGCCGCACGCGGGCCCACAAAAGTACCGCTCAGGGTGGTTTCCTGCTTTAAGGCGGCATCGCCGAAAAGCCATTCAAGTTTCTGAATGTCGGTAGCGCTCAGTTCCCCCTCGCTTTGTAAGGCGTAAACTGTATCAGGCTGTCTAAAAAAGAAATGAAGCATGCTTGTCGTTTTTCAAGCAGCAAAGGTACGGGTAAAATTTGGAAAATGGGAGAGAAACTAACAACCCGGCTAGGTTTTGAAAACCTACCGCGTTTAGGGAAGTACAAAACAACATGGGCAACAAACGTATTCCTTTTGAGCCGGATAAGCTGTACCATGTCTACAACCATGGCAATGGCTCCGAATGCCTCTTCAGAAGCGACGAGAACTATTATTACTTCCTGAAGAAATATGCCCAGTATCTATAGCCGGTTGCGGAGACCTTTGCCTATTGCCTGATGCCGAACCACTTCCACTTCCTGATCTGGGTAAGGGCTGTGGAGGTACTGGAGCAGCTGGCGAAGGTTAAAAACCCGGTAGGTTTTGAAAACATTGTTGTCCGAAACCTGCCGTATATTCTATAGTTATCAATTAGTTACGACTTTGTTGCAACGGATATAAGAAGGGGATATAGCTTGATTAAAAAGTAGAGTTGTAGCGTATCTTAGAAGCGACCAAACTTTTAAGAAGCGAT
>NZ_QCZK02000048.1 GCF_003347595.2 Botryobacter ruber | reverse complement strand
TGGGTTGCTGCGCAGCAGCATAAAAAAGTAGCCCCGGCTAGCGGGGCTACACAAGATGAACATCCGTGACCTTTCGGCTGGGAGCTCTCTTTTGGGTAAGACAAAGATAACAAAATTATCCTATAAAAAAACTTGACTTTTAAGACAGTACCTTGTGGGCAAGCTGCAGAAACGCCTGCTAAAAGAGGTTATAAAACGGAAGGTACTTTCTACCAGATTGCATTAACCTGCTTCACTCGAAACAGCTTCTCAGGTTTACTGCACCTGCCTCCATAGCCTCTGCCTCAGCTATACCAGGTAGGTGGAAACGAGATAGTGCCAATCCTGAAAATCCTAAAATTCTGTAAATCCTGATTCAGACAATCACAAAAATCATTTCATCACTACCATCAACGGTTCAGGCAAACCAGCAGAGGCAGTTGTGGCTGGGGCAGAACATTTTTCAAACCCCTTACAAACGATTGGGTACCCGTGAAGGGTACCCCTACGATCACAATTCACGCCTTCATAATCTCCCCAATAACTAATAACCAATAACGAATAACTAATTAAACAGCAGCTTCAGGTAAAACGAGGGTTGTTTTAGTTTTTCGCGGAGGTCCAGGTCGTTGAACATGCAGGAGATGGTTTCGGCTAAGGCTTTGTTTTTGGTGGCTTTGCTGGCTACCTGGTCGAAAAGCCAGGGGTAGTTGAGGAGGCGCTGCATCTGGCGGCTTA
Organism: Botryobacter ruber; assembly: GCF_003347595.2. Classification (GTDB taxonomy): domain Bacteria; phylum Bacteroidota; class Bacteroidia; order Cytophagales; family Hymenobacteraceae; genus Pontibacter; species Pontibacter ruber_A. The sequence goes on along the minus strand of NZ_QCZK02000048.1, from coordinate 45,422 downwards.
GCTTCAGTTCTTTCCAGAGGCGGTTGTACACGGCTTTGTCGTAGCCTTGCATAAAGCTGGCAGAGAAATCGTTCTGCGCCAGGCACTGCGCCGCCTGTTCTGCAGCCCAGCGCCCGCTGATCATGGCATTGCTGATGCCTTCGCCGGTAAACGGATCTATCAAGGAAGCAGCATCGCCCAGCAGCATGTAGTTATCGCCGGAGATGATTCTGCGCTTGCTGCCCAAGGGCAGGCCGTAGCCACTGATGTTGCCCTGTAGTTCTGCGTTGGCAAAGCGGGCTTTGAATTCAGGATGGGTGTTGATGATGCGGAGCATCTCCTGCTTCAGGTTAAGCTTCTTTTTGCTTACCACGCTGCTCAGCATGCCTACGCCCACATTGGCATAGCCATTTGACAGCGGGAATATCCAGAAGTAACCCGGCAGGAAGTCTTTGAGGAAGTGCAGCTCAATAAACCCGTCTTTATCGAGCCCCGCCACATTTTTATAGTAGGCGCGCAGCCCGGCACAGTAGTGCTCCGGCTCCTGTTTTATACCTGCCGAATGCCGGGCAAAGGCGGAGTGTGCTCCGTTAGCCGCCAGCAGCAAGCGGGAGCTGATCTGCACCTTTCCGCTTTTATCAGAGAGTACAAACCTGTTTTCCTGCTTCTGGTAAGAGGCGATATCCACTCCTTCCAGCAACGTGATCTCGGGACGTTTTTTTACTTCTTCTGCCAGAAAATTGTCGTAATGGATGCGCTTGACGATGTAGCCGGAGGGGGTGTCGCGGGTGGTGTTGTAGTTGCTTTTAAACGGTACGCTGAGCTTATGGCCGCCCGGCGAAATAAAATGAATACCCCACGAGGGCAACTGGTGCGGCTCCTGGCTCAGCAGTTGGGGCAGCTCGGGCGCTATACGCTTCAGCTCATTTACCACCTTGCCACTGAGGGCATCACCACAAATTTTATCACGGGGAAAAACAGCTTTATCAACTAAAACAGAAGGAATGCCTTTGTGGGCAAGGTGAAGCGCTGCGGTTGCCCCTCCCGGACCGGCTCCTACAATACAAATATCAGCTTCTTGCATAAAAGAGGTTGAGAAGCGCGTAAATTATCAAATATCTACGGCATTGTTGCAAGAAAAGCCCCAAAAGCAGGCATAATGGCAGCAAAAAGGCACAAAAAAAGAGGAAGGCTTACAGGCTTTCCTCTTTTCATATATCATGTGTAGGTGGTTATTTCTTATTTAATGGTGTATTGTTACCACCTTTCGCAAGGTTACGGTTCGGGTTCTGCACTTTCGTATCGTCTGCGTTTAGTGCATTCCTGTTCGGGCTGTGCTCGATGTTACCCATCGGCTTATTGGTATCCTTTGCGTTCGGATTATTCTTCTTCAACTCGTCCAGGTTCTTTTTATTTTCATTTTTTAAGCTCATGTCCTTCTCTTCATTAGTTATACTAGTTTTACCGCACACACCCGTACTTTGTTACACTTTTGTTGCCGACAGTGCTGTAAAACAAGAAAAGGGAAACCGAAGCTTCCCTTTAACTGCCTGACAGGCTGATGCGGCAAAAGCAGCTATTAAAGTACAGTATCGAAGGCTACCAGGTTTACAAACTGCTGCACACGCGCTTCAATTTCGCTGCTGCTCAGGTTGATGATGCGCTCGGTTCCAAACTTCTCTACACAGAACGAGGCCAGTGCCGACCCATTGATCACAGCGCGCTTCATATTATCAAAACTTACATCGCCGGTTCTGGCCAGGTAGCCTGCAAAACCACCCGCAAATGTATCGCCGGCTCCGGTTGGGTCAAACACTTCTTCCAGCGGAAGGGCCGGGGCAAAAAACACTTTTTCTTCGTTGAAAAGCAACGCGCCGTGTTCTCCTTTTTTAATGATCAAAAACTTCGAACCCAGTGCCATTATTTTTTTGGCCGCCTTCACCAGCGAATACTCGCCGCTCAGCTGCCGCGCCTCTTCATCGTTAATGGACAGCACATCTACCAGGCCAATAGTCTGCTTCAGCTCTTCCAGCGCAATGTCCATCCAGAAATTCATGGTGTCCATGATGATGAGCTTCGGGCGCTTGTTCAGGCGCTCTATTACCGTGCGCTGTACCTGCGGTGCCAGGTTGCCCAGCATCAGGATTTCGCAGTTCTGGTAGCTCTCAGGCACTACCGGGTCGAAATCGGCCAGCACGTTCAGTTCGGTTACCAGCGTTTCGCGGCTGTTCATATCGTTGAAGTAGCGGCCCGACCAGAAAAACGACTTCTCGTTCTCCTTTACCTGTACCCCCTCGGTATCGATGCCCCGCTGGTGCATGAGCCGGATGTGCTCCTGGTCGAAGTCGCCCCCAACAACCGATACCACATTTACCGGGTTTACAAAATAAGACGCCGACAAAGCAGCATAGGTAGCAGCTCCACCAATTATCTTATCTGTTTTTCCGAAAGGTGTTTCCAGCGCATCAAACGCCATAGATCCGACTACGAGTAAGCTCATCTTTTAAAGTTTAAGAGTTTTAGAGTTAGAGAGTTTAGGAGTTAGAAAGTCAGAAAGGGAAAGAGGTTGGATTTGTAGGGGTTCAAAACTTTCAACCCTATAAATAATAACAGAAAAACATTTCTGCTCCTGCCACCATTGCCTCTGCTCCTGGTTATGCTAAAATTCTGTAAATCCTGATTCTGACAAACGATGTGGCAATTTAACAATAAAATAAAAAAGCCCTTGAAGTTTTGAAGCTTCAAGGGCTTGGGGTGGAAGATGGGGCTCGAACCCACGACCCCCAGAATCACAATCTGGTGCTCTAACCGACTGAGCTACAACCACCGTGTTTGAGATTGCAAATATACGCCTGAATTTGTGATTTGCAATACGACAGGCGCAAAAAATGTAAAATTTTGCTTCAGCTGCAGCTTCAAAAACAGAACTCTCTGCTAATCAGGCTGATTATTTTACGTCCAAGACTTAATTCTTTAAGGCATTCTTCACTTATGTTTTTTGGCCAGATGTTTTGCGTACTCACTTTTGTTATCAAGGTCTACAGGAATGTTTACGCCGGTTGCTAAATTTTCCACAAACGGCGCAATCTGAATTTCATCGTCATCGGTTTGCTCCGTTGCTACTAACGACCGCAGGTAAGTTTCAATCAGCTTTGACAAACTCTGGTTGTGAGCAGAGGCATAAGCTTTCGCTTTCTCTATCACATCCTTATCCAGCTTTAAAGTAAGTTTGGTATCCATATACATAACATACGTACAAAATACCAAAATCAGCACGTACAACTTGCTTGATATTTCCGCCTACCTGTCAAACAGCATCCGCACTCCTTTTTTGCTCTCGTCGAAGCTGCCGTTGGCAAAGGCCAGGTGCCCGGATACGATGGTGTGGGTAATGGTGCTACCGAAGGTGTAGCCCTCGAAAGGCGACCAGCCGCAGTGGTAGTAGATGTTGTCTTTGCTCACGGTGTAGGGCTTGTTCAGGTCTACCAGCACCAAATCGGCCCAGTAGCCTTCCCGGATGTAGCCGCGCTCCCGGATGTTAAACAATATAGCTGGCGCATGGCTCATTTTCTCCACCATTTTCTCCAGTGGCAGCTTGCCCTGCTGCACAAATTCCAGCATGGTTTGCAGCGAGTGCTGTACCAGCGGCACCCCGGATGGCGCTTTTTTATACTTCGCCTGTTTCTCTTCCCAGGTGTGGGGGGCATGGTCGGTGGCGATGATGTCGAGCCTGTCGTCCAGCAGCCCCTCCAGCAGCCCTTTCTTGTGGCGCGCCTCTTTAATGGCGGGGTTACATTTAATCTGGGTACCCAGCGTGTCGTAATCTTCTTTATCGAACCACAGGTGGTGCACACACACTTCGGCAGTTATTCTTTTCTCCTGCAGCGGAATATCGTTGCGGAACAGCGACAGCTCTTCTTCGGTGGAGATGTGCAGGATGTGGAGGCGCGTGTTGTGCTTCTCGGCCAACTTTACAGCCGTGTACGACGATTTAAAACAGGCAGTCTCGTTCCTGATTTCCGGATGGCATTTTACAGGAATGTCTTCGCCATACTTCTCTTCATAAAAAGCCATGTTGTCGCGGATAGTCTGCTCGTCTTCGCAGTGCACGGCAATCGGCAACCTGGCTTTGGCGAAAATCTCCTCCAGTGTTTCCACATTATCTACGAGCATATTGCCCGTAGAGGAACCCATAAAGATCTTGATGCCACACACGGTATTCGGGTTGGTGAGCAGCACCTCCGCCAGGTTATCGTTGGTAGCGCCCATAAAGAAGGAGTAGTTGGCCAGCGAGGTTTCGGCGGCAATATCGAACTTATCCTCCAGCAGGTCCTGCGTTACGGCATTGGGCACGGTGTTGGGCATCTCCATAAAAGAGGTTACGCCACCAGCCACCGCAGCCTTTGCTTCAGAACCAATCGTTCCTTTGTGCGTCAGCCCCGGCTCCCGGAAGTGTACCTGGTCGTCGATCACGCCAGGCAGCAGGTGCAGGCCTGTGGCGTCTATGGTTTCGTCAGCCGTGGCTGTTATGTTTTGGGCAATCTGCGCAATGCGTCCGTCCTGTACCAGCACATCGGCTGTGGTAACTGTATTCTCGTTAACAAGTTGCGCGTTCTTTATGAGGATTGATTTCATGTGGCTAAGTTACAGAATTACCGCGTTTCCTGCTTCATTTTTAGGCAGGCTTGTTGGGAGGATATAAGGCAAATGCTATCTGAACCCGGATTAACCAAATAAAGTCTGCTGCACCAGCCACCACTCCCGCTGCTCCCTGCTGTTACCCGTACGTGAGCAGCGCAACCGCAAACGAAACTACCGTAAGCACCAGCCCCACCATAAAGATGGTGTAGGAAATGCGCAGGATCTTGTACTTGCGGTCCAGCACTTCGCCCAGGTAATAAATGTCGGTAACCATGTTGGTGTAGAGCGAATTTTTATCGCGCATAATGTCGTGCATCCCCTGCTGAAACTCCTCGAGCGTCAGGTTGGTGAAGTTGCCGAAGAAGAGCAGGTTTACGTTGCGGTTCACTACCTTTTTTTCGTTGAACGTGAAACGCGTAACGTCGGGCTGGGCCGATATAATGGCAAACACAATAGACCCAAGCGTGGTGAGCAGCAGCATGCCGATTGGAATGATGAGCGTGCGGTGCTGCGCAAAGTCGGTTCCGATAACCGACGACTTGGCACTCAGGTAGGTAATAATAACGGAGATGATAATGGCATTGAGGCTGATCATCATGTTCGCCTTGTTATCGGCGATGGCGCTCAGGTTCAGGTGTGTGCGGTACGTGTTGCGAAACATGGTCTCGATGCCACGCTTAGGCTGCGCCAGGGTCTTGCGGTGCTTCTTCTCCGATTTCTTTTCCTTCTTTACTTCGGTGTGCAGGTTGTTGCGCTGGTCCTGGATGTTGAGCCCCAGTTGCGCCGCAAACCTGCGCTGCGCCTCGGAGGTCCGGAAAGTGGTAGACAACAGGAAGTCCATCTGGAACTGCGCCCACTCCCGCTCCGAGTAAAACTTATCCAGGAAAATCTCCCACTCCAGGCGCAGCAGCTCGGCCGTGGCAAAAAACGTGTTCTTGCCAATGTTCGACAGGTCAGCATCCACAATAATTTCCTGCAGCAGCCCCACCGGCTGGTTGGTGTGTTTGGTGGCCATAATCAACTCGGCAATCAACTCAATCCGCTCCGCCGGGTACAGCTGCCTTTCCAGCCATTCCGTAGCAATACGCACGCTTTCTTCCTCGTGCCCGGTATATGTTTTTATATAACCGGTATCATGAAACCAGGCTGCCAGCAGCAGGTCCTGCATTTCGTTTTCGGGCAGCTGGTGCATCTCCCCCAGTTGCTGCGCCTCAGACACGGTATCACATGTATGTTTGAAGTTATGATAAACCAGTTTCCTGGAAAGCCTTTCTTTAAACAGAGCCGCTACAAACTCTTTTGCCTGTAGTACAATCTTTGCCTGTTGTTGAATTATTGTTTTGTCTTCCATAATGCTATTGATACTGTGTGGCCAGAGGAATTTCGGAAGCCATGTCCCTGGCACCGACAGCAGGTAAGCGCAAGCGCTCTTATTTTATACTGTTGATTGCGGTTACGTTAATAACTGTATTTTGTTAAAGCCGGCTTAGAGCACCAAACCGCATGTGCCAGGTTTCACTTGCATGGAAAAACAACTAAAACCAGCTTGTACTCGTTATTTACTTCAGTTCTGCTTTCCCAGCTGCACCTGTTCATATGCTGCAACAAGCATGCGTACATACAGCTCCAGAGCCTGCAGTGGAGTAATTCAGTATGTTTCTGCCGTTATCAGAAAAAGGCAGAAACCAGCCAGTCCTTCATGTGGCAGGCAGGGTTGTGCCAGCAACCTGCTCAGTGCTGTTTGGCAACAGTGGCCGCTTCTCCGGCAGGACGAAAAAGTGACCTATACTACTTATGAAAAAAAACCGCTTCATGCGCACTGTTGCTATTCGCTCACTGTTAACAGCGCTTGTTCTGGCTTTCACGGCCTGTGTTTCAAAAGCTCCGTTTTATGGCCCCGATGCCCATAACTGGGAACAAAAAGAACCCTCCTCGCCAAACAATGTCCTCTATACCGTTTTCCTGGTTGGAGATGTAGGCGCCCCTGAACTGGATAAACAGGAACCTACGCTTAAGCTCATGCGGCAGCACATGGACAAAGCGGGCGTAACCAGCACTACGATTTTCCTGGGCGATAATGTCTATCATAACGGGCTGCCGGAGCCGGGCAAATACGACCGCGAAATTTCCGAAAAGCGCCTGAATGCACAGCTGGATGTACTCAAAGGCTACCCGGGCGAGAAGTACATGATACCGGGCAACCACGACTGGAACCACAGCGGGCGCGGCGGCCTGGAGGCGATCATGCGGGAACAGGTGTATGTAAACAATTACCTGACCGAGGAAAACATTGTGGTCGGCGGCGACTTTTTTGTTCCCGGCAACGGCTGCCCCGGCCCCTATGAAGTTAAAATTTACGATGATCTTGTTCTGATTGCCATCGACTCGGAGTGGTGGCTGCACCCCTTCGAAAGGCCTTACGGCGACAACTCGGGTTGCGGAGCAGCTACCGAAGCAGACTTCCTGATGCAACTGGAAGATATCATCGAAAAAAACAGCGGCAGCGATATCCTGGTGGTGGGCCACCACCCGCTCGCCAGCAACGGGGCGCACGGTGGTTTCTTTACGCTGAAAGACCACATTTTCCCGTTTACCATGCTGCGCGACTGGATTTACCTGCCCATGCCGGTGATCGGGTCTATTTACCCGTTTGCCCGCAAGTACGGCGGCATTCTGCAGGACATCCCGCACCCCCGTTACCAGGCCTACATCCAGGGCCTGATGAACATCTTTGATAAATACGAAAACATTGTATATGCCGCCGGGCACGAGCACGCGCTGGAATATTTCAAGATCAACAACCTGCCCCAGATTGTAAGCGGGTCGGGCTGCAAAATCCAGTACACCAAAACAACCGGAGGAGGCAACGGCGCTACCTATGTGCAGTCTATCCAGGGTTTCGCCAAACTGCTCTACTACGAAAACGGGGAAGTATGGACCGAGTTCTGGGTACCCGAAGGAAACGGCTCTACCGGCAGAGTTACCTTCCGGACTCCGCTCTACGCCAAAAAGCCCCGGCCGGAAGTGCCCCTGGTGGAAGACAAAACAAATTATGCCGACAGCACCATCACGCTGGCCGCCAACCAGAACTACAAGGCCGGAGGATTGCGCAAAGCTCTGCTCGGCGGCCACTACCGCAAAGAATGGACGACCCCTGTTACAGTGCCGTTTATCGATCTCGGAACCGAGAAGGGCGGCCTGCGGCCCTACCAGAAAGGGGGCGGCAAACAAACCGCCACACTGAAGGTGCGAAACGAGGAGGCGGAAGAATATGTACTGCGCACCGTTAACAAAGATCCGACAACCATCCTCCCGGAGTACCTGCGCGAAACAGCTGTAAAACCCTTGCTGCAGGACCAGATATCGGCCCAGCATCCGTACGGCGCGCTTGCCATTCCGCCACTTTCCAACGCTGCCGGTGTGTACCACACCAACCCAGAGCTGGTTTACATTCCCAACACGCCTTTGCTGCGGCAGTACCTGGATGAGTTCGGGAACACGCTGGCCTTTTTTGAGGAAGACGCCGACGAAAACCACGAAACGGTCGCCAGCCTGGGATATGCCCAAAACCTGGTAGGCACGGATAAAGTGTTCCGGGAGGTAAGCGAAGATAACGACAACGTAGTGGATGAACAGGCCTTTGCACGTGCCCGCCTGTTCGACATGCTCATTGGCGACTGGGACAGGCACGAGGGCCAGTGGCGCTGGAAAGAAGAGGACCTGGATCCGGAGCCCGGCAAACGCTACACGCCTGTACCCGAAGACCGCGATCAGGCCTTTTTTAAAGCAGACGGCATTGTGCCCTGGCTGGCTACCCGCAAGTGGGGCGTGCGCAACATTCAGAACTTTGGCTATGATTTTAACGACATCGTGGGCCTCAACCTGAGTGCGCTTAGCCTGGACCGCGCCTTTACCTCCAAGTTAACGCGGGCAGACTGGATACGCCATGCCGAAGCGATAAAGGCAAGCATGACCGATTCCGTTATCCGGGAAGCTATTAACCAGTGGCCGGAGAACATACGCGTTTTATCCGGCGAAACGATTGCAGCCAAACTGAAGGCGCGCAGCCAGAAACTGCCACAGGCCGCCGAGGCTTTTTATGAACACATCTCCAAGGTGGTAGACGTAACCGGCTCCGACAAACACGAACACTTTATGGTGAACCGCCTCGACAACGAACGCACCCAGGTTACCGTGCTTAAAATTACCAAAGAGGGCGAGGTGCGCGACACCATCTTTAACCGCACGTTTTATTTTTCCGAAACAAAAGAACTGCGCCTCTACGGGCAGGGAGGACAGGATATTTTTGATGTAACAGGCGAGGTGAGCAGAAGTCCGCTGATTCGTATTATAGGCGGAAACGGAGAAGACGTTATAACAGACAACTCACATGTGCGGGGCCAGCGAAAGCGTACGGTGGTGTACGATACCCACGCAGGCAACACCTTCTCCTTCGGTCCTGAAACCAAAGACAGAACCGCCGAATTTCCGGATGTAAACATCTACAACCGAAACGAATACAAGATCCCCTACATCGGGCCGCGCCTGTCGGCTGAGTACAACGTAGATGATGGCCTGTTTCTGGGTGCCGGCTTGTTGCTCCGGACATACAATTTCAGGAATACCCCTTATGCGGCAGAACACCTGCTGGAAGCAAACTTTGCCTTCCTGACAAACTCCTACAACATCCGTTACACAGCAGACATCAACAAGGTTTTTGGCGACTGGGGGCTAAACATTAACACGTACCTGCAGGGGCCGCAGTACCAGCGCAATTTTTACGGTTTTGGCAACAGAACAAAGCAATCGCAGGAGCAGGATGTAGGTTTTTACCGGGTACGCTACCAACGGCAGGCTGCCTCTGTTGCGCTTTCCACCGACTTCAGTTCGTTCCTGAAACTGGGCATAGGCCCCACCTTCGAGCGTTTTAAAGTAGACAAGCCTGACGCAGAAACGTTCCTGCTGAGCGAGGCAAAGGCAGGAAACCTGAAGCCCGGAACTTTTAATGCCGCAACAGGCGAGTTTAATGCGCTGAACTATGCAGGCGCCACAGCCTTTGCCAATGTGATCGTGTTTGGTGGCGATGAAGAAGAGTCGAACCCGCGCATCGGGATGCGTTTTCTCAACAGCATCAGCTATAACCGCCAGTTGGGGGCAGAACACCTGCACTACATGAACCTAAGTTCAGAATTCAGTTTCTATGTCAGCCCGAGCTTCCCGTTCCAGCTAACGTGGGCCGGACGCGTTGGCGGAGCACATAATTTCGGCAACTTCCGTTTTTACCAGGCCAACACCCTGGGCGGAACGGAAAACCTGCGAGGCTTCCGCCGCACCCGTTTTGCCGGGCGCAGTGTGATGTATGCCAATGGCGAGGCACGGATAGGCCTGGCCGACCTCAACCTGCTGGTGTCGCGCAGCAAGCTGGGCATTTTAGGACATATTGATGCCGGCCGTATCGTACACGACAACGAACCGAAGCAAGGCTTTATCGAGAGTTTTCATACAGGCGTAGGAGGCGGCCTGTGGCTTGATTTACTTAAAAACAAAGTGGTCACCTTTACCTATACCATAGGCGAAGACGACAAGCTGTTTGCACTGGATTTCGGATTCCTTTTTTAATCAACTTCAAATGCAACCACTGTTTATGCGTACCGTTCCTGTACAATAAAACTGATACATGACATTATTTTACCACCATTTATCTACCTAACTATGAAAAAATATTTTACCTTGATAGTGGCTTTGCCGCTGTTGCTCCTGGCGCAGCAGGCTAAGGCGCAACAGCGGGATGCGGAGGAAGCAAAGACGATACTTTACGCCAGCCCATCTGTTGAAGGCATGGGCAAAGGCCGGGGCATTGTGGTCGGCTATGAGCGCCTGCCCCAGTTCGACATAGAATCAGAATCCAGCAATTCGACCATAGGAAATGGCAGCGGGCATGTAAGGCGCAACAACGTGTTCGATGCCAGGATCATACTTCCGGTGCTGAACAAACCGCAGAACAAGCTTCTGTTTGGGGTGAGTTATAACCTGGAAGAGTACGATTTCACGAATGTACAGTCGAACGTAGAGCCGTTTGAAAGCTACAGCCTTTACTCCAACCTGCATGATAAGGACCTGAAAAGCTTAGGAGCACAGGCGGCCTTTCTGCACTCCGTAAACGAGCAGAACTTTTACCTGGTGCGTGTTAAAGGAGAACTGAACGGCGACTATACCAACGAAAATGTAAGCAGAAATGATTACCTGAAAACTTCTGTAGACCTGCTCTATGGCTGGAAAAAAAGTCCCAACTATGTGTTTGGGATTGGCCTGCAGTGGGGCTACACGTTTGGGCGCAGGCGCATTTTCCCGGCCGCCATTTATAACCGCACCTTTAACGACCGGTGGGGGATAGAAGCGATCGTGCCGGCAAACCTCCGGGTGCGGCGGAATGTGTCGGAGAAAACGCTGCTGTACGCCGGCTATAAACTGGATGGCGCCAGCTACAACATGTATGTAAAGCATGAGCCGCTTTCCAGTTTCGACCAGCTCGAGCTTCGCCGCACCGACCTTAAATTACTGCTGAGGCTGGAACAGGAGATTTACGATTTCCTGTGGTTTTCGGTGGAAGGAGGCTACAGGCATAACTTCCGCTACAACATCTATGACGATATCGGTACCTCAGGCCAAAACTACATCATAAAAAGCGACCTGGCCGGAACAGGCTATGTAGGCGTAGAACTGTTTGTGGTTCCGCCACGTAAATTCTCGGAAAAGAACAAATAACCGCTTCTTACCCGTGGTTAGCTGCAGCAAAGGCTGTGGTGACAGCGGCAGCAGAATTATTTTTATCAAATAAACGCTGTTGCCGCTGCCACCACAGCCTTTGCTGCTCTGTTTTATCAGCAGCTACTCTTCCTTTCGCTCCGGGTTTTCCTCTTCCTGCACCAGGCTGCGCAGGTAATGGTAGGTATCGTACTGTGCCCGCACCTGCTGTTGTTCTTCCTGAGGCTGTATGTAGGTGTTGTCGGTGTTGCGGGCTTTGGTGTTATCCTGCAGCTGCAGGTCCAGGATAGCACGCACCTCCTGCACCAGGTCGGGCTGCGTGATCGGGAAGGCAACTTCTACGCGGCGGTTCAGGTTGCGGGTCATCCAGTCGGCGGAAGCGATGTAGTACTGCTCCTCGCCGTTGTTGTGGAAAACATACACCCGTGCATGCTCCAGGTACCGGTCTACAATGCTGCGCACCACGATGTTTTCGCTCACACCTTCTACGCCCGGTACCAGGCAGCAGATGCCACGCACGATCAGCTGAATTTTAACACCCGCCTGGCTGGCCGCATACAGCTTCTTTATCATCCGCTCGTCCTGCAGTGCGTTCATCTTCAGAAGCATGGAAGCAGGCAGGCCTTTTTTAGCATTCCGGATTTCGCGGTTTATCAGTTCCAGAAAACGTTCCCGCATGTTTACAGGCGCCACAAGCAGGCTGCTGAACTTACTGTCGGCTTGCTGATCTATCAAGAAGTTGAATACCTGGTCCACATCTTTTGTGATGGCAGTATTGGTGGTAAAGAGGGCATGATCGGTGTAGATTTTGGAGGTCTGCTCGTTGTAGTTGCCTGTGCTCAGGTAGGCATAGTTTACCAGCTTTCCTTTTTCGTTGCGGGTAATGAGGCCGAGCTTGGAGTGCACCTTCAGGTCGGGCAGTCCTAAAATTACGGTGGCGCCCGCTTTCTGCAGCTTACCCGCCCAAAAGATGTTCGATTCCTCATCAAAACGGGCTTTTAGCTCCACCACCACCGTTACCAGTTTTCCGTTATTGGCCGCTTTTATCAGCGCCTGTGCAATGGCCGAATCTTCTGCCACCCGGTAGAGCGTGGCGCTTACCGAAGTAACTTTCGGATCGTCGGCGGCCTCGTTAAACAGCTGAATCACGTAACTGAAGCTCTGGTAGGGGTAGTGCACCAGGTAGTCCTGTTTCTTCATGGCTGCCATAATGCTGGGCTCGTGCTCCAGCTTCGGGTGCACCAGCGTTGGCTGCGGCACGTATTTGAGGTCGGGCAGGTTAAAGTCCGGGAACTGGAAAAAGTCGCGGAAGTTGTGGTATTTGCTTCCCTCTACCAGGGCGTCTTCCGAGATGCCAGTATGTGCCATAATGGCGTGCAGCAACACCGGCGGCGAAGTGGGGTCGTAGAGCAGGCGGGCAGGATAGCCGGTCTCGCGCTTCTTCAGGCTTTTCTTGATCTTGGCCATCAAATTCCCCGACACCTCTTCCTCTATGTCCAGCTCCGCATCGCGCGACACCTTTACGGCATGGGCATCGAAGCAGCCATAATCCGGGAAGAGCGCAGGCAGACAGAACCGGATGATATCGTCGATAAACATGACATAGCGCTGATCGTCTACGGTAGGTAACTTTACAAAGCGGCCGCCATGCCTTTTGGTAGGTATCTCGATCATGGCAATTTGCCCGGGAAGTGCATCGGCACTGGCAGGAGCTGTTAAACGCACCCCCAGGTACACCGTCTGGTCTTTCAGGAAGAGGTGGGTTTCGGTATCGTCCAGCAGGATGGGGTGTAGCAGCGGTTGCAGTTTGCTCCTGAAGTACTGCTGCACAAACGCCTCCTGCTCCGGGTTCAGGTCGTTCTCGGTAAGCAGGTGAATATTTTCTTTCCGGAGGTCGGCCATAATTCCATCCCGGAACACACGCCCGAGCTCCTCCTGCTGCCGCCTTACTTCCTGAATAAGCTGCTCGAATGTTTTTAGCGGCTCCTGCGCCAGCTTCTGGCGGGTTTTCTTTTTAAGCATGATCAGGCGCCTGATGGTGGCCACCCGTACTTTAAAATATTCGTCGAGGTTAGACGAAAAAATGGCCATAAACTTAATGCGCTCGAGCAGGGGCACCTGCGGGTCCTTTGCTTCCTGCAACACCCTGTAATTAAACGCGAGCCAGCTCAGCTCCCTGTCTAAAAGTGGATAATCCTTGCCTTTCGTAGTTGGTTTTTCCTGTTCCATGTAATAAAGCAGCCTTTGCCAGGCCCTTACTGGTGATACTAAATCAGCGTTTGCCAAACCGGCTACACCGGGTTGCTGTTGCTGTTAACGTACGGAAAACGGCCCGGTTGGTCTGTTTCTGCTATTTGTAGTTTTTAGGAAAATCATAGAAAAGCAACTCGGCTTTATCGCGGCTCACATCGTACCAGCTTTCGCAGTCGAATTTCAGGGCTACCATACCGGCGGTTGGCATTCGGGAAACCGACTGGGGCGAAAGCATATTCGCAAACTCCGAAAGCGCCTCGTTGTGCCCCACCAGCAACAGCCTTTTCACCTCGGCAGGTGTTTCCTGCACTACCTCCAGCAACACCTTTTTCGAAGCGCCATATACCCGGTCGTCAACTAAGATTTCTTTAGGATCGTAGCCTAACTCTTTGCCTAAAAGTGTGGCCGTAGATATAGCCCTGACGGCAGGGCTCGATACAATCAGGTCGGGCTTTACCTTACGCGATATAAGTTCCTGCCCCATCAGTACGGCATCGCCACGCCCGCGCTTGTTCAACGGGCGGTCGTGGTCGCTGAGCTCTTCAAATTCCCAGCTCGATTTGGCATGTCGAAGTATGTAAAGTGTTTTCATGGGCGTAACATCAGCAAAAGCCACAGCTGCGGTGGCTTTGTGTTTGTACTTAAATACGCCGTAATGGTTGTGCTTTTAATGTGCTGATGGGGTAATGTGGTAATGTGTTAATGGGGTAATGTGCTGATGTGTTGATGGTTGAATGGTCAAATTGTTGAGGAGAGGGTGTGGTGGCAGGCGCAGAAATACTTTACGGTTGGATGGCTAAATAACAATTTAACAATTTAGCCATCCAATCATATAAATATCACACATTATGCGGATAGCGCTGAAAATGGATCTCCGCTACGCGCCGCTGCAGCTCTTCGCGCAGCTGGTCGATGTTGATTTTGTTCGTGGCTGAGATAAAAAGGGCTGGCGCATGTACTTTGGCCATATAGGTTTCCTTCAGGTCGTCGAGCGACGGGCGCACGATTTCGCCTTCCTCCTGCAGCTCCTGCTCGCGCTGCTCCAGGTATTTGTCTATTTTGTTGAACACCAGCAGCACCGGTTTGTCGGCTGCGTGTATGTCTTTAAGCGTGTTGTTTACCACGGCAATGTGGTCTTCGAACGATGCGTGCGAAATATCCACTACGTGCACCAGCAGGTCCGCCTCACGTATCTCGTCCAGCGTCGACTTAAAGGCCTCGATCAGTTTGGTGGGCAGCTTCCGGATAAACCCTACCGTATCAGACAGCAGGAACGGCACGTTGTCGAGCACCACTTTGCGCACGGTGGCATCAACGGTAGCAAACAGCTTGTTCTCGGCAAACACATCGGACTTGGAGAGCAGGTTCATGAGTGTGGATTTGCCTACGTTGGTGTAGCCCACGAGTGCCACCCGCGTAATGCTGGCCCGCGACTTGCGCTGCTCAAAATTCTGCTTCTCGAATTTATCCAGGCGCTCGCGCAAAAGCGAGATTTTGTCGCGCACAATACGGCGGTCAGTTTCAATCTCGGTTTCACCCGGACCCTTCATACCGATACCCCCTTTTTGCTTGGAAAGGTGGGTCCAGAGGTTGGTGAGGCGGGGCAGCAGGTACTGGTACTGGGCCATTTCTACCTGGGCGTGGGCTTGTGCCGTCTTGGCCCGGAGTGCAAAAATGTCCAGGATCAGCAGGCTCCGGTCCACGATCTTCACCTGTAGCTCCCGCTCGATGTTGCGCACCTGCGAAGGGCTCAGGTCATCGTCAAAAATTACCATATCCACCTCGTGCTCCTTCACAAAAGCCTTTATTTCTTCCAGCTTGCCACTGCCCACAAAGGTGCGGGTGTCGGGTTTGTCGAGCTTCTGCACAAAACGTTTTATGGCTTTGGCGCCGGCAGTTTCTGTTAAAAAAGCAAGCTCATCGAGGTACTCGTCGGTTTGCTCATCGGACTGTCGGTAGCTTGGCACGGCTACCAGCACCGCGGTTTCCTGTGGTTTTGCGGTTTCGTAAAATTGTTTTTTCCCCATTAATAATCAGTTAAGCATTTGGTACAGCAGCGGGCAGTTTGTTTGCAGCTTCCTCTTCTTTTTTTGTCAACGCTTGGTTTTACGTAAATACCCTTTGCCGGGGCTATCCTGCTTTTATTTAACCAGGCAGAAATTCGCTTCAGTTAACTTTACCTGCAACAGAAGCTTTAGGTAACACAGCAGTTAAAAGGCGCCGCCGGACCGGTACAAACCGTGCAAGATAAAATAATTTTCCTGATAGAAGTGCAAAATGGCTAACTTACGTGATTAATCAGCCGGCGGTAATGTATCTTTGGGGCTGCGGGAACAGAACGGTTATATGCGGATTGCCATTGTCATCAATACCTCCTGGAACATTTATAATTTCCGGATGAACCTGGTCAGGGCGCTGCTGGCGCAGGGGCATGAGGTGGTGGCCATTGCCCCCCGGGATGTTTACACTCAACGGCTGATTGAAGCCGGCTGCCGGTTTGTGCCGGTCAGGATGGGGAAGGGTTCCAATCCTTTTGCAGATTTGCTCCTGATCTGGAAGCTGTACCGCATCTATAGCCGCCTGAAACCCGATGTGCTGCTGCATTTCACCATCAAACCGAACATTTATGGTACGCTGGCAGCAAAAATGGCCGGCATTCCGGCTATCAACAACGTGTCGGGGCTTGGGACGGTTTTTATTATCAAAGGCTTTGTGTCTGCTGTTGCCTTGCTGCTGTACCGGGTGGCTTTCCGGTATCCGCGTAAGGTTTTCTTCCAGAACGAAGACGACCGCCAGCTGTTTCTTTCCCGCAAACTGGTGAAGCCTGCCCTTACCGATGTGCTTCCGGGCTCCGGAATCGATCTGCAGCGCTTTACGCCTGCCGGAACATTTGTACGCCATCAGCCTTTTGTGTTCCTGATGGTGGCACGGCTGCTGTATGAAAAGGGGGTGGCAGAGTATGTAGAGGCCTGCCGCCTGCTAAAAAAGAATTTCCCGGAGGCAACATGCCAGCTGTTGGGCGCCATACCCGAAGGCCGCCGCTCCGGCATCAGCCAAAGCACCCTGCACAAGTGGCAGCAAACGGGCGTGATTGACTATTTGGGCACCGCCGACGATGTGGCTCCGGTCATAGGCAGGGCCGATTGCGTGGTGCTGCCCTCGTACCGCGAGGGTACGCCCCGCACCTTGCTGGAAGCAGCCGCCATGGGCAAACCGCTCATTGCCACCGATGTACCGGGCTGCCGGGAGGTGGTGCAGCACGGGAAAAACGGCTTGCTGTGCTGTGCGCGCAGCAGCACCGACCTGGCCGAAAAAATGATGCAGCTCATGCAGCTCCCCGACAGCCAACTGGAACAAATGGGGCAGGCAGGGCGGCAGCTAACAACTGAAAAGTTTAACGACCGCTTCGTGACCGAGAAATATATAAAGGCTATTGCAGAGGTTACCAACAGCACGCCAGCCACCCGATGATTAATAGCGGAGACAGAATCCGGACATAACATGTAAATAAACAGTAACAATAAAAATGGAATTTAAAACTTACCACATCGAAGGCCTGATTGAATTTTTACCACGGGTTTTTAAAGACGACCGCGGCCTCTTTCTGGAAACCTTCAGCGAAAAGATGTTTGAGCCCTTTGGCATCAGCCCGAAGTTTGTGCAGGACAACCAGTCAGTTTCCAAGAAAGGTGTGTTGCGGGGGCTGCATTTTCAGAAACCTCCTTTTGCGCAGGGAAAATTAGTACGCGTATCTTCCGGTAAGGCCCTGGATGTGGCAGTGGATATCCGCAAAGGTTCGCCTACCTACGGCCAGTATGTGTCGTGCCTGCTGGACGATGAGCGCTGCAACATGTTCTACATACCCGAAGGCTTTGCCCATGGCTTTGTTGCCCTGGAAGAAGGCACCACTTTCCTCTACAAATGCACCGACTATTACCAACCTTCTTCCGAAGGCGGCCTCCTCTGGAACGACCCGGACATCGGCATTGACTGGGGAATTGCCGATCCGCTGATCTCGCCAAAAGATGCAGTGCTGCCGCTGCTAAAGGATTTCGAATCTACTTTCAGTATTTAAGTGCTGCTATAGAAACAAGAAGAGCAGGTGATCTAACTCGCCTGCTCTTCCTGTTTATAATATTTCTGTTCTGCACCTGCCACCACAGCCTTACCTGCACCTGAAACATGATTCCGCGGGTTCTCTTCCGTATCTACAGCCATACATGAAATCTGAGAAATCCCTGAATCTGCTTCATCCTGGTTCAGACAAATAATCTGCTGCACCTGCCACCACAGCCTCTGCTGCTCAAAACTCAGGCCTAAAACCGCTCCAGCAGCGTTTCCAGCCCCATTCCCCGGGAGCCTTTAATTAGAACATAGCTGTCGGTTACCGGGTGCTCCTGCAGCCACTTTTCCAGTTCAGGTTTCGTTTCAAAATACTGGAACGCTTCTGAAACACGGGCCGCATGCTCCATCTCCTTTCCGCACAGCAGCACCGTGTCAAAATCCTGCTCTGCCATTAGCTGCCCGAGGCTTTGGTGCTCTGCGGCACTTTCTGCTCCCATCTCAAACATATCGCCCACAATCACCACTTTGCGGGCAGCTTTCATCGCGCCAAAGTTCCGGATAGCAGCAGCCATAGAGGTAGGGTTGGCGTTATAGGCATCCAGCAGAATGGTGTTGCTGCCTTTGGTGAGCACCTGCGACCGGTTGTTGACGGGGCTGTACGCAGCAATGGCCTGGTTCGCCCTCTCCAGCGGTACCTCAAAATACTTCCCGATACAGGCGGCTGCGGCCATGTTTTCGTAGTTGTATGAGCCCACCAGTTGCGTCTGCACCTCATACCCTTCCTCGTCGCGGTACACCACGTACGGCGACGCCTCCAGCAGCTCGCTGTGGTAGAAATCACCGGGGCCGGGATAGGTAACTTTGTTGCGGATGCGGCGGCTCATGCGCATCAGGTGCTCGTTGGCGGTGTTCACAAACACGGTCCCGTCTGTCTTGTCGAGGTGCACATAAAGTTCGCTTTTGCCGCGCGCCACTCCCTCCAGGCTGCCAAAGCCTTCCAGGTGCGCTTTGCCGATGTTGGTGATGAGGCCGTGGGTGGGCAGGGCGATGCTGCTCAGCAAGGCAATTTCCCCGATGTGGTTGGCGCCCATCTCGATGATCGCCATCTCGTGCTCCGGCTTCAGGCGCAGCAGCGTAAGCGGCACCCCGATGTGGTTATTCAGGTTGCCCTGCGTGTAGAGCGTGTTGTACTGCTGGCTCAGCACCGCATAAATCAGCTCTTTGGTGGTGGTCTTGCCGTTAGAGCCCGTGATGCCAATAACCGGTATGCTTAACTTCTGGCGGTGATACCGGGCCAGGTCCTGCAGCGCCTGCAACGTATCTTCCACCACAAAGCAATTATCGGACGCCAGGGCCGGATCGTCAACAACGGCATAGCGGGCACCCTTTTCCAGCGCCTGCACCGCAAATTTGGCGCCTTTAAAATTAGGCCCGTTCAGCGCAAAAAACATACTCTGGTCCTGCGGTGCCCGCGAATCGGTGCTTACAAACCGGCACTCCAGGTATTTCTGGTAAAGAAACTCAATAGTATTCGGCATGAAATCGTAATTTTATAAAACAGATGCTACCCCGAAGCTGTTTACGTTACAGGTGCAGCAAACGTATGGTAGTGTTACTGGTGTGGTGGCAATATACATTCGAAACGGCAAAAGCGACAGTGCCTGCCTGTGCTATCGCTAAAATATTTCTTATGACTTACCGTGTTAACTTAACTAAAACGTGGCTACTGGCCCTGCTGTTGTGTTGCCTGTGGCTGCCGGTGCTGTGCCAGGCACAGACGCCTATCCAGTTCCGCCTCCGCCACGACATACCGGTTACCACATCTGCCGGCACACTTGCTGCTCCCTGGAGCGGCGGCCTTAACGCGCCGCAGTTCTCCACCATCGATTTAAACCAGGACGGGCAGGACGATCTTTTCATTTTCGACCGGATGGCCCGAAAAGTATTTACATACCTGGCGGTGCAGGAAAACGGGGCATGGCGCTACCAGTATGCGCCGCAGTACGAGGTGCTGTTTCCGGCAGAGTTGGAGGCGTGGGTGCTGCTGCGCGATTTCAACTGCGATGGCCTGAAAGATATTTTCACGAGCAGTCCGCTGGGCATTAAAGTATACCGGCAGGTGCCCGGGAACCAGGTTGCTTTTGAACTGGCCGAGGAAGCCCTGTTTTACCGGGGCCGGTCCGGCAACAACAGCAACATGCAAATGCTGGCAACAGACATTCCCGCCATCGTAGACATGGACGGCGACGGTGACCTGGACATCCTGCTGCAGGAGTTTTCGCCGGGCGAGCGGCTGGAGTATTATAAAAATTTGCGGGTGGAAGAAAATCTGCCCTGCCAGATCCTGAAATTTGTGCAGGAAACAAACTGGTGGGGCGGCATTACGGAGTGTGAAGCCTGTGAACAGCTGAACGAGCGGGTTGTCTGCCAGGACTGCAACTACTACCTGTTTAACGAACAGTGCCCGCCATCGCTGCTGATGCAGCGCCTGGCAGCGCCCTTACACACCAGCCACGAAGGTTCCGCCCTCCTGGCCATTGACCTGGACGGCGACGGCGACAAAGATCTGCTGGTGGGCAACGTAGGCTGTAGCAACCTGATCAAAATGGAAAACCAGGGCACACGCACAAACGCCGTCATGACAGGATTTGACGCAACTTTCCCGTCCGGTACAACACCTGCTGCCATTGGCCGTTTTCCGGCAGCTTATTACGAAGACGTCACGTTTGATGGCATTCCGGACCTGCTGGTTTCTTCCAACAATACCCTGAACGAAGACAACGACCAGTTGCAGCGCAACGTCTGGCTGTACCGGAACAAGGGCACCGCCGAACAACCGGTTTTCGAATTTGTACAGGAAGATTTTCTGCAGGGGCACATGCTCGATTTTGGAGAAGGCGCCTATCCCGCTTTTGCCGATATCGACGGCGACGGCAAGCTGGACATGCTGGCGGGAAATTATGCCGCTGTCGTTAACGGAAAACACACTTCTTCGCTCAGCTATTTCCGGAACACCGGCACCGCCACAGCCCCCGCCTTCACACTTGCTACAGCTGATTTTTTAGGACTGGCGGCAAATGAGTTCCTGCACATTAAACCTGTCTTTGCCGACATCAACCACGACGGCGCAGCAGACCTGGTGCTTACTTATCGCCTGAAACAAAACAACACCACCCGCATCAGCTACATCCCGAACACAGCAGCCAAAGGGCAGCCCATGCAGCTCGACTTTGCAAGTCAGCAACTCCTGCTCAACACCACCGACGGCGACGCCCCCTGCTTTACAGATGCTGACGGCGACGGCAAGCTGGATATGCTGCTGGGTAAAGCCGGTGGCGCCCTTGCCTACTACCGCAACACCGGCAGCGCACAGGCGCCCGCTTTCACACCGGTTACCAACAGCTTCGGCGGCATCGCCTTCGACTTTAGGCAGCGCAACCTCTATCCTGCCACAGCCGACCTCGACGGCAACGGCGATCCGGACCTGCTGACGGTGGACGAAACCGGCACGCTAAAAGTATACCGTAATTTTACCGATAACCTCACCGGCAAATTCATTCCTGAAACCATGCTGCTGGAGAACCCGCTGCTGGAAGAAGCACAGCAAACCCGCTTCGGGCGCGGCTTGGGCATTACGGTTGCCGGTTTAGGCGGAGGTCCGGGAAATTTGTATGTGGTGGTGGGCTCGCAGGCGGGAGGCCTGTACCTGCTGGAGCAGACCAGCGGCAACAACTACAACCCAACCGAGCAGGCAGGGCTGCAACTGGAGGTATATCCCAATCCCGCAGGCAGCACATTGCAGGGCCTGGTAAAAGTGCGGGCGTCAGAACCGGTAGCCATCACCATTTACGATACCATCGGGCGGGCAGTATACCTGGCACCCGACACCTACAACCGCAACCACACCATCAGCCTGAAAGGCTTTAATGCAGGCGTGTACCTGGTGCGGGCAACCAGCAGCAACGGGCAACACGAAACAATAAAACTGGTAGTAGAATAATGCAGGCTTTTTTGCTGATAGACTTAAGCAACGCTGCAGGAGCTGTATATGAGCAGCCTCTGCTGGCGCATGTAAAAAAAACCTTTCCCGGAATTTCCACTTTCGACCTGGATGCGCAGTCGGACACGATGCTGCAGCAGTACGCCGTACGCCTGCTACAGGAAGCGGATAAGGCTGCTGTATGCATCAGAGCAGATGAAGACGCAGCTGGCTTCGGAACCATCATGCCCGTGCTGGAAGAACTGCTCACCCCGCACCCGGACAGGCTCCTGCTCCTGTATGGCATCAATCAGCGGCTCCAGCGGATGCTGCAGGCAAGGCCACTGCTTGCTTTCAGTGTGGTTAACGATGAGCAGACGGTGTATAGGCAGCTGCAGCGGTATTTTGCCTGAACCGCTGATGGCAGGATTGATTGATTTTTTTGATTTTATGTTTGCTTTTCTGTCTGAATTCGGATTCGTCAGATTAGTGGATTATCAGGATTAGGTTTGTCTGAACACGATTAAGAAGATTTAAGGAATAACAGGATTGGGGTTGTCAGTGGTTCGTGCAGGAGACGCGGGCAGCGCGTCTCTACAACCATACCCCCAACCTCTCTACCTCCCTATTAAAGGGTTGAAGATTATAGGGTTGAAAGTTTTCAACCCCTACAAATTCGACCTTTCTACCTCTTAAACTCTCTAACTCCCAAACTCTCTAACTCCTAAACTTCCAAACTTCTCAGACTGTAAACGCATCTGCATCCAGGTGGGCCGGGAAGGCTGCTCTGAAATCGGTTAGCTCCTGCGGGCTGAGGGCAAGGGTGTGGATGCCTTCCTGGTAGCTGGTTTCGAGGAGTTTGTGGCCTTTGGGATGGATGATGGCGGAGTCGCCGGAATAGGGGTGGTTGTTGCCGTCTTTGCCCACGCGGTTTACGCCGACAACGTAAGCCAGGTTTTCGATGGCGCGCGCCTGCAGCAGCGTCTGCCAGGCCAGGCGGCGGGGTTCGGGCCAGTTGGCCACGTACAGCAGCACATCGTAGCTGTTGTCGCGGTTGCGGCTCCACACCGGGAAGCGCAGGTCGTAGCACACCAGCGGCATGATGTGCCAGCCTTTCAGCTCTACCACCAACTGCGCTGTTCCTGCCGTGTAGGTATGGTGTTCCTTTGCCATCCGGAACAGATGCTTTTTGTCGTACTTTTCGTAGCTGCCATCGGGCCGCACCCACAGCAGGCGGTTGAAATAGTTGTCGCCTTCTCTGGCTATGATACTGCCCGTCAGCACCGCCTGGTGCTTTTGCGCCTCCTGCCGCATCCAGGCCAGTGTTGCCCCCTCCTGCTCTTCTGCCAGTTGGCTTGCTTCCATACTGAAACCGGTGGTAAACATTTCGGGCAGCACGATCAGGTCTGTTTTGGGTGCGACAGTTTGTAGCTTTTCCGAAAACAGCTGCCGGTTGGCTTCGGCATCCTGCCAGTACAGGGCTGTTTGTACAATGGTGACGGTAAGATCTTTCATTTGGATTAAATGGTAAGATGGTTCTGGTTGCTTCCGTTTATGGCTGTACAGGCAGAGGTAAAATAAGCAAATCTTTCTGGTCTTTAACCTTCGTTAATTACAATCTTTGTCTTCAGTATTTTTTCCTGAACCTGTAGGTGCAGATAATATGTGCCATTAGGTAGTGTGGAGGTATTTAGTATAGCACCTACCTGTACGTCCGATCCGGTTAAGGTCTCGGAAAGCACCTGCTGGCCCAGAGTATTATAAAGCACCAACGCTACCAGTGCTGTTCCCAACTTAGGGTCATATAATTTTATTTTAAGGCTTCCGTTGCCCGGATTGGGATAAACCAGAAACTGTCTGTTTGATTCTTGCTTCAGTTCGCCTATGCTTGTAGTAACTGTTTCTTGTATTTTAACCACCCAATAATCAAAACTTCCCCTGTTTGCTTCTGACTTTTCGCCGCTGGTACCTGAATCAGTTATCCCCCCCAGCAAATAACCGCCATCTGCGGTCTTGATCAAAGACATAAACTCTTCATTATGACTCCCCCCAAAGGTTTTATCCCAAACTTTGCTGCCTTCAGAGTTGATCTTTACAACCCAATAATCACCCAATATGCCTCTGTTATTTTCGGTTTTGTCTCCTCCAACATCTGAGAGGGAGGTTCCTCCCAACAAATACCCTCTGTCTTCTGTTTCAACTAAAGAAATCAGATAATCATAATCAGATCCCCCAAAGGCCTTATCCCATATTTTGTTGCCTTCTGAATTAATTTTCACTACCCAATAATCAGCTAAGCCCTTACTACTACCTGTTCTATCATGCTCACTACCTGAATATGAAATTCCTCCCAAAAGGTAGCCTCCGTCTGATGTCGTTGCAAGTGACATTAAATTTTCCTCATTACTTCCACCAAAAGTTTTGTCCCAAGCTTTGCTGCCATCAGCGTTCAGCTTCACCACCCAATAGTCCCCAAATGTGCCTCTGTTATTTTCGGTTTTGTCTCCCCCAATACCTGAATTAGATGTTCCACCTAAAAGGTAGCCCCCATCTGGTGTAGCTATTAGAGATTCTAATATTTCTCCATCGCCTCCCCCAATAGTCCTGTCCCAAGCTTTGCTGCCGTCGGCGTTAAGCTTTACTACCCAAAAGTCAAAACCACCTCTGGAATGTTCTGTTTTTTCACCGCCGATATTTGTGGTTGAGGCTCCTCCCACTAAATAGCCTCCGTCAGCAGTTTGTATTAATGTGTTTAAATATTCATAACCACTTCCGCCAAGAGTTTTGTCCCATACTTTGCTTCCATCGGCATTAATTTTAATTATCCAGAAGTCGGAGTTACCCCTTGAATCTTCCGTTTTGTCGCCTCCGGCTCCATAGGACAAGCTGTACCCCCCGAGCAGGTAACCATTATCTGCCGTCCTGATGACGGACCGTAATTCATCGACGCCCTGATCACTGCCGAATGGTTTGTCCCATGCTTTACTTCCATCAGCATTTATCTTTACAACCCAATAATCATAATTGTACACACTATATTCGCCCCTGTTTTCCTCTGATTTGTCTCCGTTCGGTAATGAATTAGAACTTCCACCTAATAAATACCCTCCATCTGCAGATGTTGTGAGGCTATATAAATAATCTGCGCCATTTCCTCCAATGGTTTTGTCCCATACTTTAGTAGCAGGTACTTGTGCCCACAGAACTTGTGTACTTAAAATAATCAGCAACCCTAGTAGCAGGAATTGCTTTTGTAAATTTGCCTTCATTGATTTTAAATAAGTTCACAAAGGTACAAATTCCAAAACTAAGCTTTAATTTATATTACAAGAATACAGGTATTTCGTAAAGGGGAATAACTTTTATCTCTTACAACCTCACCAACCGTTCAGCAGCTGCCTCCAGTGTCTCGTCTCCTTTGGCGAAGCAGAAGCGGAGGAAGTGGTTATCAGTTTTGTCGTGGTAAAATACAGAAACCGGAATGGTGGCTACACCTATCTCCTGTGTGAGGCGTTTTGCAAAATCCACATCCCGCTCGGTGGTGATGGCATCGTACTTAGCCAGCTGGAAGTAAGTACCTGCCGTGGGAATGAACTTGAAACGGGAGGGCGCCATCAGCTTCAGGAAGGTGTCGCGTTTGGCCTGGTAGAAGTCGGGCAGCGTGCGGTAATGGGCCTCCTCTTCCAGGAAATCGGCTATGGCCAGTTGGAAAGGTGTGGCGGTGCAGAAGGTGAGGAACTGGTGCATTTTGCGCAGCTCTGTTGTGAGGCTGGGCGGGGCAACCACATAACCTACTTTCCAGCCGGTGGTGTGGTAGGTTTTGCCGAACGAAGAAACAACAAAGCTGCGCCTGCGGAGCGAAGGGTGCTGCAGTACACTGTAGTGCTCCTTCCCGTCGAACACCATGTGCTCGTACACCTCGTCGCTAATCACCAGGATATCGGTGCCGTTGGTTATGTTGGCCAGGATGTCCATGTCCTGCTTTGTCATGACGGCTCCGGTGGGGTTGTGGGGCGTGTTGATGATGATGGCGCGGGTGCGGGAAGAGATGCGTCTCTTCACCAGGTCCCAGTCTACCCGGAACGTAGGCTCCGCCAGCGGCACATAAATCGGCATGCCACCCGCCAGGCGAATAGCAGGCGCATAGGAATCGTAACAGGGCTCCAGCACCACCACTTCGTCGCCCTGCTTCACGATGGCAGTAATGGCCGCAAAAAGACCTTCGGTAGCTCCGGTTGTAACCGTTACTTCTGTATCCGGATTTGGCTGATAACCATATAATTTCTCCGTTTTCTCACTTATCTTTTCGCGCAGGCGCAGCACACCGGGCATGGGCGCATACTGGTTAAAGCCATCGCGCATGTATTTGTTTACCAGTTCAACCAGGGGCTCCGGGCAGTTAAAATCCGGGAAACCCTGCGACAGGTTCAGGGCGTGGTGCTCAGTAGCAAGGGCCGACATCACCGTGAAGATGCTGGTGTTTATATCGGGAAGCTTGCTGGAGGGATAGTTTATCATCGGGTGGAATTTTGCCAAAATATAGTAAAATGCAACGTTAAAATTGCAGTTAAGTTCTGCTAAACAGGGCACTGATCTGCTGCTGCAGGACGGGCACGGTTTCTTCCTCAAACCAGGGGTGGCGCCTGAGCCAGAACTGGTTGCGGGGCGAAGGATGCGGAAGTGGCATATAGTCAGGCAAATAGGTTTCCCAGGCAGCCACCGTGTCGGTTAATGTAGCCTTTGCCCTGTTCCCCAGGAAATAATCCTGTGCATACTTCCCCACCAGCAGGGTAAGCTGCACCCGGGGCAGATGGGCCAGCAACTGCGCGTGCCAGTGCCGGGCACACTCGGGGCGGGGCGGCAGGTCGCCACTCTTCCCTTTGCCCGGGTAGCAGAAGCCCATCGCAATAATGGCCACCTGCGTTTCATCGTAGAACAGGTCGCTGTCCATGCCCAGCCACTGGCGCAGGCGTTTGCCGCTCTGGTCGTCCCAGGGTTTGCCGCTGGCGTGCACTTTGGTTCCGGGCGCCTGCCCTACTATCAGCAGCTTTGCAGTGGCAGATGCCCGCAGCACAGGCCGGGGCCCCAGCGGCAGGTTTTCTTCGCAGATACGACAGGCTCTTACCCGCAACAGCAGCTCTTCCAGCAACTCTGTTTCCTTCATAACAGTAACAAAGGTATAAGTGCATGTTTAAATTCCATCCTTTGCGCTGCAAAAACGAAATTTAAACATGCTCTAAAGGAAATGAAAGTGAAATGGTAAACTTTGCTTCTTCTTCAAAAATGCAAATTTACCAATCTAAAATACTGGAGGCTATAAAGCAAGCCGGAACGAATGCGTAACAGAACGATACTTTTTATTATTTTTTTGCTGTGCCTGCACCTGCTGGCCTTTGCTGTTAAAGCACAGGATGCTGCGACAGCATCCTACAAAAATGCTTTTTCGGTTAAAGCATTCGGGCTTTCGTTTCACCTGAAAAGGAGCCCGCATCCGGAGATTTTTCCGAACAGGCTGGATGACAAAGGCTACACCACCCTCAACTATGGTGCGATAGCAGCATATGACCGCTTTGTGGTGCGGGATGCGATCAGTATCAGGCTGGAACAGGGACTTTATGCCGACTGTGCGGCATCGCTGGCCGGCTTTACGCACGTCGGCTTACGCGGACTGATTTTCCGGAAGGGCAGGCACTCGCTTAACGGGGGCATCGGCCCAACCCTGGTTTTTCGCCGCGACTGGAACAGGCTGCCCGGTTATACCGACGATTATTATTTCAGCCGGAAACGTGGCTGGCAGTATAAGTTTTACTGGTATGCCGGCGAACTTGAATATAACTACCAGCTAAAAAAGCAAACAGACTTCTCGTTATCGCTGATACCCGGGCTGCCCGAACTGGTTGCGCTTGGGGTGGGACTACGGCAACGGTTCTGAAAAAAAAGACCAGCTCCTGCGCCGGTCTTACATTTATTATCTGCGGTGGTCTTCCCAGTCCCAATCGTCTCTGCTACCGCGTCTGCGCCGCCCCTGTGGTAAGCGTTCGTTCAGGTAATGCAGGTAATTTTCTTCATGCCAGCGGTCGATGGCATACTGTTTATCTCTGTAGGTTTCTTCCTGCTCCGGATCGAAGCGTCGCCTGAACTCATACTGCTGGCTGAACAGGCGCGGGGCCGGACGGTCGTGGTATCGTTGTTGTCTGCGGGCATCATACCGACTGCTGTCATCGCCTCTCTCCCGGTATCTTTCTTCAGCTTCGTCATCAGACCACTGCCTTTCTCTCGGATGCAGGTAATCAGACGACGGTTCATCCCAGCGGTTTCTGAAATCATTTATCTCATGGCCGTCTCTGCGCCGTCTTCTCTCACCCTGCATTCTTTCTTCATGCAGGCGGCGTCTGTAGTTTTCTTCTTCCTCGTAGTGCATCCTTGTAAGATTTAGGGGTTTTCAAAACTGTACCAGGTAACAAGTTACAAATT
This sequence comes from Botryobacter ruber, assembly GCF_003347595.2. Taxonomy (GTDB): domain Bacteria; phylum Bacteroidota; class Bacteroidia; order Cytophagales; family Hymenobacteraceae; genus Pontibacter; species Pontibacter ruber_A. The sequence continues at coordinate 17,266 of NZ_QCZK02000048.1, read as the reverse complement.
ACTACACATCAAACCATAAGAACTGCACAGGTTTTTGCAACCATGCCAGCAGGTATCCCATAGAGATCAGGCATTTGCAGCCTGTACCATGAAGGTCGTATTCCTTTACCCGGACCTATTTTTTGGTTTACGGGCAGTATGGCCTGGATGTTTACAACACAGTTTCAATGGTATACAGGAACAGTACCACATTAAAAGCATAAAGCCGGCGTTTTCTGCCGGCTTTATGCTTTTAATGTATTATCAAACTGCTACCTTACCTGCGGTAGCGGTGGGTTCTGTCTGTGTCATCGTACCGGTTATCGTGGCCGGTATCTGATTCATCGGCCCAGCGTGGTCCGCCTTCGTACCCTCTGTTGAACTGCTGCCGGTCGCGGTAAGGCTCGGAGCCCATGCGCACCCTGTCGCTTCCTTTTTCGTGATGCGGACGGTAGTGCCTTCGCTGGTAGTCTGCATCATCGGCGTGCATGATGTCGTTCCAGGTATTGCGGATGGCATCGCCTGCCCGTTCAAAGAAGCCCCGGTCATCGTGGCGGCTTCTGTCTTCGTCGGGTGTGTAGCGGCCTTCGCGGTACCAGTTATGCGAACCACTGCCGTAGCGGTAATCATCTTCTTTGTAACGGCTTCGGGAGCCGGGACCTTCGCGGTAGATGTTATCGTGCGCATCGGGCCGTTCGTTGTAATTGCCCGGGTTAGCGTAATTCCTGCTGCCCTGGCTGTAGGGCTGCTGTTTGCTGAACCCGTGGGTGCCGTGGTCTAAGTAAGAGCGTTCGTTGCGGTAAGGGCTGTCGCGGCGGCTGCCGTAGTGGTCTTGCATGTGCGCGTGTTGCCCCTCGTGATAGGAGCTGCTGCCGGTACCGCTGCTGTAATAGCCCTTGCCACTGTCCTGGGCGCCCCGCTCGCTGGGCCCGGTATGGAAGTAATTTCCCTCGTCCCATTTGCGGTTGGTGTGCCTCCTGTCGTGGTGCCTGGCCTCGGGGTGTTCCGGGTCGTGGTCGCGCTGGTAAAGCTCACGACCTAAACGCTGGTTGTATTCCCCACGGCCTGTGTATTCTCTGTCAATATTCTTATCCCTATTCTCCATAGCTTTATTGTTTGATTTGCTTTTGAACATACCGCTTTTTATAAACGGCACTGTTTGTTTCTACGGAAAAAAGGAACTTATAGTTAAATAAGCAGAACGGAAGAGCAGCAGAGGCTATTGTGGCAGGAGCAGATAAATAAAAAAGTCTGCTGCTCCTGCCACAATAGCCTCTGCTGCTCATTAAACCGATAATTTTTAATTAAAATACTGCTGCACTATTTCGCGCACATCGGCTTCGGTTAAGGGTTTGGAGTAATGCTTTTTCACATCCGGATAATTTTTAAGCCGCTCCAGGTCATAAAAACTGGCCGAGGAGGTTAGCATCAGCATGATGGATTTTGCCTTGTCTATTTCTTCGAACCGCTGGTACTCATCCAGGAACTCAAACCCATCCATTACAGACATTTTAATATCAACCAGTATAAGGTCCGGCACAGGGTTGTCTTTCGTGGCATTATAGGCATTGGTAAGATAGCCAAGCGCTTGCTCGCCGTCTGTTACCACGCGTATATCTTTTGCTACCTGCATCCGCGAAAGAAGGCGGTGGTTGAGATAGTTTGTTGTTTCGTCATCGTCAATTAAAAGTATTGTATTGAGAGGCTTCATATTTCCTGTAATTCCTGCAATTGTTGTTTTACGCTTCCTTTTGTTTAAAGTACAGATAAAAGGTTGTTCCTTCGTTCAGTTTACTTTCAACATTTATATAGCCGCCATTGTTTGTTAGCAACCTGTTCACAATATACAAACCTAATCCAGAACCATTCACATGATTGTGAAAACGCTTAAACATCTTGAATAATTTGTTCTGGTGCCTGTCCATGTCAATGCCCAGTCCGTTGTCCTGAACCCGGAGTTCTACGTAGTCGCCGCTGCGGGCGGTGCTCAGGTAAATTTCAGGAGGACGGGTATGGTCGCGGTACTTAATGGCGTTGCTGACCAGGTTGTATAAAATGCTTTTCAGGTTTACGCGCGAAAACGTAATCACCGGCACGCTGCTAAAGTCTGTATAAATGCTGGCACCTGAATCGGTCAGGGAATCCTGTATGCTTACTTTGATATTTTCGGTCAGCTCCTCCAGGTCTACCTGCTCCACGTCGCGCACTTTGGATTTCTGTACCCTTACCACCTCCGACAGGTCGGTGATGGTGCTTTGGATCTGGTCGAGCGAGCGGTTAAACATTTCGATCATAATTTGAGCTTCCGGGTCGGTAAAGGCGGCAGACCGCGTCAGTTCCTGGAAAATGCCGGCCATGTTAATGATCGGGAGCTTCAGGTCGTGGGAGGCGGTGTACACAAAACTGTCGAGGTCGTAGTTGATGCGCTCCAGCTCCAGGTTTTTTTCCTGCAGCTCTTCTTCTGCTTTTTTATGATCCTCGATATCGGTGCAGGTGCCAAACCATTTAATTATGTTTCCGTGCTCGTCGCGCATGGGCATGGCCTGCCCCAGGAACCAGCGGTAGCTGTCGTCTTTCCCGTTTCTGAACCGGTATTCTATTTCGTAATACTCGCCGGTGCGGAGGGAGTGCTTCCACCTTTCGGACGTGCGCTTGCGGTCGTCGGGGTGCAGCACGTGCCGCCAGGTTGTGCCCAGGCTGTCCTCCAGCGACAGGCCTGTGTAGTCGGTCCAGCGCTGGTTAAAGTAATCGTGGTAGCCTTGCCCGTCTGTGGTCCAGACAATCTGGGGAATAGACTCGGCCAGGAACCGGAACTTGCGTGTACTTTCTTCCAGGGCGCCCATCATGCGCTTCTGGTCCTCGATGTCGGTATGGGAGCCTACCCAGAGCGAAATTCGGCCTTCGTTATCGAAAATAGGCACTCCACGCCCCAGGAACCAGCGGTAGCTGCCATCGTGGGCCGACCGCCAGCGGCTTTGGTTTACAAACGGCTCCCCTTCCTGCAGCGCCTGCCTCCAGGTAGTCTCCGAGCTTTCCAGGTCATCCGGATGAATAAACTTTTCCCAGCCCCTGTCGCTCAGTTCCCCGGATGTAGCACCTGTATATTCAAACCAGCGCTGGTTATAGTAGGTAACATGCCCGCCTGGCGAAGCTGTCCAGATCATGAGCGGGAGCGAGTCCAGTATTTTGCGTGCGTGGCTAATGCTTTCCTGCAGTTCCTGTTCTATGCGGGCTTTTTCGGTGATGTCTACCATGGCGCCGATCATGCGCACCGGGTTGCCCGCATCGTCTTCTATCACGTAGCCTTTGTCGTGGATGAGCATGTAGCTGCCATCGGCGCACCGGAACCTGTATTTGGCCTCCCAGTTTGTTTGCCCGTCTTCTATTACCTGGTAAACAGACCGTACGGTGGGTTCAAAGTCGTCGGGATGAATGCAGTTTTCCCAGAAGTGTATGCTGGCCTCAGTATCTTCGTTCCTGTAGCCGAAAAGCTCCTGAAAGCCATCGTTCCACCAGATCGAATTTTCCTGCAGGTTCCAGTCCCAGATCACATCGCTGGTAGCTTTGGCAATGCGCGCAAACCGTTCGTTGTTCTCGATTATTTCGCGTTTTCCGTCCAGTTCAATCATGGAACCGATCATGCGAAGCGGATTATTTTCCTCGTCATACATGACATACCCATGGTCGATCACGCTGGTGTAGGTGCCGTCGGCTTTTTTATAGCGGTACTCCCCTGCCCAGAATTTACCACCGGCTGCCAGCACGGCTTTCAGGCTTTGCAGCGTCTGCTTCAGGTCGTCGGGGTGTACCAGTTTTTTCCAGGCATTGTATTTTCCTTTATGATCTTTGACAGCGTATCCGAACGAATCTTTGTAGGCATCGCTGAAGGTTAACGTCTTGTTCGGGATATCCCATTCCCACACGATACCTCCGGCAGCACCTGCCAGCAGGAGCAGGCGCTTCTGTTCGGTGGCAGCCAGGTGTTGTTCCGTCACATCCTGCAGTTCGTGCAGCACACAGGTTACCTGCCCTTCTTCGTCTGTCAGGGGTTTCCCGGAAATATGCCAGTAGCATTCTGCATAACCGCTTCCGTCGGGTTTGGGCAGGTCGTAGCGCAGCCCGGGTATGTTGTAGGCAGTCTGGTTTTTCAGCGCATCGTGCCAGGCCTTTGTCAGGATTTCCTTAGAGCCCGATTCGGCTCCGGCATTCGCTTCCGGGAAAACCTCGAAGAAATGCCTGCCTATAATTTCGCGGCTTGTGGAAGTCCGTTTCAGAAAACTATCAGTTGCATCCAGGATTACCTGGTCCGGCGACAAAAGCACACATAAACCGGGAAGCGCTTTAAAGAGCTGTCCGTAATTTATTTTTAACTTTTGTACAGGTAAATGTTCCATCATAATTATAAACATCTGACGAGTGCAAGGCCCTCTTTCTAATGTTACAATTATTTGTACGCAGGAAACAGGCGTTCAGACAGTCCTCCGGTGGGTTTTTAGCAAACAAAAAGCTCCATTACTAAACCGAAGTAGCAGCAGCCACCCCAAATCCCTCGAAAACGGCCCTGGCATCGGCAATGGCACGTATGTCTTCGACAATAACAATCAGTTTGTCTTTCGCTTCTTTCAGGCGCGAGCGGCGCGGGTGCTGCTGCACATACCTCAAAATATTGCCAAAAGTATCCGACTGAAAATACTTATCGTTGTTGGCAGTAGGCAGATAGCCTTTCATGACTTCTTTTTTGATGGTGAGCTTCTCGAAACCTAATTGCTGCGCCTGCCACCTTAGCTTCACAATCTCGATCAGTTTCTGCACCTCGTCGGGCAGCGGCCCGAAGCGGTCTACGATGCTGGCCCGCAGCTTTTCCAGTTCCTCCATCGTTTTGGTGCTATCGAGTTTGCTGTAGAGACTCAGGCGCTCGCTGATGTTGCTCACGTACCAGTCCGGGATGAGCACTTCCATGTCCGTTTCGATGTTGCAGTCCTGCACCGGCTCTACAAACTGCTCCAGGTTGTCTTTGAGGAACAGGTCACGGAATTCGGTTTCTTTCAGCTCCTTGATGGCATCGTCGAGCACCTGGTGGTACATCTCGAAGCCCAGGTCTGTAATGAAACCTGTCTGCTCCCCGCCCAGCAGGTTACCGGCACCCCGTATGTCGAGGTCGCGCATGGCAATTTTAAAGCCTTCGCCCAGGTCGGAGAATTCTTCGAGCGTGCTCAGGCGCTTGCGGGCATCGGTCGGCAGCCCCGACACCGGCGGCGTGAGCAGGTAACAAAAGGCTTTCTTGTTCGAGCGGCCCACGCGGCCCCGCATCTGGTGCAGGTCCGAGAGCCCGAACATATGCGCCCGGTTGATGATGATGGTGTTGGCATTCTCGATGTCGAGACCCGATTCGATGATGTTCGTGGACACCAGCACGTCGTACTCGCCGTTCACGAATTTCATCATGCGCTTTTCAAGCTTCTCGGGGTCCATCTGCCCGTGAGCGTAAGTAACTTTGGCATCGGGCACGAGGCGCAGGATGAGCGAAGCCATTTCTTCAATGTCTTTTACCCGGTTGTGCACAAAGAACACCTGCCCGCCCCGCTTCAGCTCAAACACAATGGCATCGCGAATCAAAGCTTCGTCGAATACGTGCAGCTCTGTTTTTACCGGCTGCCGGTTAGGTGGCGGCGTGGCAATTACCGAAAGGTCGCGGGCGCCCATGAGCGAGAAGTGCAGCGTGCGCGGAATAGGCGTGGCGGTAAGGGTGAGGGTGTCTACGTTCACCTTCATCTCCTTGAGCTTGTCCTTCGTCTTCACCCCGAACTTCTGCTCCTCGTCGATAATCATCAGGCCCAGGTCCTTGAACTTGACGTCTTTGCTCACGATGCGGTGCGTGCCGATCAAAATGTCTACTTTGCCTTCTGCCACCCGTTTCAGGGTTTCCTTTGTATCCTTGGCGGTTTTGAAGCGGTTGATGTAGTCCACGGTTACCGGGAACTGCTCCAGCCTGTCGCGGAAGGTGCGGTAGTGCTGCATGGCCAGGATGGTGGTAGGCACCAGCACCGCTACCTGCTTGCCGTCGCAGGCTGCTTTAAAGGCGGCCCGAATGGCTACTTCGGTTTTGCCAAAACCCACGTCGCCGCACACGAGGCGGTCCATGGGGTGCGGCTGCTCCATATCGGCTTTTACGTCTTCGGTAGCCTTGCCCTGGTCGGGCGTGTCTTCGTAAATAAACGACGACTCCAGCTCGGCCTGCATAAAGCCGTCTTTGCTGAAGGAGTAACCGGGGGCGGCTTTGCGTTTGGCATAGAGGCTGATGAGTTCGTGGGCAATGTCTTTTACTTTGCCTTTTACCTTCTTCTTCTTGTTCTCCCACTCCGGCGAACCCAGCTTGCTCATGCTTGGCGGCCCACCTTCCTTGCCGCTGTACTTGCTTATCTTGTGCAGTGCGTGGATGCTCACGTACAGCAAATCGTCGTCACGATACACCAGCCGTATCGCCTCCTGCATGCGCCCGCCTACTTCTACTTTCTCCAGACCGGCAAAGCGCCCGATGCCGTAGTCCACGTGCGTTACATAGTCGCCGGGCTGCAGCGAGCGCAGCTCCTTCAGCGTCATGGCTTTGGTTTTGGAATGTCCTTCCTTGGCCTTGTGCTGGTAGAAACGGTCGAAGAGCTGATGGTCGGTGTAGCAGGTTACCTTGAGTGTCTGGTCGATGAAGCCTTCGCGCAGCGAGACCGGCAGGTGCTGGAAACGCACATCGTGGTCGAGTTCATCGAAAATCATGGTAAGGCGGTTGATCTGGCGCGGCGAATCCGTAGCGATGATATTCACAAAACCAGCGCCCTGCTGCTCGTGCAGGTCTTTAACCAGCCGCTTAAAATCCTTGTTGAACGACGGCTGCGGCTTGGCCTGCAGTTGCAGCACTTCGGCATTGTTTCTGAAATGAAAACGCTTGCCCATCTCCACCACGTTAAAGCCCTCCAGCAGCTGCTTAAACTGCTTCTGCGACTGGAACAGCTGCTCCGGGTCCGACACAATCTGGGTGCCGCCGCTGCCCGCCATCATTTTCTGAAAAGCATGCGAGGCTTTGTCAAAATACTCCTCTATCACATCCAGGGTCTGCCGCACATCCTTAAACCAGATGTTGGTGTTGTTGGGCAGGTAATCGAGGAAAGCTTCGCGGGTTTCCTGCAGCAGCTTCGTCTGCACGTTCGGAATGATAGAGATGCTTTTCTTCGTCTCCACCGACAGCTGCGTATCCGGGTCGAAGGTGCGGATGCTCTCGATTTCGTCGCCAAACAGCTCGATGCGGTACGGCAGGTCGTTGGCGTAGGAAAACACATCCACAATGCCACCGCGCACGGCGTACTGGCCTGCCTCGTACACAAACTCAGTGCGCTCGAAGCCGTACTCGTTCAGCATCTCGCTCAGGAAAGCCGTATCCAGCTTCTCCCCCACCTTCGCGCCCAGCGTATTTTCAACGAGCGATTTCTTGTTGATTACCTTCTCCGTCAGTGCCTCCGGGTACGTCACAATCAGTTCGCCTTTGCCGGTTTTCTGATTCAGGCGGTTGAGCACCTCGGCCCGCATGAGAATGTTGGCATTCTCGGTTTCGTCGAAGCTATAAGGGCGCTTGTACGACATCGGGAAGAGCAGTACTTCCTTGGTGTCGCCGATGAGGTTGCGGAGGTCGGTATAAAAATAAGCAGCCTCCTCTTTGTCGTGCAGTACAAAGAGCTGGTGCTGGTGATTCAAGGTATACACCGCCGAAGCCAGCACGGCATCTAAACTACCGGTGAGGCCTTTGAGTTGCAGGCGGTAACTTTTGTTGGCCTTCAGCCTGTCGGCAATGGTTTGCACCACGCTGTCGAGGCGGTACAGCTCTAAAAAATCTTTAACTTTCAAGGTAATCGCTCCTGTTAGTTCTTCTCTACTACAAAGATACTATTTCTTAACCGTTTATCAGAACTGAGAGGAGGGGGAGAAGGTTGCGGAAGTTTCAAAAGACCTTGCTTGTGCGCAGCTCCTGCGAGTGTCTGCTGCTTTGAAAAATAGTGCGCTGCTGAGTTGATGCGTTTCTGCTGTCAGACACTCGCAGGAGCTGCGCACACTGCGAGGTCTTTTTGCGAGCAAACGTTCTTTTAACTCGTATAGAAATGGATGCAGAAGACAATTCAGTTAGAGCCAGACAAGTTTTATCACCTTTATACCAGAGGCAACAACAAAGAAACCTTATGCAGGAACAAAGACGACTATTACCTGTTTCTGCAGCTGTACCGAAAGTACCTCACACCTTTTGTTCATACTTATGCCTATTGCCTGCTGCCCAACCACGTGCATTTCCTGGTACAGGTAAAGCCTGAAAGTTAATTAGTGCTGCGAAATGAAGCGGGAGCATTTTATAAGCCAATCGAAGTACCACGTCAGCTAGCCCACCTGCTAAGTGCTTACGCCAAAACCATCAATAACCGCTACGACCGTACGGGTCGACTGTTTCAGCACCGGTTTGGCAGGAAAGAGGTTACATCAGCAGCCTACTTTACAAGATTGGTGCATTACATTCATTTCAACCCGCAGCACCACGGCTTAATAGATGACTATAGCGACTGGCCCTATTCCTCTTACCACAGTCACCTTTCAAAAAATAAAACTACCCTGCAACGAAGTGCTGAAGTGGTTTGGCGGAAGAGAGGAATACCGAAGTTTCCACCAGAAAAATGCAGCAGACTTCAGCACAATTGCGCCACTCATAGAAGAAGATGAGCTATAAACGCCGGCTTCAAAAGACCTCGCAGTGTGCGCAGCTCCTGCGAGTGTCTGGCTGCAGTAACGCATCATCTCAGCAACGCACCATGTTACAAAGCAATCAATAGGTTCACCTGCCTCTACTCCGGCTGCATCAGTTTCCCGATAAACAAAATAGCTCCCGAAGATTTCTCCCGGATCAAAAACACGAAAGGCCGGTCAACGCGGATGGATGGCGGCATGGACGTAACGGAAACTCCTACCGAGGTAACAGCTGCCGCTTCGGTGCCTTCTTCATTTACTTCCACAAAAGTCTTGTGCTTTACTTCCGATATGGCCAGGTCAGACCGCCCCTCCACCATCTGGCTGAAGTCGGCGCTGTTGCTGAAGGCGATGCCCATACCCAGCTGCGTGAGCGTTTCTTTCAGCTCTTTTTCATACGCCAGCTTGAACTTGGGCAGGTAGAGTTCCATCCCGGATGTGTCGGCAGCCGCCAGCCAGGCAGCCAGGTTTTCCCCGGTCAGTTCGTTTACCAGGTCGCTTACTTGCTGCTGCCCCTGCGGCAACAGGATGGTCATACTGAAGTGGCGGTTGCCGTAGGGCAGGTCGATGAGCTGCTTCGTGTTGTCCTGGTACAGGAGGTACTTTCCGTTTTTCAGGTGCATGAAATCATGCGTCACGGTACTGCCGTTTTCGAGGCGGAAAAGCCCAGGTTGAGTCAGCTTTTTATCGAACGGGTAGGTCCAGGTACCCTTAAAGTAGATGGCATTTACCAGGAACAGCACATGCTCCGGTCTTATCTCCTCTACAATTTTATCAATCTTGTCGTTGGTCTTGTTCTGCACCCAGCTGTTGATCTGGTCTTTGGCCGCTGGTGAGTCAAAATTCAGCCCCTGCACGGTGGCATCGAAATAGGTCTGGTTTGTTTTCACAAATGGGGCCTGCAGCTGATAGGTATTCCTGTACCACAACGAGTTGGCCGAACGAAACTGCACCTTTTTATCCAGGGCAGGCAGCAGCTCCGACAGGCTCTTGTAGGCTTGGTTAATGTCGTTATCGGTAGGTAACTCCAGGGCAAGCGTTTTGCGCATCGCTTCTTTGGTAGCGCCATCTGCGCCGTTATAAGCCATGCCCAGCGCCATGCTGATGCTCAGCGGAGAAATGAAAACGTTTTTAGTGCCCTCGTCTTCACTGATGCTGGCAAACGCCCGGAAGGCAAAATTATTGGAGCTTTTAATAGCCGTAGCTTCCTGTGCTGTAACGGGCCGGACATCCGGCGTACTATCCGTTATTTCCTTTTGGCAGGCACTGAGCAGCAGAACGGCACCTGCCAGGCCTGCAACAGATGTTTTAATAAAATTTTTCATAGTATACCGGTTTCGTTAGCTGGAACAACATTAGTAAAAGCTGAAGCAGCGGCAAGGTTGGCACACCTTTCCTGCTATCGCCTTTATACTGTTGACCCCTGAACGCCAGCAATGGTTGCATAAAGGAATTCATTTCTGGTCAACGCCTGAAAAGCTTTAAAAACAACCAAAATTTTCTGCTGCACCAGCCACCACAGCCTCTGCTGCTCCTTCAAACCTGCAAACGGCGCTAAATAAAAAAGCGGAGGGGCCATGCAGTGCACAACCCCTCCGCTTTTTACCTTTTCAGGCAGGATTTAATGTTTATCGAGAACAGTCATGTCAAAAATCAGCACCATGTTTGCAAAACCACGCTGGTCATACGGACCATAAGCCAGATGAGAGGGAACAAATAAAAATCCTTCTTCTCCCTCTTTCATCAGTGTTAGCCCTTCTGTCCAGCCTTTGATCACGCTGGTGGTGCCAATCGTTACAGGAAAAGCCGACCCTCTGTTGTAAGAGTTATCAAACTCCTGTCCCCATAAAAATTTGCCTATGTAATGAACATCCACCTTGTCGCCGGTCTTTAACAGATCGCCGGTTCCTTCTTTTACTCTTAAATAATACAGCCCCGAAGCCGTTTTAATAAGATTCGTATTTGCCGCCGTAGTATCGATGTTGTTTTTCCGGAAGTAGGTACGAATATCCTTTTCGTCCTGTGCTTTCTGCTTTTCTACATCAAACCTGGGATACATACGAGCATAAGGATCTTCGGTCTGGCACGCGGAAACACCGGCAACAAGCACCACCAGCACAACTACGGCAACTGAAATTCGGTTTTTAAGAAGTAAAAGGATAGAGTGGAAATTCATAAAAAGAAATTTAATTATTGCTCTGGATTATTCTGGGCTGTGCTGCCCTGGTTTTCTACATTTACCAGCTCAACATCAAAACGCAGAATAGAGTTCGCCGGCATCTGCGGTCCTCTTTCCTGGGCTCCATAGGCCAACGATGATGGCACCAGCAGAATAGCCTTGCTGCCTTCTTTTAACTGCGTAAAGGCATCGTCCCAACCCGGAATTACCTGTCCCTGGCCAAGCGGGAACGTGAACGGCTCTTTGCCAAAGTTAGACTCCAGCTCTTTTCCGTCCAGGAACGACAGCTTGTAGTACACCGACACCATGTCGCCGGTGTTAGCCTTCGGACCTGTACCTTCCTGCGTAACGGCATAGTAAACACCCATTGGCGACTTCTGCACGTTCTTCAGGTTCTTCTCCTTGATGTAAGATTCAATGATCACACTGTCTTTCCCGATTTGAGCAACAGTAGCGCTATCGGTACGCAGACGCTCCAGGAACTGTGCCTGTGCAGCCTTCTGCATTTCGCCCATTACCTTCTGCTGCTCTACTTCAGCCTCTGCTCTTGTCATTACTTTCTCCATTTTAATGAAGAACGTCAGTTTGCTGCCCGGCTTAATTTCCTGCGGAAGCGGCTGACGGTACGTATGGGCAAAAAGTGAATCGGCGTTGATTTTGAACACACCGCTATCGCCGGGCGACAACATCATAATGGCTTCTTCCAAGCCACCTTTCATGGTAGGTTCCATTACCGGGATAAACGCCGGGAAAGCAGGCTTCTGCTCACGCGTATCCACCAGTGTAGAGTCTTCGGCATTTTTGATAGCCATATGCACCGCTACAATCTGACCGATTCGGGCTCCTGTAGTGTCGTTGTCTGCTACCTTACCTTTTGGCTCATACTCGCCTTTATCGGTCTTTTCAAAAATTTTATACTCCAGGCCATTCGCCGTGGTATAAAACTTGTCACTTTTTTTGTCGCATGCCTGAAACAAAAAAGCACCAGCAATAACTGGCAATAAGAGTTTTGTTTTAAATAACATTTTCTATAGGTTGATAAATTTTTTACTTGCTGGTGCTGCTGAGCAGCTGGTCTTTATAAAGCGGGATAAGGCTTTCGAATTTGGCTACCGTGGCATCGAGAGGCTCCAGCGACATGCCGCCTGCGGCATTGCGGTGTCCGCCGCCATTAAAGTGCTTCCGGGCAAAGTCGTTTACCGAAAAGTTGCCCACCGACCTGAACGAAATCTTAACAGCCTGTCCGCGGTCTATGATCACGGCGGCAAACACGATACCTTCTATGGACAAAGCAAAATTCACCAAGCCTTCGGTATCGCCTGTTTTGGAATCATAGGCTTTCAATTCGTCGGCTGTGATGGCAATATAAGCCGTTTTGTAGTCGTGCAGCACCACCAGTTTGTCCTTGAGGGCGTACCCCAGGAAGCGCAGCCGCAGTTCGGTGGAACTGTCGTAGATAAGCCGGTGGATGTTGGAGGTGTTTACCCCTATCTGCAATAGGTCGGCAATAATCAGGTGCACGTTTTTAGAGGTGCTGGGGTGGCGGAATGAGCCGGTGTCGGTCATGATGCCGGCATACAAACATTCGCCGATGCTGGTATCGATCATATCGCCATCGCCCATAGCTTTTATTACATCGTAAACCAGTTCAGCGGTAGCGGCGGCAGAAGTATTGGAAAAGTTAAGATCGGCAAATGCCTCAGGCTCCAGGTGGTGGTCGATCAGCACTTTTGTTCCTTTTGCCTCACGTATATAAGGCCCCATTTCGTTGATACGGGCGAGGGTAGAAAAATCGAGGCAGAAAATAACCTGCGATTCGGCAATAATGCGTTGCACCAGCGCATCGTTTTTCTCCGAATACACCAGCACATCGTCGTTCCCTTCCATCCAGGCCAGAAACGCAGGATAGTCGGACGGCGTAATTACCGTAACCCGGTGCCCTTTCTTTTTAAGGTAGCCTGCCAGACCCAAAGAAGAACCCAATGCATCGGCATCCGGTTTATGATGTGTCGTGATCATCACCTCTTTAGGCTCGCGAAGTAGCTCTTTTAGAGCAAGAATATCATGCATACTGCTACAGATAAATCCTCTGATAAATAGGGAAATAAGATGCGAATTTCTGAAGAAATAACTTCTAAAGCAATAAAAACGGTACTCGCGAAGCGAACTCTGCCATATAAACCGGAAAAAGGGCTTACACACGAAGCGAAACTGCAACCAAAAGTATTCTTTATTTAAACAAATACACTACTTTTGCGCTTCGAAAAAGAATTATACATTATAACAACCCAAAGACATGGCAGGAAAATACACATTTACCATGATCAAGCCGGATGCAGTGGCAGAAAACCACATCGGTGGCATCACTAAAATGATGGAGGAAGGCGGCTTCCGCATTGTTGCAATGAAGAAAACAAGGCTGACTGAGGAGCGTGCCGGTAAATTTTATGAAGTACACAAAGAGCGTCCGTTCTACGGCGATCTTGTAAAATATATGTCGTCTGGCCCGATCGTAGCCATGATCCTGGAGAAAGACAACGCTGTGGAAGATTTCCGTAAGCTGATTGGTGCTACCAACCCGGCACAAGCCGAAGAAGGTACTATCCGTAAGAAATATGCCAAGTCGATCGAAGCCAACGCCGTGCACGGTTCCGACTCTGACGAGAACGCACAGATCGAAGGCGACTTCTTCTTCGCTGCCGACGAGCGTTCCTAATTTCCCCGGAAAAAGAATTGTAAAAACGTCCGCTGAAGCCTTTTTCAGCGGACGTTTTTTATTTGTACCACCCGGATTTTTGTTCTGCACCTGCCACCACACCCACTGCTGCACCAAACCGAACCCGGCTCGTTCTCCGTTACATACTGACAAAAAAAGAGCGGCAGGTTTCATTTTAAAACCTGCCGCTCTTTTTTTGTCAGTACCGCGAACTACTTATCGCGCGGAATTACAAAACGCTGTCCGGGCCTGATCAGGTCCGGGTTATCGCCAATTTTATCTTTGTTGGCGTCGTAAATTTTAGTCCAGGCATTGGCGTTGCCGTAATGCTTTTTAGCAATTTTGGATAAGGAGTCGCCGCTTTGCACGGTGTACACATCCTGGTTTGCAGACGTATCGGTTATCTGCTGCTTATCGCTCGGACTAAAAAAGCCGTGTTCCGGATGTCCGGGCGCCTGCGACACTTTTTGGGTTCCTACCACCGGCCCTGTTCCTTTTGCCGGCTCTTCTTTTCCTTTTTTAAAAAAATCCAACAATCCCATATCATTAATTAATTTAAGTCAAACTTCAGTAAAAGCACCAGACACCTGATGCTAACCTAATTGTACGCCTTCTTATACAGTTGGTTGTGGTTTAAACTAACGCCTGTATTTAAGTTTAACTTAATTGTAGCAAAGGCCGTAATCACTCAAACCTGCTGAAACCGGTGAAGCGGCAGGCGTAAACAAAACAAAAAAACTATGAACAACATGAAAAATAGGAAAAGGCTGTTTGGCCAGTGGCACTACCTGATGGCGCTTCTGCTAACGCTGGCCATGGTAAGCTGCGGCGGCGAAGACAAAACCGGCGACCAGGCTATGATTTCGGGTGGAAACAGCAAGACCTGGCGTGCCGACAAAGAACTGACTGCCTCAGGCGATAAAGACAAACTGACCGATGCAGAAGAGCAGGAAACCATGCAGTTTTATGCCGATGGCCGTTTTGCGCTCGGGGGCGGCGGCACGCTGCAAACAGGCACCTGGTCGTACGATAAAGCTGCAAAACGCTTATCGCTGCAGTTTGAGGGACAAGGCGTTTCAGAAAACTTTACGGTGGAAGAACTGACAGAAAATGAAATGGTATTGGTGGCCAACGATGGTTCCAGAATGGAATTGAAAGCGGACTAACCTTCCTTTTTCAACAGCAGCCCTAACAAAAGCCGGTGCTAACGCGTGCTTTTGTTAGGGCTGCTGTGCTGATTACCTTCCTGGTTCACAAGCAGGCGCCGCATCGAAAGCAGACCAGCAACAGGCCCTGCCGCTAGTAGGCCGAACATAGCATGCGGCGGCCAGAGCGTGAGCAGGTAGTCCATGAGCTGGATACTTGCAATGGTAACGGCAAAGCCGATACAAACCACCACCGTTAAAGCCGTCCCGACCAGATGGGGCGGGGCCTTCTGGGCGTTCAGTGCCGAAAACTGCGGCGAATCCCCCGCCGCTACCACACCCCAGCCGAGCAGGAAAAGCAGAACCAGCAGCGGTGCCTGCAACTGCAGCACTATCACCGAAAGCACACAGCATAATCCCGAAGCAAAGAGCTGCAAGAAAGCGACCCTGGCGCTGCCCCAGCGCTGCGAAGCATATCCGCCACCCACACAACCCACTGCCCCCGCCGCAATCACCCCAAACGACCACATCGATACTTCTGACGGTGCTAGCTGTGGCAAGGCCGCGGATATAAGAAAAGGCGCAAAAGCCCACAAAGTATATAACTCCCACATGTGCCCGAAGTAACCCAAAGCTGCCGCCCGGAACTCCCGCACCCGGAACACCTGCAGCATGTTACCGGCATTAAAAACAGCGCCTTTACCCAGGTAGGGCCCCTGCGGCACCAGCACGTACATCAGCACCCCACCGGCAGCAGCCAGCCCGCTAACGAGCAGCAGCAAGGTTTGCCAGGGCAGCGATGCCCCCAGCGCCCGCAGCAGATGCGGAAAAGCAGTACCGATAACCAACGCGCCTACCAGGTAGCCAATGGCTTTCCCGAGACCGCTTTTGTACCAGCTGGTGGCTATTTTCATGCCTACCGGGTAAATGCCTGCCAGCAGAAAGCCGGTTGCCGCCCGCAGCAGCAAAACAGTGCTTAAACTTTCTGCTGCAGCTACCACCAAAGCGTTTGCTCCTGCTCCCAGCAAAGCGCAGCCCATAAACAGCAGGCGCGGCGACACGCGGTCGGCCAGCGATAACAACGCAAAACAAAAAGTACCCAGGATAAAACCCAGCTGCACGGCAGAGGTAAGCAAACCGGTGCCGCTGCCGGGCAGGTGCATCTCCTGTTGCAGCTCGGGCAGCACCGCATTGCCGGCAAACCAAAGCGAAGTGCCTGCAAACTGCGACAGCACAATTACCGGCAGTAAATAGCCCGGAGGCGCCACAGGAGTTGGCGGCAACTGTGTTTCTTTTGCGGATTTCAAGTAAACTGACTTAGAGGAGTGTTTGGTTTTACCCCTGCTCATAAATAGTTTCGGCAAACTTCTCCACAGCCTTCCGGGTTTCGGAGGTGTGCTCGAACATGCCCATGTGCCCGGTCTCGCTCAGGAAAAAAACAAAGCTCCGGTCTGGCAGGTGGCATTGCTCCAGTACTTTTTCAAGCGGCACAGCCCCGTCTTCTTTCCCGACGATAAACAGCACCGGGCATCCGATTTGCCGCAGCACCTGTGTCCGGTCGGGGCGGTCGCGCATGGCAGCCAGGGCACCGGTAATGCTCTCTTTTGGCGTTTGCTTGCCGATGCGCTTCATCAGCTCTATTTCCTGCCGCAGCCTGGAGCGGTTTCCTTCGTAAAAGAGCGGCTCTATAAACGGGTTGATAAAGGCGTCCACGCCATGCTGCTCTACAAAGGCAATGGTCTTGGTGCGGTTTTCTTTCTTCTCCTCGGTGTCGGGAAGGGCGGAGGAATGGAAGAGGCAGAGCCCGTCGAGCATAGAACCGTATTTCTCGGCAAACGCCATGCTGACGTAGCCGCCCATCGAATGCCCGACCAGGAGGCACTTCTGCACCCCCAGCGCATCGAGCTGCTTTTTCACGTCATCGGCCATACTTTCCATGCTGTAGTTGCTGATGTTTTGGGTGTTGTCGCCGAAGCCCGGTAAATCCAGGGCAATGGTGCGGAACTTTTGCTGCAGCGGCTTCAGAAATTCATCGGCCCAGACTTCTTTGCTTTCGCAGAAGCCATGCAGAAAAACAAGTACGTTGCCGGAGCCGCTGTCGGAGTAGGTGGTGTTTGCCATAGTGTTGCTGTTTATCTTGAAAAGCAAATATAAAGAAAGGACGAGAGGCAAAGGAAAAAGGATGGGCGAAATAAAAAACACCCGGCGGAAAACCGGGTGTTTCTATAGTTCTATTTTGTACTAACAGCTTTCAGGGACTTTGTTGGGGAGTGTAAACGAAACTGTGTCACTCATTTTTTTAATGGCTTTTTTGATGTTACGGCTTTAGCCTAACATCAAAAAAGTCAAACCCTCAGGTGGGTCCTGAGTCTTTCCTCAAACATGATAAAAAGCTGAGAGAAAGTCAAGGCCCAGTTAGGCAGTGGCATCGTCCATTTTTTCTCTACATTCATCACCACCAGGTAAACGAGCTTG
>NZ_QCZK02000047.1 GCF_003347595.2 Botryobacter ruber | reverse complement strand
GCTGCTATCTTCTCCAGTTCCTCCTCTGAAAGAAACACCCGTTCCTTTGGCTTTACCTTTGCCTTGTAGTGCAGGAAGGGGTCGCGCTCTATCCAGCCGTGTGCCAGGCAGGCGCGGGTGACTTTCTTTAAATGCTTGAGGTATTTAGCCGCAGAGTTGGCGGAGCACCTGCATACGCTCCTGAGGTAGAAGCCGTAGTCGGTAACGAAGGCGTGGTCCACCTGGCGCAGGGGGATATCCCTGGTACCGTACTTCCACTGGATGAAGCTTTCGGTGTGGCCGAGGGATGTTCTGTAGCCTTTGAGGGTGGCGGAAGAGTATTCGGCTCCCACTAAGGCTTCCATCCTGCGGTTGTGCTCGGTGAGCTCTTCCAGGAGCGTTCGTACCTTCTCCTGCTTGCCTGAGAACCTGACTTTAACTTTTTCAGCCGTAACTTCCTGGCCTGCCTCTAGCAGTTGGCGGTGTGCCTCCTGTACCCGGGCCTGGAGTGTGTCCAGGTAAGCATTGAGGGAAACAACGGCTTCTTTCGTGCCGGATGCTCTCCCGGCAGAGGAGTTCCAGCGGCGGGGCTCGCAGTTTCTTCCGGTGGAGATTTCTGCTCTTTTTCCGGCGATGGTGATGCGAAGATAAACAGGCGCCGGGCCTGTCTGGTAGTGCCGTGGCTTTTTGAGGTAGAAGATGATTTTGATACATTGGCGCATGGCTTTGCTGCTTAACGGTTGAACAAGTTAGCCTTGCAGCAAAACAGAATCAAGATGTACAAAGGCTGTACAGCTTGCGTGTCAGTGAGTTAAGCAAAATTCGGTGAGTCAGGGAGCGTGGCAAAAATGACGCACCGAATTACGCTCC
Source organism: Botryobacter ruber (assembly GCF_003347595.2). Lineage (GTDB taxonomy): Bacteria > Bacteroidota > Bacteroidia > Cytophagales > Hymenobacteraceae > Pontibacter > Pontibacter ruber_A. The sequence continues at coordinate 113,932 of NZ_QCZK02000047.1, read as the reverse complement.
TATTCTTTGGGAGAAACCGAATAAATCGCTGGTGCCGGAAAAAGAAAAAGCCTGCAAATGCTTTATTTGCAGGCTTTTAGCTAAGTTTGGCATGATAACCAGTAGTCCGTAGGGGAATCGAACCCCTGTTGCCAGAATGAAAATCTGAAGTCCTAACCCCTAGACGAACGGACCGTCTTGTTGTTTGATGGTGCAAATATAAAAGGCTGTTTTATTTTTGCAAAATGAGAGGCTGAAAAAAATCAGATGAAAGTTGTATGTGGCTGAGCTTTAGCCGGAAAAATATTGTCCGGGGCTTAACGCCGGACAGCAAAAACCCTTCAGGTAAACTTACGTTATACATAAGCACTACAAAAAATCAGAACTACAATGGCAAAAAATGCGCATTATACCGGTGTAACGCCAGAGGTATATAACCAGCTAAAGGACAAACTGCAATCCATGGGGCTACACTTACAGGGCGACAGTGGCAGTATAAAGGAGAAAGGCGTGTCGGCTAACTACAACTATGACCCGGCGGCACAGGCCTTGCATATCAACGACCTGTCGGTTGGTTTCCCGGCGAGCATGATGATAAGTGCCGATAAGCTGGTGGCGCGGATGGATGAGATGATTGTGCAGTACGGGGGCAGACCACAACAAGCCTGAGCTAATTGAAGCCTTCGGGCTCCAGTTGCCGTATGATATTAAATAAATTGCATCAAGTGATATAGCAAATAATAACTATGGAAAACGACAAAAATCAGAACCAAGGGGGTACTACTGATCAGGGCCAGAAAAAGAAAAACGCTTCTTCTGAGGGAGCCTTAAAGTTGCTTCAGCCGCACGATATGTCTAAAACAGTAGAGTCGGCCATGCACGTGATACAGGGCCGTCGTGAGAAGCTGCCTGACCTGTTACACGATGTGGGAACACTGGTGTTGCAGGCAGCAAAGCGCATGTCCACCACGCAGCTAATTCTTACTGCCGGTGCCGTAACAGTTGGCGCTATCCTGGTAGCACATTATGCAGGAGACATGGATTTCGATTTTGAAGAATAATCGGGATTGTAAATAGCAACAAAAGAGGCCTTTAGCTTGCGTAGCTGAAGGCCTCTTTTGTTATGCCAGCCTGCCTGAGGCGGAAGTGGTACAGCTTTTGATAAGGTGAAAGCAATATAGCAAAACACTATGCTTTGCGCCCTTAACCAAATCACTTAAATTCTTTTTTAAAATTATGAAAAAAGCCAGCTTATTTTTAACCCTTCTTTTTCTCTTCCTGGGCTTTCAGGTAAAAGCCCAGCAGGTGATGCCCCCGCTCATTAGTGTAACCGGCGTGGGCGAAGTAAAAGTGCAACCCAACGAGGTAGTGGTAACCCTGGGCGTGGAAATGCGCGATAAAAGCCTGGAGCAGGTTCGCAAACAAACCGATGCCAAAGCCGCCGCCATCATTTCTTATCTGAAAAAACAAGGTGTTGACGCCAAAGACATCCAGACGACGTATATGCACGTGCAGCCGGTTTATTCCAGCCCCGGCGCCGAATATGGCAGAACTACCCCTGACTTTTACATGGCAAACAAAACTATGACCTTCGTGCTCAAAAAGCTGAATAATTTTGACAGCGTAATTGCCGGTCTATATGAGGCGGGAGTGAACCGGGTGGAAAATATTTCCTTTAAAGTGTCGGATATTGAAAAGCACAAAGCAGAAGCCAGGAAAAAAGCTGTTGCCGATGCCAAGCAGAAAGCCAATGCCTTAACCTCGGAACTGGGTGTGAAAACAGGACGTGCCTATTCAATAAGCGAAAACACCTATGGCGGCGGACCGCAGCCGTATTACGGAAAAGCCATGATGCGGGAAGCAGCCATGGACCAAAGCGGAGGCGATCCTTCTATCGCCGGTGGCGAAGTGGTAGTTACTTCCAATGTTAATATTAGCTTTTATATTGTAGAGTAGAATATCGTCTGAACCGGGATTCACTTGCTTAAGGGAGTCATCAGATCGGGCAATAGTAGTGAAGAGGCTGTCTTGTATACCAGGACAGCCTCTTTTTGTTTGGAGGATAGAGGGGGTGTATGACAAAGTGCACAAAAATATATGCTGTTCCGGACATCCTTGTCCGGAATTCCCTCTGCTGCGGACGTCCTCGTCCGCGTGAGTGGCGAATAACGGCAAACGGGGACACGGATGTCCGAAAGAGCAAATTTATTTTTTGTGCACTTTTTGTCATACACCCGATAGAAGCCGGCGTAGCATATCTGCAACAGCGTCGGATGAATATGGAATGGCCGGGTTCGGATAATTTTATACTTTAAAATCCCTGGAAAAATCTGCGTAATCCACAAATCAGGTGAATCCCTGTTCCGACAACTCACTCCTCCAGCATCGACTTATTGAAGCGTTCTATCGTTTTAAAATTCCCGGATTCGTCGGCCAGGAAACTGAGTACCTGGTTGTTGGGCCTCAGAATCTGCTGCTCCCGGATGCTCCAGGGCTTCAGCATCTCTTCCAGCATGTGGGCATAGGCCGTCATTTCCCAGGGATTAAAAATTTCTTTCGTCACATCGTCTATCAGCGTGTCGAGCACCAGGTGGGTATCGCCGTGCTTAACGGGCCGCTCGAAGTATTCGGGTACCACGTTTAAAATATAGGCGGCATAAAACACCCGCGCTTTCAGCTCGGCCAGTTGGATCGGGTGGAGTGGTTTGTCTTCTATCAGCCGGTAAAGCCTGCCCAGTGCCCTTTGGATGATGCCGTTGTCCAGCAGCGTACACACAATGGCAACGGAGCCCAGTTTAATGCTGAAGGCCATGGTCGTGAGTTCGTCCTGGTACTCGAAAGGCAGGTCGTCTTCTGTCGGGCTGACCTCTACCAGGAACAGCGAACAGGGCAGAAAATCATGGAACACGGCAGGCACCCGCAGCGACTGCAGCACCTTAAAAAAAGACCGGAATTTGCCCAGCATCTGCGGGTTTTCGCTTAGCGCATACGTCGGCATGATGAGCGGGTTGGCTTCCTTTATCAGTTCGGTTACCAGCGTGCCGTAGTACATCTTGCCAATCCACTGGAACAGCTTCTGCTTGTCCAGCGCTTTTAGTCCATCCAGGCCGGCGGTAGCAGCTTGTTCCACTTCCTGCTCCAGGGGCAGCACGTGGTGCAGGTGGCAGTGATCGCAGCAGGGGATGGTGAGGTCGCCGAAGGTAGTAACGCTTTTGTCGAGCAGGAGCAGTTCTTTCTGCTGCAGGTTGTACTGCTGCTGCAGCCAGCTTGCAAACACAGGCGTGCGTTGTTCGGTCGTGATCGTAGTGCCGCACAAAAAACAGTTCGAGTCGCTGAACTGCATCTTTTCAAAGGGGTCGTATAAGGTAAGCTCTGCCATGCGGAAGTTAGAAAGTTTGGGAGTTTAGGAGTTAGAGAGTTTGGGAGTTAGAAAGTTTAAGAGGTAGAGAGGTAGAAAATTAAAAATTTTGGAATTTTGGAATTTTTGTAGGGGTTGAAGATTTTCAACCCTGTGACAGAGAGTTAGAAAGGTTAAGGGTACGGCTGTAGAGATGCGGTGCTCGCGTCTCCTGCACGAACCACAAAGAAACCTCATCCTGTTAATCCAATCATCTGACGAATCCAAATTCAGACAAAAAATCAATTAAATCACTAAAATCACAAAAATCAAAGGTTCAGACAAAATTAGTTTACTGCAGCAGCCACCACAGCCTCTACACCTCTGTATTATCGCCGGAAAAAATCAGAATACGAAAAGAGAAGAGAAAAGAAGCAGCAGCAAGCCTGTAAGCCGGGTTCTGTCGCCTGGTATACCAGACGTCTTATCATTTATCTAGGCCTGCACTCACGCACAGGCTCCATCGACCTACCCACTGACATCGGACGAGCAGCCCTTAGCCCTGCCGAAGCAGGGCGCTGTCAGCCTATTTGGTCTTTCAACTCCTAAGGTTTACCCAGCTGGAACGGTCACCCGCCCACTGGTGCGCTCTTACCGCACCTTTTCACCCTTACCCCGCTTGCACGGGGCGGTAATTTTCTGTGGCACTGGCTGTATCCCGAAAAATTTCAGAACCCTTCCCGTTAGGAAGTAGGATGCTCTGTGTTGCCCGGACTTTCCTCTCCTTCCTGAACGGAAGCAGCGATAAGACGGCTTGCTGCTAATTCTTTAAACTACAAATGTAACAGTTTTAGGTGTTTAAATGGTTTAATTGTTTAATGGTTAAATTGTTAATTAACAGGATAATAAACCTGCGAAAAAACGGCGTATAGGAATTGCTATATTTCTTTGTTGCCTGCTCTTGATTTTGTTTTATTTGTTCGTCGAGCTTACTTAATTCTGACCAGCGTAGCGCCATAACCGAACTTTTCTTTGCGGGCATCTTCAAAAAATTTGATGCCAGGAGTGCGGCTGAGTATTTTCTGGATCTCCTTGCGCAGCACACCGTTCCCGGAACCATGTATAAAGATGATTTCGTGCATGTTGGTAGCCATGGCCCGCTCCAGTGCATCCTGAAATTTTTCCAGCTGCAGCTTCAGCATGGCGCTGTTGCTCATGCCCGCGAAATCATCGGTCAGCTTTTCGATGTGCAGGTCCACTTCGTGCTCGGGCGCCTGTAGTTTAAAGTTTTCCTGCTGGGCTGGCTTTTCGGCGAGCTGCTCCTGCAATTTGTCAGTGTTAACTGTTACCGGTTTATGATCGAGCTGGAACACGTAGCCTTCTTTGTTCAGGACGGGCGCGGTTTTTTTGCTTTTATAAAACGAAGCAGCCTTAAACTGAACACGTTTGGTAACAGGCTCAAATAGGGAAGGGGCGCCATTGCGGTGCTGCAGGAACTGCACGATGAGTGCTGGCCATTGCTCAAAATCTTTCAGGTGGTAATGGGCGATAACGCGTGTTGCTTTTGGCGCCAGTTTATCGTTTTGCAGGCCCCGGTAGCGGTTGTTCCGGTCTTCGCCGCTCGTAAACAGCACATCGTAATCGGTGTTGTTGAGGATGGTTGCCGCCAGCAGCTCATCCGACTGGTGCACCATAGCCAGGTAAATTCCCTTTGCTGATAAAACAGGCGCAGCAGGTTCTCTGCGGGCACTTGGTTTTACGACCGGTTCCTCGTTCTTTAAAAACTTCGCTTCCTCGGGCGCAATCACCACAATTTCACGTCGTGCCACCGGAATGGTAAAGTCGTTGTCGATGGCTACTTCTACAATATTATTATCTAAAATCCGGGTGATGATGCCTTCTTCTCTGCCGGACATCAGCCGGACACGGTCGCCTACATTCATAGTTATTGGTTATTTGTTATTAGTTAGTGGGGAAATGCGTGAATTCCGGTGAAGGACGCATCCTGCGTTGCCCGTTTCAGCACAAAGGTACGCAATTATTTGTGCCGGAAGGTGGCGGGTAGTCCTCCTAAACCAAAGATCCGTGCCATCCGTGTAATCCATTAAATCCGTGATTCAGAAATGGAGGGCATGTAGTTTCAGCCCTTCTTTTCGGTTATACTCCAGCGCCGGTGCCGGCACCTTCACAATACTAAGGATGTAGAGGGCCGTGTTCAGGACTTTGTTTTTGCCTTTGAAGTGCAGCAGGTTCAGGTCTGGACTCAGGTAGAACTGCCGGTGTGTATCGAAGCCTGCGGCCAGGTTGCTGGGGAGGTGGTTAAAGACCATTTCTTCGGCGCCATACCCCACCGCCAGGCTCAGCCATTTTGGATAACGGCTTTCAGGTTTAAGAAAAGAGCCGATGTTCACCGACAGCCAGTATGTTTGCCCGTTATAGTCTTTCAGCGCCTGCTCCGCCAGCGAATGCCCCAGCACATTGGGCCGTTTCGCCGCATAAGGGGAGGTGCTGAAGGAGTATTTCGGCATGATACGCACCTCATGCCAGGCCAGCTCCTGCGCCATGACAGCGGCAGAACCAGCGGTATTGGCTACCAGGTCACCCACCGAAGCCCCATAGTCTGCCTGGTAACCATCAAACACTTCGATGGGCGTTTGCAGCACCACGCCCAGCAGGCCGCCAAATACAATGGCTTTTTTATCGGGCACGCCTGCCCAGCGGAGCACGTCAATCCCGGCACGGCTCTCGTGGAAGGAGCCCCAGAAATGACCTGCCTTGTCCATCTGCCGCCACTGGCTGTTGTCGTTAAAAAAATGGAAAGGAGTGCGTTCCTGGTCCTGGTACCAGGCCTTGTTCAGGGAGATGAGCATGGCCGAATAGCCTGCCGTAAACCCACTGCCCAGCAGCACCAGCTTTTTCTTGTCGGGAGCTGCAGCGGTGGAGTCGGGTTGCTGTTGTGCCCATCCTGTGTAAGGCAGCAGCAGGCAGTAAAGCAGTAAGAGTGAAAGAAGAAGGCGCCGGTACATGCCGCAAAGATACAATAAGTAGCTTCATCCTGTAGCAAAAGAAGGAAATGCTGGCGCAAACAGGGACCTGGCTAAGTGATGCCCGTCAGCAGTGGCTGCGGCTTTGTTTGGGTTTTTACGTACCTTAGCCGAAACAACTGCAATATCCGTTGCTCCTGAACCAACAAATCAGCTTATGTTTATCGCCTTAAGTACCTTTACCATTGCCAACGATACTGCCCCTGACGTAAAAGAGGCCTTCCTGAACAGACCACACCTCGTGGACGATGCCCCTGGGTTTGAAAAACTGGAGGTGCTCTCCCCGCGCGACAACCCGAACGAAATCTGGCTTATGACCTTCTGGACCGATGAAGAAAGCTTTAAGGTCTGGTACAAAAGCCACCAGTACCAGGAGTCGCACAAAGGAATACCACACGGGCTGAAGCTGGTGCCGGGAAGCGTGCAGGTACGGTATTTTGACCATGTAAGCCGTTGAGTACTACCGGACGCTTTCCGGGGGCAGCCGGTTAGCTGCCGTTGTGCCATAAAAAGATTACTGCACCTGCCACCATGGCCTTAGCTGCTGCTTTGTACTTTGAGAATAGTGTAAGTAGCCTTATCTTACAGGCAATATCGCTACACCTGCACCGGACAAATATGAACTACAGCGCTGCATTCTTTTCTTTCATCTTCCTCTTTCTTACTACGTACGCATTCGCGCAACCCGATACCGATAGTGTGCTTAACGAACTGAGCAATACGATCGAACATACCGAAAGCTATCATAGTCAGAAGCTGGAACGTATCGGGCAACTAAAGGACAGGCTGCAAAAAAGAAATATTTCAGCACTCCAACGCTTTGAGCTGTACAACAAGCTGACCGACGAGTATGCTGCCTTTAAATATGACTCTGCCTTTACCTATGCCCGCAAGCTGCAGGCGCAGGCCCGTGCGCTGGAAGACCCGGTGCTGCCCGTCTATGCCAAAACCAAGCTCGGCTTTATCCTGGTGTCGTCGGGTATGTTTAAGGAGTCGCTTGATTCGCTGAAGACGATTAACGTCAGCCAGATGCCCGACAGCATCAAAGCCCGGTACTTTTCTCTGATGGCCCGGGCGTACTACGACCTGGCAGATTATAACAGCGATTTTTATTATTCGGATGTCCACACCGCGCAGGGCAACCGCTACATCGATTCAGTTTTAGCGCTGCAGGATACGGGAACAGCAGCTTACTACTCCACCAGCGCTTTCAAAAATTACAAAACCGGCAACCTGGAAGCAGCTGAAAAGGATGTGGCCTACCTGCTCAAAAATTTCAGGCAGTCGTACCACGACCAGGCCATCGCAGCTGCCCTGCTGGGGCTGATTTACAAAGACATGGGCGAAAAAGAAAAAGCGATTCGTTACCTGGCCATTGCGTCCATTGCCGACATTAAATCCGCTACCACCGAAGCCATTGCCCTGATGAACCTGGCGGAGCTGTTATACAACACCGGCGACGAAAGCAGGGCCTACGAATACATAAAACAGGCCCTGGAAGATGCCACCTTCTACGGTGCCCGCCAGCGCAAAATACAGGTGGCTGCTATCCTGCCCATTATAGAAGGGGAGCGGCTGATAACGGTAGAGGGGCAGCGGACCCGCCTGGTGGTCTATGCCTTGGTGGTAACATTGCTCTCGGTGCTGGTGCTTGTCTTTGCCTTTATCATTTTCCGGCAGTTAAAGCAGCTGCGGCAGGCCAAACGCACCGTTACCGAAGCCAACACCCAACTGCAGGAAGTAAACGAGAGCCTGGTAGAAGCGAACCGGATAAAGGAAGAATACATCGGCTACTCCTTTAACATGTACTCCGAGTACATCGACAAGATGGAGAAGTTCAAGAAGGCGCTGGACAAAAAATTGATGGCCAAAAAGTACGACGAGATAAACCACGTTATGAAGTCGCTGAACCTGAAAAAGGAGCGGGAGGCGCTGTACCTGAGTTTCGACCGGATTTTCCTGAAGCTTTTCCCTAATTTCATTGCTGCTTTCAACTCCCTGTTTGACGAAGAAAACCGCGTGGTTTCGAAAGACGACCAGGCGCTGACAATAGAACAGCGTATTTTCGCCCTTCTCCGCATCGGGATAAAAGACCACGAACAGATTGCCCGGATCCTGGAATACTCCGTCAGCACCATCTACAACTACAAAACCAAAGCAAAAAACAGGTCCCTGCTGCCCAACGAGGAATTTGAAAAGCGGGTGATGGAGATAAAAGCCTTTTAGATTTTTCGGTAGCCCGGAATCCGTTTCTGTCCGAACTTTTTTCAGGTTTAGTAGGGACAGGTCGCGCCCCAATAGCGTCAGCTGAAGGAACAGCTGAATTTTTCCCCCTTTGAAGCTAATCTTGTAGGGAAACATCTGCAACGGGTGCGCTGGTGCGAGCTTGTAGCTCGTACTTTTAATTCCCGGACTAAACTACAGCAGTTCTACCTACATCAGCATAACGAAACAATGTATCATGCCTTGCAGTGTGGCAAGTAAGTACGAGCTACAAGCTCGCACTAGCAAAAGAGATCTGATGAAGAATGAATATATCAATGTAGCAGATCTCTCCCTGCGTTACCAATGACAGATTTTGCAACAGTTGGCTCGAAGAGAAAACCTTTCCAGTTTTCGCAGGAGGAGCCTTCTACGTGTTTCGGTGCTGAGCTCTGCTCAGCAGCCCGCAGCACAGCGAAGAGCAGGTTCACGTAGACAGCGACGGATGCGAAAACGCGGCCGCGCTTAAATAGGGCCCCTTCCCCAGCCGAGGAGCGCGAAAGTTAACTATGAAAAAGGGAGCAAGAAGATACAAATGAACATATACTAAGAGTAAGAAACATTTAACGCTGTTATGTTAAACTTTAAGCACTTTGAAAAAGTGTAACCCCTCGAAATGACAAATGAATTGAGTAGATATTCTTTACATAAATGGAAAATTTATTCTAAGAATCACATTGGTCAAACACAAGCTACATCTGCCTCATCTGCGCCACACCTGCCTCCACTGCCTCCGTTGCCTGTAGCTTTCCTACCAGTTCTGCTCCACCTGCCACCATTCCCGCTGCTGCTGCCAATTGAAGCTAGAGGTTCGGATTACCTTCCCGGCTGCTTCGCTTCGCTTCAGCAGCATGTCCCGCTTGCTCCCACATTTTCTTCCCTTGCCCCAGTTGCCGAATAACCGTCTAAATGACAGGTTCGATTTGACGCTTTTTTGTGCATAAAATAGCAAAAAATCACCAACTTTCAGGTTACTTTTTCCAGGTTGTGATTATTGTATATTGTATTGATTTACAGATCATTAAAGTTTTATAAAGGCAACTATTTTCTACATTTTATCTCTACTAATTGAGCTTGCTTGCAAAGCCTTGCAAATTTGTAATAACAAACTACTGTTCGTTTGATGCGCCTGTTGGAAGTTGGTTTCTATCGGAAGTCAGTTCAAAAGCAGGAATGAAAAAGGGACTTGCAGAAAGCGCTGCAGAGCAGAAGCAACAGCCCTGGTTCAGTTAAAGAAATTTGCAACAGCAAAAGCCGCTATGTTATGAAAAAGATTTTTACACTAAAACCGGCTCGTCCCTTTGAAGTATTGCCGGAAACTTAAAGCCTCTAAAAGGCCTTTGCCGCCTGGCTTGGTAATGTAGTTGTAACATAGGTTGTACCTGAAGCGCCAACTTATAGTATACATCTAATACCAGCACCAGGAGCCCATTGGCAACAACCCTACACGGAACAACAGTGGCCGAGGCCGAATGACACAGAAGCCGGCGCTACAGCAGGCATCGCCACAAAGCGAGAAGAATTTATGATTCAGAAACAAGGAAGAATTAATTAGCCCCATAAAAATGCAGAATAACTTATACAGATACACCGCAGCAAATATACGCTACATGTGTCCGTCTGCTCCGCAAGGACAGGCTACGCGAAAAAATTACATCCCTTTCCTGCTACTGCTGGCCTTGCTGCAGTTTGCCCTGCCTGCTGTGGCGCAGCAGAAGCACTCCATAACCGGCACCGTAAAAGAAGCCAGTGGCGCTCCCATACCGGGCGTAACCGTGCTGCTGAAAGGTACTTCTATTGCTGCTCCAACCGATATTGATGGCAACTACTCGATTACGGCACCCGATGGCACCGGCACCCTGGTGTTTTCCTACATCGGCTTCCAGACACAGGAAGTGCCGATAAACAACCGCACCACCATCCCGGTTACCATGGGTGCCGACGCCAAAGCGCTCGACGAAGTGGTGGTAGTGGGCTATGGTACCCAGAAGAAAAGCGACGTGACCGGTTCTGTTGCCTCTGTTTCGGAAGAAGATTTCGTGAAGGGGCAGGTAACCACACCGGAACAGCTTATAACCGGTAAAGTGGCCGGGGTGCAGATTACCTCCAACGGTGGCGCTCCCGGCTCCGGTAGCCGCATCCGCATACGGGGTGGCTCCTCGCTCAACGCCAGCAACGACCCGCTTATCGTTATAGACGGGGTGCCGGTGGATAATAACAATGTAGCCGGCGCCGGTAACCCGCTTAATTTTATCAACCCCGACGATATCGCCAGCTTTAACATCCTCAAAGATGCCTCTGCTACTGCCATTTACGGTTCTCGTGCTTCCAACGGGGTCATCATCATCACGACCAAAAAAGGCAAGGCCGGCGATGCCCTGAAGGTAAATTTCAGCACCCAACACTCGTTGGCTACCGTTACCAAAACAGCAGATGTACTGTCTGCCGACGCGTATCGCGACGTGGTAAGAAGAGAAGGAACGGAAGCGCAGGTTGCCCTGCTCGGCAACGCCAGCACCGATTGGCAGGACCTGATATTTAAAGACGCCTACACCACCGACAACAACCTGAGCCTTACCGGTTCCATCAAAAAACTGCCTTACCGCGTTTCCATTGGCTACCTGAACCAGGATGGTGTGCTTAAAACGTCTGCGTTTGAACGTACTTCCGGTGCTATCAGTCTGAATCCCACGTTCCTGGACGACCACCTGAAAGTCAACCTGAACCTGAAAGGTGCCCTCACCAACAGCCGTTTTGCCGACCCCGGTGCTATCGGCTCGGCCGTTGCGTTCGACCCGACACAGCCGGTATATGCCAACAACAGGTTCGGTGGCTACTTCCAGTGGACCGACGTGAACGGCAATTTTAACACCCTGGCTACCCGCAACCCGCTCAGCCAGCTCGAGCAGCGTGACGACCGCGGCGAAGTGAAGCGCAGCATCGGCAACATCCAGCTGGATTATAAATTCCACTTCCTGCCGGAACTGCACGCTAACCTGAACCTGGGCTATGATGTAACCGACAGCGAAGGTGCCACCAAATTCCCCGCTACCTTTGCGCCGAATGCTGCTGAAGGTGGCCGGATTTCCCGCTACGAGCAGTCCAAAACCAATACCCTGGCCGATTTCTACCTGAACTATGTAAAGGAGCTGAACAGCCTGAAAAGCCGCGTAGATGTGATGGCCGGTTACTCGTTCCAGGAGTTTGTGACCAAAGATCCGAAGTTTCCGATTGTAAATGTAGCGGGCGACACCATAGAAGCAGCGGCCAATCCGGCCCAGCCGTACTACCGCCTGAAGTCTTACTTCGGAAGGGTGAACTATGCTTTCAAAGACAAATACCTGTTAACCGCCACCATCCGTCGCGACGGTTCTTCCAGGTTCAGCGAGAAAAACCGCTGGGGTACTTTCCCGGCACTGGCTTTTGCCTGGCGCATTATCGACGAAGATTTCCTGAAAGACTCCCGTATTTTCTCCGACCTGAAACTGCGCGTGGGCTACGGCCTGACAGGTCAGCAGGACATTGGCGCTGGTAGCCGCGATGTGTTCCCGTACCTGCCACGTTACACCCAAGGCGACAACACGGCCCAGTACCAGTTTGGATTTGATGCGCAGGGCAACCCGATTTACGTGAACACGCTACGCCCCGAAGGGTACGACAAGGACATTAAGTGGGAAGAAACAAAAACCTACAACGCCGGCCTGGATTTCGGCTTCCTGAACAACCGCATCTCCGGTAGCCTCGACTATTACTTTAAAGACACGAAGGACCTGCTGGCCACCATTGCGCTTCCGGCCGGAACGAACCTGACAAACGAACTGACCACGAACGTGGGCAGCCTGGAGACAAGAGGCGTAGAAGCAGCCCTGAATTTCAACGCCATCAACAACGACAAGCTTACCTGGGATATCGGGATTAACAGCACCTACACCACACGTAAAATCACCAACCTGAGCCGGGTGAACGATGAAACTTTCCTTGGCTACCAGGTGGGCAGTATTGCAGGCGGTACCGGTAACACCGTGCAGATTAACACCGTTGGCTACTCGCCTTATTCCTTCTATGTGTACAAGCAGGTGTATGACGAAAACGGAAAGCCAATTGAAGGCGAGTACGAAGACCTGAACGGTGACGGTGAATTTAACGAAGCAGACAAATACCGTTACAAGAGCCCAGACCCGAAAGTGCAGCTTGGCTTTAACTCGCAGCTCAACTACGGCAACTGGAACTTCAGCTTCGTGATGCGCGGCAGCTTTGGCAACTACCTCTACAACAACATGTTCTCGAACAATGGCGCCTACCGTGCCTTCTCGTTCTCGAACTACCTGACCAACGTGTCGAGCAACGTGCTGGAGACGAACTTCGAAGACTATCAGTTATTCTCGGATTACTATGTTGAGAATGCCTCGTTTGTGCGCATGGACAACATCAACCTGGGCTACAACTTCGGTAAAATCCTTAACAAAAAAGTAGGGCTGCGCCTGAGTGCCAGCGTGCAGAATGCCTTTGTGATAACCGGCTACCGTGGTGCTGACCCCGAAACTCAGTTTTCGCATGGCAGCCTTCCAACCGATGTGAACCCTGGTGGCGGTATCGACCGCAATTTCTACCCACGTCCGCGCATTTATACCGTTGGCCTGAACTTCGAACTTTAATTTTTAAATGGAAAAAATCATGAATACCAGATTCATAAAAAATATAGTATTGGCAGGCCTTGTATCGGTAACGGCTGCTGCCTGCGACCAGAGCCTCGACATCGAACCTAAGTATGATGTGATTGCCGAAAACGTGTACGAAGACTTTAGCAACTACAAACAGGTACTGGCGAAGCTGTACGCCGGCTATGCCGTAACGGGACAGCAGGGCCCGGCAGGGCGGCAGGACATTGGCGGTATCGACGAAGGTTTTTCCAGCTACCTGCGGCAGTACTGGCAGGCACAGGAGCTGACCACCGACGAAGCCATTATTGCCTGGAACGACGGTAACCTGCGCGACCTGCACGAAATGGACTGGACACCGGCCAACGAATTCCTGCGGGCGCTCTACAACCGCGTGTACTACCAGGTGTCGCTCACAAACGAGTTTATCCGGGAAACCACCGATGCCAAACTCAGCAGCCGCGGCGTAACAGGCGCTAACCTGGAGCAGGCAAAAACCTTCCGTGCCGAAGCGAGGTTCCTGCGGGCGCTGAGCTACTGGCACGCCATGGACCTCTACGGGAACGTACCTTTTGTAACCGAGCAGGACGAAGTAGGTTCTTTCTTTCCGAAGCAGGTAGCACGTGCCGATTTGTTCGCCTACCTGGAGTCGGAACTGCTGGACCTGCAGAACAACCTGATGCCGCCCGCGCCCGGTAACCTGGCCAACTACGGCCGAGCCAACCAGGCCGCAGCCTGGACGCTGCTGGCCAAGTTGTACCTGAATGCCGAAGTCTACACCGGCACCCCCCGCTACACCGACGCCATTACCTACGCCAAAAAAGTGATTGATGCCGGTTATGCCCTCGAAGCCGATTACGACCACCTCTTCCTGACCGACAACTTTAAATCGCGCGAAATCATTTTCCCGATTACGTTTGATGGCATCCGGACGAACAGCTGGGGCGGCATGACTTTCCTGGTGCATGCACCGGTGGGGGGCACCATGAGCCCGGCCGAATTTGGCATCAATGGTGGCTGGGGCGGTTTGCGTACCACATCGGCTTTTGTGAACAAATTCCCGAACCCAACGTCCAGCGCCGACGACAGGGCTAACTTTTACGCGAGCGGGCAGAACCTCGAAATTAACGATATGTTCTCCTTTAAAGATGGCTATGCCATTGCTAAATACCGCAACGTGAGCTCCACAGGCGCGGTAGGATCAGACCCAACCGGCAACCACCCGGACACCGATTACCCGATGTTCCGCCTGGCCGATGTGTACCTGATGTATGCCGAAGCCGTGTTACGCGGCGGAACAGGTGGCAGTGTGCAGCAGGCACTCGCCTACGTGAACATGCTGCGCACCCGTGCCTATAACGGAACAAGCGGCAACGTGCAGCAAAGCGAACTAACTACGGACTTTATCCTGGAGGAGCGTGCCCGTGAGCTGTACTGGGAAGGTCACCGCCGTACCGACCTCATCCGGTTCAATAAGTTTACCACCAACGCCTACCTCTGGCCCTGGAAAGGTGGCGTAAAAGCCGGTCAGGCCGTAGCGGAGACCCGCCGCCTGTTCCCGCTACCAACAACAGATGTAACCGCTAACCCGAACCTCGACCAGAATGACGGCTATCCCAAAAAATAGCAGCAGAGGCTGTGGAGGCTGGCGCAGTAGGCCTGCCGGGCAGTACAACCGCTTTTCCTGAACTAATGGCAGCCTGTTTGCAGCCAAACCAGCAGCTGCCCGGCCATGTTGTGTCCGGGCAGCGCACCTAATAGCAACACAAAAAATCAATACAGAGATGAAAATTATAAAACCAGTTCTTGCCTTCGTGGTAGCCTCGGTGTGCAGTCTAACGGTGTGGGGGCAGAACAGCCCTGTTATGCCGGTGGGTAGCGTGACCAATGCCAGCATCGAAGGGCAGCAGGTAACATTAACAACCGACCAGAACGCCCACATCCGGGTAAGCGTGTATAGCCCCACCGTGGTACGGGTGCGCATGGACAAGCAGCCCTTGACTGACGATTTTTCTTATGCCGTGATAGCAAAGCCGCAGCAGATGAAAGCCAGCATCACGCAGAACAACACCGACATCACCATTACTACCGACTCGCTTACCGCCCGCATCAGCAAGAACCCATTTGCCGTGGCTTTCTTTACCAAAGCTGGTAAAGTAATAAACCAGGACGAGCAGGGGCTGACAACTTCCTGGATAGGAGAGGAGGTAACCACCTACAAGCACATGCAGGAGGGGGAACGCTTTATCGGGCTGGGTGAAAAAACCGGCGGACTCGACCGCAGGGGCAGCGGCTTTACGAACTGGAACACCGACGCCTTTGGCTACCGTACCGGGCAGGACCCGCTCTACACGACCATCCCGTTCTATATTGGCATCCACAGCGGCGTTAACTACGGCATCTTCTTCGATAACAGCTACCAGAGCGACTTTAACTTTGGCGCCAGCAACGACCGCTTCTCCTCGTTCGGGGCACAGGGCGGCGAAATGGATTACTACTTCATTTACCACACCAAAGTAGCCGATATTATCCGGTCCTACACCGACCTGACGGGCCGTATGGACATGCCGCCGCTCTGGAGCCTGGGTTACCAGCAGAACCGCTATTCCTACTATCCCGAAACCGAAGTATTCCGCATTGCCCAGACGCTACGCGAGAAAAAGATACCCGCCGACGGCATCACGCTGGACATCCATTACATGGACGCTTACAAGCTCTTCACCTGGGACAAAAACCGTTTTGGCGACCCGATGGCGATGAACAAAAAGCTGAAGGACATGGGCTTTAAAACCACCGTGATTGTAGACCCGGGCATTAAAGTGGAAGAGGGCTACGGCGCGTATGAGCGTGGCCTGAAGGAAGATGTGTTTATCAAGTACGTGGACGGGAAAAACTACTCCGGCCAGGTATGGCCCGGCTGGACTCACTTCCCCGACTTCACCAGCCCGAAAGGCCGCGACTGGTGGAAAAAAGAAATCAAGTTCTTCTCCGACACCGGCGTCGACGGCTTCTGGAACGACATGAACGAGATTGCCACCTGGGGCCAGAAAATGCCGAACAACGTGCTCTTCGATTACGATGGCCACACCACCACCCACAAGGAAGGCCACAATGTGTACGGCATGCAGATGGCCCGCGCCAGTTACGAAGGCGCCCGCCAGCACAACCCCAACAAGCGCACGTTCCTGCTGTCGCGCGCCGGCTACTCCGGTTCGCAACGCTACACCGCCATCTGGACCGGCGACAACCGTTCCGAAGACGACCACATGCTGCTGGGTATCCGGTTAATGAACAGCATGGGCGTGAGCGGCGTGGCCTTTTCGGCTATGGATATTGGCGGCTTCACCGGAAACCCGAGCGTGGGCCTCTACGCCCGCTGGATTCAACTGGGCGCTTTCACTCCCTACTTCCGGAACCACACCGCCGTGAATACCAAGTCGTCGGAGCCCTGGGCTTATGGCGAGGAAGTGACCGAGATAGCGCGTAACTTCATCAGCCTGCGCTACAAGCTGCTGCCTTACATTTACTCCAACTTCTACCAGGCCTCCCAAACCGGGGAGCCGCTCATGCGCACCCTCGCCATCGACTACACCCACGACCCGAACGTGTACAAGGGTGAGTTCGATTCGCAGTACCAGTTCGGGAAGGCTTTCCTGATAATGCCCTTCGAGAGCGGCAAGAACTATGGAAAAGTGTACTTTCCAAAAGGCAAATGGTACAACATGTTCACCGGCCAGGTAGAGCAGGGGGGACAGGAGAAAATCATCGGCATCGAATACAATAAACTGCCCATCTACATTAAAGAGAGCAGCATTATCCCGATGCAGTCGCTGGTGCAGCACACCGGCCAGAAGCCAACCGATACCCTGACGGTGCACGTGTACAAAGGCGATGTGCGCAATTCCTTTGTGTACTACGAAGACGACGGCGACACCTACAACTACGAAAAAGGCGGCTACTACAAACGCACCATCAGCTACGACCCTAAGCGCAGTACGCTCACTTTCGATAAAGCCGAAGGCAGCTACAAGTCCAACTTCAACAACATCAAAGTAGTGATGCATGGCTTTGGAGGCAGCAAAGTAAAAGTGAACGGCAAATCGCAGCAAGCGAACAAAGACTTCGCCAGCTTCCTCGACCCCATCTCCCGCTTCGACCCGCAAGGCGACGCCAACCCACGGGAAGGCTACGAAGTGCAGAGTCTGGTGGTGAAAAACGACAGCGACAAATTTACCATTAAGCTGTAAAATTTAACCTGACCTCGCAACGTCTTCCAGACCTGCGAGTGTCTTTTTGCTGCTGGCCAGACACTCGAAGGAGCTGCGTACACTGCGAGGGCTTTTTGCAACAGCAGTGGCAATGGTGGCTGGTGCAGAATTCATTTTACAGTAAAACCAGCCATCGGCGGAGTAGAAAACTTTGCTGGTGCGAGCTTGTAGCTCGTACCTCCATACCACGATTATATTTCTGTGTAGCATTGAATAGCTACTGTAGGAGAATAAAAAATGCAGCAGTTATTCCGGATTAGGTTGGTACGAGCTAAAAGCTCGCACCAGCACACCCGTTTCAGGTTTTCCCATACAAGATTAGTCCTGGAAGAGGAGGGAATCTTGACCACCTTACTTAAAAAAATCATGAAGAAAACAATCTACCTATACCCCTTCCTGCTGCTCCTGCTGAGCTACCTCAGCAGCTGCAGCAACACCGCCACCGTCAGCACAGCACCTGCAAAAGCCAGCAGCTGGCCACGGGGCGTGACCTACGAAATATTTGTGCAATCCTTCTGCGACTCCGACGGCAACGGCATCGGCGACATTAAAGGCATGACTTCCAAATTGGATTACCTGCAGGACCTGGGGGTGGAAGGCATCTGGCTGATGCCCATGAACCCGTCGCCCTCTTACCACAAGTACGACGTAACCGACTACTACGGCATCCATCCCGACTACGGCACCATGGAGGACTTCAAAGAATTTATCCGGCAGGCGCACAGCCGCAACATCAAAGTGGTGATGGACATGGTGCTCAACCACTCCGGCGTCGACCATCCCTGGTTCCAGGAAGCTATGAAAGATAAGAACAGCCCGTACCGCGACTATTACGTGTGGGCGCACCAAAACGACCCGCAGACAAAAGAAGAAGGCAAGATTATAGCAGGCGACTCCGACAACGTAAACCGCTGGCACAAAGTGCAGGGCAGCGACTACCTGTACTACGGCTACTTCTACGGTGGCATGCCCGACCTGAACTTCGATAATGCTGCGCTGAAGGAAGAAGTATTTAAAATAGGTAGGTATTGGCTAAAGGAAGTGGGCGTAGACGGCTTCCGGCTGGATGCTGCCCGCCATATTTTCCCCGACGACCGCCCGGAAGACAACCACCAGTGGTGGGTGGAGTTCAAAAAAGAAATGCAGAAAGTGAAGCCGGATGTGTACCTGGTAGGGGAGGTATGGGCGCCAGCCGATGTGGTTGCTCCTTACACCAAAGGGCTGCCTGCACTCTTCAACTTTGAAATGAGCTGGGCTATCCTGGATGCCCTGAACAGCGGCAAGGGCAATTCACTCGCCATCAAACATGCCGGAATTATGGATTTCTATAAAAAAGAGAATCCAGAATTTATTGACGCCACCATCCTGAGCAACCACGACCAAAACCGCATCATGAGCGAAGTGAATGGCGATGAGAAGAAAGCCAAAATGGCGGCCGCCCTGCTTTTCACGCTACCGGGCTCCCCGTACATTTACTACGGCGAAGAAATTGGCATGAGCGGCAAAAAGCCCGACGAACTAATACGGGAGCCCTTCCTGTGGGACGTGAAAGAGAAGGACCAGTGCCGCGCCACCTGGATTACCCCAACATTCAGTACAGAGGCAGTGGTGGCACCTGCAACAGTGCAGGCACAGCAGGAAAATTCGATGCTCAACCACTACAAGACCTTCATCCGGCTGCGCAATAACAGCAACGCGTTGACGTATGGCGAACTGAAGCCTGTACAGCTCAACAACCCGGAAATCAGTGCTTTTGAAAGAATACACCAACACGAGTCGCTCCTGGTGCTGCATAACCTGTCGGGTGCCGAAATAACCCTGGCGCTTCCTGTAAACCTGCAGGATTACAGGATAGCCCGGTTTCAGCACAACGGTGCAGCATTAGCCAGAAGCAAGGTGCTGCTGCCGGCTTACAGTTCACTCATTTTGCAGCGGTAAATGGTTGCAGTTTGGTTATTATGTAAAGCAGGGTTGTTAGTAGCCAACCCTGTACGCCACTACCCGGTTATCGTAGAAGGTGGGTACGAAGAGCAGTTGCTGCTGTGGAGAGTAGAAGATGTCGGCGGTGTTCATCTTTTGCTCTTTGGAGTCGAGGAGCTGAAATTTTTTGTTGTTCTGATCTACGAAATACAACTCGCCGTTCCAGCTGGAGATAAAATAACCGCCTCTGCCGTCTGCCGCTATGCCGTCGGCGTGCGGAATCTCATCCACCCATTTGTTAAACTTCTTCCGCTCCGGGTCCAGGAAATGAACGGTTCCGTTGCTCATCAGGGCTACAATCATCCGGTTTTCTTCGCGCAGCAGTCCGTTTGGTTTTTCGCCGTTGGTATTATCCAGCCAGGTGCTTACGCGCCCGTTGCTCAACATGTAAATGCGTTTTGCCTCGGAGTCCGAAACAAAGACATTGCCGCTCTGATCAACCGTTACGTCGTTCAGATCCTGCGCATTTTCGGCTTTGTATTTACCCAGTACTGCACCGGATTGAGTGGCGATAGCTACTATTTCGTCCATGTCGGCCACGTAGAGCACGTTGTTGTGCAGGGCAATTCCTTTGGGGTCGTTCAGACCGGTAGCCCAGAAAAGCTCTTGTATAGTGCCTTGCGGCGTCAGGATGGAAATAAAGCCGTCACCGTCTTTGCGGCCATTGCCTTTCTGGTTTAAGTTGGTTACGTAAAGCACATTGCGTTGCGGATCGAACACAACCGATTCAGGGGTTTTTAAAGAGTTTTCGCTTGCCCAGGCTTGAGTTAGCGTAACAGGTGGTTTGCTGGTGAAAAGCCTGCTACAACCGGTAGCTGCAAAAAGAATAATGGCAGTCAGAAAACTGTAGAATGTGGTTCGCATGTTATGTTAGTTTGGTTTAAGGCCGTTTACGGAATTAAAAAGCGAACAGTTAGAAATCAGCTGCTCCGGTCTGATTTAAGACCAAGCTTTTGCAGCGTGTCTTGTTTTGAAATTTTGCCGGTTGCCGTCTCTGAAAAGGAAGCGCTGTAATAAATTGCGCGTGGTAGTTCATACTTCTGAAGCAGCTGACGCAGTTGACTTTGCAGTTCCTCTTCCTCGTCCGCAGCAAGTGGCCCGCCTTCCAGCACAAGCACCAGTTTCTGGCCCAGGCGTTCATCGGGTAGTGCAGCTACAAAGTATCGTGGATTCATCTCAAGGGCTGCAAGCGCACGGGCAACGGCTAATTCTACTTTCTCCAGCTGTACTTTCACGCCGCCTGTATTCACGGTATTACCGGCACGACCTATCCACCGGAAGCGGGTAGAACTCAGCAGTTCCACCAGGTCGTTGGTGACAATGGGTTCGTTGTTGGTGACATCTGCTTTGATGGTCAGGCAGCCGCGGCTGTCCTGGCTGATTTCTACGCCTGGCAGCGCTTCATAATAAGCTGCAGCTTCAGGCCCATTAAGCAGGCGCACCGCTACATGCGAGGCTGTTTCGGTCATGCCATAGGTGTGGTAAACCGGCACCTTCAGCTGCTGCAACTCCTGCTGCAGGGCAGGAGAGACAGGCGCGCCACCTACCAGGATGCCTTTCATGTGGTTGAGCACTGCTACAGCAGCAGGCGTTTGCTGCAGCATGGTCTGCAACTGCAGGGGCACAAAAGAGGCAAAATCAGGCTGCACGTTTTCCGGCAGCAGGGCCAGCGGATTGCTCACAGGCTCTACAACAACCATCTCCAGCTCCGCCAGGAAACCCCGTACCAGCATCATCATACCGGCAATGTATTCGGTGTTCAGGCAGATGAGGGTGGTGTCGCCGGGCTGCAGGTGCAGGAGCCGGATGGTTTTGTTGGCGCTTGCTTCAAGTTGTTGGCGCGTCAGGTTTATTTTTTTGGGAGTGCCGGTAGAGCCGGAGGTCAGGATAGGAAACTCCTGCACCCCGTTGAGCCAGTCGCGGCAAAATTCCAGCGTTTTGGCTTCGTAGCCGTCGATGGGGATGCTGTTGCGGAAGGAGTAGTCCCGGATTTCATCGTAGTAGAATTTCTTTCCGTTGAGCAGGAGCGAATCTGGCATAATCATATAAATTAAATGATATTACGCTAAAAATACACGAGCAGAAAAAGTCCCCCTCAAGGGCTAATCTTGTAGGGAACAAGCTTAAACGGGTGCGCTGGTGCGAGCTTGTAGCTCGTACTTTCATTTCCCAGGCTAAATAGCTGTATTTCTACCTAAATCAGCTTTACAAAACAAGACTTAATGCTTTACATCGTGGCATGTAAGTACGAGCTACAAGCTCGCACCAGCAAAAATAAACTTTGCTAAAGCACCTTTTCTTTTTCCCTACAAGATTAGCTTCAAAGGGGAACAAAGCATCACCTTGTGTAACGTGTGAAGTTAAGCTTAAACAGCAGCAGTGGCTATGGTGGTAGCAGCTGAAGAATAATTACGTTAAAATTCAGCTTTTGCTCCTGTTTTTGCCTGGCTCAACAGGAAGAGCAGCCAAAGAAAGCCGTTCAGGCTGCTTCAGCTGCTCTTTTCAGTGTAAAATTAGTTCTGCTGGTGCTGCCACCATTGCCACAGCACCTGGTTACGGGAATTTCGGGTATTTCGAGAAATCGGGTTTGCGCTTCTCCAGGAACGAGTTCTTGCCTTCTTTGGCTTCGTCTGAAAGGTAGTAGAGCAGTGTGGCGTCGCCAGCCAGTTGCTGGATGCCTGCCTGCCCGTCCAGTTCGGCGTTGAATGAAGCTTTGAGCATGCGGAGCGCCAGCGGGCTTTTCTCCAGTATTTTTTCGCACCAGGCTACGGTTGTTTCTTCCAGGTCCATCAGCGGTACTACTTTGTTCACAAGTCCCATGTCCAGGGCCTCGTGTGCATCGTACTGGTCGCAGAGGAACCAGATTTCGCGGGCCTTTTTCTGACCAACAATACGGGCCAGGTAAGAAGCGCCAAAGCCACCGTCAAAAGAACCAACTTTCGGACCAGTCTGGCCGAAGCGGGCATTCTCAGCGGCAATGGTCAGGTCGCACACCACGTGCAGTACATGGCCGCCCCCAATGGCCCAGCCTGCCACCATGGCAATTACCGGTTTGGGGATGCGGCGGATCTGCATCTGCAGGTCCAGCACGTTCAGGCGTGGAACGGCATCTTCGCCAATATAGCCGCCATGGCCGCGCACACTCTGGTCGCCGCCGCTGCAGAAGGCTTTGCCCCCTTCGCCGGTCAGGATAATCACACCTACCTCCTGGTTCTGGCGCGCCAGTTCCATGGCCTCGCTCATTTCCATAACGGTAAGCGGGGTAAAGGCATTGTGCACCTGCGGCCGGTTGATGCTAATCTTGGCGATGCCGTTGTAATACTGAAAAAGAATCTCCTTGTATTCTTTAAGGGTAGTCCAGTTATACTTGCTTTCCATCAATATTTTATCTTTTAAACAAAGTGAGCTACGCCGCCTGCTTGCGTTGCAGCGTAAGTTGTACGGTTGGTAAAAGTACAACATTCTGGCTATTGTTTAAAATGAGGAGCCGTTTTTAAGCTGTACCGGTTCCGGGTAATGCTGCTGCACCGGCCACCACAGGCGCTGCTGAAGCGAAGGAGTTATAAATGCAATGCGAAACATGAGTTATAAAAAAGCGCAGTCAACTACGTAAGATTTGCTTCCTAATTGACTGCGCCTGGCCAGTTTGGTTTGTGCCGAAAGTTGATTTAATATTCTCGTTCCCGTTTACGCTCCCGCATCATATAATCTGCAGAAAAGCGGCCTGAGCCAAATATCAGGAAGAAAATAAGTAATAACAGTGTAATCAGAGAGGTCCAGAATTCGGTGTTTTCGGAATAGAAGCCCCGTTCAGGATTCACGAAAAACACAGCTCCCAGCAGGATGGGCAGCTGGAACAAAACTGAGATGCGGGTAATTAACCCCATGGCAATGAACAGTCCGCCTACCAGGTGGGCGAAGGCTACGTAATGCGCAATACCAAACGATACCCACCTGAACTGGCTGTTGTTTAAGATGTCTTGAAGAGCAGCGGTGTCCTGGATAAACATAATGCCCTTGATAAATAGAAAAATTCCTAAGGCAACACGCAGAAAATCGACCCAAACCGGATGGTGTGCATCTGCCCATCGTTCTACGCGGTGCATATCATGTGTAAGATTCATGGCTGTATCGGTTAATGGTTAAACTATTGGTTTATAATAATTTAACGGAATTTAACTAAAACAGGATGAATATTAGCCTTTTCTTCTGCTATGGGACAAACTAGGGTGATGGGGAAATAATTTGGGTGTTGCAGGAGTTAATTGATATTGGTATTTAAAATTAGAAACTCCAGCCGAAGGAGAGACCGGCATTTAGTTCAAAGAAAGAAGTTCGATGGTAGGTTTTTAGGCTAAGCAAAACTGGAGTAAAGCCAGCCCTAAAGAGGAAACCGCCGGTTGGTTTTTGATAGCGGTAGCCAACACGGGAGAAGATGTAATGATCTTGAGAAGTTCTGTAATTAACTTTAATCGGAATAGCAGTTCCCACAGTTACTCTTTCGAATCCTGGTTCAGTGTAGTTCCTATAGGTGTAACCAAGACCAATCTCCAGATTGTGATTACTTCTACCAAGCATACCTGTAACTTCAGTTACTAAAGTAGGATTTATTTTCCGGTTTGTTTCATTGATCTCATAAACGTGAGACTCTCTTATTTTTAGAACAGGCAGTACACCAAACCCGATTCTGCTGCTTAGCTTAAGAAAACTTTTGCTATAAAAAATTCGGTCATAATTTACAGAAACTACACCACCGTTGCCTAAAGCCTCAAGATATACCGCATTTTTGTTTGTAAATGCTTCTGCTTGTGCCTGAGCATAACTGTTGTTAGAAGAGAAAAACAGGAAGGCAACACAGGTGAGGACTTTAACAAAGGTTTTCATAGGTTTTGTCAGAGTAATAGTGAGCAGTGTTGAAAGATAATAACAAAATATGATAAAGTAAATAAATATTTTCCTATTATCGTGTTCTTCAGCGCAAAACTACAATCACCTTTTGACCTGCTAAAAACTCTTCAGCAATGCGGCCTTATATTGTGCAAAAGCCGCAGCGTTGGCAGGGCTCTCCGTGAAGATCTCCAGGATACCCGGACCGGCTTCTACAGAGAAGAAACCTGGCAGTACCTGTTCCAGTTCTTCCAGCGAGCGGCAGGAGGTGTAGTTTAACCCAAAGTCGCGGGCGGTGTTTTCGGCGTTCAGGGCCTGGTGCGTTTCGAAGAAGGGCTCCAGTTCGGGCTGTTGCTTTGGTCCGTCTATCAGCCGGAAAATGCCACCAGCGTGGTTGTTGAGCAGCACGATGCGCAGGTTGTGGGGCAGGTAGTTGTGCCACAGACCGTTGCGATCGTAGAAGAAGGCCAGGTCGCCGGTGAGGAGCGTGGTGATGGCGGAACTGCTGAGGGCGCAACCAACAGCGGTACTGGTGCTGCCGTCGATGCCGCTGGTGCCGCGGTTGGCATATACCTCCACCTGTTGCTGCGGTGGCAGCGCCAGGATATTGGCGTAGCGCACGGCCATGCTGTTGGCCAGGTGCAGGTTGCCGGGCTGCGGCAGTTGTTGTAGTACCCGTGCCAGCACCGTCAGCTCGCTGTATTCGGCTTCGGCGGTATAGGCTTGCAGAAAACTCGCTGCTTTTTCCTCGAACCCGGCCCAGGCAGCAGCAAAGGCTGTAGTGGCAGGTGCAGAAGTGCTTCCGGAAGCTATGACATTGAAAAATTGTGAAGGCGCACAGCGGATAATCCTGGTCAGACATTGAAAGGTGTCGGCGACTGCTCCGGCGGGTTGGATGTGCCAGTGTACTTTGGGATTATACTTGCGCAGGTACAGTTTCAGGCTTTTGGAGATAACCGATTTCCCGAAGGTAAGGAGCAGGTCGGGCTGCAGGGAGTGCATCTTCTCTTCGTCCGGACAGGCGAGGATCGCGTCCTGGTGGCGGATGGCACCCGGAAGGCGGTGCATGTTGGAAATAACATCGCCCACGAGCACACTGCCGGAGGCAGCTGTAAACGCCTCCAGGCTTTGCAATAGCTCCGCGTCATAGTTGTCCTGCCCGGCTACCAACAGGATGCGGCTGAAGGATTTCAGTTCCTGCTGCCAGGCAGCTGCCTGTTGTGGGGCTGGTGCAAACAGATTCTGCACTTCCTCGATTACCTTCACACCCGCATCAAATTTCAGTTCTTCACCCGGAGCAGGATAAAACGGTTCCCGCAGCGGCACGTTGATATGCACCGGTCCGGCAGGAAAAGCCATGGTCTCGTTAAGCGCTTCCGACACCATACGCTCCGTATGCCATACCGCATCTTTATGTGACAGATCCACCGGAAAGGTATAGCTGTTCTTTACATGCTGCCCATATACCTGCTGCTGCCGGATGGTCTGCCCGTCGAGCTGGTCGATCCACTCCGGCGGACGATCAGCCGTGAGCACCAGCAGCGGCACCTGCTGAAAATAAGCTTCGGCAACCGCAGGTGCATAGTTCAGCGCTGCCGTCCCGGAAGTACACACCAGCACCGTTGGCTTCCCTGTCGTCAGGGCCATCCCCAGCCCGATAAATGCAGCTGCACGCTCATCGCTGACCGTCCGCACGTTTAGCTTTGGGTGACGGGCAAAGGCAATGGTGATGGGTGCACAACGCGATCCGGGCGAAAGCACCACATTTTCCACGCCCTTGCGGGCACAAATCTCGGCGATGTTGACTACAGGTTGAAGAAGCATGGGAAGTTAGAGAGTTTAGGAGTTAGAGAGTTAGAAAGTTAGAGAGTTAGAAAGTTTGGGAGTTAGAGAGTTTGGGAGTTAGAGAGTTGAAATTCTGAATCAGATACAGGAAATCAGGATTTACAGAATATTAGAATTTTCAGGATTATTTGTCTGAACAAGATTAAGAAGATTTAAGGAATAGCAGGATTGATTGGATTTGTATGTGGTTCGTACAGGAGACGCGATGCTCGCGTCTCTACAGATAATTTTACCTTTCTACTTCCCAAACTCCTAAACTCCTAAACTCTCTAACTCTTAAACTCCTAAACTCCCAAACTTTCCAGTACCCGGCTTACGGTCAGCATTTTGTATTTTGTTTCCACCCACTCTTTTTCGGGCGATGATTCTGCCGTGATGCCAGCACCGGCGTAGATGATGGCTTGTTGCTGCAGGAGCTTTGTACAGCGCAGGTTTACGTAAATGTGCGTGCCTTGAGCGCTGCTGACAGGCCCCAGGAAGCCACTGAAAAAGCAGCGGTCGTAGCCTTCGTGTTCCAGGATAAAACTGAGGGCAGGCTCTTTGGGCATGCCACACACGGCAGAAGTAGGGTGCAGCAGGTGCAGCATATCGCTTCCGAGGGTAGGGAAGGGCTGCTCTTTCATGTCCACCTTAAAATCGGTGCGCAGGTGCATCAGGTTACCGGCAATCACAGTTTTAGGGCCGGATTCCATGTATTCGCGCAGCCGGATCTTTTTAAAGCAGTTGATCACGTACCGCTCCACCAGCGACTGCTCTTCAATTTCTTTCTGGCGCCAGATGGCATTGGCGGTCGTGGTGGCATTGTTTAAAGGCTGCGTACCCGCCAGCGCCACCGTCCGGAAAATCTGCTGCTGATCGATGCTGACCAGGATCTCCGGGGAGGCGCCCAGCCAGGTGCCGGTTTCGGGCACAGACACCAGCGATACAAAGGCCCGCGGATAAGCTTCTGCCATGGCTAAGAAGGCAGCGGCAGGAGAGAACGTTTCCGGCAAAGCCATACAATCCTTCCTTGACAACACGACTTTCTCCATCTCCTCCGCCTCAATGGCCGCTACTGCCGCTTTTACAGCGTCTTTAAAAGCCGTTTCAGGTTGTTCCAGCTCCTGGCCTGCGCGTTTAGCCACATGCCATTTTACTTCTCCGCTGTTTTTTACATGCTCCAGGACCTCGTAATAAGCCGCAACGGATGCTGGCGGGGCGTCTGCTGCAGCCACCACAGTCTCTGCTGCTGAATTGTAAAAAATATCCGCTTTGATAAACAGATTGCCATGTGCCTCATTTGCCTGGAAGGGGCAGAACAAAAAGCCAAACGGGCTGTTTTCGAGGACAGGCTGCGCGATGGCATGCTGCTGCCGCAGCGAAACAGCAATGTTAATGTCCGAAGTTTCAGGTAAACGCCATGCTGCCACCGCAAAGCCCAGTTTAACGGCAGCAGTTAGTATAGCTGATAAGGTAGCAGCTACAGGCTCCGTGCCGGAAGCTGCGCTAACCGTGGCATCAAATGCCTTTGTCATAATTTATTTTTTATCGATAACGGCAACCGTCATGCGGCTAATGCACACCAGGTCTCCCGCTTCGTTTGTAATCTTAATTTCCCAGATCTGCGTAGAGCGGCCCACGTGGATGGCGGTAGCTTTGCCATATACCCAGCCTTCGCGCACGCCGCGCACATGGTTGGCATTTATCTCCAGCCCGACACAAGCCTGTTTTTCCAAGTCGACCTGCAGCGCAGCGCCGATACTGCCCAGCGTTTCGGCAAGGGCCACGGAGGCGCCGCCATGCAGCAGGCCCATGGGCTGGTGGGTGCGGTGGTCTACGGGCATTTTGCCGCACAGGTACTTCTCGCCACAGTCGGTTATCTCGATGCCCAAATGCGCCAGCATGGTATTTTTTCCCCACTCATTCAGCCTTTTCAACGTATTATCACTTTCATGCATAGCGAACGTTTCCTATATTTAGCACCCGTATTTAATGTAAGGCAAAAGTAAAGAATTTTGAGTATTAAGAAAATTTACCTCATCCGCCACGGCCAGACAGATTTTAACCTGAAGGGCATCGTGCAGGGCAGTGGCGTGGACGCAGCACTCAACGAAACCGGACGCCGGCAGGCGGCCCGTTTTTTTGAGAAGTACAAGCATGTGGCTTTCCAGAAAGTATATACCTCGGTCCTGCAGCGAAGCATTCAGTCGGTGCAGGGGTTTATTGACCTGGGCATCCCGCACGAACAGCACGCCGGGTTAAACGAAATATGCTGGGGTACCCGTGAAGGCACCCTCATTACGCCGGAAGAAGATGCCTATTACCACGACACGCTGAGCCGCTGGTGCGACGGCGAAACCGCTCTTTGTATAGAAGGTGGAGAGAGCCCCGAGCTGGTGGCGGCAAGACAAATGCCGTTTATCGACCTGATGCTGAGCAGGCCCGAAGAAGAGACCGTTTTAATTTGCATGCACGGGCGGGCGATGCGTATCTTGCTGAGCACCCTGCTAAACTACCCGCTCAAGTGCATGGACCAGTTCGTGCACGAGAACCTGTGCCTCTACGAGCTGGAGTACACCGGCAGCATGTTTGTCGTGAAGCGGTTCTGCGATGTGGCGCACCTGCAGGAGCCTGCTGAGTGATTTCCGCGCATCAGGTAAGCGGACTTCAATAGCAAAAGGAGTAGATGCAGGGGTAAATTTGGAGCAGGTGGAGACGCTGAAACAGTAGTTTTAAGATTGCAGCAACAAAATTGTAACGTATAGTTTGAATAAAATATTTTTAAATCTAATTTTGAGCTGATTAAAAAGAACCTTTGGGCGAATAAAACAACACGATATTAGAATATGGCTGAAGTTATAAAAATGCCCAAGATGAGTGACACAATGACTGAGGGGGTGATTGCATCTTGGCTGAAAAAGGTTGGCGATAGCGTAAGCTCCGGCGACATACTGGCAGAAGTAGAGACAGATAAAGCTACCATGGAGCTGGAGTCTTACGAAGACGGAACACTGCTCTACATTGGTCCCAAGCAAGGGGATGCTGTTCCTGTGGATGCTGTTATTGCTATCTTAGGCAAAGAAGGCGAAGACATCTCTGGTCTGCTTGCTCAGATAAATGGTGGCGGTGCACCCGCAGCCGAAGCTGAAGCAAAGCCCGAAGCAGAAAAAGCTGCACCGGCTAAAAAGGAAGCTGCTGCTCCAAAAGCCACTGTAGATACTTCTAATATTAAGGCGAATGTCATCCGCATGCCAAAAATGAGCGATACCATGACTGAGGGTGTGCTTGTTTCGTGGCTGAAAAAAGAAGGCGACAAAGTGCAGTCCGGTGATGTGCTGGCGGAGGTGGAAACCGACAAAGCCACCATGGAACTGGAAGCCTACGAAGACGGAACACTTCTTTATATAGGCGTGAAAGAAGGCGATGCCGTGCCGGTAAATGCGGTAATAGCCGTTATCGGCGAAGAAGGTGCTGATTACAAAACCCTGTTAAGTGCTGCAGAAGCCGGGGAGGCTGGTGCAGAAACCGCCGAAGCGGAAGAAAGCACCGAAACAGAACCGGTAGCTGCCGAACAGCAGCAGGAAACAGCTGTTGCTGCCGAAGGAACCGGAAACGGACGTATTAAAGCTTCTCCGCTTGCCAAAAAGCTTGCAAAAGACAAAGGCATCAACCTTGGTTCAGTAAAAGGATCGGGCGAAGGTGGCCGCATCGTACTTCGCGATATCGAAAATTATAAGCCATCTGCTGCACCGCAACAGGCTCCTGCTGCCAAAGCAGCCGCTCAACCTGCAGCTGCAGCCTTTACAGGTGCGCCAGCCGAATCGTATGAAGAGGTGAACGTATCGCAGATGCGTAAGGTAATTGCCCGTCGCCTGTCCGAAAGCTTGTTCACATCGCCGCACTTCTTCCTGACCATGTCCATCGATATGGACAAGGCAATGGAAGCCCGCGTTTCCATGAACGAGATTTCTCCGGTTAAAATATCATTCAACGACCTGGTGATCAAAGCTGCTGCTGTAGCGCTTCGTCAGCACCCGGCGGTGAACTCAGCCTGGTTGGGCGACAAAATCCGTTACAACAAGCACGTGAACATTGGTGTTGCTGTAGCGGTAGAAGAAGGCCTGCTGGTACCGGTGGTGCGCAATGCCGACTTTAAGTCGCTTTCTGCGCTTTCTGCTGAAGTGAAAGAACTGGGTGGCAAAGCGAAGAGCAAGAAACTGCAGCCTGCAGAGATGGAAGGCAGCACGTTCTCCATCTCTAACCTGGGTATGTTCGGTATCGATGAATTCACCGCGATCATCAACCCGCCAAATGCCTGTATCCTGGCAGTAGGTGGTATTTCGCAGGTGCCTGTTGTGAAAAACGGCCAGATCCAGATTGGCAATGTAATGAAAGTAACCCTGAGCTGCGACCACCGCGTAGTGGACGGCGCAGTAGGTTCCGCTTTCCTGCAAACATTCAAAAACCTGCTCGAGAACCCGGTTCGTATCCTGGTGTAATAGCAGCTTAAATGATAAAACAGCAAAGCCTCTTCGGAAACGGAGAGGCTTTGCTGTTTTTTGTCAGGACCGTTGCTGGGAGTGAGGGAAGGATGGGTGTGAAGGAATGTTTCCTTCCTTGCTCATTCGGATGTTTTCATCCGAATGCAAACTGCTGGGGATCTCCTGATCCCCGTTTACCGTTGGAATCTACCGTCAGACACTCGCAGGAGCTGCGCACACTGCGAGGTCTTTAGGCAGGTGATTTTGGGTACAAAAGGAGAATTTTATTTAGAGACGAATCACCTCCCTCAACGGCTCAGGCAGCTGCTTTCTCCTGAACCGGTTCCTGCTTTTTTTCATCCAGCTGTAGTTGCTTCCGTCGCCAATAATTCGCCAGAATAGAACCTGAAATGTTCATCCAGGGGCTGAAGACGGCGGAGGCAAGACCTACTGTGCCTAGTTTGCCCATCGTACCTGCCAGTCCCGAAGCCATGCCGCCATTTTGCAGCCCTACTTCCAGCGCCACGGTGCGGGCCGAGTTCCGGTCCATGCCGAAGGCGCGGCTTAACCAGTAGCCGAAGAAGTAACCGGCAGCATTGTGTATAACGGCAGCTACAAACAACAGGAAGCCTACCTGCAGCAGGTTATCGCGACCGGCGGCGGTGGTAACGGTGGTAAAGTAAATAATGCCGAACATGGAGAAATAGGGCATGTATGAGTCGAGGCGGGGGAACCACCTGGTAATGCCATGATAGGCTATTCCAGCCAAAACGGCACCTGCAAAGAAGCCAAGCATTTCGACTGAAGGCAGCAAGGCAGAAGGCACCAGTTGTTGCAGCACCTGCCACGAACCCAGCGCAAGCGCCACCAGCCACAGCATACTGATACTCGCGATAAACAGGACATTGCGCCAGCCCTGCGCGGATGCTTTTTTCAGGTAATCGTGCAGCAAAGCAGCGCCGATAGGCACCAGGACGATCTTGATGATTTCCATCATCATGTCCACGAAGCGAATTTCAATTAAGGTACCGGCCAGGAGCTTCATTAACAGAGGCGTCATAAAGGGTGCAACCAGGGTAGCAATGGCCGTCAGGGTGACGGACAACACCAGGTTGGCACGGGCAATGTACACCATCACGTTGGAGGCAAGTCCGCTGGAACAGGAGCCGATGAGAATGACACCAGCGGCAATTTCCGGTTCGAACTGGAAAATTTTAATCAGGATAAAGCCCATGATCGGCATAATGGAAAACTGGCTTAATAAGCCAACCAGCACACCCCGCCAGGTAGAGGCCAGTCCCGAGAAATCGCGGAGGCTCATCTGGATACCCATGCCAAACATCACCAGCTGCACCACGATCATGATCAGCCACTTGTTCCGCAGGTCAAATTCGCCCCATCGCAGAAAGGCAGAAGGATAAATCATACCGGCTACTACGGCAGTTACTATCCAGGCGGTGTATTGGTAGCCTTTCAGCGCAGGAAAGGCTGCCAGGCCGATGGCAGTAAACACAGCCAGTCCGACTGCTGCAGGTTGCCAGAATATAGCCTGGCCGGTAATGATGCCAAAAAGCAAAAGGAGCAGGCAAAGACCAGCCAATCCTACACTAATTTTCCGTATTGTTTCCATACCCGTCTCTTTTGTTTTGCTTGTTACTTATGAATGTTTGTTAATTTTAGGTGCAATTTTAGGGAAAAATTCACTGTTTCAGGTTTTAAACCCGGAGCTAGTTAAACCATCTAGTTTACACACTTCCAAAATATTTCCTCACTCCTGTCATCCCGAAGGGATCTTGTGGGCAAGCTGCACTTAAGCCAGCGACCAGAGGTTTTGAAATGGAAGCAACTTTTATAGTTTGGTATTAAGTATGAGGACAGAAGCAGTTTAAATTAGTTTATTTCCTGTTATTCTGGAAGGTAGCTGGTAGGGAGCGTTTCTGCAGCTTGCCCACAAGATCCTTCCAGGATGACAAAAAAAGAGTATAGTTTAAACTACTTCAGTCCAGATACTTTAGAAAGCTTTCAGCCTACGAACGTTAGAAAGCTGGATAATGCAGCAACGAAAGCTGAAAGCTTTCCGGAATAACAACCATGCCGAAGGCATTCGGGGCGGTAGAAAATTTCTTCCTACCCCATCACCTCCGCCAGGTGCTTGATGGCCTGCGGCGGACTGGCCAGGATCGGAACACGTTTGTCGGCTTCGTCTAAAGTATCTACCACGCGGGCCATGGATGCTTGCGCCAGCAGAATCACATCTACCTGCTTCGACAGCTCACGCAGGGCGTCGGCTACCATCTGGTCGTGGCGGGCGGCGTCGCCGCTCATCAGGGCTTCGAAGGCGCCTTCGCAGAGGCGGGAGGTTAGCTCTATTTCTTTTCCGGCAGCGGCAGCACGGCGTTTTACCAGGTCGCTGGTTGGTTCCAGGGTGGTGGGCAAGGTCGCTACAACGCCAATTCTTTTACCGGTCTGTACGGCCAGGTCGGCCATGGGCTGGTCCACGCGCAGGACCGGTACGCTGGTTAAATTGGCTGCCGCTTCTACGGCTGCTCCAATGGAGGAGCAGGTAACCAGGATATGGTCGGCACCGGCAGCTTCGGCAGAGCCCACGTAATCCACTACGCGACGGGCAGTTTGCGAGGTCAGTTCGCCTTTACTGATGACATCCTTGATCAGGCTGTCGTCCACGATGTTGAATACGTTTACGCCGGGCAGCATTTGCTGGCACAGTTGCTGGAAAACGGGTACCAGCGTGGCAGATGTATGAATGAGTCCTAAGGTTTTCGGTTTCATATGTTCGTTTGTTTATAACACGTTTAGTTGAATTTCTTTTCCGTTGGCTACCATGCCAAAATAATCTTCGCGCCCCACCTGGCCACCTTTGAAGTTAACTTCCCGGCCATCTACCGGAGAGCCGGGAGCATGCGCTATGCAGAGCGGTGCACCGGGAGCTAAGGGGGCAATCATCTCGACCGCTTCTATGCCCAGGGCGCGGGCGGCAAAGCTGGAGGTATCGCCACCGGCTATTACGATGCGCTGCACCTCGGTTTGCGCCAGCACTTCCCGCACGATGCGGCCGAGCGCAGTGCCGTAAAGTTGCGATGTGGAGGTTTCTTTCCCGGCTAACAGGGATGTGGATTTGCCTACCCGTTCGTCGTCAGCGCCACGGCTGGTGTGGAGGATGACGCTGCGGCCTTCGTTTACCTGCGTGACGGCTTCTACGACATAATTTTCCAGCAGTGAAGCGGCATCATCAGCAGCCTGTGCAATGGCCGTCGTGTCGAGGGCTATCTCGGCAAAACCGTTTGCAAGCGCCCAGTTTATTTGTCCGGAAGTGACGGGGGAGCAGCTTCCAGAGGCCACCAGCAGCGGTTTTGCTTCTCCCGGATCAGGCCATTCCGACGGTGGCTGCAGGAGTCCCTGCTGTGTCCAGTAACTGCCCAGGGCCATTTCCACGCCGGACGAACCTACCGAGAACAAGGTCTTTCCAGCTTCGGCAGTGTTGTCCACAAGGAAGCCAATCGTCTTCATCTGCTCCGGGTACAGCCCGTCGAACAGCACCACTTCGGCGCCTTCGGCAATCATTTTTTTCAGAACACCAAGCGACTCCGCTTCCGGTCGTTCCAGTTGTAAAATATCCAGCAGCCCCGACTGTTTTGATGTTTGCTTTGCCAGGTGCAGGCGCAGGTCGCTTTCGTGGGCGGGAGTAACCGGGTGGCGGCTCATGGACGGGTGCCGGTCGAGGCGGTAGATGCTGCCCTGGCTGCCGATACCCATGCGCGCAAACAGGTTGCCGAACACGCAGTAACGTCCCAAGGCAGGTGCTGCTACCACTAAGGGAATATAAGGCGCCTGAAAGAGTTCTGCACCTACCTCCATTGCCTTACCGATGCTCCCGACGGTGGGAGAGGAGTCGAAGGTAGAGCAGACTTTGTAATGCACGTGCGGCACCTGGAGGCGCTGCAGCGCTGCAAAAGCCGGGCGCAGTTCTGCTTCCATTTTAACGGGCGCCATGGCACGCGTCATGCCGGCCACGCCTATTGCCTGCAGCCCTTCGTAGCGTGCGAGCTGTTCGGGCATAGGCGGTTCCATGAACAGGACCGTGCGGGCGCCGGCACGGCTCAGGAATTCCAGCGCATCGGTGGAGCCCGTGAAGTCGTCGCCGTAGTAGGCCAGCAGGAGGCGGTGTGGTTGTGCTGTCATTTTTTAGAACCGAATTTTTTAACTGAATTGGCAAACTCAGGGTATTTATTTGCTGCTTCTTCTACCGACAACCCGTCCACGGCCGCTTCCCAGGCTTGTTTCAGGGCTACCACGCCGCCGGCCGGACCATCGGGATGGGCCATGATGCCGCCGCCTGCCATGTACAGCAAATCGGTCGTCTGGGTGCGGCGGTAGGTTTCGGGTGCCTGTCCACCCCATTGTCCGGACGACACCACCGGTAAGATGGAATAGCCCCCCAGCATCGGCTTGAGGCAGGATTCGATAGAGCGTACCACCGAATCGTCTGATTCCCAGAATTTATTTTGAATCCCGTTTACGTGCAGCTGGTCTACCCCCACCAGGCGCCAGATTTTCTGGTAAGCCGGAAATTCGATGCCCAGCAGCGGGTGGCGGTTCAGCATGCCCCAGCCGTTGCGGTGCCCGTGGATGGCCAGTTGCCCCTGGTCACATACTTTCTTCACGCCGGACAAGCCCACGCTGTTGATGCTGACCATGGCGCAGGTATTACCCGATGCTACCACCTTTTCATAATTCCGCAGCATGTTGTCCACTTCGTCGCTGATGTTGATGGCGTACATCACGCGTTTGCCCGTTTTATCGGCGTGGTTGTTAATCACCCGCATGACCGCCTCCAGGCGCTTTTCGAAAGGCGAGTTGGCCGATGCAACCAGCAGCTCATCGTCCTTGATAAAATCGATACCGGCTTCGGCCAACACTTTCACCATATCTGCGGTTTGCTCCGGCGACAAGCCGATGCTGGGTTTGATGATGGTGCCGATGAGCGGGCGGTCGTACACGTTCGTCAGTTTGCGGCAGCCTTCTATGCCAAAGCGCGGACCTGCAAACTGGTCGGCAAAGGAAGGCGGTACCTCCAGGTCCATCAGCTTGAGCCCTGTGAACTGCGTGATTTCATAGAGGTTGCCCTGCAGCGTAGAGATCATGGCCGGCAGGTTGTAGCCGAAGTTCTCGATCGACCACGACACCTCCACAAACGCCCGGTGATAGGTTCCGTTTTCTGTCGCAATGCCCGGGATAGCCGGTTGCGAAACGGTTTCGATGGGCGTGATGGCTTCGACCCGGGCGGCGAAGCGTTGCTTCAGCTCGTCGGTTTCGCCGGGTACGGCCACGAAGGTGCCCGAAGACTGCTCTCCGGCTAATACTGCTGCGGCCTTCTCCACCGCTATAGGGGTTTCGATTAAGTATCTGGCTGTTATTCTTTCCATAGTTGTTGCCCTGACAGGGCTGTTTTTCTCTTTTTTGTGTCGTTATTCGGACAGACTGAAGTCGTTTTTTCAGGTCGCAAATTAAACTGAAATGCTAAAATAACAACTGTTTGTTAGAAGTAATATTTATTTTTGAATTTTTTATTTATATATGAAGTTTACTCGAAGAGGCATCTACCTTTTGTTCGCCTGAAATGATCTTATGGGAAAGTTGTAAAAGCCATTGCTATTGGCGTTTCTGTCCAAGTTTGCATAGGTTCCAGTTTGACTTTGATAGCAGGAGCAGCTGTTTTATTGTCCTTGTCTTTGTTCTTTTTGTATCAAGACCATAGGCGTCAGGCTAAGAAGTAAAATCAAAAAACTAAGTAGGTTCAGGCTATTTTTCCTTTCGAGGCAGTTTAACTGATGAGACTGCTGTTTAGTAAAGCGATTCCGTTGTCCCCCTTTGAAGGGGGTTGGGGGATGATTTACACCTGCGAACAAATTTTTTCCTTCAGCACGCGCATCATCCCCCTATCCCCTTCAAAGGGGGACTTTTCTCCTAATGTATTTCATGTGTAACATCCTTAGCTTAAGGAGATATCACTTCTTTTTACTTCTTAGCCTGACGGCTATGGTCTTGATACAAAAAGAACCAAAAAAATCAAGACCCTCCAAACTCGGCTGAACGCCTCAAACAGGTGGCGTGTCAAGTTGTGCACCTGGCAAATAGTGTTGCCCAGGAGCGGTGAAAATTTATTACAATAGCTAAAGCTAAGCTGTTTTCTGTGGTAGTGATATGTTATATATAGGCATATGATGTGCAGCGGGTGTGGTGGCAGGAGCAGTAGAATATTTTCAGAGGAAAAACCGCCTTTTTTATTCTGCTGTACCTGCCACCACAGCTTCTGCTCTTCCTTTGTGAGCTGAGCGAGGTGCTGTTTCTACCACAATTCCGAAGGGGAAACAGGACAAGGTTAAATAATATGGAACAGGGATGTTGCTTTCTTTTGTAAGGGCTTATTTATCAGGTTAGTCTGCAAAATCTGTTTGTAGAGAATCAGCACCAGATAATTTTTTTGAAGTTTAAACAAAAGTTAAAATTATTACCGTATGTTTGTTCGCTAATAAATTAAATCTTCATATATTAACAGGTTGTTAATGCGTTACCTGTAAGATGAGTATCCGTTTATACTACCTCTATGATAAAAAGTAAACTACTACCGGTTCTGTTTTGCCTGCTGCTCCTGGGTGCTGCCGGTACAGTCCGGGCACAGGTTGTCCAGGCGGACACTGCTTTCTTACAAAGTGCCAAATCAGCAGCTGTTGCTGTATATAAACAGGCGGTCGGCAGGCAGGCACATTTGTTTAACGGCCCGTCGTATGTGGAGTACCGGAAGCCGCAACTGCAGGGGCATCCGTTTTTCGAGACGGATAAGCTGACGGAGGGGGATGTGTATTACGATGGCGCCTGGTTCCGGCAGGTGCCTATCCGCTACGACGTGATCACCGACGAAGTGATGACAGACAACGGCGGCGCTCTGCAAAAACTGCTTCCGGGTAAGCTCGCTTCTTTTATACTAAATGGTCACACCTTCGTCCGCTTCGAAAGAGACAGCCTGGCCGGCGGCTCCATGCAAACGGGTTACTACGACCTGCTGTTCATGGATACGGTTTCCGTTATTGCCAAACGAAGTAAGCTGGCGCAGGAGCGCGTGGAACGGGGGCAGGTAACGGGCGAGTATGAAGTTACGGACAAATACTACATCTGGAAAGCAGGCACTTATTACCAGGTAAACAGCAAAGGCACCTTGCTCGACGTGTTCCAGGATAAGAAGAAACAGGTCCGGAAGCACCTGCAGGCAAAAAAACTCAGATTCAACAAGCAGAAAGAAGAGGCGATCATAGAGGCCGCCAGGTTTTATGCTTCCCTTCAAAAATAACTTCCTGCTAACCGCACCAGCGTTTCCTGGCAGACAATATTAAGATCAAATCTGAAAACAAACTAATGGCTTCACTTTACCGGGGCATCCTGCTGCTACTCCTGGCCAGCTTTTGCTGCCTCCATTCCCTCAGTGCCCAGCACACGAAAGGAGCGCCTGTAACCGGAAACTTCAACAACCTGGCCTTCGAAGAATTTGTCCGGGAAGTGGAGGCAAGGTCTGGCTACAAATTCTACTTTGATCCTGCTGCTGTGGACAGCGTGCGGGTAACGGTGCAGGTAACAAACAAGCCGCTGGAGGACGTGCTGGCAGCGCTGTTCCGCAATACCGGGATCAGGTTTGCCATTGATGCACAGCAGCGGGTGTTTATCACCAAAGGCAAACAACTGCAGCTGGCCCTGCCGGAGAACTTCTTTGAGCCCACACCGGCAGGTGCAGAAGCAATGGTGGCAGGAGCAGAACAGTCTGATGACCAGGGCAGTAAGCGTGCTGCTTCTGAAATTAAGTTGTACGAGATCGGCGACCGGCGAAACAACCCCAGCGGCAAAGCCACCATTTCGGGCTACCTGCGTGCTGCAGGAACCGGTGAACCCATTTTCGGGGCTTCTGTTTATATCGAGTCGCCGTTGATCGGCACCACTACCGACCAGTCCGGCTACTACACCCTCTCGCTCCCGGTGGGGCACCACCAGCTCCGGATCAGGGGCATTGGCATGCAGACCACCAAACGGCAGGTGATGCTCTACGGCAACGGCAGGCTGGACATCGAACTGCAGGAAGATGCGCGGGTGCTGAAAGAAGTAATCGTAGAAGCCGATAAAGATAAAAACGTGTCGAGCCTGCTGATGGGGGTGGAGAAGCTGGACATCCGGTCTATCAAACAAGTGCCTACCGCCTTTGGCGAAACCGATATTCTGCGGGTTATCCTGACGCTGCCGGGCGTGAAGTCGGCAGGCGAGGGCAGCACCGGGATGAACGTGCGCGGCGGTTCGGCAGATCAGAACCTAATTCTCTTCAACAATGCACCTATTTACAATCCTTCGCATTTGTTTGGTTTCTTCTCTGCTTTCAACCCTGATGTGGTGGAGTCGGCGGAGCTGTTCCGGAGTGCGATTCCGGCCAAATACGGCGGGCGCTTATCATCGGTGCTGGAGATCACGTCGCGGGAGGGGAATAAGCAGAAGTTTGCCGGTTCCGGTGGCATCGGGCTGCTGACAAGCCGCCTGACGCTGGAGGGGCCGCTGGTGAAAGACAAAACTTCGCTCATTGTCGGCGGCCGCAGCACCTATTCCGACTGGCTGCTGAAGAAAATTCCGGACCCGACTTTCAGCAAAAGCACCGCTTCTTTTTATGATGTAAATGCGCTGCTGAGCCACAAAATAAACGACAACAATTCGCTTATCCTAAGCGGCTATCTGAGCAAAGACAAGTTCCGGCTGGGCGCCGACTCCCTCTATACCTTCTCCAACCAGAACGCGAGCATCAGCTGGAAACATACCTTCGATGAAAAGCTGTTCGGGAAGTTCACCGGCGCTTACAGCCACTACGGCTATGGCGTCGAAAGTGATAAAAACCCGGTAACTGCCTTTGCGCTGGATTTCGGTATTAACCAGGCAAACTTCCAGGCCGATTTCAATTATTACCCGACCGCAAAGCATACCGTTAACTTTGGCGTCAGTACCAACCACTACAGCATTTCGCCTGGTTCGTTCCAGCCCAACAGCAGCGAGTCTATTGTAACGCTGGACAGGCTGCAGTCCGAGCAGGCGCTGGAGACGGCAGTGTATGCTTCGGAACAGTTCGAGATAACACCGCGCCTGTCGGTGGAGGCGGGGCTGCGGTATTCGTTGTTCAATGCGCTGGGGCCGCGGGAGGTGCTGACGTATGCAGAGAACATGCCGCGAACAGAAAATACAGTAGAAGATACAACTTTCTACAAATCCGGCAGTCCGTTTGCCAATTACCACGGACCGGAGTACCGCTTTTCTGCCCGGTATGGCTTGGGCGATCATTCCTCCGTGAAAATTGGCTTCAACAGGCTGCGCCAGTACATTCACATGCTGTCGAACACCGTTTCGATGTCGCCGACGGATCTCTGGAAACTGAGCGATTCGAAAATTCGTCCGCAGGTGGGCAACCAAGTGGCGCTGGGTTATTACCAGAACTTCAAAGCCAATACGGTTGAGCTGTCGGTGGAGGGCTACTACCGCACCATGCGCGACTTCCTGGACTACAAAAGCGGCGCTTCGCTTTTCATGAACCACCACATCGAAACAGACGTGGCCAATGCGGAGGGAAAAGCCTACGGCATGGAAATCATGCTGAAAAAGCTGAGCGGCAGGCTGAACGGCTGGATCAGCTACACCTACTCCCGTTCGCTTATCAAAGTAAACAACCCGGAGCGGGGAGAAGTGATCAACAACGGCAACTACTACCCGAGCAATTTCGACAAGCCGCACGACCTGACGCTGATCAGCAACTACAAGTTCAGCAAACGCTACAGCACCTCGTTCAACTTTACCTACAGCACCGGTCGACCTATTACCCTGCCTATTGCCAAGTACACCTTTGGCGATACGCAACGGCTCCTGTATTCCGACCGCAACGCGTACCGTGTGCCGAACTATTTCCGTTTCGATGTAGCCATGAACCTGGAGGGCAACCACAAAGCAAAAAAGCTGGCGCACAGTTCCTGGACCCTTGCCGTGTATAACGTCACCGGTCGCAATAACCCGTTCTCGGTTTATTTTAAATCGGAAGAAGGCAAAGTGAAAGGCTACAAGCTTTCCATTTTCGGCAGCCCGATTCCGACCATTACCTATAACTTCAGATTTTAAGCAACATGCAACGCTCTATAAAAAGACACTTTTTCTGGGTTCTGTTATTGATGCTGGGCAGCTGCATAGAGCCTTATCAGCACGAAGTAATCCAGATGCCCAACAACTACCTGGTTGTCGACGGGTTTATCAATACCGGCAACGGCCCAACCACCTTTAAGCTGACCCGCACGCAGAACCTGGGCGACGATGAAAATCCCAGAAACGAAACAGGCGCTACGGTAACTATAGAAGAAGAAGGAGGAGCCAGGTTCAGCCTGAAAGAAACGGGCGCGGGCGTTTATAGCATCAATACCATCCCGGTAAATCCAACCAAACGCTATCGCCTGCATATCAAAACCTCCAAAACCAGGGCCTACATATCAGATTTTGTGCCGGTGAAGATGACGCCTGCTATAGACGCACTTACCTGGGAAGCAGAACCCGACGGGCTGCAGCTGCAGGTGAGCACCCACGACCCACAGGACAACACCCGCTACTATCGCTGGGATTTTGAAGAAACCTGGGAGTTTACCGCTTCCGAAAGAGCTACCGGGGAGGTGGTGGGCGATACCATTGTCAGGCGTACGGCCGAAAGCGAGAACATTTACCAGTGCTGGCGAACCGAGCCCTCCACGTCTATCAAAATTGGAACCTCTTCCAGGTACAACCAGGATCTCATCAGCAAATTTCCATTGCAAAAGCTGGCGCCGTCGTCCGAAAAATTGCGCATCGGGTACAGCATCCTGGTAAAGCAGTACGCTCAGACGCAGGAGGCCTATGCATATTGGGAAGCGCTGAAGAAAACCACCGAAAGCGTAGGCGGTTTATTCGATCCGCTGCCGTCGCAGTTTAAAGGGAATATCCGTAGCGTGGCCGATAGCCAGGAGCCTGTTATAGGCTTTTTGAGCGCCTATTCGGTAGAGCAGAAAAGGCTGTTTATCGGCAGGCAGGAGTTGCCGCAGCAGTGGTACATGCCGCCTCCCCTGTGCCAGGGCGATTCGGCAACCGTGTCGATGGAGACGGCGATTGGCTATGTGAAGAACAACGATCCGTACTGGGGCCTAAAAGGCGCCGTGTATGGCGAACTGAATAAGCTGGAAGGCTATAAAGTAAAGTACAAAGGCTGCGTGGACTGCAGGATTTACGGCACCAATGTGAAACCGGAGTTCTGGCCGCAGTAAAAGTGACACACGTGTTGTAGCGATAAATTTATTTCTGCTTCAAGTTTCCAACCTGGAGCAGTATTTTCTTTTATGAATAAAAGCAATGGTAACAGGTACAAATAATATCTCCTTGTATGATGTGCTTCAATGGGAGACTTCTTCTTACAACCGGCAGCAGGTGCTCGTAAAACTTTGCCTGTTCATGTGCCTTCTGCTCAGTACGGCAGGAGGTGCTGTCGTTGGGCAGTCAGGCAATTTTGCTGCCATCCGCAGCAGCTTCGACCAGTTCAGGAGCAATACCTTGCAGGAGAAGCTGTTCCTGCACCTGGACCGTCCTGCGTATGCCAGCGGCGAAACCATGTGGTTCAAGCTTTACAACCTGGACGGCACGCAGCACCAGCCGCTCGACATGAGCAAGGTGGCGTATGTGGAGGTACTCGATGAGACGAAGCGGCCGGTGCTGCAAGGGAAATTTGCCTTGAAAGCAGGTACAGGAAAGGGTTCCTTTGTACTGCCGCCTACGCTTGGCTCCGGCAACTACACCGTGCGGGCCTATACCAACTGGATGAAAAACTTCAGCCCGGACTTTTACTTTGAGCAGCCGGTTACGATCATCAACACTTTTAAAAATGCCGGTTTAAAACCTGCGAAAGAGGCAGCAGCTTACGACATTCAGTTCTTCCCCGAAGGTGGAAATTTGGTGGATGGGCTGACCTGCAAAGTGGCGTTTAAAGGAACTGATAGCAAGAGTGGAAAAGGCATTGCGTGCCAGGGAGAGATTGTGGACCAGGAGGGGAATGTGGTGGCGCAGTTCGAGCCGCTGAAATTCGGGATCGGGCATTTTACCTTTACGCCTTCCCGCGCAAGCAAATACACCGCTAAAATCACGCTTCCAAACCAGCAGGTGCTCACCCGCCAGCTGCCTGCCATCCAGGAGCAGGGGTACACGGTACAGGTGGAAGAAAAAGGTGCCGCAGAGGTTATGGTGACAGTAGCAGCAAAAGGATTGCAGTCTGAACAGGTGTACCTGCTGGGCCATGCGCGGCAGCAGATTGGTGTGGCTGAGGCTGGCACCTTGCAAAACGGTAAAGCTACATTTGTCTTTCGCAAAGCGGCACTGGCAGACGGCATCAACCACCTCACGGTATTCAACAGCCGGCAGAAGCCGGTGTGCGAGCGGCTATATTTCAAGCGACCGGCAGCCAGGCTGGAAATAGCGGCGACAACAGACAAAAACAGCTACGGCACCCGCCAGAAAGTTACGATTGATATGACTACTGCAGCCACCACAGGCGCTGCCGTACCCGCTGATTTGTCGCTGGCCGTGTACCGGCTCGACGCGCTGCAGGGACCTGTAGCTACGGACATTGCCAGTTACCTGTGGCTGACCTCCGACCTGAAAGGTACCATCGAACAACCGGAATACTACTTAACAGCCACAGGCACAGTAGCAGACCAGGCGCTCGACAACCTGATGCTGACCCATGGCTGGAGCCGCTTCCGCTGGCAAGAGGTGCTGCGTAACAGGCCGCAGGTGTTCGAATATCAGCCGGAAGTTAACGGCCACCTTGTCCGCAGCAAAGTGACGCATGCCGCTACCGGCACTCCGGCACAGGGCATTACGACCTACCTGGCTGCGCCCGGCAAGCATGTGCGCTTTTACCAGGGCACCAGCGCCGCCAACGGAATGGTGCAGCATGAGGTAAAGGATTTTTACGGCTATAAAGAGATTATCCTGCAGACCAATACCACCAAAGACAGCACCTACCATTTCCGGGTGTTCAGTCCGTTTTCGGAAAAGTTTGCCGCGACCAAACTGCCGGAGCTGGCCTTAGCCAAAAGTCTGCAGCCCGAAGTCGCGCAGCGCCACCTGGAAGTGCAGGTGCAGAACGCCTATTTCGAAACGTACCGCGATGTTTTCTACTCACCCGGCATCGACAGCACGGCTTTCTATGGCAAACCCGACGACCGCTACCTGCTCGACGACTACATCCGTTTCAAAACCATGGAAGAAGTGCTGCATGAGTATGTAACGCCGGTGCAGGCCCGGAAAAGAAAAGGAGGCTACCACCTGATGGTGCTGGACCGCCCGAACAGGGGCATTTTTTCGGATAACCCGCTGGTGCTGCTGGACGGGGTGCCGGTGTTCGATATGAACAGGGTAATGGCCATTGATCCGCTGAAAGTGAAGCAACTGGAGGTCGTGACGCAGAAGTACTTCGTTGGCCCCAGGACCTACAGCGGCATTGTCAGCTTCACAACCTACAAAGGCGACCTGGGCAGCCTTCAGCTGGACCCACGCTCGCTGCTGCTGGAGTACGAAGGACTGCAACTGGAGCGGGAGTTCTACGCACCTGCGTATGCTACTCCCGAACAACTACAAAGCCGTTTGCCGGACTTCCGTAACCTGCTACACTGGGTACCCGATGTTAAAACAAAAGCAGACGGTAAGGGCAACGTGGCGTTCTATACATCCGACCAGGCAGGAAAATACCTGGTGGTGGTGCAGGGCATTACCGAAAAGGGCCTGGCGGGCAGTAAAACCTTTACCTTCGAGGTGAAGCAACCGCTGTGATTGGCAGTTAAAAGCTTAGGAGTTAGAAAGTTAGAAAGGTACAATTTGTAGGGGTTGAAAATCTTCAACCCTTTAAGAGATAGGTAGTTATTGTGTAGGGGTTGAACATTTTTAATCCTTTAATTTTCAACCCTGTAACAGAAAGGCAGAGAGGTTGGGGGTAAGGCTGTAG
Source organism: Botryobacter ruber (assembly GCF_003347595.2). GTDB lineage: Bacteria > Bacteroidota > Bacteroidia > Cytophagales > Hymenobacteraceae > Pontibacter > Pontibacter ruber_A. The sequence continues at coordinate 69,117 of NZ_QCZK02000047.1, read as the reverse complement.
AGACGCGGGCACCGCGTCTCCTGCACGAACCACAGACAAATCCAATCCTGTTATTCCTTAAATCTTCTTAATCGTGTTCAGACAAACCTAATCCTGTAAATCCTGATTCAGACAAAAACATCAAAAAGCCCTTGCTGCGGTCGCAGCAAGGGCTTTTTGATGTAAGTGATGTTTCGAACAATTCTCTGAAGCTGTCTACAGGCTTCTCAACCAGCGAACAAGGTCGTCGCGGGTTTTTCCTGTTTTCTGCTGCAGGCGCCCGAGTAGCTCATCGTCTTTTCCTTCTTCATATTTCAGATCGTCGTCGCTGAGGTCGCCGTAGGCTTGTTTTACCTTGCCTTTCAGTTCATTCCAGTTACCTTTTAATTCCAATTTGTCCATAGTTCTAGTTGTTAGGTTATGTCCTTTAGTAATCTGAAACGCCTTTTCTTGAAACAAGTTTTTATTTGTTGTTCAATTTAAATCAGAGGGCTATATATTTCTTTCGAACACGCTTGGCCTGATCAGCAGCCAAATGATCAAACCTAACGGCCAGGCAACAAAAGCAACCAGGAGGGCAATCAGGATACCGGATCTACGTCTTCGTTCAGCATCCTTGTAGGCCCAGATAATGCTCCAGAAATACAGGATTAAACCGATTAATCCGAGTATCAGCCCCAATATTCCTAATCCAAAAAATACTTCTGCTCCGTTTTCCATATATATTCATGTTTAGTTATTCAACCTTTCTAACGCATCGGGACTGAATACGTTTTGCTTTGAAAACAAACAGCTGTAACGCATCGTGCTTCAGGTACGGCGGAACAGGAAGGGGACCAGGCAGCAGCTTCCGTCATAGGACATAGTGCGTGCTTCCAGGTAGGAATTGATTGTGGTTTGGCACTATTTGCTGTATAAGTTTAAAAATACTTTTAAATGATCAGTGGAATACAATAAAAAGTATATATATTGCATGTTGTAACGTTATTTTATCTGTTGCTTAGCTGTTAAATATGTACAGTTTTCTTTATGAAAATATAATTCAACATCAAACGGAGAAGCATCTCGGTTCATACAGTTTCTGCGACTATTTTTTTTTCTTTTCATCTTTACCTTCCCTTCATCCGAGTAGCTTCTGCACACCGGCATCCTTCGCGGTTGGTGCGCATGCATTTTTTATACCTGTAAAGAACGCATCATGAGAGCCGCTACCGTCCATATACTTACTGCTGCACAACTTCTGCTGCGTCAGTTAACTACTTTTCTTCCCAATCCGGTCAAGTACTTTTCCTGGTTATCACTTAAAAGGAAATCCTATGCGCCCCATCGCCATCCCATTATCGCGCCAGTTTCAGTTGTTGCTCCTGGCATTTGTGTGTACACTGTTGTTGGCAACCTCGGCCCTGGCAGCGGGTTTGAAGGTAACCACGCGCTCACCTGAGGCTCTGGCGGCTTTTCTGGCTGGTCGCGAAAGGGCCGAAAACAAGGATATGGCGCGTGCGAAGTCTTATTTGGTGAAAGCCGTCTCCAGGGATACTTCCTTTGCACTGGCTTATCTGTACCTGGCGCAGGTGTCGCCGACGTATAGTGCAGCCCAAACCGAAAACCTGCAGAAAGCGACCGCACTGGTAAACGCCGTAAGCGAAGGCGAACAACTACTGATTAAAGCGGCCGTGGCTCAAACGGAGAGGCAGCCGGAAAAAGAGCAGGAACTGTTAATGAAACTTGTAAGTCGTTTCCCGGAAGACAGGCAGGCACGGCTGGCGCTGGCGTCTTTTTACCTGCGGCAACAGAACCGGGAGGCAGCCATAGCGGAGCTTCGGAAGGGCGTAGCACAAATGCCCGGTTTTCCCCCGTTTTATGCTTTGCTGGGTGCTGCCCTGGTGGCAGCGGGCCGCTTCAGCGATGCCGAACAGGCGCTGGCCGCTTATCAGGAACTGCTGCCAGAGGAACCGTATGGTTTTGTGGCAACCGGCCAGTTGCTGCTGAAGCAGGGGGAATGGCAAAAGGCCGCTGCCGCGTTTGAGATGGCCCTTCACCTTGATCCGGAGTTTTACCAGGCCTACCTGGGCCTGAGCGCCGGCTACTTATTTCAGAAGAAAGGAGACAAAGCCCGGGAGCAGGCGCAAAAGTTGTTTGATCTGGCTCCAAATGATGAGATTCGGCGGCAGGCCCTCTACGCAAGCGGTGCTGCCTACCTGGACGAGGGTAATTTTGAAAAAGCCACAGAAGAAGTACGGAAGCGCCTGGAACTGGCACAGAAAAGCAAGGTGCCGCAGCTCCTTATTGCCGATCATTATCTTTTAGGAGATATCTGGCTGGAAGCAGGAAACCCGGCAGCAGCGCTGGCAAGTTACCGGCAGGCGCAGGCGGTCTGCGATACCATGCCGCTCCCGCGTGCGGCTAAAACTCAGGCAAACCAGGAGTACCTGTTGAGGGAAGCCCGGTTGGCTTTAGCAACAAAAGACCTGGCCACAGCCTGGAAGAAGGCGCTTGAGTACCAGAAGAAAGCTGCCGGCCGTAATGCTGCTGCCGAGTTACAGCAGGCGCACCTGCTCCAGGGAGTGCTGGCACTGGAAGAAAAGCAGTTTGAGAAAGCGCTTCAGGAGTTGTCGCTGGCTGATTCCCACTGTCCCCGCACCTCTTACCTTATCGGCAACACCTACCTCGCTATGGGCGACAAAGCCAATGCCTTGATGAACTGGAAAATAGCTTCCCGGTTTTATGAGCTGCAGTATGACTACCTGGCTTTCCGGCGAAAAATAAACTAACTGTTCAATTCAAAAGCAGAGAAACCTTTCTTGCTGCTGTAGCTTTCCTTTACCCTTTCTTTTACTGGAACTTCATTTAAAGCTCCAGTTGCTCAGTTTTCACTTTAAACTTAATGAAGTATGAAAAACAACTACTTTTTCCCATTGCCAAGGCAAAAGAGTAGTCACTACAGGTGGCTGCTACTCCTGCTGCTGTTCGCTGCCCTTTTTCCCAACGGAGCACTGGCCGACCATGGCGGCCACCATATCGTCCGAACAGGGGATAGGAGTGATTACTACCACAAAATAGATTTTTATGGCTGGCGCACCGACTGTTATCATTGGTTTGAGATCATTGGAGGGCCGAACGGGAATAGTGAGCCTGACCACCTGAAGTGGTGGCAGCAGGAAATCGGAACTGCCGCAAGTGGCACCGTTTACTGGCCTATCGGACCTGGAAGGTCTGTGAGTTTTTATGTTGTTGCTGATTACTCAGCCGGTTGTGGCAACGATGTAATCTTTAACAACGGCCCTTACTCTTTTACCACCGACGCCATCTACAGGCCCCACACCGTAACAGCTTCCAGTGCCGCTGCTTTTGAATATATTGAGGTAAGCTGGAAAAAAGGCTCGCACATTCCGGATCAGGTTAGCCATCCAAGCTACTACACAGGCAACTGGAACCCAAATTACGAGACCCGCCGGCTTAAGTACCGGATTTACCGCGACGGAGGCAGCACTCCTGTGGCCGAAATAAATGCCAACGGCGCTGATATGACCTGGCGCGACACCAACGTGAGTCCTGGTGAAACACATACCTACCAGATAACTTCCTACACTACTGACTGGGGAACACACGAGTCCGGAAAGACAACTGCTGTTACCGGTTCCACCAAATCTGCCAACGTGGTGGTGTCGCAGGGTACATTTACGAACCGCGCCAATATTACCTGGGCCAACATGTCGGCTTTTGCCGAAAACATAAAGATCATGCGCAGCAAGCCTGGCGTTACTCCCGGCAACCCGGTGCTGCTCAGCCAGCTGGAAGAACTGGATGTGCTGAATAAAAATGCCACCTCCTTCAACGACTACGAGGCCATTCCCGGTTTTAAATACTCCTACTACATCTTTCCGCTAACCGATGGCATGGACTATAAACCCTCGAAGGGCGATGGTTACCGTAAGGCAAACGGTATTGTGAAAGGCTATGTCAAATCCAAGTTCGGCGCGGGTGTTTCGGGTGTTACGGTCACGGCCAGCCTGAAGAACACGATCCAGTCGTCCGGCATCACCCAGCCCACCTATACTACCACCACCGACCAGACCGGTTATTATGAGATAAAAGACATCTACTATTACACCGAAGCCGAATTCAATATTGTCGCCTCCAAAACAAACCATGTGTTCACGCAAAGCACCATCACCCGGAAGCTCGACCTGAACACGCCCACGGTTACAGGCATCGACTTTACCGATGAAACCGTCTTTACCCTGCAGGGAACCGTGAGCTGGCCCAGCTCCTGCGGCATAAAGGGAGTAGAGATACTGGTGAATGGCGAGAAGCGCGGAATATTGACCGATAGGGAAGGAAAGTACCAGCTCGTGCTGCAGGACGAAGGCACCTATACGATTTCGCCAAAGTACCTGCACCACACCTTTGAAACGACAAAGTCCGGAGCAACAGGGCAGGCTTCGTATGCACTGAATGTAACAGGCGATCTCACAAGGCTTGATTTTAAAGACACCCAGACCGATGACCTGAAGGTGGTGGTGCAGGGTGGATGCGAGCGTTCCATTGCCGAATCGGCTGTAATTGAACTTACCAACACCGACGGAGGGGTAATCTGCTACAAAGTTGATCATACCGTGGATGAAACAGGTGTACTCACCATCCCGGATCTGCCGGCGCGGCCCTATGAGGTACGGGTGAAAAGCATCGATACCGGCAATGGCAGCACCAACTCCAACATCATGCACCAGTTTGCCAACAAGGTGATAAAAGTAGACCTGAGTGTGCGCGACACCCTTGTTACCAAAGACTCGGTTGCGGTGGTGACCGATGTGCCTGCCAGGAACGAAACCCTGCCCAACGGTACCGTCATTACAATTCCTGCCACTACCGACACGTCCTACACCGTCAGCACCTACACCACCGTGGTAGAGCCAACAGCTGAGTTTATTTACCGGGCTCCCATCCTTGTCAGTATCGATTACGAAGCTGCCGGTGCTGAAATGGCCTGCCTCGATAACGAACAGGTGCCCCTGATGGAAAAAGGAATAAAATACAAACTGGCGCTTTATTTTGCCGAGCGGGCACAAGGCGATATTCCCGGCTGCCCCATCAACTCGGGCACCGTTACGATTTATGATTTTGTGGGCGATGAGCCAAGTCCCATCACGCTCCAGATTAACGAGCATGGCTATGCCTACTACGAACTGGAGGCAGGCGAACCCGAAACGGCTATCAGCACGCTGCACCGCCATCAGAAGCTGCTCTACCTGAAAGCAGATATTGGTTTCCTGGAGCCGGTAACGCACGAAAGCTGGGTACTGGTGACGGGAGCCAAAGTACTGGCCCCTTCCTTCGTAACCCGCTCACCCGATCTGCCCATGCTTGTTCTGCACGACCCGCCAGGCGACAACAGCTACAGCTTTATTTCGAAAGGCTCCACCTTTACCCATTTCCAGACCACCGAGGTGCTGATAGGGGGAGAAGCCGGTGCCTATGCCAACCTGCTGATCGGAGCCAAGGTAAAAACGCCATTTTCGGGTCACGGCTTTGGTACCACCATCGACTTTAAAGCCGTTGCTGGCCGCGACAACTTTAACCGGGATGGCATGATTACCACCATCACCTTTAACGAGGATTATGCTACCTCTTCTGAGTTTGATTATGTAGGCAACCAGGGCGATGTGTATATTGGCGCTGCCTTCAACCAGGAATTCTCGTTTGCCGAGCAGCTGATTTACCACGAACAAGAGTGTGAGGTAGAACTGAAAGAAACAGCTTCGATGGACATGACCGACTTTGCCACTACCTTTATCTACACGGAACGGCATATCAAGGAAACGTTGCTCCCTTTGCTGGAAGACCTGCGCGATACCTTTGTTGCTGCCGGCGATACCCTGGAGGCAAACCGGAATATTTATGCTATACTGGCCTGGCAAAATATCCTGAAGAAGAACGAAGAAAACCGGAACGAGAAAGCGGAGTTCCAGGAAAACATTTCCTTCAGCGCCGGCGCCCCTTATACCCGCACCACCAGTTCCGATATTACCACCTCCGAGTCGTATGAGTACAACAGTTTTGTCAACCTCGACCTGGCCCTGGGAGCCAAAATAGACAACGAAGGCGGCGCCTGGTTCGACAGCTCGATCGGGGTAACAGCTAGTTTCCGCTGGTCTACCGCTACCCATACCGGCGACGATGTAACGAACAGCTATACCGTTGGCTACCACCTGGAGGACGATGACAAGGGCGATTTTGTGAGCGTGGATGTGCTGAAGGATAAAGCCCGCAGCGTGCCTGCTTTCCGCATTAAATCCGGTACCACCAGCTGTCCGCACGAAGAAGGTACCCAGCGCCGCGACAATTCCCGCATCCAGGTGTTCCCGCCTGTGGTGAGCAATGTGCCGCTGGGTTCTCCTGCAGTTATGCGGGCGGCCCTTACCAACCAGAGCGAGAGCCGCGAAGCCCGGGAATACCAGGTAAAAGTAATCTCCACCACCAACCCGGATGGGGCCATTGTAAAACTGGGCGGCCAGATCATCAACAGCGACCCGGCAACTTTCTGGCTCGAGTACAACCAGGTGTTGAATGCCACGCTCACAATTGAGCGGGGGCCACTGGCTTCGGTGTACGAAGGAATTCAACTGCTCATGTATCCGACCTGCCAGGAAGTAGGCAGCGGCGCTTCCGTGAGCGAATTGATCAATGTAACCTTCCAGAGCGAGTGCAGCAATGTAGCGCTGTCGCTGCCCGGCGAGAACTGGCACCTGAACAAGGATAACGACAACAAGCTCAATGTGGCCTTAACCGGCTACGACAAAAACAACCCCTACCTGGAGTCGGTGAGCTTCGAGTACCGGCGTAAAGGCGAAGGCTGGTCACGGCCTGTTACGTACCTGCGCAACGGCGAGAACAGCGGGCTTTTTGATGAGCCTTTCATTGATTTCCAGTGGGATGTGAGCAACCTGCCCGACGGGGAATACGACCTGCGGGCCATAAGCTCCTGCGGCGAGAGAGGCACTTCAACCTCCAGTATCCAGAGCGGCATTATCGACAGGAGTTCGCTTGCTCCCTTTGGTACACCTACGCCTTCCGATGGCTACCTCCGCAAAGGCGAGGAAATCAGCGTGACCTTCGACAAGGACATCAACTGCGTTTTCGACTCCTACGGCCAGTATGCTTCGCAGCCGGTAGTAACGCTGGTGCGCAAAGACAATGGCGAAGTTATCCCCACCACTACCCAGTGCTCCGGCAAAACGCTCATCATCAAAACCGATCCTTTTTCGCTGATCGACGAGCTGGAAGGGGTAGAGCTGACAGCCACAGTAAGTAACCTGCAGGACCTGAGTAAAAATGTACAGAAGTACCCGGTTGTATGGACGTTTAAAGTGAATGCCACGCCGGTGTTCTGGGATCCGGGAGAATTAGTGGCCTCCGCCCAGTTCGGAAATCAGCAGGACTTGCGTGCCGACCTGAAGAATGCTTCCAAAATCACGAAGATCTTCCATATAACCAGCCACCCTGCCTGGCTTACGCCAACGGCTACCACCGGCGCTATGCTGCCTGAAGGGCCTTATGAAATGCGGTTTACACCACAGGCGGACCTGGTGCCGGGAGTATACACCGGAACCGTTATTGCGACAGTAGACGGAAAAGAAGTAGCCATGCCAGTGCAGTACGAGCTGCTGGCCATTCCTCCGGGCTGGGCAGTTAAAGCCGGTGACTTTGAGTACAGCATGAGCATTGTAGCGCAGTATAGCCAAACCGATGCAGATGCGCCATTGTCTGAAGATAACCGGGACGTAATTGGGGTATTTGTAAACGGCACGCCCCGTGGCGCAGCCAGGATAGTGTTTATTCCGGAGCTCAACAAATATGCAGCCTTTATTACCGTGTACAGCAACGAAGCTCCCCCTAAAAAGGAAACCCTCAGTTTCAGGATGTGGAATGCGCTGACAGGGGTGGAGTATGGGGCAAAGGAAACCACGCTTTTTGTGCCGGACGGAAAACTCGGGACAGCAAGCAATCCTTACATCCTGCACCTGGAGGGCGTGGTGCAGACTATCCCGCTGGCCAAAGGGTGGAACTGGGTTTCGTTTAACGTGGAAAGCAGTGACATGTCGCGCGAAAATGTGCTCAGCAGCCTGTTGTCCGCTGAAGTGAACAACCGGGTTACCATTAAATCGCAGACGAAGTATGCAGAGTACAGTTCTGCTACCGGCTGGCAAGGCACGCTCCGCACCCTCGACAACCAGTCCGGTTACCTGATCCACCTGTCCGACAAGCCGGATACCCTGCGGGTGGTAGGTGCTAAACTGGTGACCATTGCGCCGCTTAACCTGGCAAATACCTGGAACTGGATCGGGTATCCGCGGAATAAGAGTGGCGATGTAAAAGAAGCGCTGGCCTCGCTTACCGCCACAAGTGGCGCCGAACTCAAAAGCCAGACCTCCTTTGCGACCTACGACACAGGCAAAGATGCCTGGATTGGAAGCCTGAAGTTCATGTACCCCGGCTCTGGCTATAAGTTGAAACTGGGAAGCACCGGAAATTTGAGTTATACCCAAAACGCCAAAGTAGCCGGAAGTTACGATACACAGCCCGGTCAGTACGAGTACAACATGACGGTAACCGCCCTGCTTAACACAAATGGAACGGAGCCCGCACAGGACAACTTCCAGCTGGGCGCTTTTATCGATGGCGTGTGCCGCGGTGTTGCGCAGCAGGAGTACCTGCCAGACCTGAAGCTGTACCGTACCTTTTTTACCATTCACGGGAACATCCAGGATGCCGGGAAGGAAATACAGTTTAAGGTAACAGATAAAAATGACCTGGAAGAGTATGAGGTGGCGTGTTCGCCAGTAACCTTCAGCCCGGATAAAATGACTGGCAGTGTGCAGGTTCCTTTTGCCCTAAAAATTGATGCCGATGTTTTAGGGTATCACCTGGAGCAGAATTATCCGAACCCTTTCCATCAGCTGTCTGCTATCAGCTATTCTATTGCTGATGCGCAGCTTGTAAAGCTGGTGGTGTATGACCAACTGGGAAAAGAGGTAAAGGTACTGGTTGATGAAAACCAGGCTGCAGGAAACTATGAGGTGTCCTTCGACTCCGGACAGCTGCCGAGTGGAGTTTACTTTTATAAACTCAGCGCCGGTACGTTTGCCAAAACCCTGAAGATGATCGTGGTGAAGTAGTAGCCATCGCTTTGGTATGCACAAGGGCTGGCAAGGCAGTTTAAGCTTGCCAGCCTTTGTTGCAAAACTATCCTTCGGAGAAGTAAAAACAACATGTTTCAGCTTCTGGCTGGAATTTAACTTTCAGGCTACAACGAAAGAGCCGTGCTGTTCGCAGTCACGGCTCTTTTAATTCAATGGTAATGGTAGCCAAAGCATTGTAGCACATTTTCATGCTGTTTTATTCTGCTGTACCTGCCACCATAGCCGCTGCAGTTCTACTACAGAAACAGGTCAGTGTGAATTGGGCTTGCAACACTACAGGAGCTGCAGAGGCAATGGTGGCAGGTGCAGATAAGCGAATTAGCCTTACTTTTAACAAACTTTGGCAAGTGTTGGGGCAGCGCCTACTACGGCAGCTTGTTCAGGTTCTCGACCCGCACCTGCCAGCTGCCATCCTGCGGAAAGCCGGGTGCGTTACCGTCGGGCGCACCATCCCAACCGGCTGCCATAAGCGCCACAGCGGAAAGAAAAGAACTGTTTACCGGCAGGTAGGCCGGGCAGGCCATCGGCTCTTTGGGCCGCTGCACATAACCGCTTTTATGGAAATGCGCCTGGGGCAAGTCGTTGCAGACTATAGCCACCGCTGTTTCCCGGTCGCCGAGCCGGGCTGCTGTCAGGGCGCCTTTGCCCATGCTCCAACTGACGAAACTGTTCAGCCCGTTGCGTTGCAGGATGGCCTGGAACGTTCGCTCCATTACATCTTTGTCGATCATGGGCGTCTGGGGCAGGTACCCGAGGCCCATGAGCATGGCAGAGGAGAAGCCGCCTTTGCGGTTGTACATCTCCGGGTCGGTTTCAATCTCCACATATTTCCCATCCTGTATGGTGGGACGTGCCAGCTTCTGCAGGATATCGTCCCAGTGCGGGTCCCGTTTCATGCCCATCCGTTCGCGCCATTGTTGCGCCACTTGTAGCCCGTGGTACCACTGCACCAGCTCGAAGGTCGGGTTTTGGGTAGTGTTTTCTTCGGTGCTCTCGTTCACGCTTTTTATCGGAGGACCTAAAATGTAGCGCCCGGTTTTGGTATCGAAATAAGCATAGGAAGCCAGGAATTTTGCCGACTCAAAAACCAGGTCTTTGTACTGCTCCAGGGTAGCAGCCGTCGGTTTGGCGCGGTACACCAGCTCCGACAGGTAAATGGGGTTGGGGTGGTTCCAGATGATGAAAGGGTTGATCGTTCCTGGTGTCGGACGGCCGTCAGGACCTGCCATCTTGGGCCAGCGGGCGCCTTCGAAGCCGCTTTCAGCGGCATCTGCCTGCGCTGCCGGAAGAATTTTTTTATACCACTTCAGCCCGTTTTCGAGCAGCCCGGTGCGGTTCCACTGGTAAAACTGGGCCGCGTGCAGCCAGTATACTTCGGAGTTGTGTTTGCCGTACCAGCTGATATGCGCCAGCCCTGTTTCCTGCGGCGGAAAATGCCCGCTGTAGTTAACCTTCATCAGGTACTGCGACAGCACGATGCGCCGCTCCAGTTCTGCCGCACGCGGATCGGTGCTGCCCGACAGGTCGACGGCGCCGCCCTGGGTCCAGTAGTTCTTCCAGGAGGCGGCACTGGCGGCTTTGGTGCCGGCAAAAGTTGGCAGCGCTTGTTTCTGTTGGGTGGGGGCGAAACTGCAGACAAACACGAGGCTGTCGGCGCCTTTGCTGTCCAGGAGGAAGCGGTGCGGCCTCTGTTGTACCCATTTCCCCGCGCCCTGCCACTGCACCCGCACATAGTACAGGCTGTCGTCCAGTGCCCGTTTCAGCTGCACTTCGTTTTTGCTCTGGCTGACGATGGTGGTCTGGTGCCGCTCGGGTTTGCTCCAGTCGAAGGGCGGTTTGTTTTTGATGTCCAGGTCGTAGGCGTAGGGGAACCGGAAAGCAGCCTTCAGTTTGCCTGACCTGAGCAGCGGCGATTTGATTTTGACAGCCACCAGGCTCAGCTCCGGGTGACTCACCGTCTCGACCGTCACCGGCTGCCCGTCGATGTTGTACTGGCTGATCAGCAGGCCCTGCCACACATCCAGCGTCTGATTAATCTGGCTGATGGCGTCCAGGGTGAGGGCGGAACCGTCCTGCCTTACCAGGCTGATCTGCCCCATCGGTATCGGGTGCGGGTTTTTGCGGAAATACTCGCCGGCGGGACTGTGCTGGAGGCTGGCGTAGGATATTTTGCGTCCATGGAAATCGCTTTCTTTCATGGCGTCTTCCAGCTTCAGGTTTTCGGTGTTCGGGAAGGAGTGCCAGGCCCAGGTGGTGCGGGTTTCCAGCGGAATGCCGTTTTTGTGGTAGTAGTCCTCGAATGTTTGCAGGCCCGTCACATCGGCCGTGTAAGCAAAATCGCCATTGCCGAGCGAAATCGGCGCCAGCGCATCCACTTCCTGCAGCTTTACATTGTGCCGGTTAACGAGGGCAAAGCGGTCGATGCGATTTTGAGCGAACGTGTTGGCTGGTAAGCCGAGGAACAGGAAAAGATAGCAACTACAGCAGAAAGCCTGTTTCAGGGTAAGGTATAGCTGGTCCATTGAGAGGAGTTGGTTTGTAAATCAAAGCTAACATTTGTTACAGATTTTCCAAAGGTTCTGTCTGCCCATAAACTATTTTACTTCTGCCGGTTGATATAAAGGCTTTTGGCTTCCGGTTTCAGACACAATGCGGCCTAAATCGGTCAGGATGCTGCCGATATCCCGCAAGGTAGCCAGGGACCTGATGTTGTGCAGGTTATGCAGGCAGATTTCCTGATCCTGTTGTGCTTGTTGCATGGCATCATACAAAACCTGGTGATCTGCTGCTGCCCCACTGACGGTAGCCTGACCGTACGCCGCAATACAACCGGCAGTAGATTTCATGGCCTGCTGGAGCTGCAGCGCAAAAGTAGCATCGATGGCTGCCTGTTCCGCCTGTTGCAGGTCTGCCAGGCTTCTGCGGATTCCCCGTATCTGGATCGTGATGCTTTCCAGTTGGTGCATACTTTCCGTCAGCTGGCCCAGGCGGGTGCGCTGGTGTGTGAGCAGCGGGTTGTACTTCAGGCTTTGTTCCGCCAGTTCCAGTGCTTTGCGGGCAGCACTGGCCTCCCTGATGAGCGCATCCACTTCGGAGCGACCTGTTTTCCCATTCGAGCCAATGTTGTTGAGCAGCGCTGTCAGGCTGGAGAGGGTAGTGCCGGCCAGTTGGCAGTAGCGCAGCATGCTCCGTTCCACTTCAGGTACTGCATTCTGAGGAACGATGAGTGCATTGATGAGAACTGCTATAGCAGAGCCAAGTATGGTTTCGATGATGCGCTCGTAGGCATAGCCCTCCCTGGTTTGCCCGAATGCGAGTACCAGCAGCGAACTGATGGCCACCTGCGAAATAATCTGCTGGTTCATCCGGAGCAGTTTGGCGATAGCCATGCCAATCAGGATGATCACGAAAATGGAGACGGCGGTAACTTTAAACCAATGCCCCAGCAACATACTGAGTAAGACGCCCCCAATGATTCCTACTATACGTTGCGTGGCTTTGTCAACAGAATCTGCTACCGTTACCTGAACGGTAATAATGGCAGCAACAGCAGCAAAATAAGGATATTCGGAGTGCAGCAGGCTGCTTGCAACAAACCAGGACAAAGCAGCGGCAAACGCTGTCTTCAAAATTTGCAGGTTCAGCCCCGACTTTTCTACAAACTGGATAATTCGCTTCACGGGCTATACTTACTGGTGCGCCGCATTAAGGTTGCTGCAGCAGTGGCTGTGGTGGCAGGAGCAGAACAAAAAAAGGTCCTGGTTCAGATGCCTGAACCAGGACCTTTTTTTATCTTTCCTACTTCACCGTTACCAGCACTTTTTCTTCCCGGACAGAGCTGATAATCTGTCCGTTTACATCTTTCACCTTGGCTAAAGGATGTTGCTTGCTGGCACCGATCTTCTCTATAAACGTTGTAAAGATATCTATTACCTGTACATTAGTAAACGTGCAGTGCCCGTAGCCTTCCACAGGAATGGCAGCGAAAAGGGAGGTTTTGCCGGTTGGTACTTTGGCTTCGTATTGCAGCAGGTTCCGGAACAGCTGGATGTGGTCCAGGGTGGTGTGCGATTTTACCAGGGGAATCTTAAAGTTACCGCTGGTTTCGTAGAATTTTTTGATGGTTTTGGCCGCTTCTTTGTCGGCCGAATACCGCTGTACCCCTTCGTTCAGCAGCAGATCCGTGGCCGGGCTGCCGGTGCCGGAATAAACGTAATCCTTGTTATCAAACGGCTGGCCTCCCAGTTTCTCCACGGCATCGTGAATAAACAAATTATAGGTAAGCACCTGTACAACCGTTTGGGGGATGGTGGTTAAGGGGTTGGCAGGATCGTAAGGCGCCCCGGCTACATTCAGCAGCAGTAGCGTTTTGGCGGGGTCCTGGCTGATGGCAAAGAGGATTGCAGGTATATAAACGGTCTGCCAGTTATCGATCATAGCCTGCGGAACATCGACAACAGTGCCGGGCAGCACACCCGGGAAAAGGTAGTCGAACAGTACCCGGAAGTGGCCATAGTAGTTGAGCTGCTGCTGAAAATCGCCGCAGGGCCCGCACAGGGAGATGCCCCCGCTCCACAACTCCGGATAGCGTTCAACAGCAAGCGTGGTTACAAGACCTCCTTCAGATGCCCCAGTCAGATAGATTTCAGTGGGTTCCCCGTACTCCTCTATAAACAGGTTGCGCAGGTTAATCATATCCTGGATGCCGGACTGAATGGCCAGCCCGTTCTCGCTGTAGCTGGTAGTGGCAAAGGCATAGCCAAATAAGTTGAAAAGCGGTCCATAGGTACTGGCTTCCGGTGCAATGTGCAGGTCCGCGAAGGCAGGGGTGTAGCCGGGGGCATACAAAATCAACTCACCATTCCAGTTTTCCGGCACACTGATAAAGATTAACTCACCGTTCTGCAACGTACCCAGGGTTGTTTCTGCGTGTGCAATGGTGCCATCCATGGCCGTGATAATTTGTTTTGTCAGCGTGGTGTTGGTGGTGGTAACAGGCTCGGGCGCTTCCTCCAGGTAAGGCTGGCACCGGGTTAACAACAGCAGGAGGCATAGCCAGGTTGCGGCTACACCACGCAGGGCCAGCAGGCGGTGTCGCTTTTCCTGGTAATAAGTCAGCATAATTTTACCTGTTGCCTGACAAACTTTTTGAAACGGGGAACGTGCGGTTTTCATAGGCTTTCAAATGATTTATGGAAACGAGATCTGCAATTAATAAGGAATAGGGTTACCGTTGCAGCAGAAAGGTTAGCGGCCACTGCTTTGGTTGTAGTATTATACGATTCTAATATTATGTTTGAATAAGTTGATTTTTGATAATCAGGCGGTTGTGCTGAATATTTGGGTGGGGGTACTAAAATTGTTTGTGGAGGTGTGAATTTGCCGGTCAGGCGGCAGGAGGGGGAGCAGAGGACGGGCGTGAATCCGGCAGCAGCGGCTGTGGTGGCAGGAGCAGAGAAGTTTAGCGGCTTGTTCAGCCCTGAATTTTCCCGGGTTAGCTACGGTTGGTCCTGTTTGAGCCCTGTTTGGCCGTAACATTTAGCGGCAAATTCTTATCTTACATTTTTTGTACATGAACATGCGCCTACAGAACCTCTTCTTTATTATCCTGCTGCTCTTGCTGACTGCTGCTGACCTGCCTGCACTGGCGCAGCACGAAGGTTTCCTGTACGGGGAGGTGACGCTGCGCAACAACGAGCAGTACAGAGGGCAGCTTCTCTGGAGCGCCGGGCAGCGCATGTGGGTAGATATGCTGACGGTGGAGAAGAAAGACAATCCCGTGCTCAGGTACCTCAACTATGAGCAGCTGGAAAAACTAAGCCAGGAAGAAAAGCAGCAACAGGTAGAATGGGGCTTTATGAACCTGTGGCAAAACCGCTACCCATCACGCAAACATACCTTCCGTTGCCGCTTCGGCGACATGGCCGCCCTGCAGGTAACCGGTGCGAACGAGGCAACGGTTGTCCTGAAAGGCGGCGAGAAAATCAATGTGTATATCAACGACGATCCAGAGTATAAAAATCAGCTGGGCAGGCGAATTGCTGTCATTGCGCCGGACGAGGAGAAGACATTCCTGGAATGGGATAAAATTGCCCGCATCCGGTTTATGCCCACGCCTGCTACATTTGCTTACCTGAAGGCCGAACCGCTTTACGGCACCATCACCACCCGCAACGGCTTTACGTACACCGGACAGGTGCAGTGGGATATGGACGAATACCTGACTTCCAACTATGTAGACGGGAAAAACAAGGACGGCGAATACCAGCGCCTCCGGTTTATTGATATCGCCGCTATCCGTCCCAAAGAAAAAGGTGCGCTGGTAACGCTCCGTTCCGGAACGGAATACTACCTGCAGGACAACAGCAACGTGAATAACCAGAACCAGGGGATTGTGGTCAGGCACCCTACCTGGGGACAGGTAACCATTCGCTGGATAAACTTTAAAGGAGCAAGTTTCACGGCGTATCCATCGGATGCAGGCTTCAGCTACGGGCATTTTCAAAAACCGGCACCCCTGCATGGGCGAGTGCTGACCACCGAAAAACAAGCCTGGACAGGTTCGCTCATTTATGACCTGGATGAGAAGCTGGATACCGAAACGCTGGACGGCTGGGACAATGCAGGCGCGCTGCGCCAGGTACCTTTCCGGTACATCAGCAGTATTTCCCCTATCAACGGCAGTGCTACGGCCGTGGTGCTGAAAGACGGGCAGAAACTGGTGCTGAAAGGCCGTAGCGATGTAAACGAAACCAACTGGGGTATCCTGGTGTGGCCGCAGCAGCGGCAGTATAAGTATATACCATGGAACAAGGTGCTCCAGGTTTCGTTAGATTAGCCCATCATTCTATCTTGTAAACATGAGGTTAACCGGTATAGGGAAAGGAGGACTCCAGCTATGGATAACTGCCCTGGCACTGCTGTCGCTGGGACTGCTGGTGGTGCTGGCCATGCTGCCCGGCGACCAGGAGTACATGGCGGCCCTGCTCTGGATTGTGGTGGTGCTGGCGCTGCTGTGGCTGGGCAACCGTTTTATTCACCTGCAACTAAACCAGCACGCTCCCTGGACCGGTCACCCGCTCCGGCGTTTCCTGATCCAGTTGCTTAGCAGCGGCCTCTATTCCCTTGTCTGCATCAACGCCTCTTATTATGTGCTGAAAACAATGCTGGTCGGGTTGCCGCCAAGCCCGGAGCAGGTGCTGGTGCTCAACCTGTACGGGCTGCTGTTTATCATCCCGGTTTTCTCGCTTATTTTCGGGTTTTACTTTATGGCCCGCTGGAAGGAAGCTTTTATCCAGTCTGAAAAGCTGCGGGAAGAGAACCTGCGCACGCGTTTCGAATCGCTTAAAACCCACATCGACCCGCACTTCCTGTTCAACAACCTCAACGTGCTCTCGTCGCTGATCGAGATTGACACCCGGGAAGCGCAGCAGTTCCTGGACCGGTTTGCCGATGTGTACCGCTACGTGCTGCAGCACCGCGACGAAGAACTGGTGGAGCTGGAAACGGAGCTGGAGTTCATCCAGGCTTACACTTTCCTGTTCCAGCGGCGGCTGAACCGGCAGTTGCAGGTTTCGGTGGATGTACCGTCCGGGCTGAAGCCTTTTTACCTGCCGCCGCTGTCGGTGCAGATGCTGGTCGAGAATGCCATCAAACACAACAAAGCCACCGAAGCCAGCCCGCTGGCGATCGAAATTTACCTGGAGGCGGAGCACTGGCTGGTGGTCCGGAATACGTTTCAGCCCAAGCACAAGGAAGCCTCCAATTTGCCGAAGGTGGGACTCGACAATATCCGGAAACGGTTTGCGTATTTTTCGCCCCACCCGGTTGTGGTGGAGCAGGATGAGCAGTATTTTACAGTGAAGCTCCCATTGCTGGAATGGAACAGCGTTAGCAGTGAAAAGCTTTAGCTGTTTTTATATTTTTAAATTAACAGCTGCTGTTAGATAGCAGACTAAGGTAGAATAAAGTCCCCCTTTGAAGGCAGGTTCGTTTCATTCTCCGAGACTATCCCCTTGAGGCTAATCTTGTAGGGAAACGGGTGCGCTGGTGCGAGCTTGTAGCTCGTACTTTCATTTCCCAGGTTAAAATGCTGCATATTTACTAAACATCATGCTTTTTATCGTGGTAAGTAAGTACGAGCTACAAGCTCGCACTAGCAAATTAAACTTTGCTCCAGTACCTTTTCTTTTTCCCTACAAGATTAGCCTCAAGGGGATAGTCTCGGAGAATGAAACGGCCCTGCCTTCAAAGGGGGACTTTTGAAACAGCTATGTTAGCAATGACTATGCAAAAAACATTACTGCAGCTGCGACCATTGCCACTGCTCCTGAAGAATTAAAGCTTAAAGCAGTGTTTTCAGCTGATGGACAGTTAAATCAGCTTGCGTAACATCAATTAACCGGAAACAGATGAAAGTTGTCATTATAGAAGACGAGGCGCTGGCGGCTGAAAAGCTGACTAAAATGCTGCACACCTACGACCCGGAGCTGCAGGTAGAGGCCAGACTCGGTTCTGTGGAGGGTGCCGTTGAATGGCTGCAAAACAACACCGCACCTGAACTGCTTTTTGTAGACATCCACCTGGAAGATGGGCTCTGTTTTGAGATTTTTAAACAGGTGGAGGTGAAGGCTCCTGTTATCTTTACGACCGCCTACGACCAGTACGCCATCAAAGCGTTCCAGGTAAACAGCATCGATTACCTCCTGAAACCGGTGCAGTACGAAAAGCTGGCCAACAGCCTGAACAAACTGAAATCGCTGCAGGAAAACCTGCAGCCCGCCACGCCGCCGCTACGCCTCGAAGAGCTGGCAAAGCTAATGACAGCCGGCTCCACTAGCTACAAATCGCGCTTCCTCGTGAAATCAGGCGCACGCATCCGGGCGGTGAAGATTGATGAAATTGCCTACTTTTTTGTTGACCAGAAACTCAACCTGCTCGTTACCCGCGACGGCCAGAAGTACCCGGTAGACTATACGCTCGACGACCTGATGAACCTGCTCGACCCGGACCTGTTTTTCCGCGTGAACCGGCAGCTGATCGTGCACATCGATGCGGCCATGGAAATACATCCGCACTTTAAAGGCCGCCTCCGGCTGGAACTGGACCCGCCTATTGACGCTGAAGTTGTGATCAGCAGTGAGCGTACCCCAGCGTTTAAAGCCTGGCTGGATAAGTAGTAACGTTAAAAAAGTAGTTTGAGTAACATGTCATCTCGACCGCAGGGAGAGATCTGAAATATTCGAACTTCCTGCACCTCCAGATCTCTCCCTGCGGTCGAGATGACAAAACTAAATTTAATGTTCGACTACGTACGCAAGTAGAAAATCCTTTTAAAGCTTAGTCTGGTTCAGTAGCCCAATTTGCTTCAGGTAGCGGAACTCCCGGTTCAGCCATGTTATATCCCCGTTGGCCTTGTTCTGCTTTCGCTGCCGCTATAGTTTATGTAACTTGTAGCTATCAACGTGTTTGAAATGGGCACCACATCCGCCCCACCAGACGAACATTAATTCGAAATTAACCATATCCGTATGAAAAAAATCATTATTCCAGCCCTTGCTTTGGCATCGATGCTTGGCTTTTCCAATTCCGCTTTTGCCCAATACCCTGAAATTCCGGAAGACGTTAAAAAAGCTACAAACGAGCTGATGGAAGATGCCCGGAAACGTTCTGATGAAGCCTGGGAGAAGGCGTTGCCGATCATTAAAAAAGAAGCAAGAGAAGGAAAACCTTATATCCCGTGGGCGGGCCGTCCATCGGATCTTCCGCAGGCGGAGATTCCGGCGTTCCCGGGTGCTGAAGGCGGCGGTATGTATTCGTATGGCGGTCGTGGCGGTAAAGTTTACGTGGTAACCAGCCTCGAAGACAGCGGTCCGGGTACTTTGCGCGAAGCCTGCGAAAAAGGCGGTGCCCGTATCGTGGTGTTTAACGTGGCCGGTATCATCAAACTGAAAAGCCCGCTGATCGTGCGTGCGCCTTACATTACCATTGCCGGACAGACTGCGCCTGGCGACGGTGTTTGTGTGGCTGGTGAATCGTTCTGGATCAATACGCACGACGTGGTGATCCGTCACATGCGCTTCCGCCGTGGCGAAACGTATGTGGGCCGAAGAGACGACGCGATCGGTGGCAACCCGGTGGGTAATATTATGATCGACCACGTGTCGGCCAGCTGGGGACTGGATGAAAACATGTCCATGTACCGCCACATGTACGACCCGGAAGATGGCAGCAAAGAAAAGAAACTTCCTACGGTGAACATCACCATCCAGAACAGTATATTCTCGGAAGCGCTCGATACCTGGAACCACGCCTTCGGCAGCACGTTGGGCGGTGAGAACTGTACCTTCATGCGCAACATGTGGGCCAACAACGCCGGCCGTAACCCTTCTATCGGCTGGAACGGTATCTTTAACTTCGCCAACAACGTGGTATTTAACTGGGTGCACCGTTCCGTTGACGGCGGCGACTACACGGCCACGTATAACATGATCAACAACTACTTTAAGCCGGGACCAGCCACACCTACCGACAAGCCGATCGGTCACAGAATACTGAACCCGGAGTCGGGCCGCAGCAACCTTGGCTACAAAGTTTTTGGCCGCGCCTACGTGCATGGCAACATCATGGCAGGAAACGAACGCGTAACCAAAAATAACTGGGACGGTGGTGTGCAGGTGGAAGACATGAACGACCAGGACCTGCCAAATGCCGGAAAATATACCGATGATATCCGGGTGAACAAACCATTCCCGATGGCTCCGATTACCATTATGCCTACCATGCAGGCGTATGAGTATGTGCTGGCGAATGCAGGCGCCACGCTGCCAAAACGCGATGAGGTGGATGAGCGTGTCGTGAAGCAGGTGCGTACCGGCGAGATCGATCCAAAAAAGAACGTAAAATTGCCTGAGAACAATTTCAAGCACCGTCGTCTGCCCGTGGACTCTTACAAAATCGGTATCATCACCGACATCAGCCAGGTGGGCGGCTATCCGAAGTACAAAGGCAAGCCTTATAAAGATTCCGACAACGACGGCATGCCGGACGATTGGGAGAAAAAGCACGGCCTGAACCCGAACGATGCCTCCGATGCCAATGGCGACCTCAACGGTGACGGTTACACCAACATCGAAAAGTACATCAACGGGATCGATCCATCTAAAAAAGTAGACTGGAAAGACCTGAAAAATAATTCCGATACGCTGGCTAAAAAATAGGCAGCAGGAAAGTTTAAGTTAAGTTGTTTGTAAAAAGAGGCTGTCCGGTTGGGCAGCCTCTTTTTTTTTGCCGGTACAAACCCGCCGGGTTTAGGTTATCATCCTTCAACCTGCTATAGCAGATTCAGCTTAATGCCGCCGTTGATGACCCTTCCATCTACAGGAGCATAGATTTCGTTGAACTCGGGCCTGTTGATGCTGCCGGTATAAATGCTGCCGAACCGGCTCTGCCGCGTGTCGAAAATGTTTTCGAAGTTGAGGAACAGGGAAAAGCGTTCGAACATCTTCTCAATCATGATGCCGTTGATCCAGTAGTCCTGCCCGGTGCCGCCGTTCGTAAGCCGCTGCTGCGAGAAGTAGTAAGCTTCCAGGCCAATGCGGAAGTTATCCTCTTTTTCGAGCATCAGCACGGTGTTCACGCGGTGTTTGGGTGTTAGCGGCATCGGGGTGACGGTGCCGTTGTAGTGCTGCCGGGCATCGGTGTGGGTGTAGCCGAGGAACAGTTTTACCCATTCATAGCCGAATTTCATGTTGGTTTCCACGCCTTTGGTATCTACGTAGCCGCTGGCGTTCCGGAACTCATAGAAGTTGTCGGGGCGGAAGGTGAGGATGAGCGGGTTGTCCAGGTAGGTGTAGTAGAACATGTGGTTGATGCTGAAGGTCACATGCTCCCCGATGAGGGTGTTGTAGTTGAAGTCCGCATTGCCGCCGATGGAGGTTTCAGCTTCCACGAGGCTGGCGTTGAGCGGCAGGATGTTCCGGAAGGTGAGGTTTTCTGCTTCCTGGGTAAAGATGGTGGGTGTTTTATAGCCCATGCCGCCGCCAATGCGCGAACTCAGGCGCTCGCTGATCCGGAACAGGGCCGAAATGCGTGGCAGCACAAACAGCCCCTCCACCTTTTTAGCAGGGGCAGGCATCACGTAATCCGTCCGCAGGCCTGACTCCAGCACAAACCAGTTTGCCGGCGTAAACGTGTTCTGGGCGAAGGCGCCCACAATGGTGTTGTCGTAGTTGCGGGCGCCCACCGCATCTGCGTTCTGTTCTGTAAACTTGTCGGTCCAGAGGTTGGCGCCTATTACCCAATCCGAATTGTCGCTGTTGTGGTTATAGGCAACTTCGCTGAAGCTGGACACCTGTTTCCCGGAGAAGTCATAGGCCCGTACGGCAATGTCGCGGTTAAAAAAACTGACGCTGTTTTTCACGGAAAGCAGGGACTGGTCCGATAGCTTGTGCTCCAGGTTGAACTGCGTGGAGAGGCGGCTGGTGTTGTTCTGCTCAAAATAGAAATCGCCCTGCCCGCCGTCCAGGTAGCGGAGGTCGCCGCCCAAGCGGTCTTCTTGTGTGGCATTGAAGCCCAGGTAAAGCTGCGTGCGCTCGCTGGGGTAGTAGTAGAGCTTCGGGTTCAGGGTGTAGCGCTGGAATTCCGGAATAGCCGAAAGCCCGAGGTCGGCAGGGTCGTAGGCGCGGTTGCTGTTGCGGGAGGCAAAGGCCGTGACGCCGAATTTGCCGAAGCGCTTGCCGTAGAAGCTGCTCAGGTCGAGGCCGCCGGCGCTGGTTACGTTCGCCATAAAGCTAAGCTCTCCCGCTTCGGTCGGTTTTTTGGTAATCAGGTTGACAAGCCCTGCTATCGCACCGCCACCGTACAGGGTAGACGAACTTCCTTTTATCACTTCCACCTGGTACAGGTTTAGCGGGGGAATCTGCATGATGCTGAGGCCGCTGGCAAAGCCGGAGTAGAGCGGAAAACCATTTTCCAGGATTTGGGTGTAGCGCCCGTCCAGCCCCTGGATGCGGATGGTGGCGCTGGCGCTGGTAGCCGAAGTCTGCTGCGTCTGGATGCCGGTGCTTTCGCTCAGCAGCATCCGGATGTCGCCGGGCTTCATGTTCCCCTTTTCACCAAGTTCTTCCAGCGTAATGGCCTCGATGCGAGTCGGGATGTCCTGGATGGTGCGGCTGCTGCGGGTGGTCGAGATAACGACTTCTTCGAGTTCCTCGCCTCCGGGCTCCAGTTGCACCACCAGTGGCGTTGTTTGGGCAAGCGGGAAGGTGAGGGTATCGAGCCTGTCCTGGTAACCGACATAACTGAACCGGATGATCTGCCTGCCGTCGGGGATGTTGCGTAGCTCGACGGTTCCGCTGGCATCGGTGCTGGCTCCAATGGAAGTTCCTTTTACGGAGGCCGTGGCTCCGATTAATGGCTGGTTTGTTTCGCCATCCCGGATGATGGCTTTGAGAATGTTCTGGCTATAGGCCATGGTGCTGCTCATCAGCAGGAGCAGCAAACTGATATACTTTTTCATTTCGGGTTTACTAATGCTAAAAATCAAACTGGTGCGGCACCGCGGGGTGTCGCAAACAAGGTGGCACACAGGCCACAACTGGAGCATTAGCAGATTTTGGGAGGCTGCCAGATAACCTGGTGGAATTGGGAAAACAAGCGCTGCCGGTACCTGACAAAGTAAATACTAACATCGGCAGGTGGCGCTGCTATAGCTATGGAAAAACTGCTCACCGTAAAGCCGATGCAGGCGGCGCAGCTGTAAAAGGGGGAGCAAAGGTCGGCGTCGCTGTCGTGGTTGTCGGCATGCTCTGTCGTCACCTCCTCCTCGCTGCACTCCTCCGCAACACAGCAGGGCATTACCGACAAGGTTATCACGAGCAGCGCCAGTAGGAGGGTTAGGTATTTCACAGGGCAAAGATACTGCTTCTGGTTTTATGGGGCAAATGGGGGTGGGGGATGAGTATTTAGAGCTGATGTAAGAAGAGCAGCCACATTGGTCAAAAAGCGGAAGGTTGCCTTCAATAGACTATTTCCTTTTCTGTCCGAGTTGTGAAGAGTATTCCGCGATATTTAAGACTGAAGTAGATTAAACAAAAGAACCGGGTAATACCGTTTTTTTTTTATTTTAATTAAAATATATCCTATTAGAAGATTTATTATAAAAAAGGTTTATAAAGCATGAGCTATACTTTTATCGAATTTATAGGTATATTTCCAGTAGAAATAAAAGAAAAGGATTAAAACAGTAAAAGAGCATCTAGAAAACTCACGCACATAGTGCAGATAACTGTATGTTTGAAAAGTCTATTAATGCTGTCCCACAGTTGTGGGTAAGGCTATAACGACACACACGAATAAATTGAAACACTAAAACACTATAAATAATGGAATGGTTTTTTGAGGGATTAGGTACAGCAATAATAACATTAATTGTTGGTCTTTTATCAGGGGGAGCAGTAGGATATCGTATCGGTATAAAAAAGACGAATCAGGTTAATCAAAAACAAAAAGCAAAAAACAATGCTTCGCAATTTCAAGTTGGTAGAGATTATAATGGGTAATAACCAAAATCAAAAAGCTGGAGATAATTCACAGCAATTGCAAGCTGACAAAATGATTGTCAATATTGGCATTGACGAAAAACGGGCACGTGAAATTTATCATGAAATGAACTTGCAAGTTAGAAAAGATTATACTCAAGAAGCTTTGGCAATTGCCAATTCGAGAATAGCAGAGTTTGAAAATCAGCTGATGCCTAAAATGGAAGCTGTTGATGGAGCTTTAGACGCATTCGCAGATCCAAGCTTTCAATTATTGTTAGTTGAAGCCCAAAAGACAGCAGCTTCCACCGAACGACCTGCTGATTATGACCTTTTATCTGAATTGCTAATTCACAGATTTCAAAGAGGTGAAAATCGAATTATTAGAGCAGGAATTAGTCGTGCAGTTGAGATAGTAGATAAAATTTCTGATGATGCTTTACTTGGATTGACTGTTTTTCATTCGGTGTCATATTTTCTTCCTTTAAGCGGAGATATTCATGAAGGATTAAATGTTTTGAATGATTTGTTCGGTGAATTATTATATGACAAGCTTCCGACAGGTAAAGAGTGGCTTGACCATTTGGACATATTAGATGCTGTGCGAATTAATTCTTTTGGTGGATTAAAAACAATCCAACAGTATTATCCGGAAATGCTTCCTGGTTATATTGAGATTGGTATTGAAAAAGAGTCGGAAAGCTTCCAAAAAGCTATTGAATTACTTTTATCTAATCAATTGCCACAAAACATATTAGTAGAACATGCTTTAAATAATAAATTTTTACGGTTAAATCTTTCCAATAAAAATCAAATAGATTCTCTCTCTTTGTACCGTAAATTTCCAATGAATGGGAATTTGATTAATGTTCCAGTACAACTTACAGATGAACAAAAAAATGCATTGAAAGCAATTTACGATCTCTATAAGCAGGACGAAACTGTAAAACAAGAAAACATTAAGGTGTTTATGCAAGAATGGGATAAGAGACAAAACTTGAAAGTACTTAGAGAATGGTGGGATACTATTGGTACCAATATACAGTTAACTTCTGTTGGAAAAGTATTAGCACATTCAAATGCTCAAAGGTGTGATAAAAGCTTGCCCCCTCTTAACTAATCAGTAAAATAATGATTTCATGAATAATAGCGCAGCCCATAACTGAAGCTACACAAAAGTGGCGGTTTAGTGGTTAAACAAAGTTTTGTGCTTCTATCGTTTATATTTGGTTGACAATGAAGTGCTTCGAAATCGCCAACTTTTGGGTAGCTGCAAACCGTTGAACTGAATCTAAATTATTATTTATTGTACCGTTCCCCAAAACAAAAAACCCTTGTAAGGATTGAACTTACAAGGGCTTCTATTTAACCGTACCTTGGGCCGGAGTCGAACCGGCACGAGTGTAACCTCACAGGTGTTTGAGACCAGCGCGTCTACCAATTCCGCCACCAAGGCTTGTTCCCCTTTCAGGAACGTCCCGCAAACTTAGATAATGTTTCGTTTATTCGCAACAAGTATTTTTTCTTGAGGTAGTAAGTTTTTACCTCCTCCAGGGCCGCCTCTTTCGTAACCCCATGAAGCTCAGGGTATCGCTGCAGCGTGGGCAGGATATCATTTTCGATCGAAGCCAAAACACCGCTGCTTTTTTCGCCGATTTCGTGGAATTTCTGAGCGTCGAAATCGAATTCCAGCTCCATCAGCTCCTCGTTCAGCTCCATCATCTCCATCAGGAAGTCGGGAGGCAGGTCGTTTTTGCCGCCTTCGTCCAGCAGGCCGTGCTCCTTCAGGATGTACTGCATGCGCAGGTCCGGGTCGCTGAGGGTGCGGTAGGCGTTGGTATTCTGGGTGGAAAGCTGCAGAATCTCCTGTTGCTTCTCCTCCGGCTCGTTGGCGAAAAAGTCGGGGTGGTACTCGCGGCTGAGCTGGTAGTATTTGTTTTTAACAGCTTTCTCGTCGGGCAGAAAGCTTTCGGGCAAGTTATAAAGTTCGAAGTAGTTTGGCATATTCGGTTCGTGTTTAATTGCCGGAAATTACCTGGTGCGGCAACGTTTACAGTGCAAGGTACAGCAAAACCCGCAGCTTTGTTCTAAACAGGAGCATTTTGATGAGCTGGATCGTCTGCCTGGTGGCTGCCTGCTACCTGCACATACGACCAGGCCTGCGCCTTCTCCGCAAACAGCGCTTTGGTCGCTTTCCAGACTTCCCCGAAAAAAGGAGAGTGGCGGTAGGCATCCAGGTGCTCTTCCGAATCCCAGAGGCTGTAGGTGCTGTACACGTTCGGGTGGTGCAGGTCCTGCAGCAGTTCTACATGCTTACATCCCTCAAAAGCCAGAATCCGGGCCCTGGTATTGCGGAAAATCACCAGGAAATCCTGCGTCTTTTCCTCCCGAAACGTCATGCGTACAATCCGAACAAGCATAGGTGATTTAGTTAAGAGTTAAGAGTTAAGAGTTAAAAGTTATGAGTTGATATGGTAAAATCTATTCTGCTCCTGCCACCATTGCCTCTGCTGCTGTGTTTGTCTGAACCTTTGATTTACGGTGATTTTTATGATTTATGTGATTATTTGTCTGAGCACGATTAAGAAGATTTAAGGAATAACAGGATTGATTTGGTTTGTTTGCGGTTCGTGCAGGAGACGCGGGCACCGCGTCTCTACAGTCATGCCCCAAACCTCTCAACCTCCCTGTTACAGGGTTGAAAATCTTCAACCCCTACAAAATCCCTGCCTTTCTACCTCCTAAACTCTTAAACTTCCAAACTCCTAAACTCTCTAACTTCCAAATCTTCGCTCATTCGGATAATTCCACCGGAAGCGCATCATATAGAATCCTGTTTTTTCTTAAATCTTCTTAATCGTGTTCAGACAAAAAATCCTGAAAATTCAAAAATTCTGTAAATCCTGATTCAGACAATTAATCGTGCACGATCAAAAACAGGTAAATCAGAAAAATCACTGTAAATCAACGGTTCAGACAAAAGCAGCAGAGGCAATGGAGGCAGGAGCAGAAAGCATTTTCCAGCTCCCAAACTCCTCAACTCTATAACTCTCTAACTCTTAAACTCCCAAACTTCCTCAGCTTCCCGGGTAAAAGCGCACATCTATCTGGGAGTCGAAGCCGAGGCCCAGGAGTTCGGCGGCGTGTCCTTTGTTGATGCCGATGCAAAGCTGGTTCTGGCTGTTGTAAATGCAGCAGCAGTCGCCTTCGTCTACCTGGTTGTAGGTGGGGTTGATCCTGCCAACCGTTTCGCGGCCGAAGTGGATGGTGTAGGTGCGGCCGTGGGCGATGGTATCGATGCAGTCGCGGGTAATATCGGTGATCAGGTTGCCGTAGCGGTCTACATGAATCACATGGCCTGTAATGGAATGATCGAGCAGGCGCAGCTGGCGGTTGAGCAGCTTCCGGAAATTCAGCGTGGGTTCGCCCAGCACATCCATGTCGCCGCCCTTCGCCAGGAAGGCAGCCGCAGGCGCCAGCAGTTCCTTGGCCGGGAAAGGGTACAGCTGCCCGTCCGTTGACAGTTCTACCACCTTGTCAGGTCGTCCGTCGGTCAGCAGCGACAGCAGGCCGTTGTCGGCCAGCAGGAAATAATGCCCTTTGTAGAGCGCCGCATGGAACCGGCCTTTCCGGCTGCCGTGGGTGTCGACAGCCACCAGGTGTACCGTACCTGCCGGAAACTCCGAAAAGACCGAGCCCAGCACATATTCTGCCTGCGGAATGTTAAAGGGTTCCACGGCATGGGTGACATCCACAATGGTAGTTTGCGGCGCGTGGGTGATGATTTTGGCTTTGACAGCCGCTACATAATGGTCTGTATATCCAAAATCAGAGGTGAACGTAATTACAGCCATAACACGAAGTAGAATTTGAGTAGATTTTGCAATTATTTCGTTACAGGTTTTGTTAAGTTAAAGAAAATAATACCTTTAAACCAAAATTTAAGGAAAAGCATTTGGTAGAGAAAATCATAACACTGGAGAATATCTCCCTTATTGATTTTCTGGGGACAGAAAATCAGAATATAAAGCAGGTGGCTGCCGCCTTCCCGAGCAGTAAAATCATTTCCAGGGGGAATGAAATCAAGATACAGGGGAAGTCGCCGGACATTGCTAAAATACATGATATACTCACGTCCCTGATCGACCATTACCATAAGTTTGGTAAGATTACGGAGAATAGCGTAAACAGATACCTTTCTTCCGATCCTTTACTGGATGACGAAGTAATGGTGACAGCGCCCGATGTTATCGTGTACGGCAGCAAGGGCGGTATCATCAAAGCCAAAACGCCTAACCAGCAGCGGCTTGTGGACACGGTCTTTAAAAACGACCTTGTGTTTGCACTGGGTCCGGCCGGTACAGGTAAAACTTATATTTCTGTAGCGCTGGCGGTGCGTGCGCTCAAAAACAAGGAGGTGAAAAAGATCATCATCTCGCGTCCGGTGGTAGAGGCAGGCGAAAGCCTGGGTTTCCTGCCCGGCGACATGAAAGATAAGGTTGATCCCTACCTGCGCCCGATTTACGATGCCTTGGAAGATATGATACCGGTTGAAAAGCTGAAGTATTACCAGGAAAACAAGATCATTGAGATTGCACCACTGGCCTACATGCGTGGCCGCACGCTCAACAATGCCTTTGTGCTGCTGGACGAGGCGCAGAACACCACGCCCGCCCAAATCAAGATGTTCCTGACCCGTATGGGCCCGACTGCCAAAGTGATGATCAACGGCGACCGTAGCCAGATTGACCTGCCACGCAGCCAGCGTTCCGGTTTGATGGAAGCGCTTCATGTGCTGCGCGATGTAAAAGGCATCGGCTTTGTGGAAATGAAACCGGAAGACGTGGTGCGTCACCGCCTGGTAAAAGACATCGTGAATGCCTACGCCAAAGCAGACGAAGAGCGTCGCGCCATCCTGGAAGAAACCAAAACCGCCGACGACGCTGCCCGAAAGCAGTCCAACCGCCGCAGCAAAGAAGTGGAAGTATAACAACAAATAAACAGGAAGCCAGGAACGGAGGTGAGAGCCGCTGTTCCTGGCTTTTTTTGTGCCATAAAAAACACTGCTTCAAGTTTTCAACCTGGAGCAAATTATTTTGCTGATTCGGATTACAAATCCGAATCAGCAGTAGGAAGCTTAGTGCTTTCATGATAAAAGCTTTTGCTAGTGCGAGCTTGTAGCTCGTACTTACACGCCTTGATGTAAAGCATTAAATATCGTTTCGTTCTGCTGATGTAAGAAGCAATGCAGCATTTTAGCCTAGGAAATGAAAGTACGAGCTACAAGCTCGCACTAGCACCCGTTTCAGTTTTTTTCCTATACGAGTAGCTTCAAAGCCGCAGGTCCCGGACTTAATCCGGGAGAATATTTTTCGCAGGCATACTAACAATAAATACAATACCAATCTTCTCTGAAGAACAGCATGATCGAATTATTCAGACTTGAACGTGAGCAGGATTTACAGGCTGCTTACGCCATACGCGAACAGGTTTTTGTGGTAGAGCAGCAGGTGCCGCGTGAAGAGGAATACGATGCATTCGAGGAAACTTCTGTCCACTACCTGGCTACGTACGAGAACGTGCCCTGCGGCGCAGCCTGCTGGCGCACGACGGAGAACGGCGTAAAGCTGGAGCGCTTTGCCGTGCTGCAGGAGTACCGGAACCGGCAGGTGGGAGGGCATATCCTGCAGGCGGTGTTGCAGGATGTGCAGGCAGCGCACCCGGAGCGAAGTATATACCTGCATGCCCAGTTGCCCGCGCTGAACTTTTACAAGCGGCATGGCTTTGAGGTCGTAGGCGAACTTTTCAGCGAATGCGACATCGATCATTATAAAATGATTTACAGGGGCTGATCATGTGGCAGTGGGCGCCGTTCCCCTTCGTAAGGGTAACGCTGAGTTTTATCGGAGGCATCCTGGTTTATCTGTACACCGGCAGGGAGTTCGGGTACATTACCGAGCTGCTTGCTTTTTTTGTGCTGGCTACCCTGGCTGCCTTTGCCGTTTCAAGAAAAGTTAAATCCTACGGAACTACGGCTGTTGCTGGCCTGCTGGCGCTGTTTACGTTTGCAGCCGCCGGCTTTTGGGTAACACAGCAACGCACAGCGCTTCACCACCCGCACCACTTCCACAACCTTAAACAAACACCTGCCTACTATACAGGCGTGGTAGAAGATTTTGTCGTGCAGAAGCCCGGGCACCAGGCAACGGTACTGGAACTGCAGCAGGTACAGGTTGCGGGACAATGGCAGCCAATATCCGGAAAAGTGCAGCTCGCGGTGCCGCACGACTCGGAGCGGTCGTATGAATTAAGCTATGGCGATAAGCTGCTGATCAAAGGAGCGCCACAAGCCGTTCCGCCTCCTGCTAACCCGCACCAGTTTGATTACCGGCAGTACCTTTCGAACAAAAACATTTATTTCCGGCATTACCTGCAGCCGCACCAGTACGAAATTATTGGCAAGGAACCCTCCAATGCCTTCCTGAACTACAGCATCCGGATCAGGCGCAAGCTGGAGGCGCTGCTGCGTGCGCATGTGCAGGAACGGCGGGAGCTGGGTATTTCAGCTGCCCTCGTGCTGGGCGTGAAGGACGAGCTGGACAATGCCATCCGCGACGTGTATGCCGGAACCGGGACCATGCACGTGCTGGCGGTGTCGGGGCTGCATGTGGGTATGATTTACCTGTTGCTGATGCTGCTCTTTACCGGGAGCCGGCGCACGAGCAGGGTAGGGTGGGTTGCTGCAGCTGTCATCATAGCCACACTCTGGGGCTACGCCTTCGTGACGGGGCTGTCGCCGTCGGTGCTGCGGGCGGTGTCGATGTTTTCGCTCGTGACGGTGGGACTGACGCTGCGGCGGCAGGCAAATATTTACAATACCGTAGCTGCGGTTGCCTTTGCACTGCTGTTCGCTAACCCGTATTACCTCCTGGATGTCGGGTTTCAGCTCTCGTTCCTGGCAGTGCTGGGCATCGTGTACCTGCAGCCCCGCTTCAACAACCTGCTCACCTTTACTCATTGGCTCCCGGATTATGCCTGGAAACTGTTTACGCTGGCGCTGGCGGCGCAACTGGCAACACTGCCGCTGGGGCTGTTCTACTTTCACCAGTTCCCGGTTTATTTCTGGCTGGCGAACCTGCTGGTGGTGGTGCTGGCGTCGGGGGCGCTGTATTCCGGTGTGGCCGCGCTTGCCCTTTTCTGGATTCCGTATGTAGGGGATGGAGTATTTTGGGTGCATGAAAAAAACATCTGGCTGATGAACGAATACAACCTGTGGGTGGGAAGCCTGCCGCAGGCGGTGGTGAACGGCATCGACATCAGCGGTCATCAGGCGTTGCTGTTGTATGTGCTGCTCCTGTTGCTGATCGTGTTTTTCGCCCTGAAACAACTACTTTACCTGGCAGTGGCTGTGGTGGCAGGAGCAGTGCTTTGTTTGCAGCAATTTCTGGAAGTACAGCAGCAGAAGCACCAGCAAAGCTTTACCGTCTACAGCCTGCGGGGCAACACCGCCTTCTCGTTCCTGCAGGGGCAACAGGCAACGGTTTTCAGCAACACCGGTTTAACTACTCAGTCACCCGATTACAGATTCAACCTGCAGCCGGACCTGTGGCACCGGGGAGTACAGCAACCGCAGTTTGCCAGTCTGATAGCTGAAACGCCGCTTGCAGGTGTGGCACAAGCCATACTCCCGGACAGCAACAGCCTGTATGTATGGCAGGGGCTGCGGGTGCTGGTCGTGTCGAAGCCGTTGCAGGTGCAGCCAAAAGCCCCGACGGCGGTAGATTATGTCCTGCTCACGCAAAACGTCCGCATCACGCCTGAAGATCTGCAGGGGTTCTCCTTCAAAATGCTCCTGCTCGATGCTTCCAACAGTCCCTGGTACCTGCAAAAGCTGAAGCCGCAGTTAACCGCTGCCGGTATCCCGTTTCATGATGTCGGCGCAGAGGGTGCTTTTGTGGTGGAGTTGGAGTGATCAAAGTCCCTCCTTTGAAGCTAATCTTGAAAAAAATAAACTACCGCAAGATTTCATCTTGTGGTATAAATTGAGAAAGCTTTCAGCTTTCGTGGCGGGATTTCCCGGCCTGCATGTGCTCGCAAGTTGAAAACTTGCTGTATAAAAAGCTCCAAGTTGGAAACTTGAAGCAGTATTTTTCTTCTTTTGGACCTACAAGATTAGCTTCACAAAGGAGAACAGAAGTAGTAGCCGGCGTAACAGCAGCTCCTTTAGTCAGTGGCATTAAATCGCGCCTGTCCCTACAGAAATTCTTTTTCCTTACCTTTGCACCTCAAACAGCAGAAGACGAATATGAGCAACTATACTCCCTTAAGCGAACTGGGCGAATTTGGCCTGATCAAGCTGATAAAAGACAAGATTGAGCTGCAGCAGGACTCTACCATCAAAGGCATTGGCGACGATGCGGCCGTGCTGGAACCATCGGAAAAGCAGCTGGTGGTGTCGAGTGACATGCTGCTGGAGGGCATCCATTTCGACCTGACATTCTGCCCCCTGAAGCACCTGGGATATAAAGCCGTAGCCGTAAACGTATCGGACATTGCTGCCATGTTTGCCAAACCAACCCAAATTACGGTGAACATTGCCTTAGGCGCCCGGTATACGGTGGAAGCAGTAGAGGAATTGTATGAAGGTATCCGGTTGGCCTGCGAAAATTATAAAGTAGACCTGGTGGGCGGCGATACAACCTCGTCACACGCAGGGTTGGTGATCAGTGTAACAGCGATTGGCGAAGTGCCAAAAGGAAAAGCGGTTTTGCGCAGCGGTGCCCAGGTAAACGATTTGGTTTGTGTAACCGGCGACCTGGGAGCAGCCTATATGGGGCTGCAGATACTGGAGCGCGAAAAGCAGGCTTTTATGGCGAACCCTGACATGCAGCCGGAACTGGAAAGCAAACAATATATCGTAGGGCGACAGCTGCGTCCGGAAGCGCGGATGGATGTGGTGTATGACCTGAAGGAGCGGGATGTAAACCCTACCGCCATGATCGATATTTCAGATGGACTGGCCTCAGAATTATTCCACATTTGCACGCAGTCAGGCGTTGGCGCTACTATTTACAAAGATAACCTTCCAGCCGACGAGCAAACGTTGGAAGCTGCCATGGAATTTAACCTCGACCCGATCACCTGCATCCTGAACGGGGGAGAGGACTACGAATTGCTCTTCACGGTGCCGCTATCAGAATACGACAAGGTAAAAAATCACCCCGACATCAGCATCATCGGCAAGATCACCGACAAAAGCGAAGGCATCAACCTGGCGAACAAACACGGACAAGCTTTCCCACTGCAGGCCCAGGGCTGGAAGCATTTCTAAACTGTCTGAATCACGGATTTGCGGGAAGAAGCGGATTAACCGGATTTTTTAGCTGCTGCTCTGCCTGATAGAGCAGCAGAGGGAATGGTGGGAGCAGCAGCAGACTTTTTTGTCTGTCAGAATCACGGATTTAGAGGATTACACAGATTTCACAGATTTCTCAGGTATGGTTAGTCCGTGCCATCCGTGTAATCCACTAAATCCGTGATTCAGACAATCAATCTTCCGGGTAAGGAATAAACACAAAATTGGTGAAGTCCTGGTCTACCACGAAGAGGCAGCAGAACTCATCTGGATCTTTGTAGGCGGCTTCAAAATCTGCACGGTGGTCTTCGGTCACTAACTTGTGCTGAATAAAATCTTCCAGGTACGAAGCATTTACATGCCACTCCAGCGCCAGGTCTTCTTTTGCAATCAGCAGCGCCCCCACCGGTACCTGCACGCGGCTGAAGACAAAGATCGGGTACTTCGAAATCTGCCGCTTACGCACCTGGTACGATGCTTCCTTTAAAGTCTCGGCTACTACCGCAAAATCCTTCGAGATAGTGCCCAGGTATTTGCCATTTAATTCCGGATCGTTTTCCATACTTTTTTATTTGGAGCCGGATTACAAATCCGGCAGCTCAGTTAAGACGGGATTACAAATCCCGCCAAGCAATAAATTTTTCTTTCTTATTTCTCCAACCCCACCTAAAAGGGTTGAAGATTTTCAACCCCTACAAATTCTACCTTTTACCTCTCTACCTCCCAAACTTTCTAACTCCCAAACTCCCAAACTCTCTAACTCCTAAACTTCAACAGCACCACATTCTCCACATGGTGCGTTTGCGGGAACATATCCACCGGTTTTACCCGCGCCACGTCATACTTCTCCGACAGCAGTTCCAGGTCGCGGGCCTGGGTGGCGGGGTTGCAGCTTACGTAGACAATGCGCTCCGCTTCTACCTGCAGCAGCTTTTCGATTACATCGGGGTGCATGCCGGCACGCGGCGGATCGGTGATGACTACATCCGGCTTGCCGTGCCGCGTGATCAGGTTGTCCGTCAGGATGTCCTTCATATCGCCGGCGTAGAAGGTGGTGTTGGTGATGTTGTTGATTTCGGAGTTTATTCTGGCGTCCTCGATAGCGCTGGGAACATACTCAATACCAATCACCTCGCGGCTTTGTTTGGCTACGAAATTGGCGATGGTGCCGGCGCCTGTGTAAAGGTCGTACACCAGTTCGTAGCCCGTTAAGCCTGCAAACTCGCGGGTGATTTTATACAGTTCGTAGGCCTGCTCCGCGTTGGTCTGGTAGAACGACTTTGGCCCCACCCGGAACCGGATTCCCTCCATCTCCTCGTGAATGTAAGGCAGTCCTTTGTAGCAGATCACCTCCTGGTCGTGGAAGGTGTCGTTCATTTTGGTGTTGATCACGTACTGCAGCGAGGTAATCTCTGGGAAGCGCTCGTGCAGGAGATCCAGCAGTCCGAAAAGCGCTTCCGGCTCGTCGTACTTCACCAGCACTATCACCATTAGTTCACCCGTATTGGCAGTCCGGATAACCACATTGCGCCAGTAGCCTTCCTGCCGCACGGCATCGTAAAAGGGCAGGTCCAGCCCGCGGGCGTAATCACGCACCGCCAGCCGGATGGCATTCGACGGGTCGGGTTGCAGGTAACAGGTTTTGATGTCGAGTATTTTATCGAAGCGGCCCGGCATATGGAAGCCCAGCGCCCGCCGCTCGTATTCCTGCCCCGACTGTATCTGTTCGTTCGTGAGCCAGCCGTTCCAGGAGAAGGTGAATTCCAGTTTGTTTCGGTAAAAACGGTCTTTGGAAGAGCCGAGTATCGGTTCAAATTCCGGAAGCTGCACTTTGCCAATCCGCTCCAGGTTGTCTTTCACCTGCTTCTGTTTAAAGAACAGCTGCGTGTCGTAGTCCAGGTGCTGCCATTTGCAGCCGCCGCACAACCCGAAGTGCTCGCAGAATGGCTCCACCCGCAGCTCCGAGTAGGCATGGAAGCGCACAGGCTTCCCCTCCATAAAATTTTTCTTCTTTTTGGTCGGCTGCACATCCACCACATCGCCGGGGGCCACGCCGTCCACAAAAATAACCATGTTGTTGTGGCGTGCCAGGCATTTGCCTTCCGCCACCATCTCTTCTATCCGAATCTGCTCGATGAGCTCGAACTTCTGTTTTTTCTTCTGCTTTCTCACGATGATGCAAAATTACGGAAAATTCGGGAGGAGTGGTAGGGGGAGTAATGGTGAGGTGACAAAAGAGATGGCTTATCATTAATTCAGGCGTTATCAGTTTACCTGGGACAGGTCTGCACTGCCGAAAACTAATATGTTTAACCACGAGCATCAACAGGAAATCATCGTTTTATCTCTAATTTTCCGCACCATTTTCTGCTGTGAAAAATAATTGTACTATTTAAGTATGGCGCCTGGAACTAACAGCACAGCTTAATGCTTATAGGATAAATTTTATAAGTAGCTATGTTTTGCTGGTTATGCATCGTCTGAAATTTACAACATTCCTGTTTTCCGGATTTCTTTCAGCCCTACTTGCCTTCCTGGCAAATAGTTATTCCGCACAGGCCCAGCCAGGCGCTATCGACCCTGCTTTTAACCCGGCGGACGCAGGTTTTGGAACCGGTTCGGGTGCGAGTAATACTGTACGGGCGGTGGCAGTGCAAAACGATGCCAAACTGCTGATCGGTGGCTCTTTTACCACCTATCATAGTGTTGCCCGCAGCCGGATTGCCCGCCTGCATCCTGATGGCAGCCTCGACCAAAGCTTTATGCCCGGTTCCGGTGCGAATGGGGAGGTCCGCGCAATAGTACTGCAGCCTGACGGGAAAGTGCTTATCGCTGGAAATTTCACCTCCTACAATGGCACCGTCCGAAACCGGATTGCCTGCTTACACCCTGACGGTACCCTCGACACCAGCTTCGACCCCGGAGCGGGTGCCAATGCGCTAGTGCAGACCATAAATTTACTGGACAACGGAAAGATCCTGGTCAGTGGCTCTTTTACCACTTTTAATAATAGAGAACAAAATTACATGGTCCGCCTGAACAGCGACGGCAGCCCGGATGCCAGCTTTGACCCAGGTTCGGGCGCCAACGGTATCATACACACAGCCACGGTTCAGGCAAACGGTAAAGTAATCATCGGCGGGGCTTTTACCTCTTATAACGGAACAGGGATTAACCGCATCGCCCGCCTGAACGCCGATGGGTCCCTTGATACTTCTTTTACGCCCGGTACAGGGGCAAGCGGCACTGTATATACTGCTAAAGTGCAGCCTGACGGCAGGATTGTGATCGGCGGTTCATTCACCACCTTTAACGGCACCTCCAGAGCCCGCATTGCCCGCCTGCAGGCAAACGGCAGCCTCGACACCGGTTTTGTTCCCGGAACCGGAGCGAGTGCAACGGTTCAGATCATTTCAATTCAGAACGATGGTAAAATGATTGTGGGCGGCGAGTTTGTCACTTTTAATGGTACTGGCCGAAACAGGATTGCCCGTATTAACGCCGACGGAAGCCTCGATACAACGTTTGATCCCGGAGCAGGCGCAGGAGGGGCGGTATACACAACTGCTTTACTAAGCGACAGTCTGGTTATTATCGCCGGCACCTTTACGGTTTATAACGAAGTCGTGAAAAACAGGATTGCACGGCTGCAACCCGACGGGAGCCTCGACGAAGATTTTGATCCGGGGGCAGGTGCGAATGGTATTGTGTATGCCACGTCTTTACTGAACGATGGAAAAATACTGATTGGGGGAGCATTTACAGCTTACAACGGCATCCTGGTAAACCGCATTGCCCGCATATACGCAAACGGGGGCCTCGATAACAGTTTTCTTTCCGGTACTGCCGCAAGCGGAGACATACGTGCTGTAGCTTTACAGCCGGACGGCAAAATAATTATAGGTGGGTCTTTTACCTCCTTTAACGGAACTTCCAGGTCCCGGATTGCCCGCCTGAACCCAGATGGCAGCCTGGATAGCAGCTTTGATCCGGGTGCAGGAGCAAGCGGTATTGTGCATACCATTGTATTGCAGGAAGATGGAAAAGTGCTGCTTGGCGGCGCCTTCACTTCTTTCAATGGAACTGCCCGTACGCGCATCGCCCGTCTGAATAGTGATGGTAGCCTCGATTCCAGTTTCGATCCCGGCACAGGAGCCAGTAACACCGTGTACACGCTTGCCGTGCAGCGCGATGGAAAAATTTTAGCAGGAGGGACCTTTACGACCTTTAATGGAACCTCCCGTTCCAGGATCACCCGCCTCCATACCGACGGAAGCCTCGACACCGGTTTTAACCCGGGAACAGGGGCAAGCTCCGATGTCCGGACGGTGAAGGTGCAGCCGGATGGGAAACTTATCATTGGTGGAAATTTTACCACCTACAACGGCACTGCCCGCAGCCGCATAGCCCGCCTGAACAGTGATGGCAGCCTGGATACTGATTTTAATCCCGGAGCAGGGGCTAATGCTATTGTTCACACGGTGTTGCTTCATGAAAATGGAAAAATTCTGTTGGGAGGTGATTTTACAAAATATGGTGGGATCTCCGTTAACCGCTTTGCCCGCCTGAATGGGGACGGCAGCCTCGACACCGGTTTTGATACAAGGGCAGGAGCAAATGGAATAGTGCATGCCATCAAAATGCAGCAGGATGGGAAGTTTTTGCTGGGTGGCGCCTTTACCTCCTACGACGGCACCGGCAGAAACCGCGTCGCCCAGGTATTTGGCGACAGCAGTCCCTTAAGCACAGTCCCGGCACTGGAGACAAGTCCTGACGTTCTTGTTTATCCGAACCCTGGCAGAAGCAATATTATCGTTACCATCACCGGAGTGGAAGGGGGAGGTACCCTGAAACTGGTGCTACAAAATTCGCTTGGGCAACAGGTACAAATCAAAGCGTTGCCGGCAGCAGCGGCACAGGAAGGCATATCTCTTTCAACAGCCACCCTGGCGAAAGGCGTTTATTTCCTCCGGATCAGCATCAACAACTGGAGCACTACCCGGAAGCTGTTAATCACCGATTAAAGCATTCTTCAACAGAGGGAGTGGTAACTTCGGCAGCAGGTTTGCGCCCTGGGTTTGAGAGGCACCGGGACAATTCCTGAACAGTTTTTTGCACAGAAGTTGTAGCTTTGCAATGGCAGCAGCAAGAATAAGAAGCTCTGCTGCCAATAGCAACATGAAAGACAAAGTAGTTTTAATAACCGGCGGTACATCCGGTATTGGCAAAGCCTGTGCCTTTGCCTTTGGCAGGGCAGGAGCAAAAGTCGCTTTCTCGGGGCGCGATACGCAGCGGCTGGAGGAAACGGCCCGGGAACTGAGCGCTGCCGGCATCGAGAATCTGGCCATCAAAGCCGATGTAAGTGCAGCAGCAGACTGTGAGCGAATGGTGGCAGCTGCAGTAGATAAATTCGGCGGCCTGGACATCCTCATCAACAATGCCGGCATCTCTATGCGGGCACTGTTCCAGGATGTGGAGCTGGATGTGCTTCGCAAGGTGATGGACATTAACTTCTGGGGCACCGTTTACACCACCAAATTTGCGTTGCCCTACATCCAGGAATCCAAAGGCTCGATTATCGGTATTTCGTCCATTGCCGGTTACAGGGGCTTACCGGCCCGCACGGGTTACTCCGCTTCCAAATTTGCCATGCATGGTTTCCTGGAAACGCTCCGTACCGAACTGCTGCACTCGGGGGTGCACGTGCTGCTGGCCTGTCCCGGATTTACAGCTTCCAACATCCGCAACACAGCCCTGGCTGCCAACGGACAACAGCAAGGCGAAACCCCGCGCGAAGAAGAAAAAATGATGAGCGCCGAAGAAGTGGCAGACAGAATCCTGCAGGCAACCATCAAACGCAAACGCGACCTGGTGATGACCATGCAGGGCAAAATGGCCGTTCTGATCAACAAATGGTTCCCCAGCCTCGCCGACAAACTTGTCTACAACGTGATGGCAAAAGAGAAGGATTCCCCTTTGAAAAAGAGGTAGGAAGTTTGGGAGTTTGGGAGTTAGAGAGGTAGAGAGGTAGAGAGGTAGAGATTTTTGTAGGGGTTGAAGATTTTCAACCCTTTCTCGATCCACAGACAAATCCAATCCTGTTATTCCTTAAATCTTATTAATCTTGTTCAGACAAACCAAGTCCTGAAAATCCTGAAATTCCGTAAATCCTGATTCAAACAAACATAAAATCACACCCATCATTAATCACTACCATCAGCGGTCGCAGAGGCAATGGTGGCAGGAGCAGAAAGGAATTTTTTTGTCTGAACCAGGGTTAACCAGATTAGTGGATTAACAGGATTAGGGTGGGTAATTTAAGGTTTGTCTGTGGGTCGTGCAGGAGACGCGGGCACCGCGTCTCTACAGCCATACCCCAACCTTTCTACCTCTCTGTTACAGGGTTGAAAATCTTCAACCCCTACAAAATTTCTACCTTTCTACCTTTCTACCTTTCTACCTCTCTACCTCTCTACCTCTCTACCTCTCTACCTCCTAAACTTTCTAACTCCCAAACTCTCTAACTCCTAAACTCTCAAACTTCCTCACGGCAGCTCCAGGATGTTCTGCTTCCTGATAAAAGCTGGCTTTCCTTTCCAGCGGATCTCGTACCAGATATCCTGTTCCCCTTTGAGCGCTACTTTATGCCCTTCCGAAACAGTGGCCAGCCACTTGGCGCCTGCTGAGGGGGCAGACATGATGGCTACATGGTTGTTTTTAATGATGCCGGCATTGCCCAGGCTGAGGAAGTTCACGTAATAAATGATGAACAGGAGGTAGAGGACAAAACCTACCTGGAATGTTTTGGTAAACCGATGCCCTTTTCGCCAGCTGATAAACATAACCGTTACTGAAACGACTGCACTGATCAGCAGCAGCTCCAGGATGCGCATGTAATGTTTGCTGAACTGGGTCTTGAAAAAGTGGAGGTCGCTGTACTCGTACCCCTGCAGGCGGTGTGCCTGTGCCAGTTCTTCCATCTTCTTTAATACAGAACGGCTGGGCTGCTTCGTGTAAAACAGGTGCAGGTAATACATGGCGCTGGTATAGTCGCGGAGTCCCTCTTTTATAAAAGCCATTTTCAGGAGCATCTGCGGCGAGTAAAGCTGTTCCTGCCGGAGGATATGCTCATAAATAGCAAAGGCGGCCGTGTATTCCTGTTGCTGGAATAAAGAATCTGCTTTATTTATGCTTGATTTATCTGGCTGACTATAAGCAGGTTCAGTAACCGAAATTAAAAAAAGGAGCAAAAAGGCCGATAATTTGAACCAAAGACTTTGCATTTATTCAGATTGCTGTTAATTTTGCATCGCAATTCAGGGAGACGCCCGGAGCATGCAAGTTACTAAAAAGATTCCGTAGCTCAGCTGGTAGAGCAATACACTTTTAATGTATGGGTCCTGGGTTCGAATCCCAGCGGGATCACTTCACAAAAAAGGCCTTTCTGTTTAACCGGAGAGGCTTTTTTAACAGCTTTTATTTTACCTGATTCCGTAGCTCAGCTGGTAGAGCAATACACTTTTAATGTATGGGTCCTGGGTTCGAATCCCAGCGGGATCACTAAAACAAAAAGCCTCTCCGTGTAGCTGGAGGGGCTTTTTCATCAACACCAATTTACCTGATTCTGTAGCTCAGCTGGTAGAGCAATACACTTTTAATGTATGGGTCCTGGGTTCGAATCCCAGCGGGATCACAAATAAAAAGGCCGCCTGTGCTTCATGTGCAGGCGGCTTTTTTTATTTATCCTTCCACCTTATACAAGGCTCCAAAAATCTTGTATTTATAAGCCGTGTACTCCCGCAGTACTGCTACCAGCGCAAACAGCACCAGCCCCACCAGGAGGGGGTACAGGAGGTAGAGTACCGGGTGCAGAATGGGCAGAAACAGCAGCCCTGCTATAAACATCGACAGGAACGTGTACAGGTACGATGTTTTGGCGCTGAAGCTCATCACCCCGCCACGCACCGTTTTGGGCGCTACAAAAGAAGAAACGATCCCGATAGGCGTGAGCACCAGTACCGAAACCAGGTACATCGACACAATGAAAACGGCTTCGCCGTGGTTAAAGAAAGCCAAATAAATAGCAACAATCGTAGCATCGATCAGCAGGGGGATGCGCAGGGGCAGTAAACTGCTTTTCAGGAAGTCTAATAATCGGCCGCTGGTGCGTTCGGTTGTCAGCCACAGGTTCCTGTAAAAGCCCCAGATGTTGTTGAACACATAGGTATACAGGATCAGTGGCCCCATAAACAACCAGAGGGCCATATTTTTATCGTACAGGTGAATTCCTTTCTTGGAGTACACAATGGCATCGGCTGCCAGAATGAGTACCTTCAGCACCAGGGCGAACATGCTCATCTGTTTGGCCAGCTTGTGGTTGTTAAACAAGCGCCAGCCCAGGCTGCGGCGGGCATTGTGGCTGTAGTGTACCACTTTCTGCTTTGGTTCATAGGCAGCCTGCTCCAGGAAATAATTAGCGGCAACTAAAAACAGCAACGCGCCGGCATGTACGCCCAGGTAAGCAGCTGTGGCAGCGGGCTCGTACATGGGGTACAGGACCTGAATGGCCACGAAGCCTGCTGCTGCGGTAGCAGCGGTAAAAAAGTCCTTGCCAAGCCACTTGATCCTGCGCTCGATAAAAAGTTGTATGGAACTGCGGGTGGCTTGTGCGGTCAGGATGACCAGCAGGCTTTGCACCAGGTGTACAAGCGTGTAGTCGGCGGAAAAGGTAAACAGCAGCCCTAGAAAACAGAGCAGCACAAAATAATAAGGCGACGTGAGTTCTGTTGCCGTTTCCACCATAAACTTAGTGCCTGCCTTTACCGGGTAAATGCGCGGGATAAGGTCGCTTTTGGGAATATAAGCCGGGAAAAAGCCCCGCATAATGGTTAACGCAAGCAGCAGGAGATTAGCGTAGCTCAACACTTTGGTGGTAGTTACGGCCATATCGCTTTCCTGTGCCTGTTCCATCATAAAAGCAAACATCCAGCTGTAGAATCCGGCTGCAATCAGTCCCAGCACCAGGAAGAAGATGCGCTGAGCCCGCTGCTGCCGGAAAAAACCGGAAAACTTCGCTTTTATGGCAAATTGTAATAACTCCATCGTGTGTATTCTTAGTTAAGCACCCAGTCGATGTCGGCTTCCGTAACGTGGTGTGGCAACAGTAACTGGAACAAGGCCTGGTCGATCAGGTTTTCGCCATTCATCGTGAACTCCTGCACCGATCCGTTGTACATCAGCTCCCCGTCGTTGAGTACACCGATATGCGTCGCCAGCCGCTCCACATAGTTCAGGTCGTGCGATGAGATAAGCACGATCCGGTTGGGTGTGCTGTAGCTGCGGATAAGTTTTACCAGCAACTGGGCCGCAATGGGATCAAGGCCGGTAAAAGGCTCGTCCAGGAGGAGGACAGACGGCTTGTGCAGGATGGCCGCTGCAATGCCCACTTTCTTTTTCATGCCGGTAGAGTAGCCGGCAATGTTCTTGTGCAGCGACTCTCGTTCGGTAAAAAAATAGTTGGTAAGGCTGTTGATGCGCTGGGCGGCTTCCTCCTGTGGCAGGTGGTAGAGCTTGGCTACAAAGTTCAGGTACTCGAAACCTGTAAACTCCTCAATCAGCGGGTTGTCTTCGCACAAAGCGCCCAAGTCCTGTTTTATGGCCAGGCTGTCGGTTGCATACGTTTTGCCCATCAGTTGTACGGTGCCTGCATCGGGTTTAATCAGGTCCAGGATAGAGTTCAGGAAGGTGCTTTTGCCTACGCCATTCTTGCCCAGCAGGCAGTAACACTGGCCTTTTTCAATAGTAAGGTTAAGATTGCGGAGAACGTGTTTTTTTCCGAATGCTTTTGTCAGTCCTTTTATCTCTATGCTCATATACTGTTTCTGAATGGCTATAAGAAGCGCAGTGGTGTTCCGCTGCTACCTATGCTAAAGATACATAATAGCTCCTGAAAGTGCTAAACCTGAAGGGAATTGTTCATGATACTTATCACGCTCAGAAATATCGCAGCAGCCTTTTAGTTGCAACACTTCAGGCTACCAATTAGGTTCTAAAGTTTTGAACAAACAGGGATAAAATCTGAAAAATATCAGGAAGTGGCACTGTATCAGGTGAATCAGAAAAAAATAAAACAATTTTTTAAGTTTTTAGGTTAATCTAAAATTAAATTTTCATAGTTTCGTATATTAATTGAAAGTAACTTTAAAATTTATGATGAAAATATACTTATCCTTGTTGATGGTTTTTTTAGGTACTGCTGTATACGGACAACATGGAAGCATCAGGGGTACTGTAACAGCCGGGGGTGAACCTGTCGCCTTTGCCAGTGTAGGATTACGCCATGCCGGTTTCGGCACCACAGCCGATGTAAACGGCTATTTCGAGCTGAAGCAGGTACCGGCAGGAAGTTATACCCTGGTCGTATCGGCAGTGGGTTATACCCAGTTCGAGAAAAAAGTAACCGTAGCGGAAGGGCAGGTGAGCCGGCTGCAGGCAGGGTTGCACCAAGAGACAGCCCGGCTAAACGAAGTGGTGGTGACGGGCACGATGCGCGAGACTTTCCTGCTGGAGTCGCCGGTGCCGGTGGAGATTTACACGCCTAAGTTTTTCCAGAAGAACCCGACGCCTGCGCTTTTTGAGGCGCTCTCGGTGGTGAATGGTGTGCAGCCCCAGATAAACTGTAACGTGTGCGGCACCGGCGATATTCATATTAATGGCATGGAAGGGGCCTACACCATGGTGCTGATAGACGGCATGCCCATTGTGAGTGCGCTGTCGACGGTGTACGGGCTGAGCGGTATCCCGAACAGCATGATTGAGCGGGTAGAGGTGGTGAAGGGGCCTGCCTCCACACTGTATGGCTCTGAAGCCGTAGCCGGGCTTATCAACGTGATCACGAAAAGTACGGCCAAAGCGCCAGTGGTATCGGCAGATGCTTTTTATACCTCGCATAAAGAACTGAACGCTGACTTGGGGCTGAGCCACCGCTGGGCCAAGGCTTCCACTATCCTGAGTACCAACTATTACCGGTTCGGGGACAGGCGCG
This sequence comes from Botryobacter ruber, assembly GCF_003347595.2. GTDB lineage: Bacteria > Bacteroidota > Bacteroidia > Cytophagales > Hymenobacteraceae > Pontibacter > Pontibacter ruber_A. Next base: position 24,999 of record NZ_QCZK02000047.1, on the reverse strand, counting down.
ATGTGAATGCGGATAACTTTACCGATATACCCTTGCAGCACCGCATATCCGTGTTTAATAAGTGGGGTTTCCTGCGCAAAGAAAACCGTATGGCCAGCCTGGCAGCCCGCTACTATTACGAAGACCGCTTCGGCGGGGAGTTGCAGTGGACGCCGGCGTTCCGGGGTGGCGACAGCATTTACGGGGAGTCGGTGTACACGCGGCGGTATGAACTGATGGGAGCTTACCAGTTGCCGGTGCCGGAAAATGTCATGTTCAGCTTCTCGTACAACGACCACGACCAGAACTCCGTCTACGGCAGTACCAGCTATAAGGGGCTGCAGCGCGTACTGTTCGGGCAACTGGTCTGGGACAAACCACTGGGCAAAAAAAACAACCTGTTGCTGGGTTCCGCTTACCGCTACACCTACTACGACGACAACACCCCAGCAACAGCGGCTATGGTGGCCGGTACAGCAGTTAATAGCCCGGTGCATACATCGCTTCCGGGCCTCTTTGTGCAGAATGAATACAAAGCCTCCGCTACCACCACGCTGCTCACAGGGCTTCGCTACGACTACAACTCCGACCACGGCAGCATCCTGACGCCAAGGCTGAACCTGAAATGGTCGCCTGACCAGGATAACACCTTCCGGCTGAGCATGGGCAAAGGCTACCGGGTAGTAAACCTTTTTACCGAAGACCATGCCGCCCTTACCGGAGCGCGCGAGGTGGTGATACAGAACGAGCTGAAGCCCGAGCAGTCGTACAATGCCAACCTGAACTACCAGCGCTACATCAACCTGAGCGGCGGTTACCTGAACCTGGAAGGAAGCGTTTTCTACACCTACTTCACCAACAAAATTGTCGCTGATTTCCTGACGGACAACAACCTGATTATTTACGACAACCTGAGCGGCCATGCCATTTCGAAGGGTGTGGCGCTGAACACCGAAGCGGCCTTTCAGTTTCCGTTGCGCCTGCATGCGGGTGTTACGCTGATGGATGTGTACCAGGTGGAGCAACCGGACGGGGAGGGGGAAAATGTAAAAGTGCCGCAACTGCATGCGCCAAACTTTTCCGGTACCTTTTCAGCAACCTATGCCTTTAAAGCAGCGGGCCTTACCCTGGATTATACCGGCATAGTGAAAGGCCCCATGCATCTGCCGGTGCAGGAAAATGATTTCAGGCCAGCTAAGTCGCCGTGGTTTACGCTCCAGAACCTGCAGCTGACCAAAGCATTGGCAAACGGGCTGGAACTATATGGCGGAGTGAAAAACATTTTCAACTTTATGCCGCAAGATCCGCTCATGCGGCCTTTCGACCCATTTGATAAGCGGGTTACCGAGAACAACCCGGAGAATTACACCTTCGACACCGAGTATAACTATGCTCCTTTGCAAGGGCGCAGAACTTTTCTTGGCATACGATATACTCTGGCCGCTAAAGCTAAATAGGGTGAACTCGATATAAAACAGATTTTAATTGCTGAAAGTCATATTGCTACACAGAGTATACTATTGATCTAAGTTCGAAGGAAAAAACCTTTCCAGTTTTCGCAGGAGGAGCCTTCTACATGTTCCGGTGCTGAGCTCTGCTCAGCAGCCCGCAGCGGAGCGAGGGCAGGTTCATGTAGACAGCGACGGAAGCGAAAACGCGGCCGCGCTTAAATAGGGCCCCTTCCCCAGCCGAGGAGCGCGTAAGTTAACGATGAAACTGTAGGTAAGAGGGCCCCGGATGAACAGTTACTCTTAGTTGTAAAATTTTTCATTCCCGAGTTTAAGCTAAATAGTGTGTAGATCAATACGTTGCAGGAGCAGGTAAAACTGTGATGAAAAAAGCAGCTGATTTTTTATGGGTGGAGTAGCCAAAGTAGTTGCAAATCTAAAAACGACTGACTACTTTTGCCTCCACCTTTACCAGCGCACGTGGTGAAATCGGTAGACACGCCATCTTGAGGGGGTGGTGCCTTCGGGTGTGGGAGTTCGAATCTCCCCGTGCGCACACTTTTCTTTTTTAATTCTCCTCCGCTTTCGTTCGTACTTTGTCCGGTTAACAGCCTTTTCTGCTGCATGACAGATAATATTTACAACCCGGATTTTGTAAAAGGGCTCTTCAACAGGATGAGCAGTTCCTACGAACGCATGAATTACATCACGTCCTTTGGCTTCTCCATCCGCTGGCGTACCCAATTCCTGCATCCCTTCCAGAAATCCAGCGACAAAATTGAAATAATCGATTTACTGACCGGCATGGGCGAAACCTGGGAAGCTACGAAACACAGGCTGCCCAATGCCCGGTTAACGGCCCTCGATTTTTCGGCTGGCATGCTGCGCTACGCTGAAAAGAAAAACCAGGAAAAGTTTAACAGGCAGGTAACCATTCTGCAGCAGGACATCCTGCAAAACCAGCTTCCGGAAAAGCATTTTGATATTGTAACCTGTGCCTTTGGGTTAAAAACATTCGATAGCGAGCAACTGAAAGTGCTGGCAACCGAAACGAAACGAATCCTGAAGCCAGGCGGACAGTTTTCGTTTGTGGAGGTATCTGAACCGGATAATCTCATCTTGAAACTGCTTTATGGGTTTTACCTTGGGAAGGTGATACCGATTTTAGGCAAACTGCTTCTGGGAAATCCGAGGGAATACCGCATGCTCTGGAAATACACCAACCAGTTCCGGAATGCAAAGCAAGCAGCTGAAATTTTTAAAAGTGCAGGCTTGGATGTTACGTATAAATCCTACTTCTATGGCTGCGCTACCGGGTTCTCCGGCAGAAGAGTAGCAGAATAGAGCCCTAAACCTTATCTGTAGCTGCCACCATTGCCTCTGCTCCTCAAAATACAGCCTTCGCAGGAGCAGCGGCTGTGGTGACTGGTGCAGCAGGATAACATTTCGCATATAAGTACAATGGTTGTGCTAGTATGAACCGATGATTGGTCAGTTCGTCCTGTAATTCAAAAACAATAAAGTAGTTGCATGAAAAATTTTATCTTTGGGTATAAGATTGTGCTATGGCTGAGTTTACTGAAAAATATATCAACCCCTTTACCGACTATGGCTTTAAGCGCCTGTTTGGAGAAGAACCCAACAAAGACCTGCTGCTGGATTTCCTGAACGAAATGCTTAAGGAAGAACAAGGGCAGATTGTAGAACTGACGTACCTGAAAAATGAAAATTTAAGTGCTTCGGAGTTAGACAGAAAAGCAATCTTTGATATCTATTGTGAGAATGAGCGGGGTGAGAAATTTATTGTAGAGTTGCAGAAGACCAAGCAGAACTTCTTCAAAGACAGGACCGTCTATTACGCTACCTTCCCGATACGGGAGCAGGCCAAACGAGCTGACTGGAATTATGAGCTAAAAGCAGTTTACACAGTGGCTATCCTGGATTTTGTGTTTGATGAAGACAAAGCGCAACCGGAGAAGTACCGCTATGATGTAAAGCTGACGGATACCGAGTCTCATAAAGTGTTCTACAACAAACTCACCTTCATCTACCTGGAAATGCCTAAATTCAACAAGACGGTAGAGGAACTGGATACAAGGTTTGATAAATGGCTCTATGTTATCCGTAACCTCAACAAACTGGACAGAGTGCCGGATAAACTGAGGGAACGGATATTTAATAAACTGTTTGAAACAGCCGAGATCGCACGTTTCACACCGGAACAGGTACGTTCTTATGAGGACAGCCTAAAGTACTACCGCGACCTGAAGAACTCACTGGATACCGCAAGAGAGGAGGGGCTTATCGAGGGAATTGAAAAAGGTATTGAGCAAGGAATAGCGAAAGTCGCCCTGAATATGCTGAAAAAAGGAATTTCGGTAGGGGTGATTTCGGAGACAACCGGGCTGACTTCCCAACAAATTGAACGGCTGCAAAACAGAAAGGAAGGTAACTGAAGCTTCTACCACTCTTGACGCTGTCCACTGTTTTAAAAGAGGAGCAGCGGCTGTGGTGACTGGTGCAGCAGGATAAAATCAGGCTAAACTTTCCGTTCAAACGGGTTTTCAGGCTTTACCAGCAGGACCTTTTCCCGCTCAACCACTACTGCACCGGGAGCAGCGCCTTTGGGCTTGCGCACGTATTTTTTTGGCGTGTAAAGTACCGGGCAGAGCGAATCGTTTTTACGTTTGGAGTACCAGGCGGCCAGTTGAGCGGCTTTTTCGAGTACCGTGACCGGTACTGTTCTGCCTGCCTGGTATTTGATCACGACATGCGAGCCCGAAACATCTTTGGCGTGCAGCCAGGTGTCGTCTTTGTAGGTGTGGCGTTGGGTGAGCAGGTCGTTGTTGCTGGCGCTTTTGCCTACCAGTATTTTAAATCCTTCTGTTTCAAACACCCGGAACGGGGCTTCCTGCTGCGCCTGTTGCCTGCTAGTGAGCAGGTGCGCGTAATCCCGCAGAAATGCTTTTAATTCCTTGTAACGCTTTACCTCGGCCAGCGCTGCCAGGGCATCCTCCAGTACAATGACCTCCTCCAGCTTCCGTTCGGCTTTTTCTTCCAGCTGCTTTACTTCCACATGCTGGTTTTTTGCTTTCCGGTAAAGGCGTTCGGCATATTTCTGCGGGCTTTCGTCTGCCTTCAACTTATAGGTGCGGGGCTGGTCGGTGTAGAAGTCGTAGAGCTCAATCTCCTTTGTGCGGGGCGGAATGTTGCTGAGGTTGGCCATGATAACATCGGCTGTCTGGGCGTAAGAGCGGTCGTGGCGCAGTTCCTCTATTTTAGAGGTGGTTTGCTCCAGTACCACCTGCGTGCCTTTCAGCTTCTTGGTTAGCTGCAGCCGCGTTTGCTCGTACTGCTGCTCAAAACCGGTTTCGGTGAGGTAGTTGCGGGTAAAAGCGTTCAGCGCCTCAACAGGATCGTGTAAAGTCTGCTGCACCTCGCCAACGGGGAGCAACGTCAGCCTGGTTTTGCCTTCCAGTTTGGTCAGGTAATAGGCAGGCGGGTTCTCCAGTACATCCAGCACGTCTTGCACCAGCTCCCATTTGCCAGAAAGCGTTTGTTGGTCATACTGCTGCTGTGCCAGGTAAAGTGCCGGGATGTCGCCAAAGGTAGGGTAGAGCTTTTTCAGGTTGCCGCCAGCTGCTTCGAAGGCCTGGAAATTCTGCTGCAGCGGTCTGTGCATCGTCAGTGGGTCCAGCTCCAGGTCGGCGCCGAACTTTTTGTGGAACAGCGCCAGCGGCTCGTGGTGCTGGTACAGGATGATGTTGGAACGGTTGCCGAAGAGTTTAAAGAGCAGGACCATCTGGTTGGAGAGGCGCAGGTAAAAACTGCGTTCGTTTACATGCTGCACCACGTCCTCTACGGTTTGCCCCAGCATCGGCTCGAACAGGTCCACGCTGTTGGCGCGTGCCCGCCTGAAATCGGAAGGGAAGGAGAGGGCCGAAAAGTGGGAGGTGAGCAGGGCCCGGATGTAAAACTCCTCGTCGCTTCCAGTACCGGACAAGCCAATAATCAGTTCGTCCCGGTTCTGGCTGAAGCAGGTAACGAGCTGTAGCCCTGTCAGCCGGGGGCGCAGCTCTGCTGTCAGTTGTTTCAGGAAGTAATAATTCTGATGCACTTATACCTCCAGCTGCAGGCCGTCGTAGGCCAGTTGAATAAATGCAGGCAATTGTGGCTCTACCAGGCGGTGCTGGCCCAGCAGGTGGCTGATGTGCGTCAGGTAAGCCCGCTCGGGCTTCAGGTCCTGCAGCAGGTCCACCGCTTCCTGCAGGCTGAAATGGGAAATGTGCGGCTCATGGCGCAGGGCATTCAACACCACCACTTTCGATCCCCGGATCTTGTCTAGTTCTTTTTCCGCAATGTAATTGGCATCGGTGATGTAGGTGAAGTCACCGATCCGGAAGCCCATTACCGGCAATCGGTAGTGCTGTACCCGGATAGGCTGCACCAGGATGCCGTCCAGGTCGAAAGGAGCTTCCGTTATGGGATGTAAGGCAACACGGGGGATGCCCGGGTAATTTGCACCGGAAAAAATGTAGGCAAACTCCCCCTTCAGGTGCTCCAGCACACGCTCTTCGGCATACAGGGGCATGTCCTTTTTCTGCATGAAGTTGTACGCCCGGATATCGTCGAGGCCGGCGGTGTGGTCTTTGTGTTCATGCGTGAACAGCAGGGCATCGAGCCTGGTAATTCTTTCGCGCAAAACCTGCTGCCTGAAATCGGGACCGGTATCGATGATAATGCTTTTATCGCCGACCTGCAGGTGCACCGACACCCGCAGGCGTTTATCGCGGTAGTCGACAGAACGGCACACCTCGCACGTACACCCGATAACGGGTACGCCCTGCGAGGTGCCCGTACCTAAAAAGGTTATTTTCAATGTTGTTACTCCTGGTTTCGAATTTCCAGATAAAGCTGCCTGGTTTTTTCGCTCAGGCGGCTTTCATCTACCGAAATGGTGCGCAGAATATCGTACAGGCAGTTAATTTTACCTTCCAGGCTGAAGTATTTGTTTACAACTGCTACTTTCATGTCCTTGAGAAGGCAATAGCCTGCATTAAAATTCCCCTTTTCGTAGCGCAGCACAAAGTCAGATTCCGCAAAAATATCTTCGAGCCTGTTCAGAAATGGCCGCGTGTACTTTAACTCCATTCCGTTTAGGCTTCTGTATACTTCTTAACGGTTTGTACCAGCATGTCGAAGTCGAGCGGCTTAGGCAGGTAATCGTTTATGCCGGCCTCCTTAAATTCCTCCATGGTGTAATTGTTGGCATTACCGGTTACCGCAATAATCGGAATACTGGAGATTTCCTTGTTTTCGTTCGCCCGGATTTCGCGCGTACAATCCATGCCGTTTTTGATGGGGATATTCAGGTCCATCAGGATAACATCGATTTTGTTGTTTTCTACCTGCTTTATCACCTCGCCGCCATTTTTGGCTGTCAGGATCTTATAATTTTGCAGTTCCAGAATTTTTTTTGTGAGATTCAAGATCACAGAACTATCTTCTGCAATCAGGATAGTTTTATTTTCTGCCATACGTTGGTTATGAGATTATTTCTTTATAAGATTTTTTATAGGTTTCGTATTGTTTTACAAGTTTATAAAAATTATCGGTTACAGTCTCTAACTGATCGTTTTTTATATCATGTTCCAGTTGTTTGGCAAGTTCTGCCATAGGAGTGATACCTAACGTAAAACCTGTTCCTTTTAATTGATGCAATGTACTCAAAATACTTTTGTAATGTTGTGCTTCCAGCTCTTTTTGGGCTTCTGACAGCAATTCGGCTGCTTCTTCTTCAAATTCCACGTAGAGTTGCAGGGTAAAATCATTGCCTCCTATCTGTTTCAGCTGCTCTACAACCTGTTCATCAATTATCATTTGTTCAGGCTCCGGTTGTGTTGCTTCCCCGTCAGGGTCCGGCTGGGCTATAACCTGTTGCCTGTCGGGGTTTACCCATCTGCTGATAACGGAATAAAGATCGGTACCCTTCACCGGTTTTGAAACATAATCGTCCATCCCTTCGCTGATAAACTTAAGGGCATCGTCTTTCATGGAATAAGCAGTCATGGCAACAATCGGCGGGCAGTTGGCTTTCAGCTTTTCCCGGATAATTTTCATGGCCGTAACACCATCCATTTCAGGCATCTGTATGTCCATAAAAATGATGTCATAGGTATGGGTGGTTGCCTGCTCTATAGCCTCAAAGCCGTTCGAAGCAATATCAATTCTGCATCCCAGCCTTTCCAGCTGCTTTTCGGCTACCTTCTGGTTTATCTGGTTGTCATCTACCAGTAATATATACGGATTATCCGTAAAAGCTTTCACCTCCTGACTTTGCTGCTCTTTTGCTAATTGCGCCTGCACCTCTGCCACGTCAGCCAGTTTGATTTTAATCCGGAACCAGAACGTACTTCCTTTGCCCGGTTCGGAGTCTACGCCAATATCGCCGCCTAACAAATGGGTTATCTGTTTGGATATGGCCAACCCGAGTCCTGTACCGCCAAAGGTTTTGGTGGAGGAGTTGTCGAGTTGGGTAAAATCGGTGAATAACAGTTGCTGGTCCTCCGGCGAAATACCGATGCCGGAATCGCGCACCCTGATATGCAGCATGTATTCCTCCTTGTTGAGCGGCGCACTGTCTACCCACACACTTACTTCTCCTTCATTCGTGAATTTGATCGCATTGGAGGTCAGGTTCGACAGGATCTGCAGGAAACGCGTTTCGTCGGTCAGTATATAGCGTGGTGTTCCTTCCGCTATATGATAGGTAAACGTAAGGTCTTTCTGCAGGGCCCGGTGCGCGAACAACGAGTGAATTTTGCCCATTGTATCGTAAAGGTCGATGCCCGACTGATTGATCACAAGTTTGCCGGCCTGCATCTTGGACAGGTCCAGGATATCGTTGAGGATGTCGAGGAGGGCATCGGATGATTTGCGTAAGGTATCGATGTATTCGCGCTGCTCCTGGTCGGTGTTGATCTGGCTTAACAGGTCGATCATGCCGATAATACCGTTCATCGGCGTGCGGAGTTCGTGGCTCATGTTGGCCAGGAACTGCGTTTTTACCTTTAGCAGGTTCTCAGCTTCCTCTTTGGCCTTTACCAGCGCTTTCTGCGTGCGTTTCAGCTCAGACACATCCCGGACAACCCCCTCGAAGCTGACCGGGTTGCCATGCTTGTCGTACACCAGGCGGGAGTCGAGTAACACTGTTTTCTGGGCGCCATCTTTCGTAATCATTTCTACCTCAAAATCCCGGATTGTCTTTTCTTCCAGTACCCGCTTCTTCAGTACTTCGCTGTCGGCCGGGTCTGCAAAAAAACGTTTACTTTCGAATCCGAGTACTTCGTTTTCTTTATAGCCCAGCAAGCTGGTTATGGAAGGGCTCACCAGCTCCACGATACCATGGAGCGAAGAGCGGTAATACACATCCTGGAAAGACTCGAATATGCGTCTGAACTTTTCTTCGCTGTTTGCCAGTGCAAGCTGCGACTTTTTCTTATCTGTAATATCGAGCGCAATGCCTGAAATCTCTTCAAAAGACGCATCTTCCAGGTAAATGGGGTTTAGAAAAACTTCGCTCCAGCTTTCGGGGTCCTGCAGGTGCACTTCAAAATGCTGGGGAATACCTGTAAAGGCATCCTCGTACTTTTTACGCCAGAAGTTGAAGGCTTCTTTTGGCATAATGGAAAGCAGTTCCGGGCTGAGTTGCTTATGGGCTTTAATCTGGCTGAAGCCATGCTTTTCGAGCAGCTTACCAAAGTTGCGGTTGAAGGAGGTGATCTCGAACTTGCGGTTTACGGACCACATGTGGTGCGTGCCACTTTCAAAAATGGCATTCAGCCTGGCGTTCTGGTTATTGATCTGTTCTTCATTCCGTTTCCGTTCGATGGCAAGGGCCACCTGGTTCGAAATAAAGTGCAGAATTTCGGTATCGGCATGTACGTAGGCATCAGCACTGTAGTAGTCCTGCAGGGCAATAACCCCAATAATACGGTCGCCGATTGCCAGCGGCGAACAAAGCATTACCTCGGGCAAAGCGCCCCGGATTCTGATGTTGTTTTCTTCGGCCAGCTGCAGGAGTTCCTGCTTTTGGGCGTAGAGCGGCTTGCCGGTACTGATGATGTATTCCGAGATGCCGTTCGAAAACGGGCGATGCATGGGTTCGCGGTTTGCTTTGTCGATAAACTGATCTACCAGGTACACAAACTGCAGGTGCTGGTACTCTTTGTCGCACAAGGCAATATAGATGTTCCGCGTTTCGATAATCTTGCTCAGCTCGCGGTGGATGGCACTGTAGAGCGAGTTCAGGTCTTTGCTGCTGATGGCAAGGTTGGCGATGCTATAGTAAACCTTCTGCAGGCGCTCCGCCTTGATCCGGTCGGTGATGTCGTGCAGGATAGCGCGGGTGGCAACCGGTTTGCCATCCTGCCAGCTGCAGTTGATGCTGCCGATCAGGTGTACCGGTTTTCCGGCTTTGGTCAGAAATACGGTTTCTATTTTGTTAACCTGCTCTCCTTTATACAGATTGCGCAGCTGGTAAATGAGCTTGGCCTTGTAGTAAGGGTGCACAATTTCATTCAGCGTGAGCGACTCGATGTCTTCGTCGGTATACCCGAGGCGGTCTTTCCAGGCTTTGTTTACAAAGATGAATTTGTTGTCGACAGAGATGTTCTGGATCAGGTCATGCGCGTTGTCGAAGAGGTCCTGCAGGCGGATCTTGTTGTCTTTCAGCGCTTCCATGGCTATCCGCTTATCGGTCATATCTTTGCCGACACTCGTAATGCCCAGCATTTCGCCATTTGGCCCGTAATCGAACATCGAGTTCCAGCGCATGGTTTTTACCTGGCCGTATTTGGTGAGCACGTCCCGCTCGTAGTAAGCGTTTAGTTGTTTTGAGGTGATGGTCTTGTAGTAATCTCTTCTGCGCTTTTCACGTTCCTGTTCGGGCACGAGCAGTTCAAAGAAATCTTTGCCAATTACTTCGTCGTGCTCATATTCCAGGTATTTCAGGAAATACTCATTGGAGTAAACAATTGTCCCCTGGGTATCGAGGGTGTAATAGATCAGGTTTACTTTTTCCAGGAAGTTCCGGAAATGCGCCATCGATTCCCGCATAACTTCTTCCTGCCGCTGTGCCGACTGTGCCAGTTTCCGTTGTGTGATATCCCGCATAAAGGCCTGCACATAATACCTGCCTTCAATCACAATCCGGTTCAGGCTTATCTCCGCCTCAAAACTGGTTCCGTCTCTCCGGATGTTCTGCCAGTCGAAGGTAATAGGATCGTTTGACGCCAGCGCTTTTTGCATCGACTGCTCTAATTTGTCGGTAGAGAGTTCCCCGCTTGGCTGTACCTCCGGCGAAAAATGGATCAGGCTCTGGTCGAGCAGTTCTTCGCGCTTGCACCGGAAGAGCTGAGTCGTTTTTTCATTGCAGTCTACAACAACTCCATCCCTGAAGAGCAGGATCGCATCGTAAGACGATTCGAAAAGCAGCTTATACTTATCTTCGGAGTAGGTAAGCTGCTGCATTAAATCGTGGCGGGCAATGTAATTGCCGATAGCACTGCCAATAAAGTTAAGAAGCGCCAGAAATGACTGGGGCATCTTTGCTTCGCCTTTGGGCCAGAGTATGATCAGGGCAATCAGCTTTTTTTCTGTCACAATCGGAACAATGGTCAGCTTGCGTTTAAGCTTTTTTTCCAGCATGTTGCAAAGGGTGGTAACCGTTTTCTGGTTATCGGCCCGCAGCAGTTTAGGGATAATGCTTTTTTGCAGGGAAATAGAGGCAGGCAGTACCGGGTTTCCGACACTTCCGTTGGAGTACGACAGCGTGACTTTCTGGGAATCGGGGTGGTAGTTGTAAATGCAGCCTGCAGCTATATCACATTTTTCCAGCAGCTTATCCAGGGTACAATCCAGAATCTCCTGCTGGCTGTCGGATGTGGAGAGGTTGGTGATCAGGTCGTTTACGAACTCAAGCTGGTGGTTCCGGAAACGGATTTCCTGCTCTGTCCCGATGAGCTGGTACAGGTTTCTGACAGAGCCCAGGATAACATCATCCCCGTGAAACAGGCCTTTCTCCAGCAGGATTTCCACCGGCAGCAGGTCGTTGTCTTTTCCTTTTTCCTGCAGCCACCATTCAAACTGCTGCGGATTGCCGCTCATTACCTTCTGTAGCTGTCCTTTCAGGGCCACCCGCTCAAACAGGTTAAGGCCAAAGTTGCGGAAGATCGATTTTCCTACCACATCTTTTTTCTTTTTGTCGAGCAAGGCGAGCGCGCGCTTGTTCACATCAATAAACCGGCCTTTTTTATCCAGGATGAAAAGCGGTTCGGTACAGTTTTCGAAAACACTGTGGTAGTTATCTTCGGTTACCAGGCTAAGTGCCTTACCTGTAATGCCGGTTATTTCGGTACATAAAAAGAGCATGTCCTGGTAGGTAACCAGCCGGCAGACATACTCCAGCGAGCCTTCGGTTAGCAGGTGAGAAGAAGGCACTTCGCCACTGATTTCCTGTTTTTCCTGGAGCAACCTGAGCAGGTTCTCAAAAGCTTCAGGTGTCGTGAAGCCCAGGATATGCTGCAGCATTTTTTCTTTTTCAGTAGCTTCGAGCAGCAGCAGCAGGTCCGAAGCATTCTTGCTGGCCGCCAAAACCTGTCCCGCCGGCTGTGCTACAAGTATTATCCGGTCCGGATCTGTTAATTGCACCAGCACCTGCAACAGCGATTCTGCCTGTTTCAGTTGCTGATCAGATGCGGTCCTTTTCGAGATTTTTGGCATGTTAGATACTTATTACTTTAAGTAAGGCAGCTGGTGACCCATACTTCCGGCAGCTGCTATGCGAAGTTTACAATTAAAACGATAAATTAGCAAAAAATAAGCTGTAAGGCTATTTTTATGATTCCTGTTAATTTTGTTTATATACGTGCGGAGCAGCTGCTGCGATCAGGTACTCCATGAAACGACTCGTTTTTACTGTTACAACCGATCTTAGTCATGATCAGCGCATGCAGCGCATCTGCCGCTCGCTTGCGCTGCGGGGGTATGATGTGCTGCTGGTGGGCAGGGTGTTACCCGATTCGCTGCCGTTGCAGCACCAGCCCTACCGGCAGCACCGCCTCAAATGTTTTTATAACAAGGGCAAGCTCTTTTACCTTGAGTATATGCTGCGGCTGTACTTTTACCTGCTCCGGAAACGGTTCGATGCCTACTGCGCCATCGACCTGGATACGGCGCTGCCAGTTTACTTTATTTCCAGGCAAAAGCAGAAACCCTTTATTTACGATGCCCACGAGTATTTCCCGGAAGTAGTGGAAGTTGCCGACCGGAAGCTGGTAAAAGCTGTCTGGACGGCAGTGGAGGGTTTTATCGTCCGCAGAACTACACATGCCTATACGGTAACAGCTACTATTGCCGCTGTGTTTCAGGAAAAGTATCAGACGAAGTTTGAAGTAATCCGGAACATGCCGCCGCTGCTGCCTTACAAGACTCCGGTAAAAGAGCCGCGTACCATCCTGTACCAGGGTGCCGTAAACGCCGGTCGCGGCCTGGAACCTTTGCTGGAGGCCATGGCGGGAATGGACGCAAAGCTGGTTATTTGCGGCGACGGCGATATTTTCGGGCAGCTGCTAAACATGGCACAGGCCTTAGGTATTTCGCACAAGGTCGAGTTTAAGGGGAAAGTGCTGCCGCAGGACCTGCTGGAGATTACCCGTAAGGCCACCATCGGGATTATGCTGCTGGAAAACAAGGGGCTGAGTTACTACTATTCGCTGGCAAACAAATTCTTCGATTACATCCATGCCTGTGTGCCGCAACTGGTAGTCGGTTTCCCGGAGTATAAGCAGCTGAACGACCAGTACCACGTTGCGCTGGTCAGCAGCCTGGAGGTGAAGGAACTGCAGGAAAAGATAAACCTGCTGCTTGCAGACAAGGCTTTGTACCAGGAACTGGAGCAGAATTGCCGCCTTGCGCGGGAGGAACTGAACTGGCAGCAGGAAGAGCAGAAGCTCTGGTGCTTTTATGACAACTTATGGAAAAAGTAAACAGCAACAAATATCTGGTCGTGGTGGCGGGGCCTACCGCAGTAGGTAAAACAGATTTTTGTGTGCGGCTGGCAAAACACTACCACACCGAGATAATTTCGGCAGACTCGCGCCAGTTTTTCAGGGAAATGACCATTGGCACTGCCAAGCCCACACCGGAAGAGCAGCAGGGGGTGGTGCACCATTTCGTGGATTCGCACAGCATTACGCAGGAGTACAGTGCGGGCGCCTACGAGCAGGATGTGCTGCAACGATTGGAGCAGCTGTTCAGGCGGCAGGATGTGGTGATCCTCACCGGTGGCTCCGGGTTGTACATCAACGCCGTGTGCAACGGGATGGATGCCATGCCCGAAACCGATCTGCAGGTACGGGAGCAGCTGATTGTCCGGCACGAAAAAGAGGGGCTGGCGCCGTTGCTGGAACAGTTGCAGCAACTCGACCCGCTTTACTATGAGCAGGTAGACCGGGCCAACCCGCAACGGGTAATCCGGGCGCTGGAAGTATGCCTGGCTACGGGGCAGCCTTATTCATCTTTCCGGAAAAACCTGCGGCAGGAGCGTCCGTTCCGGGTCATCAAAATCGGATTAAACCGCGACCGGCAGGAGCTCTACCAGCGCATCGATTTGCGGATGGACCTGATGCTGGAGCAGGGCTTGCTGCACGAAGCGGAAGCGCTTTACCCGTACCGGCAACATAATGCGCTGCAAACAGTGGGCTACAAAGAAATTTTTGATTACCTGGAGGGAAAGTACGACTGGGAAGAAGCAGTCCGGTTGCTCAAGCGGAACAGCCGGCGGTATGCCAAGCGGCAGCTTACCTGGTTTAACAAAGACCCGGAATACCATTGGTTCCACCCGGAGCAGTGGCAGGAAATTGTTTCGTTTCTGGACGAAGAATTAAAAAAGGAGCAGTAGCTTGCTGTTGTCGGTTCTCCGGCAAAAGCAAGCTATTGCTGCCATACATACGGCACCTACACCGACAGCATTTTCACCATCTCGGTATAGATCGGGCTCAGCAGTTTTTTTGTTTTGGAGGCCTGCTCAAATGGCGTAAATTCCACTTTGGAGTTGATGATTCCCGCCATCACGTTGTGGCGTCCTTCCAGCAGCCCCTCAACACAGGCAATCCCCAGCTGGCTGGCAAGCAGACGATCGAAAGCAGATGGCGCTCCGCCACGCTGCACGTGCCCCAGGATGGTAACGCGGCCGTCCATGTTGGGTATCTGCTCTTTTACCCTGGCTGCCACCTGCGTAGCACCACCCTCAATTTCTCCTTCCGATAGAATAATGATGGAAGAGGTTTTGGACCGCTCCCAACCCGAGCGGATTGTTTTGATGATGCTGTCAACGGTTGTTTCCGTGCCCGGTATCATCACGGTTTCGGCACCACCGCCTATTGCGCAGGGGATGGCAATGTAACCGGAGTCGCGGCCCATTACTTCGATAAAAAACACACGATCGTGGCTGTCTGCCGTGTCGCGGATTTTGTCGATGGCATCGAGGGCGGTATTTACGGCTGTGTCGTAGCCAATAGTATAATCGGTGCCATACAGGTCGTTGTCTATGGTACCGGGTGCTCCTACTGTTGGAATGCCGAACTCTTCGAAAAATACCTTGGCGCCGGTAAAGGTTCCTTCACCGCCTATGGCTATGAGTGCTTCTATCCCAAATTCCTGCAGCTGTTCGTAGGCTTTCTGCCGGCCTTCCTTCGTCATGAATTCCATGCTCCGGGCCGATTTGAGAATAGTGCCTCCCCGTTGTACAATGTTGCTCACGGAAGAAGACTCCATCCTGAAAATTTCGCCTTTGATCATGCCGCTGTAGCCCCGTTTTATGCCGTAAACCTCCAGGTTGTTGAAGACAGCCGCCCGTACAACAGCACGTATACACGCGTTCATGCCAGGTGCGTCACCGCCAGAGGTAAAAACTCCTATTCTTTTCATGAAGAACTATTTTATCTAACTATTTACCTGCCCCACGAAACCCGGAGGCATTTTCCTACACGTTTATTCAGGCGCAAGTTTGCAAAAAAAATCGCTTAGAATTAAATATCTGCCATTATTTTCCATCCTGTTAAAAAACATACGCAAAGGTATATCTTAAATATTACCTAAATCGTATGTTAAGATAGCTACCCATTCCGGCTAATTTACGTTACAGGGTTTGTATTATAAACGTTATTAGCCCAAAGCATATTACCATTGCATATACCACCGGTATCCAACTAGTTAAAATTAAGTATAAAAATCTAAAAAAACAGTTAGCATATGTTTGGTTTTTTTGAAAGCGACGAAAGCAAAAAGTTAAAAAGTCACATTAAAAACCTGGGAGCTCTGGCAAAGGTTGATGGGCATGTGGACCACGAGGAGATGAAATACATCATCTCGATTGGTACCAAACATGGTATGAAACCTGAAGATGTGCAAACCCTTTTAGAGGATACTGCCCGGATAGACCCCAAGCTGCCTTCGAACGACACGGAGCGTTTCGACCAGATATACGACCTGGTGGAGATGATGCTGGCCGATGGAATTGTAGACGATCATGAGATGGATTTCTGCATTAACATGGCCATGAAACTCGGCTTTAAAAAAGCAATAGTGGGTGTGTTGGTGCGCAAGATATCGATGGGGGTAAAAGATGGCCAGTCCCGTGAGCACATCCGGAAAGATGCCCAGTCGTTTCTGAACTACTGATAACCGCTTCCTTATAATGAAAAAATTGTTTTTCCCGGCAAGCGCTATCATCACCACGTATGGCAGCCTGCTGCTGATCATCGCTTTCTTTTTCCTGATGCGCGATAACTCTGTTCACAAACTGCAGAGCACCTTGCCTTTATCCTTTATTTTCAGGTTTTGTACCTTCTGGTTTATCAGCCTGGTGCTGGCTGCCGTTTTTTTTATGCTGAACCTGAACATAAACCATTTCACGTCTTCCGAGTCCGATAAAATCAAAGCCAGGCGGGTGGGGCGACTTGCTCTCGGACTAACCGTTCTGGGTACCGTACTGGCTGTAGCGGCGGTGTACCTGTTTCAGTTTTAGCTTAAAGCTGTGTGAAGCGGAGCAGCGGGAGTGGTGGCTGCTGCAGCAGATTTTTGAACGTACTTTGTTGGGTCTTTCGGGGCATGCGCCTTTCCATCGCGCACCGCTTCCAGCTTGCCGGACTTCCTTTCTTCCATATTTGCGCAGATTTTACTTTGCTGCAGCAGCCACCACTCCCGCTGCTCCTCTTTCTGGTCGTCGTGCTTGCTTATTCCGTTTCATAAGCCTTGAATTTGTTGCCCTCATACAGGTAGGTAATAGTGCTGTTGCTGATGCTTACCGAAACCGCATCGTGCTCCGTGGTGAAATTTTTATTGCTGTCGTAGTTGTAGAGTTGTTCGCCGGTTTGGGTCAGGTAAAGGTGGTAGGGACTTTTGTAGGTGCCGCGGTCGTTGAACAGGATGTCTTTTTTGAGTTCGTGCAACTGCCAGCTGCCGGAGTCCTGTAGCAGCGCCATAATAACCACGTCCTGCCCGTGTTGTATCTGGAGGGCGATGTCCTGCAGGGTATCGCCGTTAAAATCGGCCTGTACCGTGAGCGGCCCCTGCGCTTTTCCGGATGCATTTTCTTTTGCGATGTCCAGCAAAACAGGTTCTTTCCAGCCGGGGTATCTGGAAGCCAGGAGCTGCAGGACGGGCTGCGGAAGCGGGAGGGCCGGGGTTTCGTGGGGCCGGGCGGTGGCTGTACCATCTTTCACGGTAGTGGCGATAGAGTCTGCAACCGAGTCTGCTTTTTCCGTTTCGATATGGCTTGTCTGCACTTCTTCGTTTTTGGGAGAGCAGGCCAGTGCGAGCAGCAAAAGTACTCCCGGAATTCCTGTAAAAAGCTTCATGCGCGCAGTAGTATCGTTTGGTAATTGTACTCCATAGGCAACAGCACAGTTACAGCGACCAGATGATAGGCACCAGGATAATGATAACCGCCAGGAGCAGCAACGTAAGCGGCGTGCCTATTTTGATAAAGTCCATGAAGCGGTATTTGCCGGGCGTATACACCAGGATACAGGCAGGTTCGAACGGCGTTACCAGCGATACCGAAGCGGCCAGCATAATGGCAATCGCGAAGGTGCGGGGCTCCGCCTGCATTTCCACAGCAGCCCGCAGGGCCACCGGTACAATAACCAGTGCCGCTGCCGCATTCGACATGGGTTGGGTCAGCATAACGGTAAGCAGCACGAAACCCGACAGCACGGCATGCCTGCCAAGCGGGCCCAGTATTTCCACAATACCGTGCGCCATAAAGTCGGCAGCACCCGATTTCTCCATGGCCGTACCAAAGGCCGTCATACCCCCGATCAGGATGAGCAGGCGCCAGTCAATGGCTTTGTAGGCTTTGCCGGTACCAATGCAGCCGAAGACTATACACAGAATGGCTGCGGCCAGAAAAGCGATGGAGAGCGGCAGAATCTGAGCGGAACCAATCTTAAGAGTACCTGCCAGTACTGCGCCTGCAAAACAAGCTATCGCGATCAGGCCTTTCTTCTTCTTAAATAACAGCGCCTCAAATTCGTCGAGCAGGGCCAGGTTCGGACTGGTGCGGAGCCGTGTCAGCTGGTCGGCGGTGCCCTGTACGAGCAGCACATCGCCCATGCGCAGGGGAATGCTGGTAATGGTGCTGCGCAAGGTTTCGCCGTAGCGTGACACCGCCAGTACGACCAGGCCGAACCGGCTGCGAAAGTTCACGTCTCTCACGGTCCGGTTAATCAGGTCAGACTGCGGGGTGATCATCACTTCTGCCAACCGGATAAGGTCTGTTTCCAGGTCTTTTTCCAGCAGGACATCCGCCATAATTTCGATGCCTTTCGTTTCCTTTACCTTCAGCAGGTCGTTCATTTCACCTTCTACCAGCAGGATGTCACCGGCCTCTATGCGGGTCCGGAAGTCGGGCAGGAAGTTTTCGTTGCCCCGGATAATGTTGAGCATCCGGAAGTTGAGCGTGGTCAGGTCGGAGGCAAACACAAGCTGCCCGGCCAGCGGCGAGTCGGGCATCACCAGGATCTCGGTCAGGTATTTATGCAGCTTATATTCTTCGGCCAGCTGCTGGTCTTCGTGGCTTGGGAGCAAACGCCGCCCGATCGTCATCATGTAAACAATGCCCGTAATAAAAATGATCAGGCCGATGCCCGAAATCTCGAACAGCCCCACCGGTTCCAGCCCGATTTTGTTCATGTAGCCGCTCACGGCCACATTGGTAGAAGTGCCGATAAGTGTGCAGGTTCCTCCCAGTATGGAAGCGTAAGCCAGCGGCATGAGCAGCTTGGACGCATTGGTGTTGATGCGTTTGGATAACCCGACCAGCGGCGTAACAAACATGGCCGTAACGGTGGTATTGTTCATAAAGGCCGAAACAATGCCCGAGATCAGCATGACCGTAAGCAGCACCAGGTTATGGCTTTTCTGTGCCAGCCGCACCAGGCTGACCACCACAAAGTCCAGTATCCCGGTTTCTTCCAGGGCAGCACCGAGAATAAAGATAGAGGCGATGATAATGATAAAGTCGCTGCCGAAGCCGGCAAAAGCCTCTTCGGGCGTGATGATGCGCAAACCTGCCAGGATGATCAGCATGATAAGCGTAACCAGCTCAATCGAGACTTTTTCGGTGGCAAAGAGCACAACCGCAATCACCAGCAACGAAAGCACAAGGGCAATCTCCATAAAGGCTTCAGCTAAAGTTTGGTATTTAATTTCTGAGCGTAACCAGCGCTTGTACGTGCAATGGCTTTACCCGATGGCATTATGAGCAATAAATTTCAGACGAAGAAAGATTACAGCTAAAAAATCTGCGGTTAGCTCCTTTGGTCAGGTCACGATTCCTGTTTTCTGTAGTCAGCAGGAGTTGGGATATTGCTGCAGCAGCCACCATTCCCTCTGCTCCTGCATATAGCGTAAGTTGCCTGGTTTTAGTTTTGCGAAAGCTTCTGCAAAATTATTTAAACCATCACTTCGCTCCCTGTTCAGGGGCGCAAAGTGATGGAGATGGTATTTGCCTATTCCACAATAAAGGGAGCAGGGGTAAAGCAGAGAATGAAAATGAGAACAGCCAGCACCCCCAGTACTTTCCGGGCCGGTGTGAGCGGCCTTTCGTCGGGGCAGGAGGGGTGGAACACGCCCAGGAACCGCGACAGCAGTAACCCGAAAATCAGCCAGCCGCTGTAGCCATCCGCATCCGGGAAAACAAGCGAGAGCACCACCTGGAGCGAGACAACCGCCAGCACCAGGTACAGGGCGAAACGAATGTGGGGCACCACCCGCTGAAACACAAACAGCAGGTACAGCACATACACCGGCCATACCCAGGCATACGCTTCGATAGACGGAAAGGTGGCCGCCACGCTGTACTGCAGCATCAGCATGCCCAGGGCTGCCAGAAAACCACGGCGCCTGTCCCGGAGCAGATGCGACATCGCCCACAGCACAAAGGGCACAAACACCACCAGCAGTTCCTCCGACCAGAGCGGCGTCCGGTACGGCGAGATCACGCCCAGGCCGGCATACAGGATAAAGCATGCATAAAAGAGAGGCGAAAGCTGGTTAAAGCGCCTGTAGCCCAGCAGCCCATACAGCACATGCCCGCCGTCCAGCTGGCCAATGGGCAGCAGGTTGAGCGCCGTGAAAAACAACGACAGGTAACCGGCAAACACCAGCGGGTAATGGATTATTTCGTAGTGGTTAGGAACTGCAGCAGCATCAGGCGCCACAAAACGCTCGAACAGCATAAAGAGCAGGTTTTTGCCCAGCGCAATGTTGCCAATCGGGTTATTGTAGACGTATTGCGCATACTCCAGCCCGTACTTTTGGTATTCCGGGTGCACCGAAAAAATGTACTCCGGGGGAGGCAGATGGGTAAAGGCATAGAACAGCAAAGGAACTGCTACTACAAAGCCAGCCAGTGGACCGGCAATGCCGATGTCAAAAAACTGCCTGCGGGAATTAATCCTGCTTTTGATCCTGATAAATGCCCCCAGCGTGCCAATGCTGCTCGTAATGCCGAACCAGAGCGGCAGGTAATACGGCAGCGACACCTGCGCGCGGTAAATTCTGGCCGTTATGTAATGGCCAAACTCGTGCACCGTGAGCACCCCCAGGAAAGGCAATGAAAAATAAAGCCCGGCCAGGAATTCTGCCTGCGTAAGGGTGCCGCTCCAGTCAATACCTGCTGCATCTATAAAGAATAATTTTCCGAAGCGCCATTCGGCTCCCGCCAGCGTTGTGGTAAAGAGGGTGACCAGGAAAAGCAACAGGTGCAGTCCGTAACTGCGCTGCTGCTTACTGAATAACATCCTTAAAAAATTCGTTGATGGTGAGCGGTGGTTGCAGGTGCAGGGTCTGGAGGCCTACGTTGCGGGCACTTTCGATGTGCTGGATGCTATCGTCGATAAAGAGCGTTTCGTCTTTCTGCAGCCCGTTCTGCGCGATAATTTCTTCAAACACCAGGGCATCGGGTTTGCGCTTCCCGATCAGGTGCGAGTAATAGGTTTTTTCGAAAAGCGAATCGAGACTGGGTATGGTGAAACTGTGCGCTACGATGGCATTAAAACGCTCCAGGTGAATGGCGTTGGTGTTGCTCATTAAAAATATGCGGTAGTTCTTGCCCAGTTCCAGCAGCAGGTCAATTCTTTCTTTCGGGATGTCGAGGAGCATGGCGTTCCATGCATCGTCCAGCTGCTGGTCGGTTGCCTGCAGGTTGTACTCTTCCCGCAGGTGCCGGCGGAACTGCGCCGGTGTACTTACGCCTGTTTCGAACAGGTCGAACAGCTCGGATTGCGCTTTCTGGCTGAAGGCAATAGTCCTGCCTTCCGGGCTGTACTTCTGCAGTTCCTGAACACTTTTGTTGTAGTCTATGTTGATGATCACGCCCCCGAGATCGAAGATGATATTCTTTACTTTCGCTAAATCCACTGAAAAAATTTTTTCGTTAGAGTTTGAAATCTGAATGCAAATATGTAGAATTGCACTCCGAAATCAAAGAAAGCGCTTTTTAACGGGTTTTCGGCGAGCGGAACGGGCCTATAGCTCATTCGGTTAGAGCAACTGACTCATAATCAGTAGGTGCCTGGTTCGATTCCAGGTGGGCCCACCTGATAATCAAGCACTTACGAGGTAAAACTTGTAAGTGCTTTTTTTATTTGCAAACAATTTGAGAAACATTGGCCTGGTTATTTTCATCTAGTTTTTATCAAAAAGCTAGAGGAGAGAGAAGGCTTGCCTTACCTCCCCTCCGTTCAAACCAAAGCTTCTTAGTCTGGAATAAATATTTACCAACTATTGTAAATAGACTTTTTCCTGAGTGTCAGTGTTTCTTTATCCACGTTGTTCATTAATTCATCGGCTAAGTTTATTTGTGGATCATACCAATCTGCTTTTTCTTCTGCCCATTTAATCCAAGCCTCATGAGCTTCCGGGTGGTTAGTTTTAAAAGTAGAGCCTGATTTCAGATCCGCAATGTACTCCCGCAAAAGCTTAACCTCTTTCCAGCGCCTGGCATCTTGTAACAGGCTTTTAAAACCTGCTATTTCTTTCTCCTGGCGCGCCTCAAGTTCTCTTTGAATCCGTTCCCGCTCCTGGCGAACTTCCTCTTCTTTTTGCCATTTTATTTTTCTCTTTATTCTTTCTTTGGCTTTTTGCTCTAGGTACTCTATAATTTCAACTAACCGGTCTTCCAGTAATAACTTTCCATCTTTCCATTCTCTTCGTGGATATTCGTCAATTTTAAAGATTAATGAGCCGCTTGGAGTATATATTGTTCTATCCCAACTACCTTGTTTTACTATAGAGCGGTTTGACTTTTCCCTGAGTCCTATTTCAAATCTTTCATTTTCAATGATAGCATAAGTAGTATGGTATTCCACCTTCACACTATTTCCTCTTGCTTTTAAAACCTTAATGAAGGCATCCATAAAGCGTAATGCTCTTGAAACATTCTTTGGTGAAACTTTAATGCTTAAATTTCCGGAGCCGGACCAGGCTAAACCATCATGCAAATAATCAGCTTTCTCTAATTTTTCTTTTACAGCTATAATTAAAGGGTCTGGATTGACTAATCTTGTTTTAACCTTCCCTATTTGTTCAGAATCTACTCCAAAGCCAGTGGCTCGCTCTTTCGTAGTCTTTTTTCTCTTTTTAGATTCTCTTGGCTCAATTGTCACTTCCAGCGGACCAGAATACTCTGCCGGTAGGCTCGCTTTCGTGACGGGTT
This sequence comes from Botryobacter ruber, assembly GCF_003347595.2. Taxonomy (GTDB): domain Bacteria; phylum Bacteroidota; class Bacteroidia; order Cytophagales; family Hymenobacteraceae; genus Pontibacter; species Pontibacter ruber_A. Next base: position 2,289 of record NZ_QCZK02000047.1, on the reverse strand, counting down.
TGCCAGCTCTTAGTTTAGACCAGTAACCAGAGCCCGGTATTGGAACTGACATTTGATCACATATTTTTTTGAAATCGGAGTAAGGGACTTGAAATTGCGCTGCAAGGTTTGTAGTAGGTTCTTTCCAGACTAAATTAAAAAGCTCTTCACGCTTAAGCGTAATGAGTAATTTATTTGCTGTTTCCATGTTCTTGAGGTTTACTTGTGGTACGCTTTTTATATTTCTTTCCTAAATTTTGGGCCGTTACTGAATCATCGCATTAACCCAGGTAGAATAGAAAAGTAATCTGCAAATTTGCCTTGTATGCTATAGCAAAAAAGTATTGCATTAAAAGCTAAAGTTTAAACAATAATTAATTTAGATTTAAATATTTTATTACTTTATTTTTTCTAGATTAGAACCTCATTACAAGATTTAAAGGCAAAGCAAGAGGGAGTGGATTTCAAATTTAAAGGATATAATATTTTTGATTACTTAAATTTATCTCTACTTAAAAAACTAATATACATTTGCTAATGGAAACTATTATAGAAGTATTGATAGACAATTCAAGTAGTATGGGTTATTGGACCCAAAATGGGCAAAATAATTCATACCTTCTGCCTGATGGGAGTACAAGGATGAGCCTAGCCAAATCCATTTTAATTGATGAGCTGCTGCCTACATTTGATTATGCTTCTAAAGTGGTAGTCCGAAAATTTCATTCCGTTACTAAAGATGGCATTGATACCCTAATTATTGATACTGTCTTTGATTCTACATTCGATTTAGCACTGTTCTCCGAAAAGATCAGTGAAATTGCCGATCCCATAAATACCGGAGGTACTCCTATTACTGCAGCAATAAAAGCTAGTATTAATTCACTCCTAACTTATCAAAACTCAGATAAAAAAATTATTCTCATCACAGATGGAGAAGAAAACGGAGGTGGAGATTACCGACATGATACTGAAGTATTGTTAAGGGAAAATGGAATCTTGTTTGTAGTTGGCATAGCTCAAGATGAAGTCGCTAAAGTCAAAGCTCAGGAACTTGCAGATGTAACTGGAGGTGCTTATATCGATTTACAATCGAAAGCTTATAGCAAATTAGCTGTTCAACAAAAGCTTTGGCCTATAAAGGCAGCAGCTTTAAATCATAGTTTGCGGAATATAGCGAAACCACAATTAGAGATCATTAACTCAGAGGTGCCTAAACAAGTGCAAAATGAGAAGCAAGAGGAGGATGGTGATAAGTATAAAGAGGAGAGACTAAAATTTGAAAAAGTAATTCAACATAATGCTACAGCTATAACTCTCATCTCTAAACAGCTTGCAGTTCTGTCGGAGGAGATAAAGGAGCTTAGGGGAAGAAATAATAAAGAGCTTTCAGAGGATGAAGTTCAGGTTGAGGAAAATGCAGAATTGAATGAGAGCGTTAGGTTAGCAAGCGAACGCCACTTATATTATGCCTTAAGGACTAAGTTTGGAGAAAGGGTAAAATGGCTTAATGAAGCAGGAGAAACTGGGAATAGCCATGACTTTGAGGTTGTGGATAGTATAGACGATTCAATAGAATATTATATTGAGTGTAAAGGCTCAATATATACGGAAAAAGTATTTTATTTAACTAAAAATGAATGGCATCTTTTCCTGTCTAATTCCAAGAATTATCAACTATACTTCATTTCAGATGCTTTTAGAAATCCGCAAATCACTAAGATTGATAATTTAATGGATTGGCTTTGTCGTGGCAAAGTTGTACCATATGCCGGAAAGAACCTCAAAGTAAAGAAGGAAAGAATTGTGTTTACGATCCTTGATTAATTTACACTTCAATAAGCTTCTATTAAGTTTTTAAATGCCTTATTCAAGATCCTATCTAAAAGAAATTAGCCAGTCAGGCAATTTTGGCAGTGATGAGCATATAGCTACAACTGAAGATTTGATGAATAAATTATTCGAAGGTGATCAACTAAGCTTAGCAGAAGAGGAATATATATGTAGTTCTATAAGTATTTTGCATTCTGAAGAAAGGCGTTACCATTTTAACACTTTTGATTTTGAAGGGTGCAAAAACTATAACTTCAGAACAAAATACCTAACTTATTATAGTGATTTAAATTGTTATAATAAAACTTACGATTATAAAGGCGAATTAACTGCAGAACAAAGAGGAAAAGATAGAGTTTTTCTTGAATCAGAAAGTCAGAAGTGGTTTCAAATTATTAGTAACGACCGCCAAACTGATAAACTCCTCGACTATGTTTCTAAGGAAACTAGACATCAGATTAAACTTATTGATAGGCA
>NZ_QCZK02000046.1 GCF_003347595.2 Botryobacter ruber | reverse complement strand
AGACACTAATATTCTCTCAGGCTCATCGCACATTGGATTGCATTTCATTCACCGCATGTACTACTAAATTTGTATTCGCACTGCACGCCAACGGTGTTCGTACATGAGGTGAGCAAGGCGCAGCCGAAGCTTTGCTCATGTGCTGGGTTGGGCAGAGTTATATTACATTATTGACCCGATACTTTGCTTGATTATTTCTTTTCTCTTGGAGTATAATATTGAATATATTAAATATCCCTAATTAGGCTGTTGTACTGAAAAATTGTAATAATTGCAACTATAACAAAATAGAACAAGCTTACTGGAAAAGAAAGTAATGGTTGTATTTCAAAAATTATTATTGAAAAAAAGGCTAGAATTGAGCAAACAATCCATGATCTGAAGAATATTTTATTGAATAAAGATAATACTTTAAATTTTTGCTTTCTTTTTTTTGATATTATATAAGCTAATGTAACTGTAATACACATACTTATTAAAATATCTACTACAGGAAAACTGAAAGACATAACTAGCCAATAAAGATGCATGATTAAATCGTCCATAAGATTCGAATCAAATTAAGCCACTAATAAGAACAGAATAAAAACTCTCCCGTGGCCCTATCCTACCAAAGAAGGCGAAGATTCCACTGTAATTTGATGAGAAGCTACGTGGTTCATTTGAATATTGTATATCAATTTCAGCAGACTGTTTCTCTTTTATATAATTATTTTGCCCAACGTGCTGGTGCAGCCGATGGGCGAGGCGTAGCCAAGCATAAAGGCTGAACTTGGTTGTGTGGTGTAGTTATTCAAAATCTCGATAATGCACCTCTTCATTGATGAACTCTTTAAAGCTTGGAAGATTATTTTCTAAAGGTTTATGATTCTTTTCAAAAAAGGTGTAAAGTTCGCTAACTTCTTTATTTTCAGGTTCAAGTCTATACATATGCTGAACAAGGAAATAAGCATCGTCCTTTACATCCTGTTCATAACGCAGCTTAGCCAGAAGGAACATAGCTGCCACATTAGTTGAGTCCAAGTCAAGGCTAGTACTTAAAAGCATATCATAAACATCATTATGCGTATTGTATTGATGCTCCAGAAATACTGCCAGTGCCATCATTTCAAACGTATTCATATACTCAAGCGCAAACTCTCCAACACCACCCAAATAGGGAGAATAATCTGTTCCCTTCCGAATGAAAGGAGACACATCTATTTTGAACATACTAGGAAAAATTTTCTCCGCCTCCTTAAACATCTTATTATGAATCAGATTTATAAAAACAATGGCTGAATCCTGCTTTGTAGTAGGCTTACTGATTGTCTTATATTCTTCAAAATTAAATAAGTTCGATTGTGTCTGTTGCACACTTCTACAACTGTAGCAAGTAAAAAGTAGGGCAACTAGAGCAAATTTAGCTTTCACTTATGATTCTTTATTATTTCTATATCACACAACTACAGTATAAACGGAGTTATTCGGCTTATCTGCACTATGTGCGGAGTTGTTGCGGATCCATTTCCTGTACAGATGGACCTTGGTTTTACCGCTATGTTGCCTATTGTCTCCATCTTAATTTTCTTCTGCCAATATACACTTTCTCTACAGATTATCCAGCGGGCTCACAATTTTATCTAAAGCATGCATCGTCACATGTGTATAAATCTCGGTAGTCTTGCTGTTGCGGTGCCCTAGCAGCGACTGAATGTAACGTAAATCTGTTCCCTGTTCCAGTAAATGCGTAGCAAAAGAGTGCCGTAGCGTATGTGGCGTGGCTTTTGTCTTCACGCCTGCTTTTGCCACACAGGCCCGGAACACGTTCCGGATGCTGTCTACCGTGTACTGACCGCCGTACTGCCCCTCAAACAGCCACATTTTAGGCTTGTACTCCTTGTAATAGGCCCGCAGGTTTTCCAGCAGCTTCTGCGAGAGTAGCGTGGTGCGGTCTTTTTTGCCTTTGCCGCCCCGTATCAGCAGCACGTTCCGTTGCGATTGCACATCCGTAATTTTCAGGTTGATCACCTCCCCTATCCGGAGGCCGCTGGCGTAAAGCAGCTGCAGCATGCAGCGGTGCTTCAGGTTATCGGTGGCTTTGAGTATTTTGGCTACCTCTTCCTTGCTCAAAACGGTGGGCAGGCGCTCGGGCTTTTCGGGCCGCTCCACCTGGGTTAGCTGCACTTCGTGGCGCTGCAGCACGCGCTGGTAATAAAATTTCACGGCATTAATGCTTTGGTTGATAAACGAATACGACCAGGTGCCCGTCTGCACCATGCTGCGGTGGTAATGGTTAATTTCTTCTTCGGTAAACGTCTGGAGGCCCTCCAGCCCTTTTTCGGCGTGGCTGTTTAAAAAGCGTAGCAGCAGGCTGTGGTACGTCCGGATGGTGTTGGGGCTGTAGTTGAGCAAAAACAGCTTCTCGAGGTAGTCCAGCGGACAGGTAAGGTACGCCGGCCCCTTCAGGTAGCTCTGCTCCCACAGTGCCCGCTGCAGTACCAGGTCCTTTACCTGCAGCTCCTGGCTCAGCCACAGCTGCGCCAGCCCCCGCAACTCCTCCAGCAGCGCCAGCATCGGCGGGCCCCCGGGGGCCAAAACAAAGCACTGCTGCCCGGTGTGCCAGTGCGCCACCTGGCTCTCCTTCAGCCGGTTATAAATCTCCTTGCTGTAGCGGAACGTGATGCTCACCTGCGTGCCCTCCGCCGTTACCAGCGGCTGCAGGCGCACCACCGGCACCACCGGCACTTTTGCCAGCGGCTCGGCCTGCGTACCGGCCAGCACCGGCGTGTGCTTGTCGGGCTTTAGGCGCTTTGGCCGGTAAAGGTACTGCGTACTCACCCGGGCCAGTCCGCGAAACAGGGCATAGGTGCGCTCGATGTCCTGCGGCGTGTGGTGCATCACAAAGCACTTGTAGGTTTTGCTGAACTTTACCCACGGCGCCTCCTTTAACTTGCTGCTTATAAACGGGTTTGCTTTATACCAGAAGCGGATATACTTCTTCCCCCCATGCTCCAGCAGGTTCAGGAATACCGTGTTGTCGGAAAAAGAGCGGGTTTTGTTTGTTTCAAAAGACATGCAGCCAAAATAGCAGCCGGCAAAGCCTTAGCCGAAATTTACCCGTATATATCCGAATATATTCGAAAGTATCCGAATTATTCGGATGTATCCGGATATATAAGAATAATTACGGCTATGGAGCAGGAGAACAAGGTATGCCAAAGTTGCGGCACCGGCATTACAGGCCGCGCAGACAAACGTTTCTGCTCCGACCAGTGCCGCGCCACTTACACCAACATCCGCAAAAAAGGCGACGAGAGCGAAGCACTCATGCGCCACATCAACCAGGTGCTGCGCCGCAACCGCAACATCCTGCGGCAGGCCAGCCCCAACGGCAAAACCACCCTCCGCCGCTCCGTGCTCGAAATTGCCGGTTTCGACTTCCGTTACTTTACCCACCTCTACCGCACCAAGCAGGGCAACACCTATTACCTCTGCTACGACTACGGCTACCTCCTCCTCGACGAAGACAAAGTCCTCATCGTCAACCACCAACCCTACATGGATGGCAAAAGCTAAGCAAAAAGTCTGCTGCAGCAGCCACCACACCCGCTGCTGCTCCTGTCTGAACCGCCGATAACAAGATTGAACGATGAAAGGAATAAGGAAAGATGAGATAAAAAATTATTCTCCAGCTACGAAGTGCCGCCGCCAGCCAGGTGGGTAAAATGACACTCCACTGTTGGGGCGTTCAGCGAGTTTCTATCGTCTTGATTTTTTTTGGTTCTTTTTGTATCAAGACCATAGCCGTCAGGCTAAAACCCAAAATTATTCATTGCCATTTCGACCATTCCCGAGGCGAGAGCCGAAGGGAGCCAGCGTAGCTGTGAGAAATCTGGGATATTTCACCTGTGTAAGTGGACTTCAGATTTCTCACAGCTACGCTGGCTCCCTTCGGCTCTCGCCTCGGGAATGGTCGAAATGACAAATTTTAAAAACTGGCTCGAAGGAAAAACGTTTCCAGTTTTCGCAGTAGGAGCCTTCTGATTGTTCCGGTGCTGAGCTCTGCTCAGCAGCCCGCAGCGCAGCGAAGGGCAGGTTCAATCAGACAGCGACGGATGCGAAAACGCGGCCCCGCGGGCGAGGAGCGCTGGAGCCAACTATGAAAATGTAAGGTAGAGGGCACCGGATGAACAGTAACAAAGAGTTAAGTACATTATCAATTCCCTAATTCACCCTAAAAAAGGATTTTTGATAAAAAAAAGTCTGCTGCAGCTGCCACCACACCCGCTGCTGCTCCTGAAACCTGATTAGCGCAACGCATCGAAGCTGTACTGGGCGCCGCTCCAGAACTCGTCCAGGGCGATAATGCGGGGCTTGAAAAAAGAGATCAGCGCCGGCCAGTCGTCGCGGTTGAAGAGGTTCACCGGGGCCAGTTCTTTTGATATCCTGCTGATAATTTTGCCATGCTCGTCGGTGGTGTGCAGCTCCCACTCCCATTCTTCCTCCAGCGTACTCTCCAGCACCCCGCGCAGTTCCCGGAACTGCTCGAAGAACAGCTGCTGGATCTCCGGGTCCGGGTGGGTGATTTCGATGGCAATGGAAGCTTTCTTGTTGTCGGCCTGCATCCGGAAGTACACATGCCGGAGGCCGGTTTTATAGTTGAGCCAGTTTACCTTCAGGCCGTCGGCCGACGGAAGCGGGGAAATATATTGGCCAAAGGTCGTCCAGAAGGCCTGCCGGAGTTGCGATGCTTGTTCTCGGGTGTACATAGCCCTAAAATAGGCAAAGGAAGCAAAACCGCCAAAAGCAGCATAGCAGCCGGCCGGACAATGGCAGCAAAAAAAAAATAAATCCGGAAGTTTTCAGCCGGAATGGAACGTATCTAACCCAAAGATTGTCAGACAGCTACAATGAATATCAATTACATGAACAAAGGAACAGTAAAATTCTTTAACGAAACAAAAGGGTTTGGTTTTATTAAAGATGCTAATTCAGGACAAGAGTACTTCGTACACGTTACTGGTTTAGTAGATCAGGTACAGGAAAGTGACGAAGTAGTTTTCGAACTTAAAGAAGGAAGAAAAGGACTAAATGCGGTAAATGTAAAACGGGCTTAGTCTGTTAACCATATTTTCCCGCGCTGCCCCAATCAAGGCAGGCACACCTCATCAAGGCCTCCGGAGCAAAAGCACCGGGGGCCTTCTTCGTTTTACCTGGCTGCTTCAGCCTTGCCCGCCTTGCCTTAAACTTACGAACATACATTACCCATTTCTAAACCGGCTGTTTCCTTTCTTAACTGACAAAAGTCATTCTACAGGCTGATACACCTCATTCCGTCCCGGGCTACGTGTTGCTAACTTGCAGCCAGAAACAAGTACCAGGCAACCCAAGGCGGCAGTTTTTAACTGCGCTTTTTTACACCATACGTCAACATGATACAACCAGCTGTTCACACGTTCCATATCCCGGTCATGGGATTGGGCTTCTCCATCGATTCTCCTTTAAAAGTAGCGCAATTCGGTATATCCTCTGTTATATCGCTGGGCGACGATACCCTGATCGAGCAAATGCGCGCTCATTACTGCCAGTTATACCAAAAGCCTTACGAGGCCATTACCTCGGAGCAGGAAGACTACAGGGCCAGGCGCATTACGGCTTACCTCGACCTGGTGGATGAACTGGTAAAACAGCAAATAGAAGAAGTTCGGCAGGAAGAATTTGTACCGGGTACCCGGCTGACAAAATATTTCGAGCTCCTGCCCGAAAGCTCGCTCCTGAAACAGGATTACCTGTTCATGCTGCAGGAAACCGATATGGTACAACAGTACCTGCTGCAACAGGAACTGAAACATGCCATCGTGCCCGGCAACATCGACGTCAACATCATGACCAAGCTCGACAAAGCCAACTTCGGCCCCACGGGCGAAATGCTGCCGCAGGAGTATTCCGATGCCCTGGCAGCGCTACGCGGCTTTGCCAACAGCAAGGTGCATTCGTCAGTGGTGTTGTCGGCGGGCATGAACATGCGGCTTTTCAGCTACATGGAAAATTTCCCGTGTTTTTACCCGGATGCGGCCGGGCGTTTCCAGAAAAGAATTATCGTAAAAGTAAGCGATTACCGTTCGGCCATTGTGCAGGGCAAGATGCTGGCCAAAAGAGGTTTGTTCGTGTCGGAGTTCCGGATAGAATCTGGCCTGAACTGCGGCGGACATGCCTTTGCCACGGATGGCTACCTGCTGGGCCCGATCATGGAAGAATTCCGGCAGCACCAGAACGCACTCCGCCAGGAGCTCTACAGCCTGTTCTGCTCCTCGCTGGCCAGCAGGGGACTGCATGTGCCCTATCACCTGCCCGAGCTGCGCCTGACCGTGCAGGGCGGCATCGGTACAGCCGAAGAGCATGAGTTCCTGCTGCAGCATTACGGCATGGACAGCACCGGCTGGGGCACGCCGTTCCTGCTCGTTCCCGAAGCAACCACTGTTGACGAAGAAACGCTGCAGCGGCTGACGAGTGCCGGAAAAGAAGACCTGTACCTCAGCCCGGTGTCGCCGCTCGGCATTCCTTTCAACACCCTGCGCGGCTCCACCGGCGAAGAAAACAAATACGACCGGGTCGAACGGGGCGTGCCGGGCAGTCCCTGCGTTAAAAAACACCTGGTGTCGAACACTGAATTTACCGATGAGCCCATCTGCACCGCCTCGCGGCAATACCAGCACCTCAAACTGCAGCAGCTGCGGGCCCTGAACCTGTCGCCGGAGGCCTACCGGGAAGCTGAAGCGGCTGTGCTGGCAAAGGAATGCCTGTGCGAGGGCTTGGCCAACACCGCAGTGTTTTGCAACAATATCCAGCGCAGAGTGGCTACCAAAGGCGTATCCATCTGCCCGGGACCAAACCTGGCCTACTTCTCGCAAACCTTCACGCTGCAACAGATGGTAGATCATATCTATGGTCGGTTCAATGCCTTAAACAACAGCTACCGGCCGCACATGTTCATCAACGAGCTGCACATGTACATCGATTACTGGAAAAACAAAAAGCACGAACACCTGAATACCCTCTCAGAAAAGCAGCTCAAATACCTGCAAGCGTTCTGGCAGAACCTGCAGGAAGGCATTGGCTATTACAAACAGCTGCTGCCGTCCTTATTCCCGAACCACCCGGAGCGCCAGGTGCATATGCTCGATGAGTTGCAGGCAGCCCAGGACGAACTTTTTGCCGAAGCACTGGAGGTCGTAACCCTATGAGCAGAATCAGACTGACCCGCCTCTTTTCGTTTGAGGCTGCACACGCGCTGCATTACTACGACGGTCCCTGCCGCAACATTCACGGGCACACCTACAAGCTGCAGGTAACCGTCATCGGTACGCCGCTGTCGGACAGCAACCATCCCAAAAACGGCATGGTGCTCGACTTCGGCGACCTGAAGCAGTTGGTACAGGAACAGGTACTACAGCACGTGGACCATGCCCTGCTACTGAACCACGACACGCCCGATGACCTGGTTGAAAGTTTGCGGCGGCACCACCAGAAACTGGTGCTCCTGCCCTACCAGCCCACCTGCGAAAACATGCTGCTCGACTTTAAGGACAGGATACGGCTGACCCTGCCGCCACAGGTAGAGCTGCATAGCCTGAAGCTCTGGGAAACGCAGCTGTCGTTTGCAGAGTGGTATGCCGCTGATAATTAAGAAAGGGGTGTAAAGGAGGGAGTTTTTGAAGCAAGGTCGTTTAGTTAAATAATAGTTATATCGCAAGCGTCCTCGCTTTATCTTGTTCCATATCTTTTCTGTTTAGCCCCTTTGGAACGAATAGGGACGATGGTAGTGTAAACTATCCCCTTGAGGCTAATCTTATAGGGAAAAATTTGAAATAATTTAAATGCCTATTGGCTTTTTTGATTGTTACCTACCGCAAGTTTGAGCGCAGCGGTAACTTGTGGTTCTCATTAGGGCCAGTTTTCAACTGGCGTGCGCACAAAAGCACCGATATCCAGACACGCCAGTTGAAAACTGGCCTCATAAATAACCACAAGTTACCGCTGCGCTCAAACTTGCGGCAGGAATCGTTTATTTATACCATTTTTTCCCTACAAGATTAGCCTTGAGGGGATTATAGGGGTGTAAATTTCAGTGGTAATGCGTCTGAAATTATGTTCTTAGAGTTTTTTCGCAGGTGTAAACACCCCTGTGGTCCCCTCAAGGGGACAGTCTCAACACTTGCAGCAGGACTTCAGTAATACAATGTTCACTTCCAGAAATGATATGGAAAGATAAGGCGTCCTCGCTCGCGCCATTTTACCAGAATGAAACGGTCCTACCTCAAAACCTGTTGTTCCTATTCCATTTTTGCTTAATTTTGAAGAACGTACAGGCCCCGGCCGCTATTTACCTTTTATGCCCGCTGTCGCTCCTAATACTTTCTTTTCAAAAAGCAGAACAACCTCCGAAATAAAGTCAGAAGTAGTGCTTAAATGCTTTTCAGCCTGGCATGTCCTGCACTACGCCGGCCTGCAGCGGGAGGAGACGGAAAGCGTGCTGTTCGTGGACCTGCTGGAAGAGCGGGAAACCGGGCAGGAGCATGCTTTGGGTACTGCCCACCCGGTGATGGAGCGACTGCTGCAAAGTACTGGGAAGACCATCAATCTGAATGCCACCGTCAGCACCTTCTTTTACAGTGCCTTGCTGCCTGAAACAGTAGCCGCAGGTCCGGCTCCCGCACCAACCGAAGAGCTGGTGCACCCGCCGGTGTTGCTGCAGGACACGGGCAATCAGCAGCTTTTGGCGGAGTTGCTTGCAGCGGAACGTCCTGCTTTTGTGCTCCTGAACCCGCTGGAAACCGGGTATCCCGGGCAGTTGCTGCACGAGACGCTCCTGCAAAGCAGCGCCGACCTCTGCCTCTTGTTTACGGCCGCTAACCTGAAGCAGGCACTTGGCAAAGGAAAGGCCGGGAAACCCTTGCAGGATTTTATTGGTGAAGCGTCTTTTGCTGCTGTTAAAGAATTTTTCAGGAAAGAGAAGAGCCAGCCGAAGCGGGAAGATTTCCTGTTGCCTGCCTTTGAAAAGGTTCTTTCCGAAAAAGGATTTCGGCCCCTGCCCTTCCGGGTGGGCCTGCCTGACAGCGGGCTGACGAGCCATTACCTGGTATTTGCTTCCAAAAGCCGCGCGGTTTACAAAAAAATAAAGGAGCTCCTGCTGCCCTACACCGACTACCAGGCCGACGGCGTGCCCGTGTTCGGAACAAACCAGCACCACCAGCAACAGCTCCTGCTCTTCCCGGAACTGAACCGCTTTTCTCTCCTCAACCTGATGCAGGACCTGCTCACCAAAGCGTCGGTGTACAACTACAAATCCATCGACAAAATAGCGGACGACCACAGCCTGGCTACCCCCTACATCGCCGAAAACTACCAGCAGGCCTTCGAGAAGCTCCGCGACCAGGGGAAAGTCCAGATCATCAACAACAGGACCATGCAGCCTGTTAAAAAGTCCACACAGGCTTCGCTGATTAAATTTATCTCCTGAGTGCAGGAGCAGTGGCTGTGGTGGCAGCTGCAGCAAACTTTTTTGCACCAGTTGTATCGTTCCGGTAGCGTCAGCCCTTATGTTTCAAAGTATCCTTCGGAAAATCGCTTATCCTGCTGAAGGAGCGGTACGAGGCAATGTACTCGTTTGGTCCGAAGGGGTGGTTTCCGAAGCCGTTCCGCATCATCGCTACCGCTTTGGCCCAGGTTTTATCCTGGTCGCGGGAGGCAATGAGCTGCATCACCGACTGGGAAATTACCGGTATCGGGACTTCCATGTGCATGGCATCGTTTACGAGCCAGTTTACTTCGCCGGTATCTTCCACATGCGAAGGCACCTGCCCGAAACCGCCCTTCTCGTTGTACACCCTGCTCATCAGCTCCATCAGCCACGACCGGATGACGGAGCCGTGGTTCCAGGTTTCGAGGATGGCAGGCAGGTTCAGGTTCTCGTGGTAATGCGTTAGCAGGTCGATGCCCTCGCCAATGGCCTGCAACATACCAAACTCGATGCCGTTGTGCACCAGCTTGGTAAAATGCCCGGCCCCGGGAGGCCCCGCATGCACATAGCCGTTCGGTACGGCCAGGTCTGTAAAAATCTGCCCGATGTGCTGCACCACCTCCGGCTCCCCGCCTACCATAAAACAGGCCCCGTTCCGGGCGCCTTCCACCCCGCCGCTCGTGCCGCAGTCCACGAAATTAATTCCTTTCTCTTTCAGCATGCGGTAGCGCCTGAGCGAGTCGCCCCAGTACGAGTTGCCGCCGTCAATAATGATGTCGCCGGGTTCGAATACCCTGGCTGCTTCCTGGATGATCTCTTCTACAATCGGGCCGGCAATTACGTAGATAAACACAATGCGGGGCGCCGGTAACTTATCCCGTAATTCCTCAAACGATAGGCAGTTTTCCAAACCGGCGGCAATCAGATCGTTGGTGGCGCCGGCATTATCGAGGCCTACTACCTGGTACCCTTTTTCCAGGGCCTGCAGGGCCAGGTTTCCGCCCATCCTGCCTAATCCGATTACACCTATTGTTCCTGAAGTTTCCATGCTGCTGTTTTTTATGGTTGTGCTAATGCAGGTTCTAAAATTTCGTTTTCTGTATAGTCTGTGGGCAACCGTTTTGTTTCGGGAAACTGAAAAATCATTGGTCCACTGCAGGAAAAGCCGCCTGAAATGGTCAACATCCGAACCGCCGGCTGTTGCTTTGCCTGCGAAGGAACATCTTTTTCTTCCTTACATGCTAAACATTATAACCGGCATACGTACCATACTACGATGAAGAAAACAGCTGTAAATACCCCTCTGTGCCACTGGTTTGCTTTTATTGCAGTTGCTTGTATGACCATTGGCTGTGCGAACAAAAACTTTTACCCTGCCACACAACTGGTTTCCGGAAAGCCTGACCGGCAGTGGGAACAGGCAGACAGCGTTACAATTCAGGCGGGCAGGCAATACCAGCACAATAAGTTTCACAACTTCTTCCTCGGAAAACACTACCGCGAGGTGTGGGCGGAACCGGTGCAGGTGCGGGTGCTGGACTTTGAGCAGGAAAAAGGCGGCCTTGCGGTAGAAAAGCGAAGCGGAGGTTACCAGACAGTAGGTCTGACTGTGTCTGATGCTGCTGACAGAACATACGCCTTACGCTCCATCGACAAAGACCCGGCACTAAACAAGTCCTTTCTCGCGACAAAAACATTTGGCGTCAGGTTTTTACGGGACCAGACAGCTGCGCTAAATCCGTATGCGGCCCTGGTGGTAGCTCCGCTGGCTCGTGCCGCCGGCATCCCGCAGCCTGATCCGGAACTGGTTTACGTGCACGGGCAGGACGAGGCCCTGGGGGAGTTTAAAGACGTTGCCGGCGACAGGGTTTACCTGCTGGAAGAAAAGTTCTCCAAAAGAAAGGACCTTCCGCCTGCCCTGCGTGGGGCCGTGGATGTTGCCAGCACCAAAAAAATGCTCCGCAAAATTTACGAGGAAGACGATCACGTGGTGGACCAGCTGGCCTATGCCAAAGCCCGCCTGTTCGATATTTTTATCAACGACCGCGACCGGCACAAAGACCAGTGGGAATGGGCCGAGTTTAAAGAAAAAGCCAACACCGTTTACAGACCTGTCGCCGAAGACCGGGACCAGGCCTTTTACCATTACAACAAGGGCCTGACCTCGCTGCTACTGGGAAAGCTGCTGAACCACCAGAAGTTTCAGCCTTTTGCAGCCGATTACCGCAACCTGCACGCCCTGACGGTGAAAAGCGAATTCCTGGACCAACGGTTACTGGCAAATGTATCGAAAGCGCAGTTCGATTCCCTTGCCCGGGAGCTGCAGCGCGCCCTGCCCGATGCCGTGATCGAGGAGGCCGTACACGCCTTTCCCCCGGAAATATACCGGCTGGAGGGGCCTTCTACAATCCAAAAACTAAAAAGCAGGCGAGACAAACTGCCCGAAGCGGCTGCCGGATTTTACAGGATCCTGGCAAAAGAGGTATTGGTGGTGGGATCGGACGATGAGGAGTTGTTTGACGTAAAGCGGCTGAACGACGAAGAGACCGAGGTAACGGTACACCGGAAGTCGGATGAGCGCCAGATTTACCACCGCGTCTTTCAGCGTTCCGAAACAAAACAAATCACGCTCCACGGTTTGGGCGAAGACGATGAGTTTACTGTAAGTGGATCGGTGAAAAAAGGGATTGTGGTCGTGATTGTGGGCGGTGAAGGGGAAGACGAAATAAAAGACACCTCCCGTGTGGCGGGCCTTTCGAAGAAAACCCAGGTATACGATACCCGGATCGGGAATGAACTTGAACTGGGATCAGAAGCCAGAAACAATACCTCCCGCTGCGTTACCGTTCATAACTTTGACCGGGAAGGTTTCTAATCAGAGAATGTTTAATTTTCGTTTTTGCAAGCGAAAATTGTTCGGGAAGGGTTCTGACGAAATGTTTTTGGAGCAGCATAGCAGCGCTATGGTGCGAGAAAAATATGAAGTCAGGTTCCTTTCCGGGCAATTTGCAGCGCAAAGGACGGAATTTAAACATACTCTAAGGAGCAGAGGCTGTGGTGGCAGCAGCTGCAACTTTCTGTGCCATTTTTTTGTACTTTTACAGCGGTTGTGCTGCCGGTGCAGGCAGCGTGATGCAGGCATAACTTTATTTTTTTGCATGTTTTTCAGGTTTCTACTTCATATTATCCTTTTCCCGCTTTTCAGAAAATTAAAAGCTTTTACGTCTGGCTTTTACCGCCGCCACCAGTCTAAACTCAGGCCGGGTTACTGGCAGCAGTTGCATCAGCAGATCCGAGATTCCGGCTGGAAAAATGCGGCGCCTGCTGCCCTGCGTATTTTCTGGAAAGGGGCTTACAAACTGGCGCTGCTGGTGCTGCTGCTCTTTTGCGGACTTTACCTGGCGGTGTACCTTGGCATGTTCGGGCACATTCCGTCCCGCACCGAACTGAAGCTGCACCAGAACAACACCGCCTCTGAAGTGTACTCTGCCGACAGCGTTTTGCTGGGCCGTTACTACGTGCAGGACCGCACCAACGTGTCGTACAAAAACATTGCGCCTACCGTTATTCATGCCCTGGTCGCTACCGAAGATGCCCGCTTTTACGACCACAGCGGCATTGACCTCCGAAGCATTTTACGGGTATTTTTCAAGACATTGCTTTTCCAGGAAGAGAGCTCCGGCGGCGGCAGCACCCTGAGCCAGCAGCTGGCCAAGAACCTGTACCCGCGGCAGCGGAAGTCAGCGCTCTACATGCCGGTCATCAAGCTCCGTGAGTTTATCATTGCCCGCAGGCTCGAACGTATTTATTCTAAGGAAGAACTGCTGGAGCTGTACCTGAACACGGTACCGATGGGCGGCAACCTGTACGGCATCGAACGGGCCTCCCGCCGCTTCTTCAACACCACCGCCGACTCTATCAAAACAGAAGAGGCGGCGGTGCTGATCGGAATGCTGAAGGCCACCACCACCTACAATCCCCTCCTGAACCCGGAACGTTCGGAGCAGCGGCGGAACGTGGTGCTCAACCAGATGGCCAAATACGAGTACCTGACCGCGCAGCAGGCCGATTCGCTTAAACAGCTGCCGCTCACACTACGCTACCGCTACGAAACCCACAACGACGGGCTGGCGCCTTACTTCCGGGAGCAGCTGCGGCAGGAACTGGCAGACTGGTGCGCCACCCAGCGCAACGAAAAAAGCGAGCCCTACAACCTCTACACCGACGGCCTGAAAATTTACACCACCCTCGACGCCGGCATGCAACTGCAGGCCGAACGAGCGGTGCGCAACCGCATGGCCAAACTACAGAAACAGTTCGACGCCCACTGGAAAGGCCGCAGCCCCTGGGGCAACGACATCAGCGTGGTAAAAGATGCCGTTGTACGCTCCGACCGTTACAAAAAACTCAAACAGGCCGGAATGGCAGAAGAAGAGATCGTGAAGCGGTTCTCGGAACCGGTGGCAATGCGGGTCTTCAGCTGGAACGGCAGCACCAAAAAGGACATAAGCCCGCTGGACTCTGTGCAGTATTACCAGCGCTTCCTGAACACCGGCTTGCTGGCTATGGAACCCCACACCGGCTATGTACGGGCCTGGGTAGGCGGCATCGAACACGAGGTGTTTAAATACGACCACGTGCGCTCCAAACGGCAGGTAGGCTCTACTTTTAAACCGGTTGTGTATGCAGCCGCCCTCGAAAAAGGGCTCGAACCCTGCGCCTATTTCCCAAACCAGCGCCTCACCTACCCGGCCTACGATAACTGGTCGCCCCAGAACGCCACCGACCAGTATGGCGGCGAATATTCGATGCAGGGCGCCCTGGCGGGATCTGTGAATACGGTGTCGGCCCAGCTCATCATGCAGGCAGGCGTAGACCAGACGGTGTCGCTGGCACACCGGCTGGGCATTCAATCCGACTTACCCAAAGTACCTGCCCTGGCCCTGGGTGTGGCCAGTATTTCGCTGTATGAAATGGTGAACGCCTATGCTACCATTGCCAACGGCGGTTACCAGGTAAAGCCAGTGTACATTGCTAAAATAACAGATCGTACCGGCAGAGTCATCCGGCAGCACCGGCCTGCGGCAAGTGCAAAGCGGGCACTTTCGGCAGACAATGCCGCCGTTATGGTGCGGCTGATGCAGGGCGTAGTGGAAGAAGGCAGCGGCAGAAGGCTTCGCTCTGAATACAATCTAAAAATGGACATAGCCGGCAAAACCGGTACCTCGCAAAACCACTCCGACGGCTGGTTTATCGGCATCACGCCGGGGCTGGTAACAGGCGTATGGGTGGGCGCCGAGAGTCCGGCCGTTCACTTCCGGACGCTGGAACTGGGGCAGGGAGCGAACACGGCGCTGCCGGTGTGGGGCGAATTTATGAAGCGTCTCGTGCAGGACCGCCGCTATACCGGCTACCGTACCAGCCGCTTCCGGCCGTTGCCGCCGGAGCTGGAAGCACGCCTGGCCTGTGCCTCCTTTATCGAAGAGCAGGAACCCCAGACCAAACTGGCTGCCTTCTTCGACCGCATTTTCAGCCGCGACCGTGGCCATTCCGGACCTGCTCAAAGCTACAAAGATTGGAAAGAAAGAAGTAAAAAAGCCCGTAAGGAACAAAGAGAAAGGGAGAAGGAAGCGCGAAAGAGGAAGTGGCGGGATTAATTCTGATTAAAGCATCCCGATGGAGCAGCAGCGGCTATGGTGGCTGGTGCAGAAAACAAAAAATGGTTTCTGCAGCTGTCACCATAGCCGCTGCTGCTTTATGAAGAAGGTTACGGCAGTGCCGGCAGCAGCTTACAGTGCCAGCACCTGCTGCCAGATTTCCTCATTTACCGGAATTCCCTCCTTTTCATTCCTGACGCGGGTTGCCAGCGTGTTTTCGCCGGGGTAGCGAACCGGGCCACCGGCATGCACGGGTTCACAGGCTTTGGTATAGGCAAGAATGTTTTCGATGATGGCCTCGTTTTGCCTGGCCGCATCGATACAAATAAAAAGCTGCGAAACGCCGTACTCTTTCCCCTGCGCCGTGATCTCAGCAACAGAGCGTCCGCCACTCAACGAAGCCACCAGCACATCCAGCACCAGCGACAAGCCGGCCCCTTTCCAGTAGCCGATGGGCAGGCTGCGCCCGGTGGTCCTGATGGCTTCCGGGTCGGTGGTCAGCGCACCGGTTTCGTCGTAGCCGCCCGCTACCGGCAGCTCCTCCCCCTTCAGCTCATACTCCTGCAGCTTCCCGAACGAAAACTGCGTCATGGCCATGTCCAGCACAATGTGCCCGTTTTCGCGGGGAATGGCAATTACGAGCGGGTTGTTGCCCAGGCGGGGCTCTTTTCCGCCCCAGGGCGGCATATTGGCGATGGTGTTGGTGGCGCAAATGGCCACACACCCTGCCTCTGCCGCCTGCCAGCCATAGGTGCCGCCACGCATCCAGTGGTTCGTGTTTTTTACCGCCACGCAGCCAATACCATGTTCCTTTGCCAGTGCAATAGCCTGTTCCGTAGCGCGGGTAGCCGTCACCATACCCGGCGCCCTGTGCCCGTCCCAGTAAGCCAGGGCACCATGTTGCCCGGTTTGTTCCGGCTCGGCCTCCGGCACCACCAGCCCTTCCTTTACCAGCTGCACAAACACCGGAAAGCGGTTCACACCATGCGAATACACGCCGTCGCGGCTGTTTTCAGCAAAAATAGCCGCACACAAGTCCGCTCGCTTTTCGCTGAAGCCCAGGTTGAGCAACACCCGCCGGAACTGCGCTTTCATCTCCTCAAAAGATATTCTTACAGCCATAAAAGTTAGTTTAAGTGGCGTTTAAAAAGAAAAAGTTTCCCGGAGGCAGCTAATGTTTCGACTACAGCTTGTAGGCCTGCCGTGCCAGCAGTTTCCACTGGCCCTGCTGCTTTTGCCACACCAGCAGCACACCCAGTTTTACCGTACCCGGCGTACCGCCATCGTTCGTTTCGCCTGAAAGCTGGTGCCGCACCAGTGCTGTGTTACCGGAAACTTTTACGGTCTGGTCTTTCAGATCGATGCTTACAAAATCGGATTTCCCGCTCACGATGGTTTCGACAAAGGTGGCCTTGTCTTCTAGTTTACCACTGGAATGGCCGTAGCTTAAATCACTGGCCGTGAGGGCTTCCAGTTTCTTTTTGTCGGCATCCACCATGGCTTTGCGCAAGGCTTCCACAGCAGCAGCAACATCTTTTTCTTCTTTTGACTGCGCCTCAGTTACGACACTAAATGCAAGACAGACAAGCAGCAAACAAAATAATTTTTTCAGCATAACCGGAAATGTTTTAAGTGAGAAGCAATGATAGGCATTCCCGCACATATTCACCAGAATTTTCAGTTATAACCACTCCCTTTCCCGGCCATGCTGCGCGCTGAAAGTCGATCCGTGAACACAACCTGCCCCCTAGGGCCGTTTCATTCTAATATTTTGTGTCATTTCGAACGCAGTGAGAAATCTGGTGCTGACATAAATGCTTGAAATAATTCAGATTTCTCACTGCGTTCGAAATGACATTTTCTTTTATTGTCCATTTTGAATTATAGGAAACCAGAATGAAACGGCCCTACCCTGCACACCCCCTATCCTAAACGGAAAAAGATAGCAATCAAGATTGCCTTATCCTCTGAACCTCAGCCGGAATCGTTAGGCTGCGAGCTGGTTGCAGAGGCGCAGGCATGACAGCGCAGGATGGTGTCTACGGCTTTTTTTTGAATTTTAGCATTTGTGAACAAAAATGCATTACAGCAGTAGCCCAAGCTATCTAAAAGTATCCATTACGCGATTATTTTTCAAAACAGCGGAAAACGGCGGCACCATCTCCCGCTCCAGTGTTTGCTGTTCCGGTTCACAAACCCAGATTATAAATTACATTTTAAGTTTTATTCCTGTTTGCACAATTCGCAGACGGAGCATTAACTACCACTTTAACAGGTTTATATGAAAAACACTTTTTACAAATTAACAACTGTTCGTTTGCTGCTGGTGTCGGCATTAGTATTCCTCACGGCCCAGGTCTTCGGACAGCGGCAAATGGAAAAACTGGACCGGGGCGTCATCGCTGTCAGAACGTCACCCACCGAAGTATACATTGGCTGGCGCCTGCTGGCCACCGACCCGGATAATATCAAGTTTAATGTTTACAGTAACGAAACCCTTGTAAACACTTTTGGGGGTCCGACGTCCATGACCAATACGACCCATACTTCTACGTCTAATTCTGCTGTCTATACCGTACGGCCGGTAATTAACGGAGTGGAGCAGGAAGCCTCGAAGGGTGCAGCTGTCTGGAGTTCCAATGCCTTGCGCGTTCCCCTGCAAAAACCAGCTGATGGCGTTACGCCACCTTATACCGTAACAAATAATGGCAACGTTGAAAATTATCCTGCGGGCCAGTCTTACTCCTACACCCCTAACGACTGCAGTGTGGGCGACCTCGATGGCGACGGTGAATACGAATTGATCGTAAAATGGGATCCTACCAACTCCAGGGATAATTCGCATGGCGGCTATACCGGCAATGTTTACCTGGATGCTTACAAAATGGATGGCACCCACCTCTGGAGAATAGATCTGGGCCGGAACATACGGGCAGGCGCGCATTACACCCAATTTATCGTATTTGACCTGGACGGCGATGGCCTGGCAGAAGTAGCCTGCAAAACTGCTGATGCCACGATCGACGGTGTGGGCACTGTGATTGGCAATGCGGCAGCTGATTACCGCAACAACCAGGGCCGCATTTTATCCGGGCCGGAATTCCTGACTGTGTTTAATGGCAGAACCGGTGCCGCCATGGCCACAACCAATTATGTTCCGGGGCGTGATCCGATAAACGGCTGGGGCAGCAACGAGAGCTACGGCAACCGGGTAGACCGCTTTCTGGCAGGTGTGGGTTATTTTGACGGTCAGCGTCCGAGCCTGCTGATGTGCCGCGGCTACTATGGCAGAAGCGTACTGGTTGCCTGGGACTGGCGAAACAACCAACTGACCCAGCGCTGGAAATTCGATTCGAACGACTCCGGCAATTCCACTTATGGCGGCCAGGGCTTCCATAGCTTAAGCATCAACGATGTGGATGCAGACGGAAAAGATGAAGTGGTATATGGCTCGATGGTAGTAGACGATAATGGAGGACGATTATACACCACCCGCCTGGGCCACGGCGATGCGCTTCACGTAACCGACATGGACCCGGACAGGCCGGGACTGGAAGTGTGGACCTGCCAGGAGTCTCAGAGTGAATACGCCGGAATGGGCTTGCGCCTGCGCGATGCGCGTACCGGCGAAAATATTTTTGGAGTACCAACAACCGGGGACATTGGCCGTGCCTTGGCGGCAGACATTGATTCCAGGCATAAAGGCGTGGAAATGTGGGGCTCCACAGGGGGCGTGTTTAACGCGAAAGGCGTACAGGTAGCCACCAACAGGCCGAGCGTAAACTTTGCCGTCTGGTGGGATGCCGACCTGCAGCGCGAACTGCTCGACGGGAACCGGATTGACAAATGGATACCGGGCTCTACTTCAGGTAGCACCAGCAACCTAAAAACATTTACCGGCAATTCCTCTAATAACAGTACAAAAGCAACTCCTTGCCTGTCAGCAGATATTTTAGGCGATTGGCGCGAAGAGGTTATACTGAGAACTGATGACAACTCTGCCATTCGTATTTTCACAACCACAACCCCCTACTATTCCAACACCACTACAAATCCCAGGTTCTATACCCTGATGCACGACCCGCAGTACCGGACTTCAATTGCCTGGCAGAACGTAGGTTACAACCAGCCGCCGCATACCAGCTTTTACCTGGGTGGCGGTATGGACCTGGAAGTGCCAAAACCATCGATTACGATTGCAGGTTCGGGCGTAACGGGGCTGAAGAAAGAAGTAAAAGGCCAGCAGACCATTTTTGTTTATCCGAATCCATCCACGGATGTTTTCCAGATCAATGCGCTTGGCGCTTACAGCTATACCATTTACGACCAGCTGGGCCGCAGCATCGAAACAGGTAAGGGAACCGGCGAAGGTGTGATTGGCGAAAGTCTGAAAGCAGGTGTGTACACTGTCAGAATCGAAACAAAGTTAGGCACGAAAGTAGAACGCATCCTGAAACAATAGTTGCTTTTACCTGCAACAGCAAAAAAAAATGGTCCGGTAGATGTATTCTTACCGGACCATTTTCATTTTTGAGCAGCAGCAGAGGCTGTGGTGGCTGCAGCAGTAAACAAAAGCAATTAAAAAAGCCTGAAAAACCCTTCTGCTCCTGCCACCACACCCACTGCAGCACCTTCTTTTGCCTAGTGCATGCGGTCGGGCCTTGGCTCCAGGTTGCGGATAATGTCAGCTTCAATTTCCAGCAGCTCCTTCAGGCGGGCATCTACTTCTTCAACGGGCATGTATTCTTTGGCCAGCTTCACGAAACTCACATAATGCCCCGCCTCCGACACCATCAGCTCGTAGTAAAACTTCTGCAGGTCCTCGTCCTGTATATTCTTCCAGAGCAACTTAAAACGCTCACAGCTCCGGGCTTCTATCAGGGCGTTTACCAGCAGGTGGTCCATCAGCTGCCGCTCCCGCTTCCCTCCTTTCCGGATATGCTTCACCAGCTCCACGACATATTCATCCGGGCGGTTTCTTCCCAGCGCATAGCCACGCTTTTTCAGCTCCGCCAGCACCCGTTCAAAGTGCCCCCACTCCTCAGCCACCAGGTCGGTCATTTCGTCTACCAGGCGGGTTTTGTCCGGGTACTTCACAATAAGCGAGATAGCAGACGTGGCAGCCTTTTGCTCACAGTACGCATGGTCTACCAGTATTTCCTCAATATTCTTCTCCGCAATGTTCACCCACCGCGGATCGGTAGGAAGGTGTAAGCGAAGTATGGTTTTAGTGGGCTGATCAGACATGTTTTAAGTTAGAAAGTTTGGGAGTTTGAGAGTTTGGGAGTTTGAGAGTTTGGGAGTTAGAGAGTTTGAGAGTTTAGGAGGTAGAGAGGTAGTGATTTTGTAGGGGTTGAACATTTTCAACCCTGTAACAGAAAGGTAGAAAGGTTGGGGGTATGGCTGTAGAGACGCGGTGCCCGCGTCTCCTGCACGAACCATAGACAAACCCAATCAATCCCGCCATTCCTTAAATCTTCTTAATCGTGTTCAGACAAAAAATCCTGTAAATCCTTTAATCCGCTTAACCCTGATTCAGACAAATATAAAATCACACACATCATTCCATCCTACCATCAACGGTTCAGACAAAATTTAATCGAAAAACATCCACTTCAGGCCGAAGACGAAACTGCGGCGCATGCCAGGGTAACCGGGTGTTACAAAATAGGCAGGATAAAGCAGTTCATCCGTTGCATTGGCCAGCTTCAAGAACAGGTTCACTGTTTTGATGTCGGCATTCACAAACACATCTATCACCGGGTAAGATTGTACCTCGTAGCTGTTCTGCAGGTAAAACTGCTGCGTTACCGGCATGTAATCATCGGCAAAATAGGGTGTATTCACATGCAGCTCTACCCCCAGCTGTGCGTATAGCGCTTTTTTGAACAGGTTGCCCTGCAAATAAGCTTTCGAGTTGCCAAACCACTCGGGTATACGGATGGTTTCTGCCTGGTCGGTGTTGGTGTAGGCTACAAAATTGTCGAGATGGAAGGCGCCGAACCTGATCCTGTGTTCCAGCTGCCCGCCGTAAAAGCGCTGGCTTCCGGCTAACTGCTCCGGCACCGCCTGTTCGTTAAAAAAGATATGGCGTTTGATGTTGGTATAATGCGCCATAAATTTAAGGTACTGCCTGCCGCCAAGCTTCCCGGTATAGTTTACCTGCAGCCGGTCCGTTACACTGGTATTAAAATTATGCTGCCAGTCGAAATGGTTGCTCAGCAGGCGCTGTTCCAGCAAAGACGGGGAACGCAGTACCCGGGCCATCTTAAACTGAAGCCCCTCAAAGTAAATCAGCCCCGACACGTTGTAATCTTTTGTGATCTGGAATTCGCCGTCGACCTGCAGCACCGCCTTGTTTTCGTACTGCAGCCGCAGCTGCCCTCCTGCCAGCAGGTTGGTAATGCGGTCGCTTTCCAGCAGGGTAGCTTCCACAGCATTTTCAAGCTGATGCACAGAATAGTCCATAGCGGCTGTCCGCTGCTTCAGGTAGGCTTTGTAGAAGGAATATTTGCTGTTCCCGGTTACCCCAAACACGTTCTGTACTTCGCGGTAATTTGTGCGGTCGTCGGTCTTTCTGCGGCTGAAAAGCGTATCGGGGTAGAATTCAAGGCTACTCACACCATCGTCCTGGTAGAGGTTACGCTGGCGGCGCATGTCAAACTGGTGGTAAAGCTTCAGGTCTTCGCCGGCCAGTTTAAAGATCTGCAGCAAATGGTAATTGTTCCGGTACTCCTGCGAAGCCGCCTGGTTCAGCCATATCTCGTTTTCGTTGTAACGGATAATATCAGGTGAAATAATGGTATCGGTAGTACTGGGTTTGATCCCGCCCGTTTCCACATGCTCCTGGTTCATGTGCGTGTAATTGGCAAACAGGTCGTACCGTTTGTTAGGTGACTGGTAGTGGGTAAAGGCCTTTACAGCCTGGTTATTGATAAGCCGGTCGCCGCGTAAGCCCCTCGAGGAAGGACCGATCTGCTTGTTGGCCGACAGAATTTTGTAGGCTACCCCCACATTCCAGTTTGGCTTGATGTTACGGGCGTAGATAGCTTCAAATACCTGCTCCCCCAGCTGCCCCTGCACATAATGCAAATGCGAATAAGGCGAACGGGTATCGTAGTAATTGATGCGCTCCGGATCGTAGGCGTAGCGGTCGAACGTGTTACGGCCCAGTCGTACCCCAATCTTCTCGGGCATTCTGAAGAGCAAGGGCTGTGCTGCGGTGGCAACGTTACCCAGATGCTTGTGATAGGTGGTATCCTCGTACCAGTAGCGCTCGTTGTGCATATTGTGGATGCTGGTATCAACCCGCTGCTCCACGTACCGCCCTTCCAGTACATCCTGTTCATAGAGACGCAGGGTGGTCCTGGGGCCATAAAGTACCTTGGTTGTGTCATCAATAATCTGGGCAGCAGCATCGTTACCAGCCGCCAGTGCTACCAAAAACAGGAATATCGTTAGTGCCTTTTTTCTCACGCCCCAAAAGTAATCAAAATCCCACAACATGCCCTACAGCCAGCTGCCCGGGATATGGAATATCTCTAATTTAATATAGTAGTATCACTGCTGCTACCGGACACGTCCATGCTGCACATGATGTAAAACCAACTCATCAAAATCAGCCGCACCTTGCAAAAACCTCACTTCAATCGGAATATAAAAAACAGGTAACTGTTCTACAAGCCCGGATAAAGAGGCGGAAGCCAGTTTTACCGCATCTTTACGTGTTGTCAGTACAGACAGGTTTGATTGCGGGTGCTGCTTTACCAGTTGCTGTACGCGCTGCAGGTCTGCTTCCGTATAAAAATAATGGTCGGGATAGGCCAGGTGCTGCACAATTGTATAGCCCTCTGAAAGCAGGTATTGTTTAAAGGGCGCGGCATTCGCGATACCGGTCAGCAGCAGAATTTGTTTGCTTACAGGCTGCTGTAGTCCTACACTTACAGGATTTCCGTAGGAATAAGCGGTAAAAAATACAGGCGTTCCCGGCTTCGTGTATTTTTTAATTTCCAGTTTCAGCCGCTCCTGCTCCTGTCCGGACAAGCCGGGCGGACATTTGCTCATAATAACAGCATCTGCCCGTGCTGCTCCTTTTCTCCGCTCCCGCAACAGGCCGGCCGGCAGCACAAAATCTTTAAAAAAAGGGCGGTAAAAGTCGGTGACCAGGATGTTGAGCGACGGCTGTACCGGGCGGTGCTGCATGGCATCGTCCAGGACAATCACCTCCGTTTCCGGGCGCTGCTCCCGCAGCTGCCGGATGCCCGCTACCCGGTCTTCGGACACGGCAACGGTTACCTCTTTAAAATCGCAGAAGTACTGGAAAGGCTCATCGCCCAGCCTAGCAGCCGATGCCTGCGCATCCGCCAGCACAAAGCCTTTGGTTTTCCGTTTGTAGCCCCGGCTCAGGGTGGCCACCCTGTATTTTTGCAGCAGGCGCAGCAGGTATTCCACATGCGGAGTTTTGCCCGTACCTCCTACGGTCAGGTTGCCGACTGCAATAACCGGGATATCGAATTGCTCCGAAGCCAGCACGCCCTTGTCGTAAAGGGAATTCCGTAGTGCCATTATTCCACCGTACACGGAAGAAAATGGCCGAAGCAACTGTTTCAGGTATTTTGCCATGCTTTTTTGATGGAGCAAAATTAAAACTAATTTTAACGCATCAACGAACAGGATAAGAGATAAAGGAAAAAATAATGGCAACCATTGCAGAAGTAATAAAAGAACTGGAGCTGCTGGCGCCGCCGCACTACCAGGAAAGCTACGACAACGCCGGCCTGCAGACCGGCGACAGCAGCACCCAGGTAACAGGCGCCCTCCTCACGCTCGATTGCACCGAGGCCGTACTCGACGAAGCCCTGGCAAAAGGATGCAACCTGGTCATAGCCCACCACCCGGTCATTTTCAAAGGGCTGAAGCAGCTGACCGGCCGCAACTACGTGGAGCGCACCATCATCAAAGCCATCCAGAACAACATCGCCATTTATGCCAGCCACACCAACCTCGATAACATGCACCATGGCGTAAATGCGAAGATTGCGCAAAAACTGGAGCTGCAGCACACGCGCATACTGGTAAACAAGCCCCAGACGCTCATGCAACTGGTCACCTTCGTGCCAACAGATAGTACTGAAAAGGTGCTGCAGGCGCTTTACGAAGCCGGGGCGGGCCAGCTTGGCGACTACCGGAACTGCAGTTTCCAGGTACAAGGCACCGGCACTTTTCTGCCCACCGGAAAAGCCGCACCTGCCATTGGCGAAGTAGGAAAACAGGAACAGGTAACTGAAAACAGAATTGAAGTTATCTTTCCGGCTTACCTGCAGCACAAAGTGATGGCAGCCCTGCGGCAGGCTCATCCCTACGAAGAGGTGGCGCATTACCTCACCTCACTTGAAAACCAGAACCAGGAAATTGGCATCGGCATGATCGGGGAATTGGCGGAGCCGTTGCAGGAAGAAGCATTCCTGGCATACCTGAAGGAGAAAATGGCGCTGCAGGGGATGCGGTACACCTCAGTAGGAGCTAAAAAGATAAAGCGGGTAGCAGTTTGCGGCGGCTCCGGCTCCTTCCTGATCAAAGATGCGCTGCGCCAGGGAGCCGATGCCCTGGTAACCGGCGATGTAAAGTATCATGAGTTTTTTGATGCCGAAGGCAGGCTCCTGATAGCCGACATCGGGCACTACGAAAGTGAAGTATACACAAAGGAGATTTTTTATGAGGCTTTGTCGAAAAAGTTTCCTACTTTTGCGTTCTATTTATCAAACGTCAACACAAACCCTGTCAGATACACTTTTTAATACATGGAAAGTACGGTAGCCAGTAAACTGGAAGCGTTATTAAAGCTTCAGAGTATTGATTCGCAGCTTGATGAAATCAGACGCGTAAGAGGCGATTTACCTGAAGAGGTAAGAGACCTTGAAGATGAAATTGAAGGCTATGAGGTAAGGGTAAGAAAATTTGATGATGAGATTGCTGCCCTGAACGATACGATTGCCGCTCGCAAGCAGTCGATCAAAGACGCAGAGGGGCTGATCAGGAAATATGAGGATCAGCAGTCGAATGTGCGTAACAACCGCGAATACGATGCGATCACAAAAGAAATTGAGCTGCAGAAGCTTGAGATCCAGATTGCTGAGAAGAAAATTAAAGAGGCGCACTACCAGATCGATCAGAAAATAAACGAGATCGAAGGTACCAAGCACCGCCTCGAGGAGCGTCGCAAAGACCTGGAGAACAAAAAGCAGGAACTGGAGCAGATTGTTTCCGAAAGCCGCGAAGAAGAAAAGACCCTGGAACAGGATCGTGAAAAAGCTGCTGCCAATATCGAAGAACGTTTGCTGAGCGCTTATACCCGTATCCGCAGCAACGTACGCAATGGCCTGGCGGTAGTAGCTGTAAAACGCGATGCCTGCGGCGGATGCTTCAACACCGTGCCCCCACAGCGCCAGGCAGACATTGCTGCCCAGAAAAAAGTAATCGTTTGCGAACACTGCGGCCGTATTCTGGCTGGTGTGGAGCAACGCGTATTTTAAATGACCTTGCATGCGCTTTAGTCGCTTGAATATACAATGGAAAAGGATGGCTAAACCCCATCCTTTTTTTATGGTGCTTGGGCTGCTGTTGGGCAGTTTCTGCACAAGTGCTGCGCCTGCTTCAGACTTTAACGCGCAGGTAGCACAAGCCTACGCGCTTACCGCAAAACTTAAAATCAACAGTGGCCGGGCAATTATTCAGAAAGAACTGCAGGCAAACCCAAACAACGTACCTGCCCTGCTCGTTGCCAATTACCAGGACTTTCTTACCTTAAGCATCCTGCAAAACCCCGCCGATTACGACAGGCTGGTTGAAGCGCAGGAAAAAAGGCTGAAGCTAATCGGTTCGCTGAAAGAAAAATCGGCCTGGGTAAATTACAGCCTGGCCGAAATACGGATGCAACTGGCCATCTGCCGCCTGCTGTTCGGGCACCGGCTCGAAGCAGCCTGGGATTTCAGGCAGGCGTACCTGCAGTACGAAGCCAACGCAAAAGCCTACCCCTCCTTTCTGCCCAACAAAAAAACTCTCGGACTGCTGCAGGTAATGATAGGCTCGGTACCGGACAGTTACCAATGGATCTTACGGATAGTAGGCATGCGCGGCAGCGTGGCTACCGGACTGGCAAACCTGAAAACTGCTGCTACACAGGAGCACCCGTTCCGGGAAGAAGCGCTGTTGACCTACGTCTTCGTAAAACAGCTCCTGGACCAGGAACAAATAGAACAGGCCCAAAAAGTGTTTGCAGGTTTAATGAAAGAAGAACCGGACAACCTGCTGTATTCCTTCCTGGCCATGCACCTGTATAAAAAGGATAAAAAAAGTGACAAGGTGCTGCAGCTGTTCCTGAACCGCCCGACCGGTAATCAGTACCTCCCTTTCCCGTACCTGCACCACATGGTAGCGGATGTTTACCTGTACAAGGGCCACCTGGACCGCTCTATCCGGGAAAACAGCCTGTTCCTGAAGCAGCACCCGGGCACGCACTACCGTAAAGCAGCCCATTTCAAGCTTTACCTGGCGTACTGGCTCGATGCTGATTACCAAAAAGCAAACTACCATTACAACCAAATTTCCGAAGAAGGAGAAACCGTACTGGAGGAGGATAACTATGCCGCAAAGTTTGTAGAGAAAAAGGAGCAGTTCAACAAATATTTGCTGTGGGCACGCCTCCGGTCAGATGGCGGTTACTACAAGGAAGCACTTGCCGATGCAAACAAGCTGGAAATAACGTCCGAAACGCCGGTGCCCATACGGGCGGAATACCTGTACCGCAAAGCGCGTATTTTCGATGGTATGGAAGAAGACAGCCTGGCCAAAAAATATTACGACAGCACCATAAACGCCTGCAGGTCAACCAGCTTGTACTTTGCACCTAACGCAGCGCTTCATTTGGGCTATATTTACCAGGAAGAAAACAACAAGGAAAAAGCGCGGGCTTACTACAAGCAGGCACTCAGCTACAAAGGCCATGAGTACAAGAACAGCATCGACAACAAAGCCAAACTGGCACTTTCTTCCTTATAAGCAGTAAGTACACAAAGCAGCCTGAATCCGCACCCACCATGCCCACTACCGTTCTTTATGCCGCTGACTTACCTGTTCCGCTGGAAGAGTTCAGGCTGAAAGCGCTGGCGTGGGCAGACCAGTTTCCGTTGGTGGCCTACTACAACCCGCACCAGATCCCTTATCCGTACAGCGGCTTTGAGCATATCTTAGCTGTCTCGGGAGGTGCTGCTTTACCCCTTGAGCAGGAGCATGCTTTTGAGAGCTTACGCCTGGCCTTGCAGCAACAGCAGCAACTCCTGTGTGGTTACCTGGCTTACGACCTCAAAAATCAGCTGGAAAATCTGCACAGCAACAATCCGGACCAGCTGGGTTTCCCACTCATTTTCTTTTTTGAACCGGAAATAACCTTCTACTTTAAGCATGACCGTGTAAGTATCGAATTTTCGGACGCTTACCGTTCTGCACCCACTGCCACCATACTCTCTGTTCCAACTCCTGTTGCTACCCTTCAGTCAGCCATCGCTGTAAAGCCGAGGGTAATGCAGGAGGTATACAAAAAGAAAGTGGAGCAAATCCGGAAGCACATTCTGGAGGGGGATGTGTACGAACTGAACTACTGCATCGAGTTCTTTGCTGAGCAGGTTACCCTCGAGCCACTGCCGCTCTACCTGACCCTGAGTGCTGTCTCTCCCACTCCTTTCGGCGGGTATCTCAAGTGCGAATCAAAGTACCTGCTGTGCGCGTCACCGGAAAGATTCCTTAAGAAGGAAGGAAGCAAGCTCATCTCGCAACCCATCAAAGGCACCATCCGGCGGGGCGCTACCCCAGCCGAAGACCAGCAACTCCAACACCAGCTACGGCACGACGAGAAAGAACTGGCTGAGAACATGATGATCATGGACCTGGTCCGCAACGACCTCCGCCGCTCCTGCGCCACCGGCACTATTAACGTGGAGGAAATGTTCGGCATCTATGGTTTCCGGCAGGTGTCGCAGATGATTACCACCGTTACGGGAGAATTAAGGGAGGACTGTGATCTGGTGGATGCGATAAAAGGAGCCTTCCCGATGGGCAGCATGACGGGCGCTCCTAAAATTAGAGCCATGCAGTTAATTGACGAACTGGAAGACACTAAGCGCGGCCTTTACTCCGGCGCCTTTGGCTATATCCACCCCAACCAGGACTGTGACTTTAACGTCGTCATTCGGAGCCTCCAATATAACGCAGCAACCGGCTACCTCTCCTTCATGGTAGGCAGCGCCATCACCTTCGATTCTGATCCTGAAAAAGAGTACGCCGAGTGCCTTCTCAAAGCACAGGCCATGATGGAGGTGTTAGAAAAAGTATGACCCCAAAAGCTGCTGCAAACGAAAAATAAACCTGGTGCGCTTGTATGATGATAAAGCCCTTAACTTCTTTAAGATTTATTTTCGCATTAATGGTTTTTGCAAGCCATCTGGATTATATTAGGTCTGACGATGCCTGGTTTCAAAAAGTAAATAAACTTGTTTTCGCAGAAGGATATGTAGGGGTAAGCTTTTTTTTCATGTTGAGCGGATTTGTTCTTTCCTTAACCTATAGGGAAAGAATTATCCAAGGTAGTGTTTCTATTAAGGAATTCTGGGTAGCTAGAGCAGCCCGCATCTATCCTCTGCATTTCGTGATGCTCTTAGTCGCAATTCCTCTTACTGTACCAGAAATTAGTACAGCGCCTCCATCCTGGCTTCTAAAGTTTTTCAGTAATTTATTTCTGGTGCAAAGCTTTATACCGGTATCCGATTACTTTTTTTCATTTAACGCCCCTTCCTGGAGTATCTCTTGTGAACTGTTTTTTTACCTGATGTTTCCGTGGATTATACTAGCCCTGTACAGGAAAAAAATAAATTTCGCAGTTTGCATCCTATTTATTTTGCTTATTCCGCTCGGAACATATGTATTTCCTCCAGCTTTAGAACATCGGTTTTTTTATATCAATCCCCTTTTCAGATTAGCGGACTTCCTGATCGGTATACTAATTTTTGAGCTCTATGATAAGGGGATTTTTGATAAGTTTTTTAAGTCAAAACGAACCGCAACTTTACTGGAGACTCTGGCAGTAACTCTATTTTTACTCTTTTTTGCTTTCCATTCGTTCATCCCCCAAGGCTACCGTTACGCAAGTTATTACTGGCTACCTATTACCCTCCTGCTTATGGCCTTTGCCTATCAGAAAGGATACCTGTCACAGCTGTTGTCAGTAAAGCTTCTATATGTTTTGGGAGAACGAAGCTATGGCTTTTACCTGCTTCACATCTTAGTAATGCGGTACATGCTCTTTATAAACCGTAAACTCCAGCTCATAGCAAATGACTACTTGCTTACGTGTTGCATATTCACAGTTGTTCTTATGGCCAGTTTTTTTTCTTATAAAATCATCGAAGTACCGGCCAATAGGTATATCAGGAAAAAATATCAAGATTATCTATCAGATATGAAAACGGCAAGAATCACAAATTAACCTTTGCCTTTTCGGCTAATCCTCTATGAATGTTACTTGTATGTGCCCGTTAACACATCAATCCATAAACCCAGTACCCACATTAGCACATTACCCTCATTAACACATCAGCACATTAATAAAGTACCTGCCATTCTGTCACACTTTTAAGCAAAAATGTAGTATATTTGCATCCCTAATAGTAACAGCATGGACGCATTAGTTAAGGATTTAAATTTTATAGATAACCGTACGCCTGAAGAAGCCGCAGCTGCCTGCGAAACCCAGGTAACCAAGGAGACAAATACCGGAAAAACACGCAAACTGTACATCGAGAGCTACGGTTGCGCCATGAACTTCTCCGACAGTGAGATCGTATCTTCTATCCTCTTCAAAGAAGGTTTCGATACCACTTCCGAAATTGAACAAGCTGACCTGGTGTTGCTGAATACCTGCTCCATCCGCGAGAAAGCGGAACAAACAGTGCGTAACCGCCTGGGCCAGATCAATTACTTTAAGCGCAAAAAACCGGGTCTGATTGTGGGGGTGCTGGGCTGTATGGCCGAGCGCCTGAAAAAATCGCTGCTGGAAGAAGAGAAGATCGTGGACCTGGTAGTGGGTCCGGATGCTTACCGCGACCTGCCAAACCTGCTGAACGAAGTAGATGGCGGCCAGAAGGCGGTGAACGTACTGCTGTCGCGCGAGGAAACCTATGCCAACATCAACCCCATCCGGTTGAACAGCAACGGTGTTTCTGCCTTTATCTCCATCATGCGGGGCTGCGACAACATGTGCTCGTTTTGCGTGGTGCCTTTTACCCGTGGACGCGAACGTAGCCGCGATGCCCACTCTATTTTGCAGGAAGCGCAGGAACTGGTGAAACAAGGCTACAAAGAAGTGACCCTGCTGGGCCAGAATGTGGATTCCTATAAATGGGCATCGGAAGACGGAACAGAAACTGTGAATTTTGCGCAGCTGCTGGAAAGGGTGGCGCTGGTAAACCCTTATCTGCGGGTTCGCTTCTCTACCTCGCACCCCAAAGACATCACCGATGAAGTGTTGTACACGATTAAAAAGTACGACAACATCTGCAAATACATCCACCTGCCGGCCCAAAGCGGTAATTCGCGGGTGCTGGAACTCATGAACCGCACCTACGATCGGGCGTGGTACCTGAACCGTGTAGACGCCATCCGTGCCATCCTGGGAGAAGACTGTGGCATTTCCAGCGATATGATCTCCGGCTTCTGCACCGAAACCGAAGAAGAGCACCAGGACACGCTGTCGCTGATGGACTATGTACAATTCGACTACTCCTATATGTTCTTCTATTCCGAGCGTCCCGGCACACTGGCCGCCCGGAAGCTGGAAGACGATATTCCACTGGAAACGAAGAAGCGCAGGCTGGAAGAGGTCATCAATAAGCAGCGCGAGCTGTCGCTGCTCCGCAACAAACGCGATGTAGGCAAAGTGCACAAAGTGCTGGTAGAGAACTTCTCCAAGAAATCAAAAGACTTCCTGAGCGGCCGCAACGACCAGAACAAAGTAGTGATCTTCCCTAAAATGCATTACAAAAAAGGGGATTATGTAAACGTGCTGGTAAACGACTGCAGCGTAGGCACTTTGTTCGGGGAAGCTTGTTAATGTGCTCATTTTATAATGTGCTAATGTGTTAATGAGGGGAATAGTATAATTCTTTTAATCAACACAGTAGCACATTAAAGAATTAGCACATTTAAAACCAGCACATTAAATAATTAGCACATTAACTAAATGCAGCATATAGATATTCAAAGTATAAAGCAGCGATTCGGGATCATTGGTAATTCGCCCCTGCTGAACCATGCCGTACAGGTGGCTGCGCAAGTGGCGCCGACCGACATGACCGTGCTGATTACCGGTGAAAGCGGAAGCGGCAAAGAATCTTTTTCCAAAATTATCCATAGCCTGAGCCCCCGGAAGCACGGGCAGTTTATTGCGATTAACTGTGGCGCCATTCCCGAAGGCACCATCGACTCGGAGCTTTTCGGGCACGAAAAAGGCTCTTTTACCGGTGCGCAGGAAGCGCGCAAAGGTTATTTTGAAGTAACGGACGGCGGCACGATTTTCCTGGATGAGATTGGTGAAATGCCGCTGGGCACCCAGGCACGCCTGCTGCGGGTGCTGGAAAACGGCGAATTTATTAAGGTCGGATCATCCAAAGTGCAGAAAACCGACGTGCGCGTAGTGGCCGCCACCAACGTAAACCTGTTGGGTGCGGTAGAAAAAGGCGCTTTCCGCGAAGATTTATATTACCGCCTGAACACCGTACCGATTGCAGTGCCGCCATTGCGCGACCGGGGCAATGATATTTACCTGCTGTTCCGTAAATTTGCAAGCGACTTTTCCGACAAATACAAAGTAAAGCCCATCAGCCTGACGCCGGACGCTATCCAGGAGCTGATGAAGTTCCGGTTTCCGGGTAACATCCGGCAGCTCAAAAATATTGTGGAGCAAATCTCGGTGCTGGAGTACGAGCGGGAAATAGACGCCGACAAACTGCGCCACTACCTGCCACAGGGACAAAGCAACCTGCCCATGTTGTTGAGTACCGAAAAAGGTGCCGATCAGAAATTTTCGGAGCGGGACCTGCTCTACAAGGTGCTTTTTGACATGCGGCGCGACATGTCGGAACTTAAAAAGCTGGTTTTTGAGTTGCTTACACATGACCACCAGGAAGGCGAACTGCTGAAAGAGCACAGCCACCTGTTCGAAAACATCGAGCACCACTACGCAGGCCGCAGCTACCAGCCGGAAAAAGCAGAAGGTTACCTGCTCCCGGTAAAGCACCCGCAGCACGATGACTACGATAATCACAAGGAAGTGGAAGATATTCCGCACGAAACCGAGGAAGAGAGCCTGTCGCTGGAGGATAAGGAAAAGGAGCTGATCCTGAAAGCGCTGAAAAAGCATAACAACAAACGTAAATATGCCGCCCTCGACCTGGGAATATCGGAGCGGACTTTATACCGTAAACTGAAGCAGTATGATATTGAAGAGTAAACTCGTTTTGATCAGCCATTGCCTGCTTTTCCTGCTACTGTTTTGCAGCGGTTGCGGCATTTATTCTTTTACCGGCATTACCGTAGATCCCGATATTAAAACGATCTCCATCCAGAACATCGAAAACAGTTCGGGCGAGGGTCCTGCCAACCTGACACAGCTGGTAACCAATGGCTTTAAACAAACCTTCCAGCGCAATACCAACCTGACCATCATTCAGCGGGAGGGCGATCTCCAGTTTGAAGGAAACATTGTTACCTTTTCGCTTACGCCGGCAGCGGTGCAGCGGACAGACCAGTTCGACCAGGCCAGCCTCAACCGCCTGACGCTGGGCGTACAGGTGCGTTATACCAACACTAAAAACTCGGAGGAAAATTTCGACCAGCTGTTTAGCATTTCGCAGGACTTTGCCGCAAACGTGGACATCACCCAGATTCCGCCTTCTGCTATTGAAGAAATGACCGACCGGCTGGTAACCGAAGTTTTAAACAAATCATTGGCGAACTGGTAGCAGCTGCCAACAGTAAATAAATTATGAATAAATCCGCTTTCCTTGAACTGATACAACAGGTATCGGGCATAACAGACCAACAAACAGATGAACTGGAAAAGGTGGCTGCGGCATTCCCGTACTGCCAGACCGCGCACCTGCTGCTGGCCAAATCTGCTTATGACAAAGGAAGCATGTTGTCTTCGCAACGCCTGCGCAGCGCCTCGTCCTACGCCACCGACCGGAAGCTGCTGAAAAAAATTATTTATGCCGTTCCTTCGCCGCCAGTGCCTGTTTATCAAGAAACTGAGCAGGAAGAGCAGCACGAACCCGAGCTACTGCAGAACCAGGAGCCACAGGAGCAGGAAACAGCAGCAGAGGCAATGGTGACTGCAGCAGCAGAAAATCCGGAGCCCACCGAAGCACCCGAACCTGCCAACGAGCCTGTATCCGGTCCGGAGAACCAGGAGGAAGAACAAGTAACGGAAGAAACGGCCGGCGAAAACGAGGAAGAACTAATAGCCGCTGAACCTGCGCCTGCCACGCCTGAACCAGCAAGTTCTGAAACAACAGAGGGTACAGCAGAACCTACCGCAGCGGAAGCACCGGAAGAATCGGTTTACTCGGAGCTGGCTATGTTGCTTACCATCAACAGCCTTAGCTCCTCCTCCACCGACCTGCTCATTGCTAAACCTGACAAAACTACCGTAGCACCGGCTCCCATTATCCCGGAACTGCTGCATGCAAACGAAGACACGCCCGATACCGCCGAAACCGAAGCCGGCGCTGGCGAAGAGGCTGAGGAGGCACCAGCAGAAACCTCTCCCGCTGAACAGGAAGATAGTCCGGAAGACGAAATGACAGTCACTGACACGGCAGCAGCTGCAGAAACAGCTGCAACATCAGCAGAAAACCAGGAAGAGCAGCCTTTCGGGGAAGTAAACTACAGCTCCGACGAAATTGACCGGCTTTACGCTGAAGATGCCCTGGGCTACTGGATGGGCTCCAGCCGCATGGGCGAAGTGCTGCAGCTCAAAGACGACTATACGCGGCAGAAACCGCAAAGCTTTCACCCGGAACTCATCCTGGAGTACAGCAAAACCCATGAACTGGAAAAAGCCATTCAGCCCACCACCAATGTCCTCAGCACGCAGCTCGACATTATCGACCAGTTCCTCAAGCTCAACCCGCGCCTGAAAACGATGGCCAACCTGAAGCTAAAGCCCGAGCCGCAGGAAGATTTGTCGCTGAAAAGCACGCGGATACGCAAAGGCATGGCCTCCGAAAATTTAGCTTCCATTTTCCTGAAACAGGGCAAAGTGAAGAAAGCTGTTAAAATATATGAGCAGCTGATTTTGAAATATCCCGAAAAAAAAGCTTACTTTGCTGAACAAATAGAAAAATTACAAAACTTAAACTAATATGTATATCGCCATTATCAGTATCATCATTTTTATCTGCGTGCTGCTTATTCTTGTTGTGCTTGCACAGAACCCGAAAGGCGGCGGCCTGTCCAGCCAGTTTGGTGGAAGCACCAGCCAGTTGATGGGTGTTAAGCGCACAGGCGATTTACTTGAAAAACTTACCTGGGGCTTTGCTATCGCGTTGGTTGTATTAACCCTTGGCACACACATGATGTCTTCTGCAGGTTCTTCTGCCGGTGCTCCCCGCAGCATTAACGAAGAGCGTGCGCGTCAGTCGCAGCTTCCTGGCCCGGGTATGGCTCCTGGCGTTGCGGATACAACTGCCGCTATTCCGGATGCTGCTGACATTCCGGATATGATTGAATCCGATACTGCTCAATAAGCGGTTATCAATAATATAATGGAAACCCGGTAGGTTGGTAAAACCTACCGGGTTTTTTATTTGCACCTCCCACCACAGCCACTGCTCCTGTTTTGGCGTACTCATGTTACCTTCTCTGTCGCGCGGTATGTCAGGTAGCAGCAAAAAAGTTCCATTGCCCTGACAGTTTTTGCACAATTTGGCAGGAGCAGCAGCAGAAAACCTGCAAAATTGGCTTAAAATGGCAGAGCCGCCACCTTGGCACAGGAAATGATACTACACCTGTGGTTTCAAAGCTTAACTATCAACCATAAAAACTTAACAACATAACAAACTATGTCAATCAGCATAAAACCATTAGCAGACAGAGTGATTGTAGCTCCTGCTGCAGCAGAAGAAAAAACCAAGTCTGGTATCATTATTCCTGATACTGCTAAAGAAAAACCACAACGTGGTGAGGTAGTAGCCGTTGGCGAAGGCAAAGTGTCTGAGCAAGGTGCCCTGATGAAGCCACAGCTGAAAGTTGGCGACCAGGTATTGTACGGAAAATATGCCGGTACCGAAATCTCTATCGACGGCAGCGATTACCTGATCATGCGTGAGTCTGATATCCTGGCAATTCTTTAATAGAGCAAATTCGTAAGTAAAACTTAACTGGAATTAAATAAAATGGCTAAAAACATCACTTTCGATACCGAAGCGAGTGGCAAGATCAAAGCCGGCGTTGACAAACTGGCAAATGCTGTAAAAGTAACCCTGGGCCCGAAAGGCCGCAATGTTATCATCGACAAAAAGTTTGGTGCTCCTACCATTACCAAAGACGGTGTATCGGTAGCAAAAGAAATCGACCTGAAAGACCCGATCGAGAACATGGGTGCGCAGCTGGTGAAAGAGGTTGCCTCTAAAACAGCTGACCAGGCCGGTGACGGGACTACTACCGCTACTGTACTTGCCCAGGCGATCTATGCTGCCGGTATCAAGAACGTAGCTGCAGGCGCCAACCCAATGGATTTGAAGCGTGGTATCGACAAAGCGGTAAACGTGGTTGTTGAAAACCTGAAATCGCAGTCCAAGAAAATTGAAAACTCTTCTGAAATATCGCAGGTAGGTACTATCTCTGCCAACAACGATCCTGAAATCGGTAAAATGATTGCCGACGCCATGGACAAAGTGGGTAAAGACGGTGTAATTACTGTAGAAGAAGCAAAAGGTACTGAAACCGAAGTAAAAACGGTAGAAGGTATGCAGTTTGACCGTGGTTACCTGTCGCCTTACTTCGTTACCAACGCTGAGAAGATGGAAGCGGATTTCGACAATCCGTACATCCTGATCTACGACAAGAAAGTTTCTACCATGAAAGAACTGCTTCCGGTACTGGAGCAGGTAGTGCAGACGGGCAAAGGCCTTATCATCATCGCGGAAGATGTGGATGGCGAAGCCCTTGCTACACTGGTAGTTAACAAACTGCGTGGCTCGCTTAAAATTGCCGCTGTGAAAGCTCCTGGCTTCGGCGACAGAAGAAAAGCGATGCTGGAAGATATCGCCATCCTGACAGGTGGTACCGTGATCTCCGAAGAGCGTGGTTACAAACTCGAAAACGCAACCCTTGACTACTTAGGTCAGGCCGAGAAAGTGATCATCGACAAAGACAACACCACCATCGTTAACGGTGCCGGTAAAAAAGACGATATCACAGGCCGTATCAACCAGATCAAAGCGCAGATGGACACTACTACATCTGACTATGACAAAGAGAAACTGCAGGAGCGTTTAGCGAAACTGTCTGGTGGTGTAGCTATCCTTTACATCGGTGCTTCTACCGAAGTGGAGATGAAAGAGAAGAAAGACCGCGTTGACGATGCCCTGCACGCAACACGCGCTGCTGTGGAAGAAGGTATCGTAGCAGGTGGTGGCGTGGCGCTTATCCGTGCCATCGAATCGCTTGGCAATGTAGCCGTTGAAAACGACGACCAGTTGACGGGTGTACAAATCGTGAAAACAGCGCTGGAAGCTCCGCTTAGAACGATCGTTTCCAATGCAGGTGGCGAGGGTTCTGTGGTAGTACAGAAAGTACGCGAATCCAAAGCCGATTTCGGTTACAACGCCCGCGAAGACAAGTACGAGAACCTGTTCGCAGCCGGTATCATCGACCCGACAAAAGTAACGCGTCTTGCACTTGAAAACGCTGCTTCTATTGCTGGTCTGCTGCTTACTACCGATTGCGTGGTATCAGAAGAGCCGGAAGAAGACAAAGGTGCCCCAGCTATGCCAGGCGGCATGGGTGGCATGGGCGGCATGATGTAATCATTCCCAGCTATAAAGGAAAAGCCGGCATCGCTCCCGATGCCGGCTTTTCTGTTTTTTCTTGTGTTCTGCACCTGCCTCCATTCCCGCTGCTCCTCACCAGCTGGGAAAAAGCTTTTTTAACACTTAAAACTCTGCTGCTCCTGTCACCACAGCCGCTGCTACAGGTCCCGTACTTTGATGTTGATGTCATGTGGGGCAACTTCATCGCCTCCGAAGTATGGGTAAAGCTGGTAACCCTCTCCTATGCCGTTACAATTCCGGGGCATTTTTACTTCTTTTTTGTTCACACTGAAGACATATTTTTCATCTTCAAATTTGATTTCGCAGATGTACGGCTTGCCCAGTTCTATATGGTCAATAAACTTTGATTCGCGGTTCTTGTTTTTGTAGGTATAGGCATGAATTTCCAGCCTGTTCTTGTACCACCGCCAGCCAAACCGGGCGCTGTTGGTATGGTGCTCCGAGTTGCAGTCCGACAGGCCGTACAGTTTGTTTATATCAGCCTGGTTATCCGGGTTTACGGTCTGGTAGATGGCAGTGCTATCAAAGGTAACTTCGAAACGCATGGTAGCTGCCGTTACTTTTTTGATGCCGCTGTTGGAGGAATGTGCTCCCGCCTTAATCTGGTAAAGTCCTTTTTCGGTAGTAGTAGAAACTGCAAACTGCTCATCCAGGTTGGCAGTTAATTCGCAGGAACTGAGGCCAAGGCCAAGCAGAAGCACCAGCAGGGTGTGCTTCTTCATGAAATTGAAAAACATGGGCTAAAAGAAGAAAATAATTTAGTTTTGTTAAGGGGTTTTTTACAGGTAAAATAACATTTACTGTCATTGGTGTTGCAACACATAACCATGATAAAAAAGTTTAATTTTTTGCATAAAAAAAAGCCCCTGTTTCCACAGAGGCTTTTTGATTATCCAGAATAGAATTTATTAATGAATACCGTGCATCCATTTCCGCATTAGCGGAGTCAGCAGAAGTGCAAGTACAGCAAAACCAAAAGCAACATAGGCGATTTGTTCGAAAACGCTGGTGTAAACGGCCAGTGAAGCAAGAGCAGAAACATCGCCGCCTTCGCCGCTTCCACTTACCGAAGTCAGCTTGGCAATGATACCGGCAATGTGGTGGGCAAACGAAGAGGAAAGGAACCAGACACCCATAATAAACGCCACGATTTTTTTAGGCGAAAGCTCCGTTACTTTCGATAAACCCACAGGCGAAATAAACAACTCCCCTGTCGTGATGAACAGGTAGCCCAGGATCAGGAACCAGATAGAAACGCGGCCCTCGGCATCGGCAAAGTTACCGCTCCAGGCAAAAATAAGGAAGCCAAATCCAAGTTGTGCGATGCCTAAGGCAAACTTCACCGGGGTAAAGGGGTTCATGCGCAGCTTCGACAGGAAAACCCACATGGCCGAGAACGGCAAGGCAAAAAGCACGATAAAAAATGGGTTTATCGAGTTGGTTTGTGCAGCGTTCAGGAACGTCAGGTTTACATTTCGTTCGGCAAACAGCGTGAGCGAAGAACCCGCCTGCTCAAAAAAGGACCAGAAAACCGTAATGAAGAAGGTCAGCAAGATCACCACAAACAGGCGGTGGCGCTCCACTTTATCAACTTTCACCAGGTTATAAATCAGCACCAGCGCGATTACCGGCAACAGTGCATAATACAGTACATAATCGATCAGATGTCCGTTAAACTCCGTGATACCTAAACCAGGCAGGTCGAGCGTGCCATGGAACAGCAAAATACCGAAGAAAGGCAACGACAGGATGGTGAGCAGCGGCACCCATGCCCCCCTGGATATACCAGCTACACGCTCTTTTACGGCCACAGGATCGGGAGCCAGTCCGTTACTGCCAAAAACACCGCTTCGGGAACCGTTCCAGAACATGATCAGACCAAATAACATACCTATACCGGCCGCCGCAAACCCATAGTGCCAACCAAATGTTACGCCCAGGTAACCACACACCAGTGGCGCCACCATCGCTCCTAT
This sequence comes from Botryobacter ruber, assembly GCF_003347595.2. Classification (GTDB taxonomy): domain Bacteria; phylum Bacteroidota; class Bacteroidia; order Cytophagales; family Hymenobacteraceae; genus Pontibacter; species Pontibacter ruber_A. The sequence continues at coordinate 15,883 of NZ_QCZK02000046.1, read as the reverse complement.
GTTAATGCCCATGTAAAAGATCGTAAAACCGGCATCGCGTCGGGCATCGCCCTGCTTATACAGGGTACCTACCAGCGTCGAAATGTTCGGTTTGAAAAAGCCGTTTCCGACAATCAGGAGGGCCAGTGCACCGTAAAAGAAAAGCGGATGCTCAATAGCGAGCGCAAAATGCCCGAGTGCCATCAGCACCGAACCTAACATAATGGCCCTGCGGTACCCCAGCAGTTTATCGGCTACCATACCACCTATCACGGGTGTGGCATAAACCAGGGCGCCATAAGCGGCATAAATACCAAACGCGATCGTATCGCTGTATAACAGTTCCTGCACCATGTACAGGACCAGCAAAGCCCGCATGCCATAAAAGCTGAAGCGCTCCCACAGTTCAGCAAAAAAGAGATAGAATAACCCTTTCGGATGACCCCACATTTCAGGTCCGGTTGGTTCGGCTCCGATAGGCGCATTCTGCTCGCTTACCTGGTCCGTAGCCGTGTGTTCTCGTAAAGACATAAAAGATTGTAGTTGATAGTTAGATTAGTTTTGTGTACAACGATAGTAAATATATCAGTTTAACGACACCCGAACAAATGTTTCAGACACAGGTTTGTCGCTGCAAACCTGAAGCAGCTGATATTCATGGCCAATATAACATCTTCTAAACAGTCTTTTCATTATTCAGGCTCCGGTAGCTGGTGATTCTGACAAATGCATCTCCAAAATTATCGTCAAAAATGGCGGGTACATCTTCTCATATTTCCGTAAGAGGTGCTTAAGTACGCTATTTTGAAAACAACAAACAGACAGGCAACATGAAATTATACGGAAAACAAACTGATACGCAGCTGTTGGAAGAAGCAGGTATACGTGAGGCAAAAGAGGTACTATGGAACTTAAGCCCCGCTGAACTGATAGAAGAAGCAGTTAAAAATGGTGAAGGTCTGCTAACCGATACCGGCGCGCTGATGTGTGACACGGGTGAATTTACAGGCCGCTCTCCACAGGACCGATTTATTGTAAAAGATAAACTCACCGAAAATACCGTGTGGTGGGGCGACATTAACATTCCGTTTGATGCGGCAAAGTTTGACCGGTTGCACGCTAAAATGCTGGAATTCTTAAAAGGCAGGAAACTGTATGTACGCGACGCCTGTGCCGGAAACCATCCGGATTATCATATGAAACTCAGGATTGTGAATACACAGGCCTGGCATAACCTGTTCTGCTTTAACATGTTCCTCCGGCCATCAGAAGAAGAACTTGAAGACTTTCAGCACGACTACACCATTCTCTGTGTTCCGGAATTCGAAGCTGATCCGGCCACAGACGATACCCGGCAGTCGAACTTTGCCATCATCAGTTTCAGGAAAAAACTTATCCTGATTGGGGGCACCTGCTACACCGGCGAAATGAAAAAAGGCGTGTTTTCGATTCTGAACTTTCTGCTGCCCTGCCGCAAAGATGTGCTGGCCATGCACTGTTCTGCCAACATCGGGAAAGAGCACGGCGACACCGCAATTTTCTTTGGCCTCTCCGGCACCGGCAAAACAACCTTATCCACCGACCCGAACCGCTGCCTGATTGGCGACGACGAGCATGGCTGGGCTGCTGACGGTGTGTTTAATTTTGAAGGCGGCTGCTATGCCAAAGTAATAGACCTGACCAAAGACAAAGAACCGGAAATCTGGAATGCCATCCGGTATGGCGCGATTCTGGAGAACACCCGTTTCTACGAAGGCACCCGCACCGTCGACTTTAGCAACAGAACAGTAACGGAAAACACCCGGGTTTCTTATCCCATCCATTTTATACCCAACGCGGTAGAACCGTCCAGGGGCGGTGTTCCCAAAAACATTTTTTTCCTGGCAGCCGATGCCTTTGGTGTACTGCCTCCTATTGCGAAGCTGAATACCAGCCAGGCCATGTATCATTTCATTTCAGGCTACACGGCCAAAGTGGCAGGCACCGAAGTAGGCATAAAGGAACCAAAAGCAACCTTCTCGGCATGTTTTGGAGCAGCCTTTCTGCCTTTGCACCCGACCATGTATGCTGAACTGCTGGGCAGAAAAATGACAGAACACAACGTAACTGTGTGGCTGGTGAATACCGGGTGGACAGGCGGCCCCTACGGCACAGGCACCCGTATGAAACTACCTTACACCAGAGCCATGATAACGGCAGCACTGAATGGCGAACTGGAAAATGTTGAATATACGGAACATCCCATATTTAGAGTCGCCATGCCACAGTCCTGCCCCGGTGTACCCGAAAACATCCTGAACCCGCGCAACACCTGGGCTGATAAAGCGGCTTACGATAAAAAAGCAAAGGATCTGGCCGCCTCTTTCGTGAAAAACTTCGAAAAGTATGCTGAATACGCAAACGAAGAAATACTTGCAGGTGCTCCAAAGCTAACCTAAACCTTTAACTTTGGGATATTATTGAAGGTTACGCCAGATAAGCGCAAGAAAACATTAGTCAAAACAATCAGCCTGCAGGTTGAGAAATAGCAGAACTGACGGTTGCTTTAAATCTGCAGATTTCGTATTGTTAAGTAGAATTACCAAACATTAAACCCAAAACCGTGCACCTGTTTTTTACACCAGATATCAAAGAAGACATCTACACCTTACCCGAAGAAGAGTCGAAACATTGTACCCGTGTGCTGCGCTTACAGCAGGGCGACACTGTTTACCTGGTCGATGGCAAGGGAGGACGCTATACTGCCATGATCATGGAGGTGCATCATAAAAAATGCAGACTGCAGGTAATTGATAAGCAGCAGGAGTATGGCCAGTTACCCTATGTCGCGCAAATTGCCGTGGCTCCTACCAAAAACATGGACCGCATGGAGTGGTTCGTGGAGAAGGCGGTGGAGATCGGCATCAGCGAAATATTTTTCCTGGAGTGCGATCATTCGGAGCGCAAGAACATCCGCCTCGACAGGCTCGAGAAGATTGCCGTCAGTGCCATGAAGCAGTCGCAGAAGGGGTACCTGCCACTGTTGCACCCCATGATGCCTTATAAGCATTTCGTGCAGATAAGTGTTCCGGAGCAGACTTTTATTGCTCATTTAGAAGAAGATGCCACCAAAAGCCTGAAGGAATACTACACCCCCGGAAAACCGCATTGCATCCTGATCGGTCCTGAAGGCGATTTTTCGGAACCGGAGATTAAACTTGCTTACGAGGCGGGCATCCGGCCCATCACGCTGGGCAAAAGCAGGCTGCGTACCGAAACCGCTGCACTTGTCGCCTGTCATACCTTACATGTACTGCACGACCTTCTAGAACCGTTATAGGGAAAGCTACTACCGAGCGTCGCGCAACAAACAAAACCGAAACGAATTTTATGAAACGTATATTCCTGCTCTTATTTTCCCTTACCCTTTTACAAATAGCCCTGGCACAGGGCTACGGGTTTAAAATTGCCAAACTCAAGTACAACGGCGGCGGCGACTGGTATGCCAACAAAACATCGCTGCCCAACCTGATTAAATTCTGCAACCAGCACCTGAACATGAACATAGCCCGGGAAGAGGCTGTGGTAGAAGTTGGAAGCCCGGAGCTTTTTAGTTACCCGTTTGTGCACATGACCGGGCACGGCAACGTGGTGTTTTCTGATGCCGAGGCCCTGAACCTGCGCAACTACCTCATCAGCGGCGGCTTCCTGCACATCGACGATAACTACGGGCTGGACAAGTACATTCGTCCGGAGATGAAGAAGGTGTTCCCGGAGCACGAATTTGTGGAGCTGCCTTTCTCCCACCCTATCTACAAGCAGAAGTTCACCTTTAACAACGGGCTGCCCAAAATTCACGAGCACGACAACAAGCCGCCGCAGGGTTTTGGCATCATACACGAAGGCCGCCTGGTGTGCTTTTACACCTACGAAACCGACCTCGGCAATGGCTGGGAAGATCCGGAAGTACACAACGACCCCGAAGACAAAAGGCAACAGGCTTTAAAAATGGGCGCCAACATTATCGCTTATGCGCTCACGCAGTATTTGTAAGTTGTCAGAATTGGGATTCGTCAGATTATTGGATTAATCAGATTGATATTTCTGAAAGAAAATCAGCACTATCCTTTTATCTGTGTAAGCAGCGATTCAGACAGTGGACAGAACCAAGACACAGCAACCGATAGCTACTCAAGCTGTCTGTAATCAAAAAACAAAGTCCCATTAATCCCCCAATCTGACGAATCCAAATTCTGACAATTACCGGTACTTCCGCTGAAAAATTTCGGATAGCACAAAGGCATCGCGCGCAGTCTGCGGGTTTTGCAGCATCGCGGCATATTTGCTCTTTTGACGAGCCGATGCCTTATAAGCTTCAAACGCTTCATGCTGCGCAATTTGCCGGCGCTGCGCCCGCCGCATGGCCTCCCGCGCTTCTTCGGGGTTTTCCAGCGACAATGCCTCTTCTGCTGCCACTTCATAGCTTTTGGCCGGTCTGGGCGGTGGCGGTGACGGAACTTTCTCCTTCACTTTCTCTACCACCGGACGCGCCTGTTCTTTGGCCCGTTCTGCCTTCGGTTGTAGCTCCCGGAGAATATCTTCCAGCGAAGTGGAAGGTGCCGCAGGCCGTTGCGGTGCTTGCTGGCGGTGCTGCTGTGGCTTTGGTGGCTGCGGCTGTGAAGCTGGTTTGCGCTTCGAAGGCACTTCGGGCGGCATCTCCTCTTCCTTGTCCTTAAACGCTTTACGCCAGGTGTTGTACAGGAAAAAGGCAACGGCTGCCAGTATATATAATATTACTTTTAAATCTTCCATAGGGCTGTCTCTAGTCAAATATAGCAAAAACAAAACGCAAACAGTGTAGCTTCTTCAGATATTTATACCCACAGAAAGTGCTTTGGTAACAGAATTAGCTTAATTTTGAAAGTTGATTGAAGAAAATCGGCAGAAGCGAATGCAAGTATCAAGATTAGAAATAAAAGGATTTAAAAGTTTCGGAGACCGTGTCGTGATCAACTTCGACGATGGAATCACCGGTATCGTGGGTCCGAACGGGTGCGGCAAGTCCAACATTGTAGACGCCATCCGGTGGGTGCTCGGCGAGCAGCGGACACGTAACCTGCGCTCCGATAAAATGGAGAACGTTATTTTCAACGGCTCCAAAACCCGGAAACCGGTGCAGCTGGCGGAGGTGTCGCTCACCTTCGATAACAACAAGGGAATTCTGCCCACTGCCTATACGCAGGTAACCATCACACGGAAATACTACCGCAGCGGCGACAGCGAGTACCAGTTAAACGGTGTGACTTGTCGCCTGAAAGATATCAACGAACTCTTCCTCGACACCGGTATCGGCTCCGACAGCTATGCCATTATCGAGCTGAAGATGGTGGACGAGCTCCTGAACGACAAGGAAAACTCCCGCCGCCAGTTATTCGAAGAAGCTGCCGGTATCTCCAAATTCCGGGTGCGCAAGAAGCAGACGCTTAAAAAGCTCGAAGAAACCGATGCCGACCTGGCCCGTGTGGAAGACGTGCTTTTCGAGATCGGCAAGAACATGAAAACGTTGGAACGTCAGGCAAAACAGGCTATTAAGTACTTCCAGTTAAAGGAAGACTATAAGAAGCATAGCCTGGAGTTTGCCCGCCGCAATATTTCACAATACCAGCAAACGCTGCAGCGCCTCGACCAGGATGTGAAGCAGGAAACGGAGCTGAAAGAAAGTTATGCCGAAGCGGTAACCGAAGCAGAAAACGCCATTGCCGACGAGAAACTGGTGCTGCAGCATACAGAAGAGCAACTAAGCGAAAGCCAGCGTACCATGCAGGTGCAAACAGCCAAGCTGCGGCAGTTGGAGAACGACATTAAACTGAAATCGGAACGCAGCTACTTCCTGAAAGAGCGCATCCAGCAACTGCGCCAGCAGATCAGCCAGGACGCCGCCAACCTCGACCATACCAAGGAAAGCATCCTGCAGCTGCGCGAAGAACTGGAAGAAGTACAGGAGCAGTATGCCGACACAGAAGAGCAGGTAAGCGCCCTGAAAGAAGACCTGCAGGAAGCCAATGAGCAGAAGCAGGCCCTGCAGGAGCAGTTCCAGGAGCTCACCCAACAGCAGCGCGAAAAGCAGAACGCGGTATTCCAGCTGCACAAATCGCTTGAGATAAACCAGGTACAGGTGCAAAGCATCAACACCGAACTGGAGCGCCTGCAGCAGCAGCAGCTTACCGCCGACGAAGATGCGCGCATCCTGGAAGAACAACTACAGGAAGCACAGGCGGTGCTGGAAGAGAAAACCGGCCTGCTCGTGCGGCTTCAGGCACGTGAGGAGCTCCTGCTCCAGAATATCGAGAAAACCGAAGCCGACATTGAAGAACTAAAAGTCCAGCTAACGGACCTGAACCGGACGCTGGATGCTAAACAGAACCAGTACAACCTGACCAAATCGCTGGTTGAGAATCTGGAAGGTTTCCCGGAGGCAATCCGCTTTCTCTACCAGTCCGACAGCTGGTCCAAACCGGCTCCGCTCCTTTCCGACATCATCGTGTGTGAGCAGGAATATAAAGGGCTGATAGAAAGTTACCTGGAGCCTTACATGAACTTCTTTGTGGTAGATGCCCTGGAAGATGCTGTAGAGGCCGTTGAGCTGCTGAAAAAGGAAAACCAGGGTCGCGCCAACTTTATCATCCTGTCCGAAATAGAAGAGATGGAGCCAGGCGGCACCTACTCGGACGGCAGAATGAAAGCAGCTTACGAGGTAGTAAAAGCCGATAAAAAATACAGCAACCTGCTTAAGTACATCCTCAGCAACGTGTACATCAGCGAAGGTTCCGACGATGATTTTTCATCCGAAGACTACCGCACAATCATCCTGAAAGACGGCTCCGCCATTAAAAAGCCGCTGAGCTTATCGGGTGGTTCTGTCGGGGTGTTTGATGGGAACCGACTGGGGCGCAAGCAGAACCTGGAGCAGTTAGCCAAAGAAGTGGAAGACCTCACGCACCAGGCCGACCTGCTGCAAAGCCGCATCAACACGCAGCACCAGATCCTGCTCAATTACAAAGGCGAATCGCAGAAAGAGCCTATCAAGCATCTGGAAAAGGAAGTTGCCAAACAACAGCAGGAGTTACTGACCGTCCGCATCCGTCATGAGCAGCACCAGCAGAACCTGCAGAACTTCAACCTGAAGCAGCAGGAGTTGTTACAGCGACTGGAAGAACTGGAGCAGCAGGCCGAGGAAGTTTCGCCGCAGGCCGAGGAAGACCAGCAGGAACTGGTGCGCCTGGAAGAGGAAATAGCAGTGTTCAGCTCACAACTAAACCGCCAGCAGGAGCAGATTTCGGTCGTGTCGGGGCAGTACAACCAGGCCAACATTCAGTTCCACCAACTCAAGAACCGCTTTGCCAGCCTGCAGCAGGAAATCAGCTACAAGCAAAAAGCCGTTGAAACGAACCAGGAGCGTATTGAAGGCTTGAAGCAGGAGTTTGCCAAAGCGGAAGAAGAAATAGCGCAGGCCGACGATTTTATCGAAGAGCACCAGGCTATAGCTGAGACAATGGTGGCTGCCAGAGCAGAGTTTGCCCGCGATCTGGAGGAGATCGAGAAGAAGTATTTCAGCCTGCGTGGCGCTTTGGACGAGAAAGACAGGATCATCCGGGAGCTGCAGCGCAAGCGCCAGAACAGCGACGAACTGCTCATGCGCATGCAGCAGACCATCAACGACACCAAAATCAAGCTGGTATCGGTACAGGAGCGCCTGGCGGCCGAGTTCAACCTGGCATCCGAAGACCTGGAAAAAGATATTCCGGAGCTGGAATCGACGGAGTTGTTTGCCCTCTCCAACGAAGAGCTTAGCCAGCACATCAACTCTGTAAAAACGAGTCTCGACAAAATGGGCCCGGTAAACGCCATGGCCGCCGAAGCCTATGCCGAAATCGAAGAACGCGACCGCTTTATAACCGAACAGCGCAACGACCTGCTCAACGCCAAGAACACGCTCATCGATACCATCAACGAGATCGATACCGTCGCGAAAGAAAAGTTCATGGATGCCTTCAACCAGATCAAGCAGAACTTTATGCTGGTGTTCCGCAGCCTTTTCACCGAAGAAGATAACTGCGACCTGGTGATCACCGATCCGAAAAACCCGCTGGATTCGCGCATCGAGATTATGGCACAGCCGAAAGGCAAGCGACCGCTCACCATCAACCAGTTATCAGGTGGCGAGAAAACACTGACTGCTATTTCGCTGCTGTTCGCCATTTACCTGCTCAAGCCGGCCCCGTTCTGTATTTTCGACGAGGTGGATGCGCCGCTGGACGATGCGAACATCGACAAGTTCAACAACATCATCCGCAAGTTCTCCAACGATTCGCAGTTTATCGTAGTTACGCACAACAAACGCACCATGGCCTCGACGGATGTGATGTACGGCATCACGATGATAGAAGCCGGTATTTCCCGGGTGATCCCGGTTGATTTAAGGCAGATAGCGTAGCCGCTACAAGCTAAAAAACAGCAGCGCCAGTACCGGAAACGATACTGGCGCTGCTGTTTTCAGTTAAAAAAGTTCTCTGCACCAGCCACCACAGCCTCTGCTGCTCACTATAGTTTTGCTGGTGCGAGCTTGTAGCTCGTTCTTATTGTCCACGAGAACGAAGTAAAGCAAATTGTTTAGTTACATAAAGCTTTTGCATGCTGCATGTAGCAATTAAGCCTACAAAACTAAAGTACGAGCTACAAGCTCGCACCAGCACAAACCTGCTGATTCGGATTTGCAATCCGAATCAGCGAGTGTAGCAGAAAAAACAGCAGCGCCAGTTGTTTTCGGTTAAAAAAGTTTTCTGCACCAGCCACCACAGCCTCAGTTGCTCTTACCGCACTCCTTTCTCCGGGTACTTTCCTTTCTTGGTTCTGTAGAAGGCCAGGATCTTCTCCATGTCCTCTTCCACATTTCCCGAAGGGTAAATAGCCGGACCTATTCCAGCCTCTTTACGCTCGTAATCGAGGTAGCCCAGCACGATGGGTACGCCTGCTCCTAAAGCCACATGGTAGAAGCCCATGCGCCAGCGTGGCTGGTACTTGCGCGTTCCCTCCGGCGTCACCATGACACACATGTCGCCCGGCGTTTCTTTGAAAATCCGGATCATGGCATCCACCATGCGGGTATTCTTTGACCTGTCGACAGGCAAAGCGCCCATCGATTTCAGCAGCCCGCCAAACGGGAAACCCATAAACTCTTTTTTGATCGTGAAGCGGATGGGCGCATCCATCAGGTAGAAGGCTGCCCGGGCGTAAATAAAATCCCAGTTGCTGGTGTGTGGCGCCGCAATCATAACACAGCGTCGTAACTCAGGCGTCAGGTTTCCGACCAGTTTCCAGCCGGCAACTTTAAAGATTACTTTCGAGAGTAGTTTTGCAAACATATACGGACAAAAATATAAGCCACCCTAAAATTAATTAGAATGGCTTAATGTATGGTAAAATCAGAATGTATAGCTACAAAGATTTATCCAGATTTACAAACCGTATCTGATAACCCTTGACTGCTCCTGCCACAAATACACCTGCACACCTACGCCAAACATAGGTCCATACGAATAATTATCGCGTACCGTATTTGTTTCGAGGAAGTACTGGAAGGCCACCATGGGCTCAATGGCTACCTTTTCGTTCAGGAAATAAGCATAACCTACCCCTATGGTTGCTTCATATAAGTTATACTCCCTGCCCGGTTGAAAATTGCGCAAACCTGCTGCACCGGTTACTTCACCAAACAAACCGTTGTCCAGGTAATAACGTGCATAGGGGCCGGCCAGTAAATAAGTTGCCCTGCTTACTTCGGTAGTTGTTTCTTCCATGGGTCCTTCCGGGGTATCGGTGGTGGTAGTAACATTGGTGGAGGCTCTGGTGTAGTTGGCATTAAAATTCAGCCCAACTACAAAATCATTCAGAAAAAAATACCCTGCCCTGAAACGCGACATGGCCTGCAGCCTGTTACCGGTTTCATAGCCCGTTATGCTCCGGATATCGATGCTGTTGCTAAACCGCGAATAGCTGGCACTCGCATTGCCTCCCAGCATTATGGAGTTTTGCTTCACCTTGGCAGGAACCAAATGACTCCTATTTTCCTGTGCTCTGCCTAGAAAGGGGAAAACAAGTATAAGTAAAATTAAAGTATATCTTTTCATATCATTTCAGGTTTTATACTGTAGATATACGAAAGACCTATACTTTTAAATAATACTTTTCAAATATTTTTTAACGTTTGAGCACTTATTTTTTGGATTAATCTTAATCTTTTTTCATTTTAGACTCAAATACCCCTATTAAAGCCCTGAGGTGTTTTTCCATGTGAAGCGTATATTTATATCCAATTTCAAATATTTCATCCGCTTTTCTGAAATCGACCAGCCGGTAGTGTTTTAGTTCCTGCGGCTCCAGGAGCATATCGCACAAATGCAGCCGCAGTTTTACATTGTTGTTCACCCCAAGCTGTACGGCCCGCTCCACCATATTCCGGATAGAAACCAGTTCTGCCTGGTGGTTGATCGGGTTGACATGCACTCCTATTTTTAAATCGCAATTGTTGTAGAGCGGATCGATGGGCAGGTTATTCAGCAGTCCGCCATCGCAGAGCAGCATGTTTTTGTAATGGATAGGCCTGTAAAGGATAGGCACAGCAGTTGTAGCCAGAAGCGGCTGAATTAAATTCCCGGTAGAGAAGTAGGCCGTAACGCCTTCTTTCATTTCGGTAGCGCTGATGATAACGGGAATATTTAAATCTTCGAAGCAGGCATTGGCCCCCAGGTGCATCTGGTAGAGCTTCTCAATTTCATCGAGGTGCATCAGCCCCAGCCGCCCAAACGAAGGGCGGGCCACTTTAAAAATAGTTAGCTGCTTTATCAGGCGGAGGATATCGTCGGGGGCATAACCGGCTGCAAAAAAAACAGCGGCAATAGCCCCGGAGCTTACCCCGGACATGATGCCAACTTCAATATTGAGTTCCCGGAGGGCTTTTAATACTCCTAAGTGAGCAACTCCCCTGGCTGCTCCACCCGAAAGCGCCAGACCAATCTTCATAGGATTATACTTCGCTTAGTGAAAATGTTTTGTCTAAACGAATTCCTTTTTCGGTATGTTGCACGGAACAGCATTCATTTACCGGATCGTGCTCCAGGAAAAGAATATATTGCTCGTCAGCCGCCTTTTGCAGGAAAGCTGCTTTTTCATCTAAGGTAAGCAGGGGCCGGGTATCATAGCCCATCACGTACGCCAGCGGAATATGCCCCACCGACGGCAACAGATCGGCCATAAAGACCAGTTTTTTGCCTTTGTAAGGGATAACCGGCAGCATCATTTTATCGGTGTGCCCGTCAGCAAACAGGATGTCGAACTGTGGAAACGGAGAAGGAGCCGCAACATCAATGAATTGCAGGTGCCCGCTTTCCTGCATGGGCAGGATGTTCTCTTTCAGGAAGGATGCCTTTTCGCGGGCATTGGGTTCGGTAGCCCATTTCCAGTGGTCGGCATTGGACCAGTAGATAGCGTTCGGGAAAGTTAATTCATAGCCGCTTCCTCCACTCCTATACTTCACACCACCGCCACAATGGTCGAAGTGCAGGTGCGTCAGGAAAACATCCGTCACATCCCCGGGTGCAAAGCCGGCCTTGTGGAGCGACTTCAGCAGCGTGTCGTCGCCGTGCAGGTAATAATGGCTGAAGAATTTGGCATCCTGCTTATCACCCAGGCCATTATCGATCAGGATAAGGCGGTCGCCGTCTTCAAGCAACAGGCAGCGCATGGCCCAGGTGCAGAGGTTATTTTCGTCGGCAGGATTGGTGCGCTGCCACAGCGTCTTGGGCACCACACCAAACATGGCGCCGCCATCCAGTTTAAAGAAGCCGGTATTGATGATGTGGCGCTGCATATAAGTTAAAAAGTTTGAACCACTGATTCTTTTGATTAACGGATGAACAGGATTAGATTTGTCTGAATCAGGATTTACAGAATTTATGATTTTTTTGTCTGAACCGGGATTAAGCAGATTAACGGATTAACAGGATTAGATTTGTCTGTGGCTAGTGCAGGATCGAGGTTCGTGCAGGAGACGCGGGCACCGCGTCTCTACAGCCATATCCCCAACCTTTCTACCTCCCTGTTACAGGGTTGAAAATCTTCAACCCCTACAAAATCGACCTCTCTACCTTTCCACCTTTCTACCTCTTTACTTTTCTAACTCCTAAACTCTCTAACTCCCAAACTTGTTACGCTTCCTGCACAACCCCCATCGAAGAGAACTTTTCGATACGTTGTACAATTCGCTCTTCCGCCTCTATACCTTCCAATTCATCCAGCAAGTCGAGGATTTTCTTTTTCAGGCTACGCATCATTTTTTCGGGTTCGGTATGCGCGCCGCCCAGCGGTTCTTTGATGATACCGTCGATCAGCTTGTGCTGCAGCATGTCGGTTGCCGTAAGTTTGAGGGCTTCGGCTGCCTGTTCTTTGTAGTTCCAGCTGCGCCAAAGGATGGAAGAGCAGGATTCGGGGGAAATTACGGAATACCAGGTATTTTCGAGCATCATCACACGGTCGCCGATGGCAATACCCAATGCACCGCCGGAAGCCCCCTCTCCTATGATGATACAGATCACGGGCACCTTCAGCATAAACATTTCCTTCAGGTTACGGGCAATCGCCTCTCCCTGACCTCGCTCCTCGGCTTCCAGTCCCGGGAAAGCACCCGGTGTATCAATGAACGTTACGATTGGTTTACCGAACTTCTCCGCCATTTTCATCAGGCGAAGCGCCTTGCGGTAGCCTTCCGGGTTCGCCATACCAAAGTTACGCATCTGGCGCTGCTTGGTGTTGCGACCTTTCTGCTGACCGATGAACATGATGCTTCTGCCATCCACTTCACCGAAGCCGCCTACCATCGCTTTATCATCGCTCACGGTACGGTCGCCGTGGAGCTCGATAAATTTGTCCGTCAGGCCTTGTATATAATCGAGCGTGTACGGTCTGAGTGGGTGCCTGGAGAGCTGCACACGCTGCCAGCGCGTCAGGTTAGCATAGGTTTCCTTTTTCAGCGTCTTTATTTTTTCTTCCAGCGCTTTTACTGCTTCCGAAACATCAACCTGGCTATCGTCGGCCAGTCTTTTCATTTCCTGCAGTTTGCCTTCCAGGGCGGCTATAGGTTGTTCGAAGTCTAAAAGCATATTTTTTCCAGCTGTTTACAGGTACAAATTTAACAGTTTCCGGCATTGATGGTAATATGGAGCTTAAATTAATAAGGGCTTAAAAAATAAATGCAGTGGTTTTGAACCGGTTACAAAAATTTTAAAGAAATATAGGTTTAAAAAGATGTAGAGCACTTGCAGAATTAAAATTAACCTTCTACATTTGCATCACCTTAACGATTAAGACACAACGAAAGGCAAACGGTCTGGTAGTTCAGTTGGTTAGAATGCCGCCCTGTCACGGCGGAGGTCGCGGGTTCGAGTCCCGTCCAGACCGCAGGTAACACTGCGGTAAGTAGTACAGAACAAACGGTTCTGATTAAAATTTTGGTCTGGTAGTTCAGTTGGTTAGAATGCCGCCCTGTCACGGCGGAGGTCGCGGGTTCGAGTCCCGTCCAGACCGCTCTTCTTATGGAAAGAGCCTGTAGCTTTTGGGTTACAGGCTCTTTTTTTTCTAATGACTTAAGGGAGGAGCTCTGGTATTTCATGATGCTAATTCATAACCTCGTCACTGTCCTAACTAAAAGACCAGCACTGTTACTCGTACCAATCTGGTTATTGGTTCACGTGTTTCTTTACCAATGGTTTGGTGTAAAAGTAGTGTATGACAGCCACCGGTATCTGGCGTATGCGAACTCCCTGGCAGAAGGCTCTACTTTCTGGTATCAGAGCAGCAGTATTTTTTACAGCACCTATGCTTTGCTGCTCTTTTTTCTATTGCATGTATTAAAGCTGCCTCTTATTTGTGTTGTCCTGTTGCAAACCGTCCTTTCAGGAGTAGCAGCCATCTATTTATACAAAACAACTTTTCTCCAAACCTTCAGCAGACTTTCAGCGCTCCTGGCTACATTTCTATTCATTGTGTGGCCTGATCTGCAGTCATGGAATCTGTACATTCATACCGAATCTCTATATATAAGTTTATCGGTTTTCATCCTGTACCTCTTCGTCAGGAGCCAACAAAAGGTTACTGACAATGAACGACTTAAATTACTTTTCCTATTGTTATTGATTATGTTCCTGCGACCAAACGGGCTTTTTTTAACTGCAGGGATAATAACTGCTATCCTGATTGTCCGCTATAAAGAAGCCTTTTTCCTGGCAGGAAAAAGGCTTCTTCTTTTCATTCCGCTGTTGCTTCTTTTAGTGGTTTTAATTTTATTGCTTGAGGTATTTTCTCCCCTCCAGTATTTTATAAACGGTCAGGTGATACAAGGCTACAATGGAATTACGGTAACGCTAAACTTCCCTCCTGCCTTTGATCATTCGAGACTGGTGATCTTTCAACTCATGGAGCTATTCTTTCACCAGCCCCTACAATGCCTTAAACTCTTGTTGTTGAGATTTTTATTTTTTTGGGGACAAATACGCCCCTATTACTCTTTGAGGCATAATCTGTTAATTGTAACTTTCTTTATCCCTGTTTATTATTTAGCTATCACAAAGCTGGGTAACCTGAGATTACGGCATCCCGGAATAACTCTTATGGCAACATTAATGCTCTTACATACGCTAATGGTGATGGCTGTTTCGGTAGATTGGGATAACCGGTTTATAGTACCTGTGCTGCCTTTTGTTTTTGTTTTAGCTGGTTTTGGTGCAAAAGCGGGTAAAATAAGGAATTGAGGGATGCTCCTATTGCAAAACTAATATTGAAGGGTATGAGGAACATACGTATCAGCACGACATAAATCTGTATCTCGCCTTCTGAGCCTATGCCCCAGACAGAAGTTTAAGAAAGCCATGGGCAACGACGCCCAACGTGCCGGTATAGCCCTGAGCTATATGCTGTGGAACTTTACTCCTTCTTTGCCATCTGCAAAAAGCAGAAGGTCATACATCCATCCTATCAGTGGCTCAAATATACATTGGAGAACATCATAACCACCAATTACAAGATCAGATCATCTCAGACCTCTACCCGCAGAACCTTAAGCATAAATCAAACAAGTAGTTGGGCAGGCGGATACCTTTTATCTGTATTGAATGAGGCTGTACTTTTAAAATAAATTGTAGAACATATTAGCTTTAATAAATTAAATTTTTAAATTGTATTCTATTTCGCTCTATACAAATTTCGTCCATAACATCGAATAAGCTATCATATTATGAAAAATGCCAAAACTTTTACTACTAGGACTCTTTTTATGCATTATTTGAGCAAGAAGATATTAAGTTTCTTTTATAATAAACCATGGTCTTCAGATTATTGGGAAAAACGATATTCTAGTGGAGGAACCTCGGGTAGCGGATCTTACAATAGACTTGCTGAATTTAAGGCTGATGTTTTAAAATCATTTATAAAAAGATAATGATGTTAAATCAGTAATTGAATTTGGATGTGGGGACGGTAACCAATTATCGCTTGCTAACTATCCAAAATATATTGGTTTAGATATTTCTCCAACAATAATAGAAAGTTGTAAAGAGAAATTCAGAAAAGACGCATCAAAAGCTTTTTATGAAAATAAACCAAGCATCTTACAAAATAATAAAAGTAAATTTGAAAGTCAGCTTGGCCTCTCAATAGATGTTATTTTCCATTTGGTAGAGGATGAAGTTTATAGTAAGTATATGACTACCCTTTTTAGATTAGTAAAGCTGTCAGAATAAATTCATCAACCTTCTTTTAAAATTTGGTGTAAATCAGTGAGTGACTTTATCTTAATCTCACTTACATGATAATAGAT
>NZ_QCZK02000045.1 GCF_003347595.2 Botryobacter ruber | reverse complement strand
ACCCATTTCAAATCGAAAAATCCAAAAACAAGGTATAACATCTTTAATTACAGTAGATTATATAGATATAAAAAAGCAACGTTTGGACACTAATGGTAATTTATGAGAAGAAATTTTACGACTGTCAAACTCCTGTTTCTGTTTGGATTGGGAATTACCCAGGTTCATGCACAAACTACAAATCCATCCGGTCAGGTTACCAGCACGAGCAGCAACCTGGTTGCTCAACCTGTACCAGACCGAACAGTTCCCTTTCTTGTTTCCGACCCGGGTGTTGCCAAACCCATTATCTGGGGGCTTGATACTGCCTGGCCTCACGAGTTTAATTTACGACGAGGCATCGCGTTTATGGGAGCCGACAATGTAGACCTGGTAAGAGCATCCTTTCAACCTACCCACCCGTTAGTAGATGGCGACCTGCAACAGGAGCAGATAGACTGGCTTAACTTACGTCTTAGCTTCGTGGCTTTAACCGGGCCAAATACAAAAGTGGCATTAAACAGCGACCACCCCAGTGTTTCTTCATGGTATAAAAATGCCGACGGGTCCGTTAATGCCGCGCGTTGGGCGCAACTGCTGGACGTGACGACGAGACGGGTTCAGGAAGCAGGTCGTACAGTTGTCTCGATTGCCCCTTTCAACGAGCCGGACTATGGCTGGGGGCAAGGTTCAATGCAGGACTTTTACAATATTGCTGATTTGCTGAAGCAGAATTCCCGCTTTGACAACATCCGTATTTCCGGTGGTAACACGCTTAACGCAGATCAGGCCCTGCCCTGGTACAACTTTTTGCAACCTAAATTAGACGAAGGGAACACCCACCAACTGGCTGGTAGTTTCAATAGTTATGCTAACTTTTACCAAACAGTAAGAGCTAACGGAGACTATGCTACCAACGATGAACTGCACAATGTTGTAGAGGCCATGGTAGGAGTGGAATATGGTTTGCAGACCGGCATCTGGTGGGGTACAGCAGAGCTGGCACGCGGAGAATTTGTAAAAGCCAGCGACGGTGTGCGCCTGGGCTACGCCGAGCACCGCCCTAACTGGACGGCAGCCTCGGTTTATCGTCACCCTGATGGCAAGGTGCAGGCTTTCGGTGGCGCCTCCGAGCGGCAGGCAACTACTACTACGTACCGTTTTGTTTCTAAAGACAAAGCAGTATTCTACGATGGCTATGGACCGCAACACGAATATACTTTGGTAATGCCTGGCGGTACCGGTTATCAGCAGGGGCAGCCCAACGCCGAAAGAGTGGTAAATATCACGTGGGGGGAAGACATACAGCCTGTTATCAACGGACGTTATATAATAGTGAACCGTAACAGCGGCAAGGTCATGGAAGTGGCCGGCGCTTCTACAAATGCCGGTGCCAATGTGCAGCAAGGTACTTACACAGGTGCAGCCAACCAGCAGTGGAACGTGGTGCCTGTAGATGCACGGGTCGGAGGTGATTTCAGCTACTTCTCGATTACGTCAGGGCATAGTGGCAAGGCGCTGGACGACAATAACTGGTCGCTGGATAATGGTGCAAATATAATTGTGTGGGACGATGCAAAAGGTGCAAACCAACAGCGGTACCTGGACTATGCCGGGGATGGCTGGTTTTATATCCGCAGCCGCCACAGTGCAAAAAGTCTGCAGGTAAATGGCGAAAACATTGTGCAGTGGGAGCAAAATGGTGGTACAAGCCAGCAATGGCGCTTTCTGCCGGTTGGTGCACCGGTAGAGTTCGATGCGCCTACTGCACCAGGCAACCTGATAGCCACGGCAAATGCAGCTTCTGTCCGCTTAACCTGGACTGCCAGTCCGGAAACAGACGTAGCAGGCTACACTATTTTCCGTGCGGAAGTGGCGGGAGGAGCTTACAATACCATTGCCCGCAACGTACCCACCACCGCTTTTGTTGATAACTCTGCTGCTGCAGGCGTACAGTACTTTTATAAAATTAAGGCAGTGGACCGCTCCCTTAACCGCTCCGTTTACTCTAATCAAGTTTCTGCAACACCAACCGGTGACAATGGCCTGGTTTCGCATTACCAGTTCGACGACAACCTGCTGGATGGATCTATTAATTTCAATCACAGCGCTAAACTGGGCGGAACATCCTTTGTTACAGGCAAGGCCGGCAATAAAGCTATCGCGCTGAACGGTACGGATGCTTTCCTGCAACTGCCGGCAACGTTGGCGAATCAGCAGGAGATTACGGTTGCCACCTGGGTAAACTGGAACGGGGGCAGTGCCTGGCAGCGCATCTTCGATTTTGGAAATGGCGAGGCTGAAAACGTGTTCTTAACCCCAAGCTCAGGAGCAGGCACCTTGCGTTTTGTCATCAGGAATGGTGGCGATGAACAGCAACTGAATGCACCCGGGTTACCTGTAGGGCAATGGTCGCATGTGGCCGTAACGCTGGGTGCATCCGGTGCAAGTCTGTATGTGAATGGCGTCCTGGTAGCGGAGTCAAGTGCTATCACCATCAGACCGCTGGATTTTAAACCGGTACTGAACTACATTGGCCGCAGCCAGTACCCGGACCCGCTGTTCAATGGTGCTGTCGACGATTTCAGGGTATATAACTACGCCTTGTCAGCCGGAGAAGTAGCGCAGCTAGCAACTACAATCACAAGTGTACCTGATTTGCTAAAAGAAGAAAGCCTGGCGGTGTGGCCGGTGCCTGCCAGAGATGTGATACATCTAAGTACTTTTTCTGATAACATGGGTGGTACGGCAACAGTTCGCCTGATGGATATGAACGGTAGAGTGGTAGAGAGCAAGGAACTGAAAGGTACCAACGATACTGAACTTCACGTTTCAAACTTGCCGGCTGGTATTTATATGCTCAGGCTGACCAATACAAAAGAAACCCTGGTGAGAAAAATTATTATTGAGCGTAACTAACTGATGTTACGCAAAAAATTACGAAAGCAGGGCAGTCCCCTCCCGGTCAAGTCCGGGACCTGCGGATTCAAAGCTAATCTCGTAGGAAAATTTGTCTGCAGCTGCCACCACAGCCTCTGCTCCTCAAAAAAGTAACTCTGCTGCTCAAAAGACCTGCGCACACTGCGAGGTCTTTGGGAGCAAGCGTTTCAGCTAAATCTGGATCTTTACTCGATTAAACAGGAGCAGAGGCTATGGTGGCAGCTGCAGCAGAACAAATTCAGTAAAAGTACCGCCGGTTTACGCTCAAAACCTGCCTGTTCCACGTGTGAACCGGCAGGTTTTTGCTTTTTTAGGTGCATGCAGTGCAGCAGGGACTTTTAAATTGATGTTTATGTTTAAACATCGTTATGATATGACAAAAAATAGTGTAATATTAACACTTGCAAAACTGAGCATTAGCGGAATTAATACTTCAATAACCCTGTTCACCTGTAGATGCACTATTTTTTTAAGATGAGAATACCATTATTCGTAGTTTGTTTGCTTTTACTCTTCGCACACCAGGTATTTGCCCAATCCTTTGGGCATTTGGGTATTAAGCATGGCTTATCGAATAATACGGTTAATGCTATCTATAAAGACAAGTTCGGGTTTATGTGGTTTGCCACCGACGATGGGTTAAGCCAATATGACGGATACGAATTTAAAGTGTACCGGAACAGGTTAAATGATACCACCTCCTTAATACACAATCAAATAACCACCTTGACAGGCGATGTATCCGGGAATATCTGGGTGGGTACCAAAAGAGGCCTCTGTGTGTTAAACAGCAATACATCTGATTTTTCGGCTGCCTGGTATTACCCGCATCAGCAGCAAGACCGGAAAAAGGTTTTAGATGAAATTTTTGAAATCGCTGTTGATAAGCAAAAGAATATTTACATAGGAACGTATGGGCTGGGGCTTTTAGTTAAAGATAAAAATTCAGCTACCTTCAGGCAAATAGCATTAAGACCGGCAGCAGAGCCAAATCAATTCTATATTGGCGAGGCATTGCATATCGATGCGGACGGAAACGTGTGGGTAATGATACGGCATGAAGGGCTTCACCGGTTCGATCCCAAAACCAACAAACTGCACCTGGTAACAAGAGCCATTGACCGGGCGAATGTGATGAAGTCAGCTGCCCGGAATACGCTTTGGCTGGGTACTGATAGCGGGCTCTATTTATACGACCTGAAAACTAACACCTATAAGCACTATGGCAAGGGTGCAGGAAAACTTTCCAGCAGCCGGGTGGTCGATATTAATACGTCAGAGGCTAATCGGGTGTGGATTGCAACAGATGGCGGTGGCGTCAATTTGCTCGAGCTTTCTACCGGCAAAATTACCTGTTTCCAATCGGGGGCAGGTAAAACACACCTGACCAGTAATGCCGTCACATCCCTGCTGAAGGATGATGACGCCAGATGGTGGATCGGCCTGCAACGGGGAGGGGTAAATGTGATCGACAAGAAGAAAGACAAGTTTACCACCATCAGGCGCGACCCGCATAACAAGAGCAGCCTGGTCAACGATTTTGTGTTTTCGTTCTGTGAAGACGATGAAAAAACTATCTGGGTAGGTACCGACGGTGGAGGGGTGTCTGTGTGGAACCGGACCGATAACAGTTTCCGGAATTTTGTACATAACGAAAATGACCCTGCTTCGCTCAGTAATAACAATGTTACCAGCGTTGTAAAAGATTTTGAAGATAATATCTGGATAGCCACCTGGGGCGGCGGTATCAACAGGTACAACCGGTCCAGTGGTACGTTCAGCCGCTATTCCTGTGGTCCGCATAATTTTATCTGGAGGTTGTATGAAGACAGTCAGAAAAACCTGTGGGCAGGCCCGACAGAAGGGGGGCCGCTTTATAAGTATAACAGAAGCACAGATACCTTTGAATTATACGACGAGGCGCTGGGGCACCCGATTACCATTTTAGAAGATAAGAAAGGAACCTTATGGCTGGGTACCTATGCGCTCCTGATAAAAGTTGATAAAAAGGAGCGGAAGCACAAGTATTTTGAGCTGAATTATCCCGTAAGGTCCTTGTACCAGGATAAGCAGGGAAACCTGTGGGTTGGCTCGCAGGGGCATGGTTTGTTGCTGTTCGATCCTGTAACTGAAAAGTTCACTGCTTTTACAGAAGAAGAAGGACTTGCAAATAATTCTGTCCATAATATCGAGGAAGATAGCCATGGGAAGTTATGGATAAGTACCAACCATGGCATTTCCTCTTTTGATCCCCAAACAAAGAAGTTCAGGAACTTTTACGAGGCTGATGGGCTGCAGAGTAATCAGTTCTACTACAATGCCTCCCTGAAGTTAAGTACAGGCGAGATATTATTTGGTGGCATAAATGGATTCAATATTTTCCATCCGGACAGTGTTCAGTCCCATCATGCATTCCCCAACCTGGTCATTTCCGGAATCCGTTTATTCAATAAACCTGTTGCTCCGGCCGATAATATTGTAAAAGCGGGCCAAAGCCTGTACCTGGTGGATGATATTACATTGCCTTACGATAAAGCTTTCATTTCATTTGACTTTGGAGCCCTGGAGTTTACAGCTCCCGAAAAAATTTCGTATGCCTACATGCTGGAAGGCTGGGACAAAACCTGGACCTACACCGATAACCAGCGCACCGCCAATTATTCAAACTTAAGAGAAGGAGATTACACCTTACGCATCAAGTCCACCAATGCAGAGGGTATCTGGAACGAACAGGAGCGGGTAGTGCACATACAGGTGCTGCCACCCTGGTACAGAACCTGGTGGGCATTTTGTGCTTACGCTGCCATTGTAGCCGGGCTGCTGTATGCCTATAATGCTTACCGTACAAAACAGGAGCGCCTGCGGCACGAAGAGCAGCGTTTAAGATATGAACTGAATATTGCCAATTTCAAAGCAGAGAAGGACGCGGAGCTGAACGAGAAGAAGTTATCTTTCTTTACCAATATTTCACACGAGTTCCGCACGCCGTTAACCCTTATCATCAATCCCATCAAAGAACTGGTGGATAAGAAGCGTGAGCATATAGGGTTTCAGGATGTGGCAGTTGTTTACCGGAATGCCCGCAGGCTGCTGGGGCTGGTAGACCAGCTGCTGCTTTTCCGGAAGGCCGATAGTGGCGAAGATATCCTGAAGCTAGGCAGGTTCGATATCGCTGCTGTCTGTGAGGACGTTTACCTGAGTTTTACCCATCAGGCCAAAATTAAAGCTATCCACTATAGTTTTGGCTGCGATGCTAATACCATTGATTTTTATGGTGACCGCGAAAAGCTGGAGATTCTTCTCTTCAACCTGTTGTCCAACGCCTTTAAATTTACCCCTGCTTCGGGGCAGATAACACTGCACGTAACCGAGCACAACCAGCAGGTAGAGCTACTGGTTATAGACAGTGGTTGTGGCATTCCTGCCGAAACCGGGAACAAGCTGTTTAACAGGTTCCACCAGGTGTACGATAGCGGGACCGCTGCCTCAGGCGGTTTTGGCATTGGCCTGTACCTGGTGAAAAAGTTCGTGGAGCAGCATAAGGGGGAGATTTCTTATGAAAGCGAACTGAACAAGGGGACCAGCTTCAGAATTCTGCTGCCCAAAGGCAAAGACCATTTTCCGGCGGCGTGCAGCGTAGAGGATAACGTGAAGCCTTCTGCTTTCCTCGAAGAGCTACAGGTTGCTGTGCAGCCGGTAGAAGAGGAGCAGGTCGCCACTGTTACGCAACCGGCAGACGAGCTGAACGAGCTGGTGGTGGAGAAAAATTCGCTGCTGCTGGTAGAGGATAACAGCGAGATCCGGCAGTATGTGAAGCAGATTTTCAGCAGCACCTACACCATTTACGAAGCTGAGAACGGCGAGCAGGGGCTTGAACTTGCCCAGGAGTACCTGCCCGATGTAATTATCAGCGACATTATGATGCCCGGCATGAATGGCCTGGAACTATGCAGCACCATAAAGGAAAATCCATCGCTGAAACATATTCCGATCATCCTGCTAACTGCAAGTTCCTCGCCCGAAATGAAATTGCAAGGCATAGAAGGCGGCGCCGTTGATTACATTACCAAACCGTTTGAAAAAGAACTGCTGGTGGCCCGGGTAGAAAGTATCCTGAAGAGCCGCGATAACCTGCAGCATTTTTTCTATAACGAGGTAACGCTTAAAACCAACAAGCTTAAAATCTCCGCCGAGTATAGCGACTTCCTGACCTCCTGCATCGAAACCATCGAGCGGAATATGAGCGACCCGAACTTTAAGGTTAAGGCTTTTGCACGGGCAATGGGCATGAGCCAATCGAACTTGTATTTAAAGGTAAATGAGATTTCGGGCAGGCCGGTCAATGATTTTATGCGGTTTATCCGGCTCCGCAAGGTGGCGCGTCTGCTCATCGATACCGATTACCGGATCAATGAGGCTGCTTTTGAGGCTGGTTTCAGTGACATGAAACACTTCAGGGAGCAGTTTAAAAAGCTGTTCGGGTTAAACCCATCGGACTATGTAAAAAAATACAGGAAATCGTTTCATAAAAACTACACGCTTAATGAAAAAGTCCTGAAAGAAGCGGAGGTGGAATAACAGGCGATGTAGGAGGCAATGGTGCAAAGCCTTCGTTAATCAATTCAATTTTTGGGAGTATCATCTTAGCATATTCCGTCATTATCCCCTCGGGTACCCGAGGGGATTTTTTTTTGACTTCCTCACTTATTATTGAACGGGCTGCAAGTTGGTTTTGGCAGGAGGCATGTGCCATAAGGTATAAATGAGGTGCTAACGGAAACATTTCGCTTATTGTTGTTAACAAACGCTTGTTTGAGGCCTTGCCAGGGCGTTTTGTAAATATCCCCCCGCTAAATAATAAGTTTACCCCCTCTTTGTAAAGAAGAATAATCGCAGTTTTGTCTATGGATAACAAGAAAACAGTGTCTTAAGGGGTTTTTATTTTACAAATGTTAGTTAGTGAATAACAGGGGAGCCTTGTTTCAGATTAACCATGATCTGATGCCTTGACAGGAACTTACAAACTAAAAATTAGGAGGATGAAGTAGAACAGAACAGCAAGTCAGAGATTGCATGCAAATGAGTACAATCTCCAGTCTTAGTTAATTACAATGAACATCTGATTTTAAATTAATTAAAAGTAAACACATGTATTTATGGAATTAAGTTTACAAAAAAAGAGGTGGCTGCTATTGGCCATGGGCATAAGCTTAAGTTTTGCGCCATCTTATGCGCAAAGTAGCCTGTATGCAAGCAGTGCGCCTGGTAAAGCTGCTGAAACGAACACCGAGCGAAGTGTTGTGGTGAGGGCTATGCCAAAAGAGAGCAGCACTACCGAAAGCACCAGGCAAAATCAGTTCACGGTAAAAGGGCGGGTTACTTCCGGACAAGACGGTGCAACCCTTCCGGGGGTAACGGTTATGCTGAAGGAGAACCCCAGCATTGGTACTGTTACAGATGCAAATGGAGAGTACGCCCTGATTGTTCCAAAGGGTACAGGTACCCTGATTTTTTCCTTTATCGGCCACCTAAAACAGGAAGTTCCGATCAACAGCAGGGGGCAAATCGATATTAAGCTGGCCGTGGATGCCAAGGCGCTGGAAGAAGTGGTAGTAGTTGGTTTCGGGGAGCAGCGCAAGGCCAGTATGGTGAGCTCTATTACATCGGTAAAAGTGGAAGAGCTTAAAACCCCATCCGCCAACTTAACCAATGCCATTGCCGGGCAGGTGGCCGGTGTGATCTCTTTCCAGCAGAGCGGCGAGCCGGGCCTGGGTACCGATAACTCGACCTTCTATATCCGCGGCCTCTCTACCTTTGGTACCGGTAAGCGCGACCCGCTTATCCTCATCGACGGCATCGAGTCGTCTCCAACAGATATGGCCCGTTTGCAGCCGGACGATATTTCCGACTTTTCGGTGCTGAAGGATGCCGCTGCCAGTTCAATATACGGTGCCAGAGGTGCCAACGGCGTGGTGTTGATCAATACCAAATCCGGTAAGGAAGGTCCTGTGAGGTTTAATTTCAGGGCAGAAAACCGAATTTCTACAAATACGCAGAATTTCCAGCTGGCGGATAACATCACCTTTATGGAACTGGCAAACGAGGCAACCGTTGGACGCTCGCCGAATGCCATTCCTCTTTATTCGCAGAACAAGATTAACAGCACCAGGGCGGGCGAGGATCCATATCTTTTCCCGAACAACAACTGGATCAAGCAACTGATAAAGCCCTATACCGTTAACCAGGGCTACAACCTGAACCTGAGCGGCGGTACCAGCAAAGGACGCTATTACATTGCCGGTACTTACAACCGGGATAACGGGATCCTGAAGGTAGACCCGATCAATAATTTTAACTCCAACGTCCGGCTGAACAACTACTCCATCCGCTCCAATGTTGAACTGGAAGTAACTCCTTCCACCACACTCATTGCCAGGGTATATGGTCAGTTTGATGATTACAATGGCCCTATTGGTGGCGGAGCGGCTACTTTTAATAATGCGCTGCGTGCTAACCCGGTGATGTTCCCGGCTGTTTATCCAAAAGATAAGCTCCCGCATATAGAGCACCCGTTGTTCGGTTCAGCCCGAACGCTCAACGGCGATGCGGTAGAAACCACTACACTCTATATGAACCCCTACGCCGAAATGGTGAAAGGATACCAGACCTACAAAACCTCCAACCTGAATCCGCAGCTGGAGATGCGGCAGGACCTGAAATTCCTGACCGAAGGATTAAGTGCCCGGGCTATGACGTATGTGAAGCGAACATCATTTGTTGCCCTCAACAGGTTTTACAATCCTTTCTTTTATAATGCTACGATCAACCCGGAAGATGGCAGCTATAGCTTAGGTGTGATGAACGATGGCTCTTCCACTTCGATCGGAACGGTAGGTACGGAATATCTGAACTATAACGAAAGCGATAAAGTAATTACTTCACAGTTCTGGTTGCAGGGTGCGCTGGATTACAACCGGACGTTTAACCAGAAACATTCCGTGGGCGGTTTATTGGTTTCTTACATAGCTAATTACGAAACAGGCAATGCCGGAAGCCTGATCCGGTCGCTGCCTACCCGCAACCACGGTATATCCGGCAGGTTTACCTACGGCTACGACGACCGCTACTTAGCAGAATTTAACTTTGGCTACAACGGTTCCGAGCGTTTTGCTACGAAAAACCGTTACGGCTTCTTCCCGTCGGCAGGTGTTGGCTACCGCATTTCAAACGAGCGATTCTTTGAGCCTTTGAAGCATGTCATTCCAAACATGAAACTGAGAGCGACCTACGGTCTTGTGGGTAACGACCAGATCGGTGCTGTAGATCAGCGGTTCCTGTACATGTCCAACGTTAACCTCAACGATGGCGGCTACGGCGCTTCCTTTGGCAGGAACGACGGTGCCGCAACCTACTACCGGCCAGGCGTTTCTATCTCCAGGTATGCCAACGAAGATATTACCTGGGAAGAGTCCAGGCAGATCAACCTGGGCATGGACCTGAACCTAAGCCTGTTCGGCGGCGATATGGAAGTGATAGCAGATGCCTTCAAGCAGTACCGGTCGAACATATTACAGCCGGTAACCTATATCGACAACGCCGCAGGTTTAATGGCGCCGCTTTTCTCAAACTATGGCAAGGCCGAAACACAGGGCGTAGACCTTTCAGCCCGGTATAACAAAGGCATCACAAAAGACCTGAGCCTGGAAATGCGGGGCACGATGACTTTTGCAACCAGCAAAGCCGTTAAGGTGGATGAGCTCATTTACGGAGATGACCTGAGGCACCTGTCCAGAACAGGGCATTCGCTTGGCCAGCAATGGGGCTTTATTGCCGAACGCTTGTTTATAGACAATGAAGAAGTGGCCAACTCTCCTTTGCAATTTGGCGATGCCGGCCTGCTGGCCGGTGATATCAAGTACCGTGATATTACTGGTGATGGGATCATCAACAACGACGATATGGTGCCACTTGGCTTCCCGGCACAACCTGAGCTCCTCTATGGCTTTGGTACCAACGTGCGCTACAAGAAGTTCGATCTGAACCTGTTCTTCCAGGGCTCCGCCCGTTCTTCTTTCTTTATCAATCCTGCTGCTATCTCGCCGTTTGTGCAGAATGGTGGCTTGCAGAACGGTCTGCTGCAGGTTATCGCCAACGACCACTGGTCTGAGGAGAACAGGAACGCTTATGCCTTCTGGCCACGTCTGAGCACCTGGCAGGTAGGTCCTAACAACGTGACATCTACCTGGTGGATGCGCAACGGCGACTTCCTGCGACTGAAAAATGTAGACTTCGGCTATAATGTGGGCAATGTAGACAGAATAGGCCTGAAAGGGGCCAGGGTATACTTCTCGGCTACCAACCTCTTTATCCTCAGCAAATTCAAGATGTGGGATGTTGAGATGGGTGGTAACGGCTTAAATTATCCTATCCAGTCTGTATACAACGTGGGTGTTACTTTTAATTATTAATTCAGGTTATTCCAGAATACCATGAAAAAAGATTCTTTTCTTATAAAAATATTCCGTCTGAACAAAGCTGTTCGAGGAAAGCAGCTTAGCGGACACAGGTCTTCAGGCAGCACGAAGCGGCTAAGTTGCCTTGCCCTGGTGCTGGCCCTGTCCTTTACTTCCTGTAACGACTACCTGGACGTGGTGCCGGATAACGTGGCCACCATGGACCATGCCTTCAAACTGCGTAACGAGGCTGAAAAATACCTGTTTACCTGTTACTCATTTCTGCCAAAGAACGGCGACGGCTGGTTTAATGCAGGATTAATGTCTGCCGATGAAATCTGGCTTCCGCAGTCGGCCCAGACACACTGGCATCCGGCATACAGAATTGCCCTGGGGCAGCAGAACAAAGACGCTCCCTTGTTCGACGAATGGGGGGGAGCCCGCAAAGGAAACGACGGCCGGTTTAACTACCTGAAGATTTTTGTAGGCATCCGCCACTGCAACATCTTCCTCGAAAATATAAAAGATGAGAGCAAGGTGCCGGACCTGACGCTCGATGAGCGCACCCGGTGGATTGGCGAGGTGGAGTTCCTGAAAGCTTTCTACCATTTCTACCTGCTGCGCATGTACGGACCGATTCCAATTCTGGATCAAACGCCTCTGTCGGAAGAGCCGACGGCCAGGCGTATGCCGGTTGACGATTGCGTGAACTATATTTCGAACCTGCTGGACCAGGCTGTAGAAAAGCTGCCGCGCCGCATTGTGGACGAAAATAATCAGCTAGGCCGCATTACCCAACCAATTGCTCTGGCCGTTAAAGCCAAGCTGTGGTTGTATGCCGCCAGCCCGCTGTTTAACGGTAACAGCGATTTTGCGCTCCTCCGGGATAAAGAAGGGGTGGCCTTGTTCAACCCTGTTTACGACCCTGCCAAATGGGAGAAGGCACGGGATGCTGCCAAAGCTGCCATAGAGGCTGCAGAGCAAAACGGCCATGTGCTGTACGAGTACCGGAACGATGTGCTGAACCTGAGCCAGGAAACCAAAACACAGCTCAATATCCGCAATGCGGTTACAGACCGTTGGGGAAAAGAACACGTGTGGGCCTTGTCTAATTCTTACTTTGTAAACGAAGCGCTCTGCATGCCTCCAATGGAGCGAAGCACTAAAAATGACCGGTTCCAGTTGCAGGGGGCCTGGGCAGCACCGATGAAGATTGCCAAAATGTTCTACACCAAAAATGGGGTGCCGATAGAGGAAGATAAGGAGCTGGATTTTACCAATTACCTGGAGCCGAGAAAAGGCACTGCCGAAGAACGTTTCTATGTGGAGCCCGGCCAGGCGACAGCACGCCTCAACTTCGACCGCGAGCCCCGCTTTTATGCTGACTTAGGGTTTGATGGCGGCATCTGGTACATGAAAGACGGGAACACCACCGGAAGCGACGTGAATACCTTCTGGGTGAAGAGCAAGAATAACGAAAGAGCCGGCTACGGCCACTTTACGAACTGGAACGAAACGGGCTATTTCATCAAAAAGCTGGTGCACTGGGAGTCTACCACCAACAGTTCGAATGCGCCCACCTGGAAACAATATCCATGGCCTGAAATCAGGCTGGCCGATCTGTACCTGATGTATGCCGAAGCACTCAACGAAGTGGAAGGCGGTTCTCCTTTAGCCATCGAGTACGTGGATAAAGTAAGAGAAAGAGCCGGTCTGAAGGGTGTTGTGGAGTCGTGGAGTAATTTTTCCAAGAACCCGGCCAAGTATACCTCGCAGGACGGGCTGCGCCAGATTATTCAGCGCGAGCGTTTAATTGAGCTTTGCTTTGAAGGACACCGGTTCTGGGATCTGAGAAGGTGGAAGCTGGCGGCAGAAGAACTGAATAAAGACATTACCGGGCTTAACATCATCGGAAAAACAGCTGAAACCTACAACACAGAACGCGTAGTGTTCAGCCAGAAATTCATCGTTCCCCGCGACTACTTCTGGCCAATAGGCAACTGGGATATCCGAAGAAACCCGCACCTGGTTGAGAATTTAGGTTGGTAATTAAAGAAACTTTTAGTTTAAGAAAATGAATTTACGAAAGATAAAAATGGCCTCGTTCCTGTTTATGGGAATGCTGGGAGCAACCGCCATGGTATCCTGTGAGGACGACCTGGAGTTCAGGGAGCCCATCGGGACTGATATGAGTGTTCCGGGCAAAGTTTCGAATGTTACGGTAGAAAACCTGCCGGGCAAAGCAAAGCTTACCTACTCTCTGCCCGACAATAGTAACCTGCTGTATGTGAAGGCGGTTTATAAACTGGCTTCCGGTAAAGCCCACGAGGTGACTTCCTCTTTTTACAGCAACAGTCTGATGGTGGAAGGTTTTGCCGATACCGAACCGCATGAAATTAAGTTGTATGCCGTGAGCCGGAGCAATGTCTCCTCTGAGCCTGTTACGGTGACGGTTCAGCCGCTGGAGGCGCCAATCTGGAAAGTATTCAAGAGCCTGCAGGTCACCAACGCCTTTGGCGGCTACAACCTGGCTGCCGCCAATGCCGAGGAAGACAATGTTTCCATCATCGTGATGAAAGAGAATGTCTTCCGGGAATTTGAGGTAGATAACCATAAAAGTGTGTTTACTTCTGCAAAAGATATACTCTCCAAGATAAGAGGCATGGACACAATCAATTATGAGTTCAGAATCTTTGTAAGAGACAGGTGGGGCAATTCAACCGACACCAGCACTGTCAATGTAAAGCCTTTGTTTGAAACCCAGCTTAAGAAGTCTGACTTCCGGGCATTTGTGTTGCCAGGCGATGCCCCGCAGGTAACCAATGGCGCCCGGCTGGAATATGCCTGGGATAACCGCCTGGGTTGGCCGTATGTTAGTTTCACGCACCAGTCCAACGGCGGGGACCAGCCCCACATGATCACCTTCGACACCGGCAGGTTAACGAAATTGAGCCGTATCTGGATCCGTCCTTTCCCGGAATGGGTGCCGACCGAGCAGTTCTACTACCTGACCACCATGAAGAAGTTTGAGGTTTATGGTTCAGCCAACCCTTCGTTAAATGGCGCGCTGGATGAGAGCTGGGTTCTGTTAGGTTCTTACGAAGTGGTAAAACAGTCTGGTACTCCGTATGGGCAGGATACGCCGGAGGATAGGATCAGAGCTGCCGCCGGTTTTAACTGGGACCTGGATCTGGATGCTCCAAAAGTTAGGTACATCCGAATCAAATGCCTCGAAAACTTTGCAGGCGGTACGGCACAAAGCATCAATGAATTGTCGGTGTTTGGCGATACACGTGATTAATACAACTTATGAAACTCTGTTCCGGTTACCCCGTGCAGGCAGCAGGAGTAACCGGGATGGCAAAAAGAATAACATCATGAAAATAATTCATAATTTATATAAGATAGGGCTGGCCGTTGTCGTATTGTGCTGCGCTGTTGCCATGTCCTCCTGCTCCAAATGGGACGACTTTAAAAAGTACACCAAAGATGGGGAAATCATGTATACCGGTAAGATGGACTCGGTGAAAGTGTATTCCGGCAAAGGGCGTGTTATGCTTCGGGGAGAGTTTAATGCCGACCCCAAGATCAAGCTAACCAAAATTTACTGGAACGACTTCCGGGATTCGGTTGAATTTCATGTTGACAAAGGATCTGAGCGGGCCGTGTTTGAAAGAACCTTTGATGTAGACGAAGGAGTGAAAAACTTTATCATCCACAATTATGATGGTTCCGGCAACCGCTCCATAGCCGTAAACGCCGTTGGCACCTCTTATGGAAGTTCATACCGCAGAAAGATCAACAACCGCCTGATATCAGCGGTTGATTTTAACGAGAATGGCGCCACCCTTACCTGGGAGGCCATGGATCTGTCTACGGGGCCACAGTATACCGAGCTGGAATATGAGTTAAACGGAGAAACGAAAAATGTTATTATTCCGATCAATGAAACTACAGTTTTGCTGCCAGAACTCTCGGCGGCAACTACCATTCGGTACAGAACCATTTTTAAGCCGGAAAAAACGAGTATCGATACCTTTGCCGTTGCCTTCAGAAGCCGCGAGATCAAGCCTGTTCCAAAGCTGAAAAACAGCAAAGTGCCGTTTGTAGCTGCGGCTAGAAACGGCCGGTGGGGCACGCTGGCAGACTGGATCACAAACGATGCAGCGAAAATACACGGCGGCCATGGTGGCTGGGATGAGTGGAATGGTAACATCTTCAACCTGGAGTCGGGCTGGGGGGCGCCAGCTGTTACAAACGGCAAGATTTACCAGACGCTCGAACTGGAGCCAGGCACCTATACCTTTGGAATTTCTGATTTACGGGATACAAATTTAACGGTGGATGACAAAGCCTACCTGGTGGTGGCGCTGGGCAACACCATCCCGGATGTGGAGCAGGTAGCAACCGCGCTTGGGTCTGTGCAAGTAGTTCAGGGAAAAACTCTTCTTGAACTGCAGGTAACATTCACTATCAGGGAAACGTCAAGTGTTAGCATGGGCTACTTAACAACCCAGTCAGGTGGTACGCCAGGCAGGTACTGTAACATCCGCGCTTTTGACTTTTATAAAAATTAATTTCTGAATTTCCTTTTCTGAACCGGCATATACTACCGCTGTATATGCCGGTTTTTTTATGCGTAAATCTCCAGTAGGGTAATACCAATTATTCCAGATAGTAAAAAGGATCTTCCATTATTCGACCTCCAGTAACTAACATGATTGCAGTTCGCCCACAAGATCCCCTTCAGGGATGACAAAGGGAGAATAGTTTATGGAAGCAAGTAAATAGTATCTGGTATTAGTAGTGTCATTAGGGATCTGATGTTTCGCATAAACCTTCTTCAGTTAAGGAACAGCAGAGGCTATGGTGGCAGGGGCAGCAGAAAAAAAGGTGCTGCAATTGTTATAAACGAACAGAATTTTGTTGCCCGGTCCCGGTGGTAGCGGCTGTGTTTGCCTGTTCAGTAAAATGTGCAGCAGAAGCAGCTAAAAGGGCCATATTTTAACAGGAAACGCCCTGATTGGCCTGAAAAGGAAAATTACCCCCCATAATCAAAAGGTCCACCCCCCTTGGCAAAAGCAAATTTGTCGCAATTTTGAATAAAAGATTTACCTGTAATGAAGGCGTTGGTGAAAACAAATGTAAGTTTTTGTGATCCAGCCAGGTAAGTGCCAAAGGCGGTAGCGGGTAACCATTATCCGGATTGCAGTTGCGATCAACCAACATGTTTTTAACGCGACAAATAATATTAACCATAACAAGAAAGCTACTTATGTTCAAGCGTAATTTAATAGTCCTGCTTTGTCTGCTGTGGGCGCAGCTCGGCCAGGCGCAGCAAACAGGAAACGAGTGGGAGAACCACACGGTGTATGAGCGGAACAAGGAACAGCCGCGTGCTACCTTCATGCTTTACAGCAATGCACAGGAGGCGCGCAAAGACGATTACAACCAGTCGTTCTACCACCAGTCGCTCAACGGCAGCTGGAAATTTTCGTTGGTGCAAAAGCCGGCCGACCGGCCCACCGATTTCTACCGCACCGACTTTAACGACAGCAACTGGAAAACCATACCGGTGCCCTCTAACTGGGAACTGGAAGGGCACGACCTGCCCATTTACACCAACGTGCGCTATCCGTTCCCGGCCAGGCCTCCTTACGTAGACAACAACTACAACCCCGTAGGCACTTACCGCAGAACCTTTACCGTGCCCGAGTCCTGGAACGGCCACCAGGTGATGCTTAACTTCGGCTCCATCTCCGGCTATGCGCTGGTCTACCTGAACGGCCAGGAAGTGGGCATGAGCAAGGTAGCCAAGTCTGCAGCCGAGTTCGATGTAACCAACTACCTTAAGAAAGGGGAGAACCAACTGGCCGTGCAGGTAACCCGCTGGCACGACGGCAGCTACCTCGAAGACCAGGACTTCTGGCGTTTGAGCGGCCTGGAGCGGGACGTGTACCTGCAGGCCATGCCGAAGCTGACGCTGTGGGATTATTTTATCAAAGCCGACCTCGATAACTCCTACACCCACGGCCAGTTCAGCGCCACCGTAGACCTGCGTAAGTTTGCCGGCAAAACACCGGACAAGGCAACCGTGGCCATCGAGCTGTTTGACAAGAACAACAACAAGGTATTTGCGCAGGAGAAAAGCGTGGCCACCAAGACAGGAAGTACCCATGTTGCTACTTTTATCGGAACGGTAAACAAGGTGCAGAAGTGGAGCGCGGAACACCCCAACCTCTACGACTGTGTCATTACACTGAAAGACGATAAAGGTAAAACCATCGCTGTAGCAGGCGACAAAGTAGGTTTTCGGAAAGTAGAGCTGAAAAATGCGCAGCTGCTGGTAAACGGCATGCCGGTGCTCTTCAAAGGCGTAAATCGCCACGAGCACGACGACGAGAAAGGGCACGTGCCCACCCGTGAGCTGATGCTGAAAGACATAAAGCTCATGAAGCTGCACAATATCAACGCCGTACGCACCAGCCACTACCCCAACGACCCGCTCTGGTACAAGCTCTGCGACGAATACGGCCTCTACCTGGTAGACGAAGCCAACATCGAAACACACGGCATGGGCGCCGAATGGCAGCATGCGTTTGACAAAGCAAAGCACCCTGCCTATCTGCCCGAGTGGGCGCCGGCGCACCTCGATCGTATCCAGCGGCTGATAGAGCGCGACAAGAACCGCCCCTCGGTTATTATCTGGAGCATGGGCAACGAGTGTGGCAACGGTCCTGTATTCCACGATGCTTACAAATGGATAAAAGAGCGCGACAACTCCCGCCTGGTCATGTTCGAGCAGGCCGGCGAAGATTGGAACACCGACATCGTTGGTCCTATGTACCCGGTTATCCGGGATATGAAGAAGTATGCTGCTGCTACAGATAAGAACCGTCCGTACATCATGTGCGAGTACTCGCATGCCATGGGCAACAGCAACGGTAATTTTACGGAGTACTGGGATATCATCAACAGCAGCAAACACATGCAGGGCGGCTTTATCTGGGATTGGGTAGACCAGGGCCTGAAAACCAAAGACAAAGACGGCAATGAGTTCTGGGCCTATGGCGGCGACCTGGGAGCAGGCCACTTGTACAACGACGAGAACTTTTGCGCCAATGGGGTGGTATCAGCTAACCGCACACCGCATCCGGGGCTGATGGAAGTGAAGAAGGTATATGCCAACATTCAGTTCAAGGCCAAAGATGCAGCCAAAGGAATCATTGCCATAGAAAACCAGTTCGACTTTACCAACCTGGACCAGTACAACTTTAAATGGCAGCTGTTTAAGAACGGAGCGCTGCAGCAGGAGGGAACTTTTGAAGCAAATGTGGCGCCGCACCAGGTAAAAGAAGTAACACTACCCGTTCCGGCTTTTACCGCAGCTAACGGTGAAGAATTCTTCCTGAACGTGTATGCTTACCAGAAACATGCTACTGCTTTTGTGCCGGAGGGGCATGAGCTAGCCCGGGAGCAGTTTGCGTTGGGCAACGACCGGTATTTTACAAAAACAAATGGAACCGGTAAACTGAAGATCAGAACCAAAGGCAATATCCTGAGCTTTACGGCGGGTGATGTAGCCGGTGAGTTTGATCTCAAAGAAGGGAAGTTAATCGCCTATGGCCTGAACGGGAAAACCTCCATTACCCAATTTCCGGAGCCTTACTTCTGGCGCGCCCCCACCGACAACGACTTTGGCAACCATATGCCGGAGCAGCTGGGCGTGTGGCGCGAGGCACACAAAAACATGAACCTGAAAAGCGTAACAGCCGGCAAGAAGCAGGCAGAGGGTCAAAGGATTACAGTTGTGTATGAGCTCACCGATAAGCAGGTGCCTTATACAGTGGAGTACCTGCTGCAGAACGACGGTACGGTGCAGGTAACGGCCAGTATCGACATGACAGGCAAAGAAATGCCGGAACTGCCAAGGTTCGGGATGCGCCTGGAGCTGCCAAAGGCATTCGACAACCTGACCTACTACGGCCGTGGCCCCTGGGAGAACTACGCCGACCGTAAAACGGCTTCTTTTGTAGGCTTGTACAAAGACAAAGTTGCCAACCAGTTCCACGACCTCTACATCCGTCCGCAGGAGAGTGGCAACAAGACCGATGTACGCTGGGTGCAGCTGACAAATGCTGCCGGAGAGGGTGTCGTGGTAGAGGGTAAGCAGCCGCTCAACTTCACTGCGCTGCATTACCTGGCCGAAGACATCGACCCCGGCACGAAAAAACTCAACCGCCATCCAATTGACTTAAAGCAGCGCGATATGGTGAGCCTGCACATCGACCTGAAGCAGCGCGGCCTGGGCGGCGACAACAGCTGGGGCCTTTTGCCGCACGACCCATACCGACTGCTGGACAAGAAATATTCTTACAGCTACACCCTCAGGCCGATTGATAAAGAGAGTACAGTTGTATCGAAAGTTAATTAAAGTGTTTACAGGTAATCTATACCTCTGGTGAAATCATCGTCTGCTTTATTGCCAGTGAGAACGGCTTCCTGGAGAAGAGCGCTCCACAAGTAAAGGCAATTATTTATTTTTGAGGTGCAGTGGCTGTGGTGGCAGCTGCAGCCGATTTTTTTACGACAAATTTAACTTCACAAGCGGAGCTTTCCTGTTACAGGAACGTTGTGCTTCGCATCTGTAAATGAAAGTGAATAGGATGATGAGATTCGTACTGGCAGGTATGCTGGCGCTGCTGCTGGTGCCGGGAATAAGCAAGGCTCAGAAACGTACAAAAGCGCCAAAAGAAAAGGACATGAAGGCCTACCTGATGGCCTATTTCAAAGACGACACCCACGGGCTGTACTTTGCCCTGAGCAAAGATGGCTACACCTTTACGGATGTAAACAACGGCAAGCCGGTGATAGCAGGCGATACCATTGCCGAGCAGCGCGGCATCCGCGACCCCTATATCATGCGTGGGCCCGATGGCATGTTCTACCTGGCCATGACCGACCTGCACATCTTTGCCCAGCAAGCTAACCTGCGCGACACCGAGTGGCAGCGCGACGGCAGGCAGTACGGCTGGGGCAACAACCGGGCGCTGGTGCTGATGAAGTCAAAAGACCTGGTGAACTGGTCGCACACCATCCTGCGCGTAGACCAGGCGTTCCCGGAGCTGGCGGATATTGGCTGTGCCTGGGCGCCTGAAATTGTTTACGACGAAGCCAAAAAGAAGCTGATGCTCTACTACACCATGCGCTTTGGCAACGGGCATAACAAACTCTACTATGCCTACATGAACGATGATTTTACCGCATTCGAAACCAAACCAGAATTGCTCTTCGAGTATCCTAAAGATATTACCTATATCGATGCCGACATCACCAAAGTAGGCGATAAGTACCACATGTTCTACACGCCGCACGATGGTACGCCGGGCATCAAACAAGCCGTGTCCAGCGCCATCAACAGCGGCTACGTCTACGACCCGGCATGGTACGACCCGGAACCCAAGGCTTGCGAGGCGCCCACTGTGTTCAAGCGCATCGGGGAGGAGAAGTGGGTGCTGGTCTACGACATCTATGGCATCCGTCCGCACAACTTCGGCTTCAGCGAAACCTCCGACTTCAAGAACTTTAAGCACCTGGGACACTTCAACGAAGGCGTGATGAAGGCGATTAACTTTTATTCGCCCAAACACAGCTCCTTTGTGCACCTGACCAAAAAAGAAGCCCGTCGCCTGGCCGACCACTGGGGCTATAAAGCGAAATTCTGAGTAAATTACCCGAAAACTGTAATGGGATGCCTGAAGAAGAGATCCGGATACTACCTGTGATACCTTCGGAAGCATTCCAAGTTCTCCTGAGCAAACTGTATAAGTTATGAATCAAACTACGCTGGCAACAAAACCACATTATCCCATACTGGATGGTTTACGGGGTGTAGCCGCCCTGATGGTCGTGGCCTTTCACATTTTTGAAACCCATGCCACGGGCCGCCACGACCTGATTATCAACCATGGTTACCTGGCAGTCGACTTTTTCTTCCTGCTATCCGGTTTCGTGATCGGCTATGCCTATGACGACAGGTGGAGTACCATGACGGTGCGGGATTTCTTTAAACGCCGGCTGCTACGGCTCCAGCCGATGGTGGTGATGGGAACAATCATCGGTGCTTTGTTCTTCTACTTCCAGGCTTCAGCCTCCTTTCCTCTCATCAGCCAGACGCCCGTATGGAAGATGCTGTTTGTCATGCTGCTTGGCTTTTTGATGCTTCCCATTACACCGGCCATGGACATTCGTGGGTGGCGTGAAACATACCCGCTCAACGGCCCGGCCTGGTCGCTGTTTTTTGAGTTTGTCGTGAACATTTTTTACGGAATTGCCTTCAGGAAACTCTCGAAAAAGGCACTGGTCCTGCTGGTGTTCGTGTCAGGAGTTGCACTGTTACATTTCACGGTAACCAGCCGCCATGGCGATGTAATCGGTGGCTGGACGCTGGAGCCGCACCAACTGCGCATTGGCTTTACCAGGGTCATGTTCCCGTTCTTTGCCGGTTTGCTGCTCTTCCGGGTGGCGAGGCTGCGGCAGGTGAAGCATGCGTTTTTGTGGAGCAGCTTGTTAGTGGTAATAGTACTGGCTATGCCCAGAATCGGAGGAAAAGAAAATGTTTGGATGAACGGGCTTTATGAATCGCTGAGCATCATGCTGGTCTTTCCGCTCATTGTTTATCTAGGGGCTGGTGGAGAAGTAACAAACTCCTATGCCAAAAAGCTGTGTAAGTTTTTAGGTGATATTTCTTACCCGATTTACATTACCCACTACCCGCTTATCTATACCTATACCGCCTGGGTGCAGGGAGATAAAATACCTTTAAGAGAAGCATATCCGGTTGGAATAGTTGTCTTCCTGGGTGCCATCGTACTGGCCTATGTTTGCCTGAAGTTTTACGATGAGCCTGTCCGGTTATGGCTGAAGAAAAAAGCACTAAGCGCGAAGCTGCAGCAAGGAAAAGATGTTCCTGTTGTATTAAAGTAAAACCGGGTTTACCTTCGCTGCCAGCCTTGGTGTTGGCAATAAAAGAGATTTCAGAAAAAAAGATTACAGGGGTTTATAACATGAAAAAAGTAATGATGTTGTCGGGTATGCTTTTCGGAGTTGCCTTGTTTGGAACAACAGCAGTAGAAGCAGGCAGGCTGGTGAACGAACCCGATTCCGCGTACCTGCTCGCTTACAGCACCACCAAAAACAACGGAAAAAATGGGCTGCACTTTGCCTGGAGCCGCGACCGCCAAAAGTGGCACAGCATCGGCAACGAGTTCGGCTTTGTAAAATCTGACTACGGGAACTGGGGCAACCAGAAACGCATGGTGACGCCCTACCTGGTGAAAGGCGCTGACGGCGCCTGGCAATGTGTGTGGGGCCTGAACGAGCAGGAACTGGTATTTGCCCACGCCGCCTCGCCCGATTTAGTTTATTGGGGCCGCCAGAGCTACCCGATGGTGCAGGCAGGTAAAAATGTGCTGCGCCCGGTGGTGCAGTACGATAAGAACGCCGCCACTTACCACATCACTTACACCGATGCATCAGGCAAGTATTACCGGGTTACGACCAAAAACTTTAAAACCTATACGCCGGCTGTAGAGGTTCCGGCAGCACAGTATAAAAACAACAGCCAGACAATAGCCTTACCTGGAGGCGATGCGACAGGACAGGTGCATCGCGTGGCTTGGGCGGATGTGGACAGGCTGCAGAAAACCTACGAACTGAAGCAGTACAAAAACAGCCAGTACAGCGAACGAACCGAACAGGACGCGCAACGCTTTGCCGGCCTTAAACCGGTAGAAGCAAAAATCACGGTGGCGGCAGCCAAAGCAAAACCCATCAGCGACCTGCTGGTAGGCGTGTTTTTCGAAGACCTGAACTACGCAGCCGATGGCGGCCTTTATGCCGAGTTGGTGCAGAACCGGGGCTTCGAGTACAAGCCCAGCGACAAAAAAGGCCACGACAAGAGCTGGACCAGCACCCACTCCTGGACCCTGAAAGGCGACAAGGGTACCTTCGCTATCGATTCCGTTGCACCCGTTCACCCGAACAACCCGCACTATGCCGTGCTGCATACCACAGCACCCGGAGCGGCACTGGTGAATACCGGCTTCGATGGCATTGCCGTGAAGAAAGGCGAGCGCTACAACTTCTCCGTGATGGCAAAACAGCTGGAGGGTAAGAACGGGAAGCTGCAGGTGCGCCTGGTAAGCGAGAAGGAGGGCGTGCTGGCAAAGGCAACCGT
This sequence comes from Botryobacter ruber, assembly GCF_003347595.2. Classification (GTDB taxonomy): domain Bacteria; phylum Bacteroidota; class Bacteroidia; order Cytophagales; family Hymenobacteraceae; genus Pontibacter; species Pontibacter ruber_A. The sequence goes on along the minus strand of NZ_QCZK02000045.1, from coordinate 33,483 downwards.
AAATGCCTCCCCGGGCAGCTGGAAAACCTTACATGCGTCTCTTGTACCTGCCACCACAGCCTCTGATGCACGCCTGGAACTGGAGCCGCTGGCAGCAGGTCGCCTGGCGCTGGACATGGTTTCGCTCTTCCCCCAGAACACCTTTAAAGGCAGAAAAAACGGCTTGCGTGCCGACCTGGCGCAGACCATTGCCGACCTGCAGCCACGCTTCGTTCGCTTCCCCGGCGGTTGTGTAGCGCATGGCGACGGCATAGGCAACATCTACCACTGGAAAAACACCATCGGTCCGCTGGAGGCCCGCAAACCGCAGCGCAACCTGTGGGGCTACCACCAGTCGATGGGGCTGGGCTACTTTGAGTACTTCCAGTTCTGCGAAGACATAGGCGCAGCGCCAGTGCCTGTGGTGGCAGCCGGTGTGCCTTGCCAGAACTCAAGTGACGGTGGTGGCGGTCAGCAGGGCGGTATCCCGATGGACCAGATGGACGAGTACGTGCAGGATATCCTGGACCTGGTGGAATACGCCAACGGCAGCGTGAACACGAAGTGGGGAAAGAAACGGGCAGAAGCCGGCCACCCCAAACCGTTCAACCTGAAGTACATCGGCGTCGGCAACGAAGACCTGATTACAGATGTGTTTGAAGAGCGCTTCGCCATGATTCAGAAAGCCCTGAACGAAAAGTATCCTGAAATTACAGTTATCGGAACAGTGGGACCTTTCTCGGAAGGAACAGATTACGTGGAGGGCTGGGAGCTTGCCACGCAGCTGGACGTGCCGATGGTGGACGAGCACTACTACCAGCCGCCGGGCTGGTTCATCCACAACCAGGACTACTACGACCGCTACGACCGCAGCAAAGCCAAAGTATACCTGGGCGAGTATGCCGCCCATTTACCCGGTCGCCCGAACAACCTCGAAACAGCCCTGGCCGAAGCGCTGTACCTGACTTCGGTAGAGCGAAACGGCGATGTGGTGCACATGACTTCCTATGCGCCGCTGCTGGCCAAAGAAGGTCACACGCAATGGAATCCCGATATGATTTACTTCAACAACACCGAGGTGAAGCCAACGGTGGGGTACGAGGTGCAGAAACTTTTCGGCCGCAACTCCGGAGACGAGTACCTGCCCAGCACCGTCAGCCTGGACAATAACCAGGAGGCCGTAAGCAAGCGGGTGGCCGTATCGGTGGTGCGCGACAGCAAAACTAACGATGTGATTGTCAAAATGGTCAACCTGCTGCCGGTGCCTGTCAACTCCAACCTCGACCTAAAAGCTTTGGGCACAACAGGCACCAGTGCCGTGAAAACGACGCTGCAGGGCAAGCCAGGCGACCGGAAACTGCAGCCGGTGGAAACAGACGTGGCGGTGTCGGAGCTGGCGCAAACCGAGCTGCCAGCCTACTCCTGTACCGTTATCCGGGTGAAAGGCAACTAGTACCTGATAGTTTTTACCCGCTTCCAATAAAACACCATCTGTCATCCTGTAAGGAACTTGTGGGCGAGTTGCACTACCGTCAACAATTGGTACAACCAATTTTTTAGCGGACTGTCATCTTCCTGGTTGCAGGAGAGGCAATGGTGGCTGCTGCAGAAAAGTAAAATTGAATAAGAAAAGACACCGGTTATGCAAGAGAAATCGAACCCGGTGCCTGCTAATCTAGATTCTAATTAAAATGAACAAAACGCTTTTTACCTTTTTGGCAACCGCCGCTTTCGTACCGTTTTGCTTTACGGCAGGCAGCGCACAGGCCCAGCAACAGGTACAAAACATTGCTGTACAAGTCTCCAAACCCACTGCTGAAGTGCAGCCCACCATGTGGGGCCTCTTTTTCGAGGATATCAACTTTGCAGCCGATGGCGGCCTCTATGCCGAACTGGTAAAGAACCGCTCTTTTGAATTCGACAAGCCCCTGATGGGCTGGAAAGAGGTAAAGCAAAACGGAACAGGAACCGTCCTGGTCATCAACCGAACTGCTGCCAAGGAGGCCAATCCCCGCTTTGCCCGCCTGAAGGTGAATGCCGAAAACGGCGCTTACGGACTGGTGAACGAAGGCTTCCGGGGTATCGGCATTGAGCAGGGCAAGCAGTACAACTTCTCGGTGCTGGCGCGGCAACAGGGAGATGAAAATCTGAAAATGAAGGTGGCGCTGGTAAACCGAAAAGGAGAAAAGCTGGGCGAAGCTGAACTCGGAGGCCTGACACCGGAATGGAAAAAGCATACGGTTTCATTCAAAGCCACGGCCACAGAGCCCAAAGCCGGTTTCCAGGTGCTGCTGCAGGGCAAAGGCACCGCCGACCTCGACATGGTATCGCTCTTCCCGCAGGATACCTGGAAGAACCGCCCCAACGGCCTCCGCAAAGACCTCGTGCAGCTATTGGCCGACATGAAGCCGGGCTTCCTGCGTTTCCCGGGTGGCTGTATTGTGGAAGGGAAAGATTTGGCCAACCGCTACCAATGGAAAAAAACGGTGGGCGATGTGGAAGACCGCACCCTCATCATGAACCGCTGGAACGTAGAATTTTCGCACCGCAACGCCCCGGATTATTTCCAGAGTTACGGGCTGGGCTTTTATGAGTATTTTCAGTTGGCCGAAGACCTGGGCGCAGAACCGCTGCCCATCCTCAACTGCGGCATGGCCTGCCAGTATAACACCGGCGAGGTAGTAGCTATGGAAGAACTGGACCCTTACCTGCAGGACGCCCTGGACCTGATAGAATTTGCCAATGGCCCCGTAACCAGCAAGTGGGGCAAGCTGCGCGCCGACATGGGCCACCCCAAGCCGTTCGACCTCAAGCTGCTGGGCATCGGCAACGAGCAGTGGGACGAGCAGTACATGGAGCGCTACCGCGTGTTTGAAGATGTGCTCAAGAAACAGCATCCGGAAATAAAGCTCATCTCCACCTCCGGCCCCTCCTCCGACGGCCCCCGCTTCGACTACCTCTGGAAAGAGCTGAAAAACTCGAAGGCCGATTACGTGGATGAGCACTATTACAAGAGCCCGGAGTGGTTCCAGCAAAACGCCGCCCGCTACGACAACTACGACCGCACCGGACCAAAAGTATTTGCAGGCGAATATGCCGCCCACGGCAAAGATGATAAAGATTCCGAATCGCGCAACACCTGGTACAGCGCCCTCTCCGAAGCTGCCTTCATGACCGGCCTGGAGCGCAACGCCGATGTAGTGCACATGGCTTCGTACGCACCGCTGCTGGCGCACGTGGAGGCATGGCAATGGCGCCCGGATATGATCTGGTTTGATAACCTCCGGGCTGTAGGCACGCCAAACTACCATGTGCAAAAGCTTTTCGGCGCCAACAGTGGCACCCATGTGGTGCCCGTTGTGAGCAACGGTGTTGCCGTAACCGGCCAGGACAGCCTCTACGCCAGCTCCACCATCGACCGTAACACAAACGAAGTTATCATGAAACTGGTAAACACATCCAAATCTGTAAAACCGGTTAATGTAAACCTCGAAGGGGCCACCATTCAGAAACGAACAGCCAACCTGCAGGTGCTGAAGGCAGCCAACCCCATGGACTACAACACGCTGGACAAGCCGCAGGTGGTGGCGCCAACAGCGCGGAAGCAAAACTTCTCCGGCAACACCGTCGCCCTGAAGCTCGAGCCACAGTCGGTTACGGTCGTAAAGGTGCCTTGTAAGAAATTGAACATCCAGATGGTGAGGCAATAACAGGAAAACGCACGCCAAACTGGTTAAGGAAGGCAGCTATCGGCTCGGTATGCAACCGGGGAAACAGAAGCTTTCGCTCCGGCTGGCGACATTTTTTTGCTGCAGCTGCCACCACAGCCACTGCTCCTGTTTGGCTGCAGCAGTGGCTGTGGTGGCAGCTGCAGATAACAGTTTTCCAGAAAGCAGGCAACAATTAACTCTTGGTCGAACCTCTTACCACTAACTCCGATTTAAGGACGATGTTTTCGTTTGGGATAGCGGTTCTTCGTTTCTCGAGGTGTTTCAGGAGGACGGTTGCCGCCTGCTTTCCCATTTCAAAAGCGGGTTGCGAAATGGTGGTCAGCGGCGGGTTGAGCAGGGGAGCGGTGGGCAGGTTGGAGAAACAGATAACCTGAAGCTCATCCGGAATTTTTACCCCCAGTTCCTGGCAAACGGTGTAGGTGGTCAGCGCCAGCGTTTCCACGGAGGCGAAGATGCCGTCCGGCGGGTTACTGCTGCTGAGCAGCTGCCTTATTTTCCGGTAGCAACTCTTCTCATCGCCATGGCATTTGATAATCCGGTCTTCCTTTACCGGGATGTCGTATTTATGCAGTGCCTCCAGGTAGCCCTGCTTCCGTTTGTAATCAATCGAAAGGTTGTCGGATAAGGAGAGGAAGGCAATATCGCGGCAGCCATGCCGGATCAGGTGGTCCGTTCCGTTGAAACTGCTGGCAAAATCGTCGGTGGTAATCTTGGCGGTCTCTATTTCATGGCAGATCCGGTCGAAAAACACGACCGGGATGTTGCTTTGCACCAGTTCGCTGATGTGGTCGTAGCTTTTGGTCGTAACGGCCAGAGACATAATTACCCCATCCACCCGCCCGTTCTGCAGGTGCTTGAGGATGCGCTCCTCCAGCCTGAAATCCTCGTGCGTTACATAAATGAGCACATGGTAATTCCGGTCGAAGGCAGTGGTTTCTACACCGCTGATGGCCTGAATGAAAAAGTTGTTTGTCAGTTTCGGCACAATCACGGCAATGGTCCTGCTCTGGTGGTGGCGCAGGTGGCCTGCATAGGGGTTGGCCCGGTAGCCCATTTCATCGGCCATCTCCAGCACTCTTTTTTTTGTTTCTTCCCCTATTTCGTAACTGTCGCGCAACGCCTTGGAAACCGTCGATACAGATACGCCCAGCATGTCAGCCAGCTCCTTTAAACTCACTTTTGCCATACGAAACCTTTTCGCAAAGTAAACGAAAATTTAGTGAACCAGCGAAAATGGCACTACATCGTTTTCGTAAATAAAGTAGTAGCAACAGTAGTGGAAGCCGCCGTTTCTAGCCATATTTGGGTAAGACAAATGCGAAAATCTCCTTAAAAAAATCAACATGTCTTTTAATTTAGATGGAAAAACAGCGGTGATAACCGGTGGTGGCGGTGTGTTGTGCCGTACCATGGCCCTGGCACTGGCCGCCCAGGGTGCGAAGGTAGCAGTACTGGACCTGAAAGAAGAACTGGCCCGGCAGGTGGCCGACGAAATTACAGCCAAAGGCGGCAAAGCCATTGCCGTTGGCTGCAATGTGCTGGAGGTGGAGAGCCTGCGGGCCGCGCACTGGAAAGTGGCGGAGCAGCTTGGCCCTTGCGACATCCTCATCAACGGCGCCGGGGGCAACCACCCGAAAGGCACCACGTCCAATACGCACCTGTTGCCGGGCGACCTGGAAGCCGCCGAAGGAATTAAAACCTTCTTCGACCTCGACCCCGAAGGTATCAAATTTGTGTTCGACCTGAACTTTATCGGTTCCTTGCTGCCTACCCAGGTGTTTGCCAAAGACATGGTGGGCCGCGAAGGCTGCAGCATCATCAATATTTCGTCGATGAATGCCTTCCGTCCGCTTACCAAGATTCCGGCTTACAGTGGCGCCAAAGCGGCTATCTCTAACTTTACGCAGTGGCTGGCCGTGCACTTCGCCAAGACAGGCATCCGGGTAAACGCACTGGCGCCGGGCTTCTTCCTGACCGAGCAGAACCGCACGCTGCTCACCAATGCCGATGGCAGCCTCACCGACCGTGGCAACACCATCCTGAGCCATACCCCCATGAGCCGCTTCGGCACCCCCGACGACCTGACCGGCACGCTGCTCTGGCTCTGCTCCGATGCCTCTGCTTTTGTAACCGGTGTAGTGGTGCCAATTGACGGCGGCTTCTCTGCTTTTAGCGGGGTGTAAAAAAACGAACACTACCGCAAGTTTAGGCGCAGCCGTAACTTGTGGTATAACTTGACAGGAAGTTTTCAACTTCCGGATGCCGACAATTTTCTTACCCTCGCAAGTTGAAAACTTGCACCATATTACACCACAAGTTACGGCTGCGCCTATACTTGCGGCAGAAATAAGGCAGAAAAAATTAAAAGTTAAAATTTAACAACAGAAGATATGCAATTAGAACAAACCTGGCGCTGGTACGGTCCGAAGGACCCTGTATCGCTTTGGGATATAAAACAAGCCGGCGCAACCGGCATCGTGACGGCCCTGCACCATGTGCCAAACGGACAGGTGTGGAGCAAAGAGGAAATCCTCAAACGCAAAGCTGAAGTAGAAGCCGTTGGCCTTACCTGGTCGGTGGTGGAAAGCGTGCCGGTGCACGAAGATATCAAGAAACGGACAGGCAATTACGAGCAGTACATCGAAAACTACAGGCAAACCCTGCTGAACTTGGGCGCCTGCGGTATTGACATTGTGTGCTACAACTTCATGCCGGTGCTGGACTGGACACGCACCAACCTAGAATACCCGATGCCCGACGGCTCCACCGCCCTGCGTTTCGAAGCAGCTGCCTTTGCCGCTTTCGAACTTTACCTGCTCAAGCGTCCGGGTGCCGAAGCTACTTATACCGAGGAGCAAAAAGCCAAAGCCAAAGCCTACCTGGATAATTTGTCTGAAGAAGGCAGGCAGCTGCTGGTGAAAAACATTATTGCCGGTCTGCCGGGAGCCGAAGAAGGGTATACGCTGGAAGAATTCCTGAAAGTGCTGGCTGCTTACGAGGGCATCGGTCCGAAAGAGCTGAAGGAAAACCTGTTCTACTTCCTGGGCCAGGTAATTCCCGCTGCCGAGCAGGCCGGTGTGCTCATGTGCATTCACCCCGACGATCCGCCTTCCCCCATCCTGGGTCTGCCGCGGGTCGTGAGTACCGAACAGGACATCGAGGAGCTTTATGCAGCGGTAGACAGCCCGAACAACGGCCTTACCTACTGCACCGGTTCCTTTGGCGTGCGTGCCGACAACGACCTGCCGGGCATGATAGAGCGCCTGGGGCACCGCATCCACTTCATTCACTTGCGGGCTACCCGCCGCGATGCGGAAGGCAACTTTCACGAAGCCGATCACCTGGAGGGCGACGTGGACATGTATGCCGTAATGAAGGCGCTGGTTGCAGAGCAGCAGAAGCGTGTTGCCGCCGGCAGAAAAGACCTGCGCATGCCTTTCCGCCCGGACCACGGACACAAAATGCTCGACGACCTGCACAAGAAAACTAATCCCGGCTACTCGGCCATCGGTCGTCTCCGCGGACTGGCTGAGCTGCGTGGCCTGGAGCTGGGTATCCGCAGGAGCTTGCAGGATAACCAAACAGGTACGGTGAAAGAGCAGGCCGCACAGGCGTATTAATGGCTTTGTGGATGCACCTGCAGCAGAGCCGCAACAGTTCCATTTAGCTTACAAAGCGCACTTTTCCGCTGCAGAAAGGAAGTGCTGCTTTGTGGTAAGTTTGCAGGTTTTGTACACCTGCGAGCAGCTGCTTTTCTCGCTGCCGGTGGAAGTACATGTGCAGTTTCAGCTGGCATTTAGAACATATTCCGGGTATAGGTAACAATAACCCGGTATCACTGCCCAAACGAGATGAAAAAACAAGGAGGCTGTCCGAAAAGGGGCAGCCTCCTTGCTTTTTTTGGAGATACCCACCACCGGAGATACCTGCAGTTAGTGAGCGGAAAGTCAGGATGTGGCAGGACAGTTGCCAGTAGTGGCATCCTTATCTTTAAGGCAATTACCGGATTAGCTTATTTGTAAAACCTATAAAAAGTAGTTCATGAAAAAAACTGTACATGCTTTATGGCTGAAGGGACGGCCAGGCCCGGAACGCCACCCGTGTTCTCCTGCTCCACAAACTAAAAAATTAGCAGGGATTCTCTCGGTTCCTCTCACGCTGCTGTTTATGCTTATGGCCAGCATGGTTCATGCGCAGCAATGGCAGCTGTTGGGCAGCGAGCAGGATGTTGCTGCTGCGGCCTCCAACCATACCACCATCGCGCTGGTAAGCGAAGGCGCCACTTCCACACCCTATGTGGCCTATACCGAAGGGGGAGTAGCCAGAGTAAAAAAACAGCTGCAAGACGGAACCTGGGCACAGGTGGGCGAAGACCTTTCCGCCGGCAGTTCGTCCTATACCCGCATCTATGCTGATGCAACAGACAGTCTTTATGTTACCTATGTAGATGGCGCCAACAGCAACAGGCTGGCGGTAAAGAAATTTAACCCCACCACCGGCGTCTGGGAACCGCTGAACAACAGCACCGGCAACCTGTATGTGTCGGAGGGTACAGTAAACGGCATGAGCACGGTTTCCCAGTATGGTTCCACCCCGCGCAGCTCCCTGGTATTCGATGCCGAAAACAACCCTTACATCGCATTTGCCGACGGTGCCAACCTGACGCCTTACGTGAAAATGTTCGACGGCACTTCCTGGGTAACGGTAGGTTCCGGTCCGGTAAAGGCTGACGCAAAAGCTGCCGCTATGAGCCTGGTGCTGGACGAGGTAGGTACGCCCTGGCTGGTATTCAGCAGCCTGTCAGCCAATAACTCCACTACCGGCAGCATGGCCCTTTACCGCTTCGACGGCGGCACCTGGACGGCTGTTCCTGCAAATTTTAGCGGTATCCGGCATACCAGCATGGCGGTAAACAGTGCCGGGAACCTGGTTATTGCTTACTTCAACACCGGCAACCTGAACAGGGCTACCGTGGTGGTATATAACAAAGCCACCGATACCTGGAGTTCGCCCACCTCGCTTGCCTCCCGCGATTCTCCTAACATCCACATGACGAAAGATGCCGCAGGCAACCTGTTTCTTTCCTTTATTGATGCTATTTCGTCCGGCTACCGCCAGGCGGCCCGTGTGTTTAAGCAGGAAGCAGGCGCAACTGCCTGGGCAGAACTGAAAGACCAGGCCGTAGCCACCGGTATCGATGAGCCGGTAGGTAACCTTGCGCTGGCTGTCGGGAGCGATACTGAAAAACCCGTTATCGTGTACACCAAAACAAATGGAAGCGGTGTTGTAACGCCCATCGTCCGGATGTACCTGCCTCCCGCTCCGCCTGCGGTCATCAGCACGAAAGCTGCCACCAATATCAGCACTACGTCTGTGGTAGCAGGTGGCGACATAACTTCGGATGGTGGTTCGGAAATAACAGAAAGAGGGGTGGTGTACGGTACCAGTGCCAATCCTACGACGGCTAACACCAAAGTGGCGGCAGCTTCGGCAGGCATTGGTTCTTATACAGTAAACCTGACTGGCCTTACGCCTGCTACCTCCTATTTTGTGCGGGCCTATGCCATCAACGGGGGCGGTACAACGGTTACCTATGGCGCCAATGTGCGGGTAAGTACGCATGCACTACCCGATGAAGTAGTGACTGCTCCCAAACAAGTGGAGTACCTCAACCGCGGCCTGGTGGCTGTCCGTACGGGCAACAGCGTGTACGTGGGCTGGCGCCTGTTGGGCACCGACCCTGCGGCTATCGCCTTCAACGTGTACCGCGATAACGTAAAACTCAACAGCACCCCCATTACCACCTCCACCAACTATGTTGACAATTCCACTGCCGGCGGCGCCTATACCGTACGGGCTGTGGTGAACGGCGTGGAAGGTACTCCTTCCGAAGCTGCTGCTGCCTGGGGCAGCAACCAGCTGTCTATCCCGCTGCAGATACCTGCCGGCGGCACCACACCCGATGGCCAAAGCTACACCTATACCGCCAACGATGCCAGCGTGGGCGACATGGACGGCGACGGTACCTATGAAGTTGTTTTAAGATGGGCGCCAACTGTCGAGAATCATAACATGGGTGGCTATAGCGGCAAACAGATTTTCGACTGCTATAAACTGGACGGTACACGCCTGTGGCGTATCGACCTGGGCCACAACATGCCTGCCGGGCCGCATTACAACCAGTTCATGGTCTACGACTTCGATGGCGATGGCAAATCAGAAATCATCCTCAAAACGGCCGATGGTACCGTAGATGGTACAGGCGCTGTTATTGGTAACGCCGCCGTCGACTACCGTAATTCCGGCGGCTGGGTGCATACCGGCCCGGAGTTCCTGACAGTGTTCAACGGCCTGACAGGTGCAGCAATGGCTACGGTGGATTTCCAGCCTGCCCGGGGCAACATCAACGACTGGGGCGATAACTACGGCAACCGTGCCGACCGCTTTGTGTCGGCTGTGGCTTACCTGGATGGTGTCCGCCCGAGCCTGATTATGGGGCGCGGCTACTACAATAAACTGGCTAGGGCTGCCTACGACTGGCGCGACGGACAGCTTACCCTTCGCTGGATTTTTAACAGCGAAGACCCCGGCAACGAAGCTTACCGTGAACAGGGCAACCACCAGATGACCATTGGCGATGTGGACGGCGACGGTAAGGATGAGATAATCAATGGCTCCAGCGCGATTAACGACGATGGCAAACCTTTGTGGACCTACCGCTACGGGCACGGCGATGCTCTGCACATGACGGATATGGACCCGGACCGTCCGGGGCAGGAAATATGGATCAACCTGGAGTCGCAGGGTTCTTACGATGGCATGGGGCTGCGGCTCTACGATGCTAAAACAGGCGAGACCGTCTGGGGCGTACCTACCACCGGTGATGTGGGCCGTTCGATGGCTGCCGATATCGACCCCAACCACAAGGGTTATGAGCTATGGGGTTCTTCGGGCAATCTCTACAACGCCAGAGGCCAGCAAATCAGTACAAACAAACCTACCTACAACTTCGGCATCTGGTGGGACGGCGACCTGGCCCGCGAGCTGCTGGACGGTACGAAACTGGACAAGTGGAATGCAGCTACTAATTCGTTGAACCGATTGTTTACCATATACGGGGCGGCTCCTATTTCCTCGAACAACAGTACCAAGGCCAACCCCAGCCTCACGGCCGACCTGCTGGGCGACTGGCGCGAGGAAATGCTCTTCCGGACTTCGGATAACGCAAGGCTGATTCTGTTCACAACTACCATTCCGACGGAGCACCGCATTTACACGCTGATGCACGACCCGCAGTACCGCACGGCAATAGCCTGGCAGAATTCTGCTTACAACCAGCCGCCGTATCCAGGCTTTTACCTGGGGTACGATATGCAGACTCCGCCTATGCCGAACATCACACTGGCACAGCCGGGCGGTGTAACCGGAATTACGAAGGAGAAGCATGCGCCTCAGGTGTTGGTGTACCCGAACCCGTCGAATACTACGTATACGGTGGTGGCACAAGGCAAATTTACCTACACTGTTTTCGACCAGCTGGGCAGGCGCCTGCACCAGGCAGATGGACAGCAATCAGCAACTTTTGGCCAGGATTTAAAACCGGGCGTTTACTTCATCCGTGTCGAGACAAGCACGGGTCACACAACCGAAAGGCTGCTGAAGCAATAAAAAAACTGTTGCACAGCAGGTAACATAAACACGGACCCGCATGCCGCGCCGGCACGGGTAAGTATAGCAGAACCTCCTGTTTTTGTGGTAGCAATATCACCAAAAGCAGGAGGTTCTTTCTGTTGGTTCGGTACGGGAACTGTAGTGCCGGAAAGAGTACCTGGTTTTCCTGCAGGTTCGCCGGCCACTGCACTGCAGGAGGAGCAAAGGGAATGGTGGCTGCTGCAGCAATTCGCCTTTACAATCAGGATAGAATAGTTAACTTTGAAATTACAGCCGCTGTGCTTTTATCTTAAAGCATCGTGTGGGTCGTACAGGTTGTTCAACATTCAGTTTGCAAAATCAATGCACACATTCTTCAGGAGTCTTCATCCGGACAGGTACAACTATTTTTTTAAGATGCTGGCCTTGTGCCTGGCCTGTTGTTTAACCGGAACTTCTTTAGCGCAGGAAGCTGAAAAGTATTTCGATAAAAACAAGCTGATGCTGGTAGGGTCATATTACTACCCGGAGCAGTGGCCACAGGAGAACTGGGAGCGCGACATCCAAAACATGAGCCGCCTTGGCTTCGACTTTACCCACTACGGCGAGTTTGCCTGGGCCGAAATGGAACCCGAAGAAGGCAAATACAACTTTGAGTGGCTTGACCAGGCCATTGCACTGGCTGCCAAAAATAACCTGAAGGTAATCCTCTGCACCCCCACGCCCACGCCGCCGGTATGGCTCACGCAGAAGCACCCGGATGTGCTGATGGTAAACGCCGAGGGGCGCACCATCCGGCATGGGGCCCGGCAGCAGGCTTCGTGGTCGAGTGCCAAATACCGCGAGTATGTAGCGAAGATCGTAACCCAACTGGCCAAACGCTATGGCAACAACAAAGCCGTGTGGGGCTGGCAGATCGATAACGAGCCTTCGCATTACGGCGCCGCGTTCGATTACAGCGAAAATGCGCAGCAGCGTTTCCGGGAGTGGCTGAAGCAGAAATACAAAACCATCGACGCCCTCAACAGCACCTGGGGCACCGCCTTCTGGAGCCTCACCTACAACAATTTCGAGCAGATACAGGCGCCCAACAACCTGGTGCTGGTCGCGCAGGCCAATCCCCATGCCATCCTCGACTTCAAGCGCTTTACCGCCGACGAAGCTGCCGACTTCGTACTTTTCCAGCAGGACATCCTCAAAAAGCATATTGCCAAATCGCAGTGGGTAACCACCAACCTGATGGCCGATTATTCGCCCGTAGACCCGCTGCGTTTCAAAAAGCTGGACTTCCCGACCTATACCAAATACCTGGTGGCGGGGTTTGATATGGGGCATGGCGTGCAGGGCTTCCGGATGGGCTCGATGGGTGGCATTGGCTTTGCCAACGACTTCTTCCGGCCGATTGCCGGCGTTACGGGTGTGATGGAGCTGCAGCCGGGGCAGGTGAACTGGGGGCAGTACAATCCGCAGACCATGCCGGGCACGGTGCGCATGTGGATTTACCACGTAATGGCCGGCGGGAACAAGTTCGTGTGCAACTACCGCTTCCGGCAGCCGCTGTCGGGTGGGGAGCAGTACCACTACGGCATCATGAAACCCGACGGGGTAGCGGTAAGCAAATCGGGCGAAGAGTATGTGAAAGTGAACCAGGAGCTAAAGGAACTTAGCAAACACTTCAACCCAAAAGCAACGATGCCCAAAAGCATGCTCGCCCGCAAAGCTGCTATTCTCTATAACCCCGACAACCGCTGGGAAACCGAAAACCAGCCCCAGACCAACCAGTGGGATTTTGTAAGCCACCTCAAGCGCTACTACAGTGCCCTGAAAGCAGTAGGAGCGCCGGTGGATGTGGTAGACGAGCAGGCCGACTTCGCAGCTTACCCGGTGATGGTAGCGCCTGCCTACCAGCTGCTCGACCAGCAGCTGGTGGCCCGCTGGAAAGGCTACGTGGAGCAGGGCGGGCACCTGGTGCTCACGTCCCGCACAGGCCAGAAGAACCGGGAGGCGCGCCTGTGGGAAGCGCTGTTTGCGCAGCCGATTCATGAGCTGGTGGGGGTAAAGGAAATTTTCTACGACCTGCTGCCTGAGTCGAGAACGGCTACAGTGCAAATGGAGGGGAAAAGTTATACCTGGAACAACTGGGGCGATGTGCTGGAGGTCGGGCCGCAGGCAGAGGTGTGGGCAACCTACACCGACCAGTTCTACAAAGGCAAAGCAGCCGTCGTGTCCAGGAAGCTAGGCAAGGGCAGCGTGACCTACGTTGGTCCCGACACCGATGACGGGCAACTGGAGCGGGATGTCCTGCGCAAGGTGTATGAGCGGGCGCAGATTCCGGTGCTGAACTTACCCGAAGGCGTCGTGGTGGAATGGTGCAACGGCTTCTGGTTCGGGCTGAACTACTCATCGCAAAACCAAACCCTCCCGGTGCCGGATAAAGCCAAAATCTTACTTGGCCAGCGGGAACTGATACCGGCAGGCGTGGTGGTGTGGCAGGAGTAGAGGGAACAGTTTGAAGCTTCTTACTCTAAACTGGCTATCGGATCTGGTACGGCGTCTTTGTCGCCGGTGATGGCGCCTTTTGCGTACACTTTGCCTCGCAGCAACAGGACGCCAGCTACGTGCGGGGCCGCAAAAGAAGTACCATAGGCCCCGTTCCCGATGGTACCCCCAGTTGTGGTGGTGGTCACATCTACACCGGGAGCAGAGAAGTCTACTGATAAGCCATAGTTTGACCATTCCCACATTCGGCCGTAGCTGTCCATGGCCGATACGGTATACACGCCCGGGGCATCTACGGCAGCAGGGTATATAGAAATGCAATCCACGCCACCGTTGCCTGCTGCAACAGCAAAGTTAATTCCCCTGGAGGCTGCACTTTTTACCAGGTAATCCAGGGTATAAGAAATTGCCGTGCTGATGCTCATATTCACCACATCGCCTGCTTTTCCAAAATCAACTACATGCCCCACGGCAGCGATGGTACCGGAAAGTGTACCTACCCCATTATCATCAAAAATACGAAGCGCGACCACCGTTGCGCCTGCCGCTACACCAATCATGCCGGAGCCATTGTTTCGGGCAGCTATAATGCCGGCTACTGTGGTTCCATGTCCGTAGCCGTCTTCCACCGACGAAATGTGCTCAACAAAAGACATGCTTCTGGAGAGGTCAACGGTCAGGTCCGGGTGGTCTGTATCTACTCCTGAGTCTATCAGCCACACCGTTTTACCGGTGCCGTCGCCATAGCCAACCAGGGCAATGTTCCAGGGTACCAGCTCCCCCGCCAGCGGCGTGATTTTGGTATACGCACCGTCTGTAGAGGTAGCAGGGTCTGTTGTTGGGTCGCCGTCCGATTTTTTGGGTTTGTTAACGCCTTTCTTTTTTCCCTTCCCCTTCTCATTGTTGTTGCGGTTCAAACCAGTATCCATTTCCGACTTTCCTAAAGTAAGCATCCTGTCCTGCTCGACATACGCCACTTCCGGATTGTTACGAAGCGTTTTAAGCTGTTCGGCAGACAGGCGTGCTGCAAAACCACTTACAGCCCCCCGGAAGGTTTTCCTGATGGCCTCCTGGCCAATTCCGGCGTTTGCAGCCACAGCTGCCTGGCGTGTAAGGCTGATGTTCGTATCGGATAGAGGCAGGGGGGAGGCCTCCTCCTTCAGGACCACGATATACTGTCCTTCAATGACCTGGCCATGCACCACCGTCTCGGTAGCTACAGCTGTCGGAAACTGGTTTTCCAGCAGCTCTTCCTGCTGACAGCCGGTAAATACCACGGCAGAGGCCAGAACGGTGCAGGCAAGCGCTGTTCTGAATATAGGATTTTTCATAATCAGGGTGAATAGGGACGTAGTTACCTGCCAGCTTCAGATGAGGCGGGTACTATCATATTGTTTCATAAATATTACCTATAGCCAGTGTAATCGTCGTTCCGGTCCAGATGCGTAACCGGAAGTGGGAAGCCGCAGGTTTACTACTGTATATATGTGATACTATTAACTATATGAATAGTTATATATAATAATGAAGATAATGGTGAATAAGAGAATACAGGGGGTAAAGAGGAATTTCTGTTAAGTTAAGGTAAACAAATGGCATCGGAACTCCGGTTGGGGAAGAGCCGGAATGTGTATAAGAAAATTCTTTTTGCGGCGGTAGCTGAAACGTTGTAGCCGCAACACAGGTAATACCGCAGCATTCGTGATGTGGAACAGGCAGAAGGAGGGTGGTTCAGCGAGGGGGTACAAAAAAAGAAGACTCTCCTTTTCATCAGAGAGCCTTCCTTTTATCTTGAAAATATGAAATCTTCAACTTTTAGCCGTTCTTTTATACGGCACCAGGTTTCAGCTGGTTACGTTGGCTGTAAAAATATTTTCATGTTAGCCGTAATTCCTGTGCGGGATGTGCCTGGTAGAGGCTTCGGGTGCTTCAGTTTGGGTATGAACAGCAGCAGGCTGTCAGGCAGTGTTGCTCCTGATGAGCTGTTGGAGGAGCGCTCCCGTTTTTCCGGCTGTGATATCCTGCAGGGAGTAGCTGTCTAAAACGGCGATAAACTCTTTATACGCCTTGTCCAGCGCTGTTTTTAACAGGCAGTTTCCATGCAGCATGCAGCTGGAGGACTGGCAGTCGATCAGGTTTTCGTTATGCTCGAGGAGCTGCACGAGCTGACCAACTTTTATGTGGGCAGGATGATCGCCCAGGCGTAAGCCGCCGCCCCTGCCACGTTGTGCTGCCAGTACACCTTTGTTAGAAAGAAACTGAACTACTTTAACTAAATGATTTCGGGAAAAAGCAAACTGCCTGGACAACTCGGCAATGGTTGTCGTTTCATCAGCTAATTGCTTTTGCGCCATATACATGGATATCCGCAGGCCAATGTCTGTAAAGTGGTTCAGTTTCATGACTTTAAATAACCTAAGAAAGAATCAGGTTTGAAGGCCCGAATTCTTCGTAATGGATCGCTTCCTTATTAACTCCCATAGAAGTTAAATCGTTGTACTGCTTTTGGATAAAAGGGGCCGGGCCGCAAATGTAGTAATCCGCATCCTGAAAGATCGCCTGGTCGCGGAGTTTGTCCAGTTCCACGATGCCTTCGTAATAGCCGGCAACCTGCATTTCTTCATCAAGCGTGTCGTAGAAGATGTGTTTTTTTAACTTGCCGTGCATGGCTTCCAGGGTGGTAATAGGCTCGCTGAACGCATGCACTTTCCGGTTGCGGCAGCCATGCACCCAGATAATTTCGCGGTTACTTTCTGTGTTGGTGAGGTACTCCAGCATGCTCAGCAGGGGCGTTTGTCCTACACCGCCGCTGATGAATACCACCGGTGTCTGCTTGGTTGTGTCGAGGGCAAAATCTCCGGCCGGTGAGGCAACTTCTATTACATCCCCTTCCTCTACTATATTGTGCAGCCTGTTGCTGATCATGCCATTCGGGTTGATGTCGGAGCCTGTTTCTTTCTTTACCGAAATGCGGTAGTAGTCCTCGTTGGGAGCTGTCGACAAGCTGTACTGGCGTGGCTGAAACAGGTTCAGTTCCGGCAGAAACAAACGGAGGCTAATGTACTGGCCCGGCAGGAAACTGGCTACCTTCCCGCCATCGGCAGGGTACAGGTAAAAAGAAGTGATCTCTTCCGACTCCTTCACTTTCTGCCTCACGATAAACGGACGCCAGCCGGTCCAGCCTCCTTCTTTGGCTACCGTGTTGCTATACAGGTTCTGCTCCAGCCCAATCATCAGGTCGGCCAGTTGGTTATAGGCAACACCCCAGGCTTCCAATAGTTCTGGCGTGGCTCCTTCGCCCAGCACCTCGCTGATAGAGGCCAGCAGGTGCTTGCCTACGATGGCGTAATGCTCCGGACGGATGTCCAGGCTGGTGTGTTTGTTTCCGATCTTTGTTACAGCAGAGAGTAAAACAGAAGGATCTTCGATGTGCTCGGCATACGCTAAAACAGCCAGTGCCAACGATAATTGTTGTTTGCCGCTGCCTTGGTTGCCCATGTTAAAAACGTTTTTTAACTCTGGATTGTGCTGGAACATACGGTTGTAAAAATGAGTGGTCAATACAACGCCATGTTCTCTCAATACAGGCACAGTGGCCTTCACTAATTCTACTTGCTTTGGTGTAATCATGATTTGTATTTTTTAAAGTTGCATCAAAACTACAACTTTAGGAAAGCGAAAAAAATGACATTTGTCACCTTTCGGCTGGTCCCGTGGTGGAGCGCGTGTATTAACGATGTTCTTTAGCGGGAATGGGTTCTAAAGGTTTTTTTAACTCTGACCTCATTGGTTTTCTGCTTCCGGCTTGCCTTTGTCTCGGGCTGTGAGGGCCTATCTGTTCAGCAGAGGCTGTGGTGGCAGGTGCAGAAGCTTTTGGCTGCTAAATAATTCACTTCATTAAATCGTTTACATCCCTTTCTTGCGGAATAACCACTTTAATTTGAAGAACTGAAACAGCTGCCATAATGGTTTTGCTTTGCGCTTACTTTCGATTGTCAAAAAAATAAATGTTTGTTAGGTGTTTTTAAATGTTAAAAATACACCTAATTTTGATTTTAGATGAACGGACTCCTGTTCTAGGCATGCGTATTGGCTAAATTGCGAATGTTTGTTGTGTGCTTGTAGCAAACTTTCCTCTGTGTCAATCACAGCTTAAAAGCCGGAAGGGCACTAATTCACTATAAAATTGTTTAAGAGTTATCCCTATAAATCCTAAAAGAAGCATATAGGAATAATTTCATCCTTACTTCGGAATCAATAAAACCTATTTTCCACAAATGTGGCAGCAACCTATGAGTAAGACCATCTGCGCAGTGCTTATCGCTGTATGTATGTTACCCTTCGCCGGCGTTTGCCAGCAACAAGAATTGAAAAGTTTTCCGCTCGCATCCGTGCAACTGTTGGAGAGTCCTTTTCGGCAGGCCCAGCAAACCGATTTGCAGTACATCCTGGCCCTTGAACCGGACCGTCTGCTGGCGCCTTACCTGCGCGAAGCGGGCTTGACACCAAAAGCTAAAAGCTATCCCAACTGGGAAAATACCGGGCTGGACGGCCACATCGGCGGCCATTACCTCACGGCCCTCTCGCTCATGTATGCGGCTACGGGTAACCAGGAAGTACTGCAGCGTCTCAATTACATGATTGACGAGCTGGAAAAATGCCAGCAGAAAAACGGCAACGGCTACATTGGCGGTGTGCCTGGCGGCAATGCCATGTGGAAAGAAGTAGCCAGCGGTAAAATAGATGCAGGCGGTTTTTCCCTCAACAAGAAGTGGGTCCCGCTCTACAACATCCACAAGCCTTTTGCCGGCCTGCGCGATGCCTGGCTTTATACCGGAAATGAAAAAGCAAAGCAGATGCTGGTAAAATACGCCGACTGGTGCCTCGACCTGACAGAAGACCTGTCGGATAAGCAGGTGCAGGAAATGTTGCGCAGCGAGCACGGCGGCATGAACGAAGTACTGGCCGACGTAGCCGACATCACCGGCGACAAGAAATACCTGGAGCTGGCGCGCCGCTTCTCGCACAAGGCCATCCTGGACCCGCTGCTGGCAAAACAAAACAAGCTTACCGGTCAGCATGCCAACACCCAAATCCCAAAAGTGATCGGCTACAAGCGCGTGGCCGAAGTGGGCGGCGATAAGGCCTGGGCCGATGCCGCTGCTTTCTTCTGGGATACGGTTGTGGATGAATGGACGGTGTCGATTGGGGGCAACAGCGTGCGGGAGCATTTCCACCCGGCCAACAACTTCTCCTCGATGGTGGAGTCGAAGGAGGGGCCGGAGACCTGCAACACCTACAACATGCTCAAGCTCACCAAGCAGCTGCACACTTCCAATCCTTCTGCTGAATACATCAACTATTACGAGCGGGCACTCTACAACCACATCCTCTCGTCGCAGCACCCGGAGCGGGGCGGCTTTGTGTATTTCACACCCATGCGCCCGCGGCACTACCGCGTGTACTCGCAGCCTGATCAGGGCTTCTGGTGCTGCGTGGGCTCCGGGCTGGAAAATCACGGCAAATACGGCGAGTTCATCTACGCTCACCACGAAAACGATCTTTACCTGAACCTGTTCATTCCTTCCACCCTCGACTGGAAAGAGCAGGGCCTCACGCTGACACAGCAGACAAAATTTCCGTTCGAGGAAAAAACGGAAGTGAAGCTGCAGCTAAAGCGGAAAAAGAAATTTGCACTCAACATTCGTCGTCCGGACTGGGTGAAGCCGGATGGATTTAAAGTGCTGGTGAACAACAAGGAGGTGCAGACAAGCGATCAAAACAACGGCTATGTGCAGGTGGAGCGGAAGTGGAAAAATGGCGATGTGGTAACCGTGTCGCTGCCGATGCAGACAAAGGTGGAGCGCCTGCCGGATAATTCGCCCTGGGTGTCGTTTGTGCACGGACCGATTGTGCTGGCTGCTGCCACCGAAACCACAGATATGCCCGGCCTGCAGGCCGACGACAGCCGCATGGGGCACATTGCCAGTGGTCCACTGTACCCGGCAGAGACTGCGCCTGTGCTTGTAGCAGCAGGTGCCAATGACCTGGTGGCAGGACTGAAGCCGGTGTCCGGTAAACCGATGACCTTTACCGCTTCGGCACTAATTGATTCGGACAAGTACAAAAACGTGGAGCTGGTGCCTTTCTTCCAGGTGCACGATGCCCGTTACATGGTGTACTGGCCGGTGGCAACGCGGGAGGAACTGGTAGCCCGAAAAGAGGCAATCCGGAAAGAAGAAGAGGCGAAGCTGGCGCTGGAGTCCCAGACCGTAGACCAGGTAGCGCCGGGCGAGCAGCAACCGGAGTCGGATCACAACTTCCAGGGAGAGAAAACAATGGCAGGCGTGCACATGGACCGCCACTGGCGCACGTCCTCCGACTGGTTCAGCTACGATCTCCGCAACCCGAAAAAAGAGGGCAAAACCCTGCGCATCACCTACTTCGGCGCCGACAGAGACCGCAACTTCGATATCTTCTTGAACAACAAGCTGCTGACAACCGTGAAGCTGGACGGTAGCAACGGCGAGAAATTCTTCGATGTGGATTACGAGATTCCGGCTGCAGTACTGGCTAAAACTGAGGGCAATACGATGAACCTCAAATTCGTAGCGCACAAAGGCTCTACGGCCGGCGGCATTTACTATGTGCGCCTGCTGAAGTAACACCTGGTAGTTCCGGAGAGCAGCAGCAGTGGGAGTGGTGGCAGGTGCAGCAGTATTTTTTAAATTATAATTCAGCTGCCCGTTAACTATTCCGGCGAGGCTGCAGGTGCGCCAGGTAATCCCCTGAGGCTATCCGTGCAGCTTCGTTAACGGCGCCATTGTACAGGTAAACCCAGCAGTACCGGGAGGTACCGTTAAAGTGTACTTCCACCACCTCCCTGATAAACAGGTTTGGCTCCGGAAAGTCCGGGCCGAATTCCTCGTAAGCATCAAGTGCGGGAAGTACATCCGCAGGCTGGTGTAGCTGGTAAAGATGCCCGTAAACCTTGTCGCCTTCCGCAGTGCTGACCACGGCGCCCGGGTAGTCGCCGAGGTCGTAGAGGCGGCCAAAGATGTAGCCACTGCCCAGGTCGGTACTGTTCCGGCGCATAAATGCCGCCATTTCGCTGTTCGATTCCTGCAGCAGGGTGCCGTACACGAAAAGCGCTGCTGTTCCGGGATTTTTGCCGCTCATTATGCCTTTTTTCGTTCTGAAAAGCTTTCTGCAGCTGCCTCCACAGCCACTGCTGCTTGTAAAAAACGCCACCACACCTTCTGCACCTTACTCTGCCTTTGGCTGCTGCGGGGCTCCTTCTGGTGGGTAAAGAATGGTATTGCGCAGGTCCTGGATGCGGTCGTAGGCAAAGTTAGGAAGTTGCAGTTCACTTGCTTCGCGCCACTTTTTCACACGTTCTTCCGCTTCTTTGGTTTTTTCGCCGGATACGCCTTTGTCGCGGGCCAGGTAGAGCGTCTGCGACGGGAAGGCAAAGCCGGTGCCGCTCGCTTCGATCACATCCATCATGCGCAGCATCAGGTCTTCTTTTATCTCCAGGAATTCATTGAAGTCGCCGGCATGTACATAGGCGAAGATCTCCAGGTTCAGCGAATCGGCCCCGATTTCCACAAACCGCACCCGTGCCGGCTCCGCATCAACTTTAGGGTGGGCATACAGGATGGTGCGAAGCTCCACGAGCAGGTACCGGATTTGCTCCGGGGTCGTCTCGAACCGGAGACCGAATTTGGGATGAAACCAGAAGCGGTCGCGGTGGGCGTAGTTCTCGATGCGTTGCGAGGAAAAATCGCCGTTCGGGATGGTGACGATCGTGCGGTCGAGGGTGCGGATGCGGGTGGAGCGCATGCCTATCTGCTCCACGGTGCCAATCGTATCGCCCACCTTGCAAAAGTCACCCACACGGATGGGTTGGTCGGCTATTAACGTCACGCTGCCGACAAAGTTCTCCACGGTTTTCTGGGCACCCAGCGCCAGCGCCAGACCACCGATACCCAGTGCGGCCAGGCCGGTAGTTACATCAAAGCCAAACGTATAGAGGATGGCAATAATGCCAAACACCACAATACTGATTTTAGCGACACGGTTCAGGAACAGCACCGCCGATACACCCGCCATGTTGCCGCGTCGGGTCATGCGCTTTTCGCTGTAACTGGAAATAAAACCGCTCAGCCGCCACAGGAGAATCAGCAGCGCGAGCAAGCCTACAATAATGGTAACTTCACTGAGCCGCTGCCGCACGATAATCGAAATGCCGATTTCCTGGCTGGCAACCACAAATATCCACACCGTCACATACAGTCGCACAGGCAGGCCAAAAGCCCTGATAACGCCGGCCGTAGGTTCGGTTCTGGCTTTGCGCCACAGGAGCGGGATGAGGAACAGCACCATTGCGGTAACACTCCAGGCCACCAGGTAAGCCAGCACCAGCAGTACAACAATAGCCAGCCAATGCCCGGCAGGCACACCGCCCCATTTGATGTCTTTCAGGAAAGCAGGCAGCACCCTGTTCACCAGCGGCCCCGTATCCTCGTCGGTAATAAGCGGCACTTTCTGGACAGTCTGGGAGGAAAAGAGCCAGATCGGGCCACCGGCAGGTCCTTCTGTGCGTTCCACCAGCAGGTCAAACGTTTCACCTTCAACGGTAGCTGTTCCCACGCGGTCGAGCGTTGGCCCCAAGTTGTCGCCTTCCAGCCCCTCAGGTGCGTTGCTTATCCAGGAATACGGAATAATACTGCCCGACTTGTCCAGCAAGCGCTGCAGCGACCGGGCCAGTTGGGTTTCGTTCTGCTTCTTTTTTAAAGCCGGGTCGAGGTTCAGGAACTGCGCTGCCCGGGTGTAATCCTCGTCTGCAACCGCTTTGATAAAGCCGTTTACCGTTCCGCGTGGCGTACGCCGGCCCAGCGAATCTTCGGGCCAGGCAGGTTCGGCAGCTTCCTGCGGTTCTTCGGTTGTGTCGTTGGGCAACAGCTGCGCCTGCCCCGGAACAGCAACTATGAGCAGCAGGAACAGAATGAAAAGATGTAAAAGAGGTTTAGGGCGTTTATGAATACAGGTGTTTGTAAATAGCATGGAATGAAAGTTAAATCCTGAAGCGGTTGCATCTGCCGCTGCTAATGAGATTTACTACGTAGGCTGCGCCAGTCTGTTAAGTACTTTTACAGCGTGTGCGGTTTGGATGTTTTGGCAGGAACCGGTTTTGCGTCACCGTAACCGCAACAACCTTTCCACCTCCGGCACCAGTTGCTCCTGTCTCGCTACCGTCACATTCACCATCTCAAACGCAGCCTCGCCCCGGAACATGTGCCAGCGCCAGTCCAGTTGGTCGATGGTCTGATGCGAGCCGTTATCCATCCACCAGGCGGTGTAGAGTTTTTCCTTGCCCTGGTGCAGCTCGCCCATATAGATTTTCCTGTCGCCAAGCTGCAGTTCGCGCACCTGCCGGAACAGGTAGCCGCTGCCTTCCCAGCAAATGAGCGGGTGGTGTTCCGTTGCGTAAAAAGCGCGGATGGGTTTTACATACACCAGCGCCTGTGGGCTCGTCAGTTTCAGTACGCCGTCTGCCAGTTCTTCCTTTTCGAAGCCGGGGAAATCCTTTGCCTTGGCTGCGCTCGTTGCAGCCGGTTTGTGACTGACAGCCACCCCGGCACCTGCCAGCGACAGGA
Organism: Botryobacter ruber; assembly: GCF_003347595.2. GTDB lineage: Bacteria > Bacteroidota > Bacteroidia > Cytophagales > Hymenobacteraceae > Pontibacter > Pontibacter ruber_A. Next base: position 9,965 of record NZ_QCZK02000045.1, on the reverse strand, counting down.
GCAGGAAGAGGTTCAGGACAGCAGTCTGCGTGGTGAAAATACTTTTAGCAGGCTGTTGCGGTTCCGGTTGCTTCTCCACGCCAAAATGACGGTAGCAGTAACGGGCCAGCAGGTAGAAAGGCAGTACCGCGTACAGCAGCAGGCAGAGCAAACCCTTCACGTCGTGCAGCGGGTTGTCGGGCAGTATCCGGAAGAAGACGAGCAGCACAATGCGCATCAGGTTACAGCCCAGGTTGAGCAGCAGCATACAGGATAGCAGCAGCACGACCAGCCGGAGCGGGAAAAGCTTGCCGCCGTTTTTCTGCAAATGCGCCAGCACAAACACCGCCAGCAGCAGCGACACCGCCAGCATCGAAAGACCGGCACAGGCCGGGTCAACTGAAAATTCTTCGCCGTTTAGCAGAATCACGTTGCCGGCAGCTTCGGCTGGTAGCTGTACCTGTTGCAGTACGCCTGCCGCCCAGCGGGTAAGTTGCAGGCGCAGCGGGAAACTCAGGATATTGGCCATGTAGCTGAAGATGGGCGAACCCAGCAGCAGGAGCAGGGCGGGGTACAGGCTGAAGCCTCCCCACACGCTCCGTAGGCTGCACCACAGCGCCAGCACAAAGGCCAGAAAGAAAACGGTAGTTGCTTGTGTATAAGCAGCAAAGGCGATGGTGGCAGCTGCAGTAAACAGCAAAATAATGTGGTTGCGCTGCTGCCCCTTTGCCTGCACAACGAAGGGCAGCAGCGCCAGCGCCAGTAGCCAGGGCATGTCCCAGAGCAGGTAGTTTTGTAGGAACAGGAAAGCCAGCAACAGGTAAACGGCGGTAATAGCAGCTGTAGCCACATGTAGCCGGGTTACCTGTTGCTGCAGGCACAACAGCAGCATCATGTGCGGAGCAGGTAAGGTTTGAGCGACATAAAGGCCACCAGAATCGCCACTACAATAATCAGCGCCCACTCTTCCGGCTCCGGCACCGCCCCCGACGATTTGATGGAGGCATTGCCCAGGCTGTCTTTGCTCTTCTTGATGTCGAAGCGGTCGTAGTCGGCCTGTTTTTCCAGCACGATGAGGCTCGATACGGGACTGACAATGTTAGCCAGCCGTGCCTCTTCCAGGTACGCTTCCTCCACAAAATCTTTCCGGAAGTAGTTGGCGCCGAGCTGCTGCAGCAAGTGGTTGTAGGCGAACAGGCGCAGCAGGTGGTCAGGAGCAGCAGTGGGAGTGGTGGCAGCTGCAGCCGTCTTTACAATGTTCACGTCGGAGGCTCCCATGGCTATGGCATCTGCTGCTGTGTTGCTGCGGGTAAACTGCTGCACCCGGAGCTGCTGCGCCAGCTTTTCGGTGGTGCCGGAGTTAACAGTGAGCACCTGCAGTTCTTTCAGCGTTTTGAGGTAAGGGGAAAGGTGACGGCCCAGGTGAAACACGCGAATGGCGGTTCCCTGCGGCAGACGCTGCCCCAGCTCCTCCCGGAACGGACTGTCTTTTAAGTCTTTCAGGTTGGGCGAATTCTCGGTGCTTTTGCTGATGAGCAGCGCCTGCTCCGGCTCCCGCATGTGGTGCAGCGGGAACAACGAAAAGCTTTGTTGCAGCAGCCTTTCGAACAGGGCCTCGTGGTTTTCTTCCGTCAGTTTTATCATTTCATCGTCGTACACATACACCTTTTTGTGTTTGACAGCTTCCCACACCTCGGCAGCTTCTTCTGTTGTCCAGGCGCGGTTCAGGTCGAGGTATACCCGCTGCGGGTCGAAGTGCTCGGTCACGGAAGTCTGGGGTGCCAGTTGGTAGCTGTGGCCCTGCCAGGTGAAGGCGTGGGTGCTGAAGGCGGGCGTGTCGAACCGGATTTGCCAGTCGTGGCGGTAGTCGCCGTGGTAGCGGTACTGCTGCGGCTTGTCCTGCTCAAAGGCAAACGGCAAATCCAGGGCTGTAACAGGAGCTTCCAGGTACACCATCGCTGTTTCTTCGGCGCCATCGGCTGCAGGTCCGCTGAAGTACACGTTGTCGTACACCAGCTGCCCGTCCTCCTCGCGCAGCGGCGTGGTGATGCCCAGCTTAAACTGCCTGTCCTCTTCCGACGTGCAGGGGAAAACGCGCACGCTAACGGTATTGCCTTCCTGCCAGTGCACCACCGACGGGTCGCGCATTTCGCGGCCCACGATGGTGGTGTAGGCGCTGTCGGCTTTGCCCTGGGTGGTAAGGGCCGCTTTTTCCTCCTGCCCGTTCACCCACAGCGAAAGCGAGGTGACCACACTGCCTTCGGGAAGGTAGAAGGTGTAAATGGCTTCCTGCTGATTCCACATGCCGGGCTGGCTGTTGCGGATGCGCAGCACTTTTTCGGTATAGCTCAGGCGGTACTGCGGGTAGAGGCGCACCTGCGATACCACGGTAGAAGTGCTCAGGGTCCTGCCGCTCCAGAGGCGCTGCTGCGTATAATGGCGGGCATCGTAGAGACTTTCGAGTATCTTCACCCGTTCGTTTGTATCCAGTTGCGGGTTGCCGAACAGGAAGGCCGCAATCATCACGAGCGGGTCGTGGCGTTTCAGGTCGGCTAAGTCGGAAGAGGGCAAGTCCCATACTCCGATGTTTCCCTCGGGCACCTGGTACACAAGGCTTGTTTTGATGAGCTTTTCGGTGAGGTGGTCCTGCGGCAGGTGCCGGCTCAGGTGTACCCAGCGCGGCAGCTCGTTATTGTCCCGGATGATGTACTCGTGCTGCAGGCGGCTTATTTCGGCATTGCGGCGCTGCCATTGCCCCAGGAAGGTCACCAGCACTACCAGCGGCACAAAGCAGCCAAGGGCAAAGCTGTAGAGGTAGCGATTGTCTTCGCGCCAGGCATTTTTCACTGCCAGTACCACGAGCACCAGCAGCTGCAAAGGCACCAACAGGTGCAGCGACAGTCCCAGCCCGATAGCGCCCACCATACCAATGAGGTAGTAGGGGGCCAGGTAGAGCGCGTAGTACACCGCCAGCAGGAAACCGGCTCCGAGCCAGAACAGCAGGAGGTGCCGCGCCACCACCGGCAGGTAACTTTTAAACGTATAACCTGCCAGCGCCACGCCCAAGGTAATAAGGTAGAGGTCAAGCCACTGCGTGGAATCCTGGAAAACCGGAATCTCGCGGTTCAGCGAAAAGCAGCTGATGAGCGCCAGCACCAGGTAGAGGAACAGGGCTTCGGGCCGGAAAGCGGCAGACCGAAATTTCATGTGCCCGCCCACCAGCAGGACGAAGAAGAACAGCACGGCGAGGGCGTAGTTCATCAGCGCTATCCCGAACAAAGAACCACCGCTTGGTTTGAAGCCCCACTCCGGGAGCAGTAACAGGAAGAGCGAGAACAGCACCAGTCCAATGCCGGTGAGTTGCACGGCGGGAAGCTTAGCTACCACTGTCGCGCCTTTTTTTATTATTGTTTCCATATTTTAAAAAGTACTTTGTTTTTCAAAGTTAAAATTCAAAAAAATTTTTGTGGCTGCCCGTCTGCACTTGCCTTTGCTCTTCAAAAAATACTGCTTCAGGTTTCCAGCCTCATCATGTCCCATATTTTTTAGCTTCGGTTCCTTTGTACTTTAACAGTGGTAGTGAAGACTATCCCCTTGAGGGGATTATAGGGGTGTAAATCTCGGAGGTAATGCGTCAGAAATTATGTTCTTAGAGTTTTTTCGCAGGTGTAAACACCCCTATGGTCCCCTCAAAGGAACAGTCTCTGTATCTGCACCAGAACTTCAACCGAAAACTTAAATTTCACTAAAAGGTTTTGAACATGATAAAGTTGAAAATCTGAAGCAGTATTACTGCTTAGGAGCAAAGGCAATGGTGGCAGCTGCAGAATTTTTCTCTGCTACAGGTAAGCTGCTGAGGGAAGACAAAAAAGCTTCCTGCGCAACATCACTTACTTAAACCCAAAGAGCAGCGGGAACAGGAACAAGACCACCATAATCCAGATGCTGTACAGCGGCAGGAAAGCGGCGATAGGTTTTTCGACGTCAGCAAGGGCTGTTTTTTTGGTCAGTACCTTGTATAAATTTACCGACACCAACAGCAGGTTTAGCAGGATGAGCAGGTTGCTTCCCAATACGGCTGCCCGGTTCGGTGTAATGCCCCATTCGGCAATCCGGAACACGATGGCCGATAAGGCAATGCCATTCACCACAATGGTTACTGCCGATAACAGAAAGAGCACGAGCGTACTTAGCCTGTTGTTGGCGGAGCGGGCTGATTCGGCGACAGAAAAAAGAATGATCGCCATAACGCCCACCAGCAGGCCATTAAACAGCAGCAAGAATTCACGGTCGTTGTAAGGATCTTTGCCTGAATAAATAATTGCAATAAGGTAGATGACCAGCATGACCAGCACCAGCGGCCCGAACAATTTGGCAATAACAGGCGACACCTTGTTTACCAGCTGCGGGTTGGTTTGGGTAAGGTAAGTGCCCAGGATCGGTAACGACGGCAGTGCAAAGGCAATAATATACTCGCCATAGAATTCCTCGATTTGCAGCCCGATAAGCGAAAACAGGCCGATTGTTGCGCCTGTCAGAATGAAGCCGGCTATGCCCAGGAGCGCGGTCATCACCAGCAGGTCGCCGTTGTAGCGTAAATAAGCCAGTCGCCTGTCGTAGTTGCCGGGCGCATTTCCGACAAAAGCAACTCCCAGCACCGACCACAGAAAGAGGGGCAGGTGGATGCAGGACAGCAGCAGCGTATCGCTTTCGGTGGCGGGCAGCGCGTTGATGAAAATCAAACCAAGCAGCATGGCGCCTCCCAGGAGGGCGATGTTTTTGGCTTGCAGGTTGTTCTTCCAGGCAAAGAAAGCCACCAGGAACGGGAATACGATGAAGCCGATGTTTCTTTGGTAGTAAAACTCTTCGCTAATCGGCACAAAGGCTGGGATTTTGGCTAGGATACCTGCCAGCAGCGCCGCAACGGCAACAAAGGCCAGGTCTTTGCCCGTGCCCCAGGAAATTTCGTCGTGCAGGTAGTGAAGCCTCTCGTGCCAGAACTCGGCCAGGGGGTTGTGTTTTAACTCCGGGTAGATGCCGGTAAAAGCTTTCTCGAAGTGCTGCCTGTTGTCGCGGTACAGCTTTTCCAGTTGCCTGGGGTTGTCCATGTTTGCCAGAATCTTGTCTTCCATTTTCATTTTGATATAATTGTTTGCCTTAGATAGTTATCAGGTGGTACCGAATGGTGAAACAGCAGCTGCACATTCGACAGAGTTCCTTTGCGAATTCCGATGTGCAGCCGCAAGTGCCTCGTGTGTTTCTGTGTTAAAGTACTTTGTGTTTCAAAGTTAATACGTAAAAAAATATCAGTTGTCTTTCCGGTTGTTTAAAATAAGTTGTTCCAGCGCATCCAGGTGCTCCTGGAAAGCTTTCCGGCCTTCTTCGGAAGCCTGGTAGGTGGTGTTGGGTTTACGGCCCACGAACTGCTTCTCCACGAGCAGGTAACCCGCTTCTTCCAGGGAGCGCAGGTGGCTGGCCAGGTTACCGTCTGTCAGCTGCAGCGTCTCTTTCAGGGTATTAAAGTCCGCCTTGTCTTCCACCATCAGCACCGACATAATGCCCAGCCGTGCCCTGCTCTCGAAGGCTTTATTTATATTTTCTAAATAGGTTTTCACAAAATAAATTCTTCCTTAGCGCTCGTACTTGTAGTACATGATGGTGCCATACAAAATATGCAGTACACCAAAGCCAAATGCCCACGAAAGTAAGCCGTACCCGATAAAGATACAAGCCACCAGTCCGAGTACCAGTTCGCAAATGCCCAGGTAGCGGATGTCGCTGAGGGTGTATTTGCTGCCGTTGATGAGGGCGAGGCCATAAAAAACCAGCATCGAGGGAGCAACCAGGTAAATAATGCCATGATAAAGCAGCACCATGCAGAACAGGCCGCCGGCTGCCAGCGGGATAGCCAGGTTGAGGAGCAGGCGCTGCACTTTACTGTCCCAGATGCGCTGCTGCTGCTTGCGGGCTTTGCGCGTGGTAAAGTAAATGGCCGAGCCCAGCGCCAGCACCAGCACCACCAGCGCCACACCGACCAGGAACAGAAGGGTAGACTGGTTCAGCCCTGCCTGCACGGCAGTTCGATACCGGATGTTGTGCGTGTTCAGGTACCACTTCACCACCCCGGCACCCATCAGGGCACATACGCCGGCAGCTACACCGGAAAGGCCGCTCAGCGAAATAAAGCGGCTGGAACGGTCCATGATGTTCCGGATTTCCCGTAAAGTGGCCAGTTGCTCGTGCTGTTGATTCATGGTTAAAGTACTTTGTGTTGCAAAGTTAATCGTACTTACGAAATTGCCAAGCATGCCGGACGAAAATCTGAAATATTTTTTGTGATAAGACGGCATCTGCAAACGGAGAAGCTTTGTTGGCTTGAGCGTGCTGGGGAGCAGAGGCTGTGGTGGCAGCAGCAGAAGCCTTTTTCGGTGCCAGAGCGAATAAAACGGTTATTTCTGCCTTGCCGGTAGCAACAGTATTTCCTGGTCCGGGCAGCATTTTATTGATTCTATTTTAAACAAATGTTTGTAATAAACTGCTTTAGTTAATGTTAAATTAATAAAACTATTATTTAATTGTTCGTATAAATTCAATAAATTAACTAAATATTTGATAAAATACTAAATGAGATTAATATGAAAAAAGGCTTTCTGATTGACATGGATGGGGTGATCTATCACGGGAAACATCCGATACCCGGTGCGGTAGAGTTCATCAATAAATTACGGCGCGAAGGCTATCCGTTTATGTTCCTGACCAACAACAGCCAGCGCACCAGCCGGGATGTGTGCTATAGGCTGAAGACACTGGGGTTTGAGGTGACCGACGAAGACATCTTTACCTGTGGCATGGCCACTGCCCGCTACCTGGCCACTAAAAAACCACACGGTACCGCCTTCGTGATAGGAGAGGGTGGCCTGCTGAATGAGCTGCACCAGGCGGGTTATTCAATTGTAGATGAAAACCCGGATTACGTGATTATCGGGGAAGGCAGAACCATTCTGCTAGAATCGGTAGACAAGGCTATTAACATGGTGATGAAAGGTGCCAAACTCATCGCCACCAACCTCGACCCCAACTGCCCGGTCGGCAATGGCAGTTACCGTGCGGGCTGCGGCGCTTTTGTAGCCATGCTGGAATTTGCAACAGGTAAAAAAGCTTTTAGCGTGGGTAAACCCAGCCCGGTCATGATGCGGATGGCCCGCAAAGCCCTGGGCTTAACAACCGACGAAACCATTATGATTGGCGATACCATGAGCACCGACATCCTGGGTGGTGGTTCCATGGGCTTTACAACGGTGCTAACTTTGTCCGGCGTAACTAAAGAGGAGGACCTGGTGCAGTTTGCCTACGCCCCCGACTTTACGATCAGGTCTGTAGCCGACCTGCTGGACGATGAGCTGTTCGACAGCATCCTGAAGAAACAAAACGAATACGAAACGCCCGAAGTGTAACTGGTAAGATGGATCTGAATGTAGTTTAAAAGAGCAGGAAGCTGAACCTCCTGCTCTTTTACTTTAGGATTTGCAACAGCCTGTCCTGGAATTTAAGTTTCAGGAAGTAGCTCCGGGCTGCATTGCCTGCTGCGCCATAGTATTTTTTTGGTGCAGCACATGCGTGTTTCAGCTACCAGGCCTGCTACTATGGTAAGTGTAGCCGTGCCAAGCAGTACAGTTCCCGTACCGAACAAATCGCTGAAGATGCCGGCTGCCAGGGCGCCCGCTACATACCCGAAGTCGCGCCAGAACCGGAAAATGCCCAAAGCCTGCGGCCGCTGGCCCGGGTGCGCATTTTCGGCCACCACCGACAGGAAGTTGGGGTAAACCAGTGCGGTGCCTGCTCCCAGCGCTACCAGTGCAGCAACAAGTGCTGCATAGGAAGCAGTGAAAAACAAAGCTGCAATTGCAAGGCCTTGCAGTAGCATGCCCAGGCTGATGAGCTGCTTCTTACAGAGGTGGTCGCCCAGCTTGCCTGTTACCAGTTGGCCAATGCCCCAAACGGCCGGGTAAACCCCTGCCAGTAGACCAATCTCATTCAGGCTGAACCCCCGCGTGGCGAGCAGCACTGGCAGCAGCCCCCACAGGATGCCATCGTTCATATTGTTTACAAAGCCGTTCAGTGTTACGGAGCCCAGGTTTTTATGCCGCCAGGTGGTGTCTTTCCAGATATGGCGGAGAAGTGGAATGCGGCTCTGTGCCGTTTCCGTCTGCACATGGGCGTGGGTGTCTCGGACAAAAACCAGCGTCAGCAGCAGGCCAGCCAGCGAAAAGGCTATCCCGGGCACAAAGGCATAGGTGACCTCCCCGGTGGTGGAGGCAAGGTAGCCTGCCAGAAAAGCTGCCAGTCCTACGGCAAGGTAACCGGCAAATTCGTTTATCCCCATGGCCAGGCCACGGTTTTTGTCGCCCACCAGGTCTATCTTCATCACGACGGTGGCAGACCAGGATAATCCCTGGTTTATGCCCAGCAGCAGGTTCGCAAAAATTACCCACCACCAGCCGGTGGCGTAGAGCAGCAGCCAGGGGACGGGTAGCGCAAAAATCCAGCCTGCCAGCAACAATTGTTTGCGGGTAAACCACTTCGTGAGGCGCCCCATGAGCAGGTTGGCACCAGACTTGGCCAGGCCGAATGCGACAATAAAAGTAAGCAATGCCGTATGGCCGTTGAGGCTGAAAACGCTTTCGGCAAACTCCGGTATCACCGACCGCTCCAGCCCCACCATGGCGCCCACAAAACCATTGATCAGCACCAGCAGCCAGAACTGTGCGGCATTCTCTTTTAGTCCGAGTTGTGTGTTAGTGGTATGTTTCAAGTATTCAGGTTGTAATTAGGCTGTAACTTCCTTAAAAACAGAAAGTGTACAGGTGGTACTACGTATTCCGGGAGTATTTCCGGTTGCTTTATTTCAGGTGATACGTTAGCAGCGGGCGGATGCAGCGGTTAACCAGCGTTTCGGCGATACTGCCGTAAAACAACTGGCTGAATCCTTTCCGGGCATGCGTTCCGATCACGACCAGGTCCATTTCCGTTTCGCGGTTAAAGTTCCGGACGCCTTCCGGTACAATGTAGTCGCGGCGCAGGTGCAGCTCGTAGTGCTGTAGTTGCAGGCTTTCGGCGAACTGCTGCATGTGCTGTTTTAGCTCCCCGGCCCGTGGCTCGTCCTGTTTCCGGATGATGCGCAGCAGGTGAAGCTGTGCTCCAAAGAGCTGCTGTAGCGTTTTGACAGTGGCCACAGCACGCTCCGGCTGTTTTTTTGCCTCGAAATCTGCCACCCACAGGATGTGGTGGATCGGGGTGATGGAAGCATGCTGGTGAATGGTAATCACCGGTACCTCTGTGTGTCGTACCACCTGCTGCGCCTCTGACCCGGACACTTTCTCCTGCCATCCCTGCGCCCCGGCAGTGCCCATGATCATCAGGTCCGGTTGGTGTTTTGCGGCATAGCTTGCCAGCGCGGTGGTCAGGCCGCCGTACACAATGGCCGCCTGAAATTTAAAGTCCACGTGTTGCTTCAGTTCCCGGAACTGCTGCTCGGCTTTCTGCTCTATTTCCTTTATTTCAGCCCTGTCGATGGTTTCGGAGGCTTCCGTTGAGCCTGCCCAGTCTGCGGCGTTCACCTGCACCACGTGCACCAGGTGCGTTTCGATGGGCGTCTTCTCCATCAGGAAGGAGAGGAATTCCAGTGCTTTAAAGGATACCGGTGTAAAGTCGACCGGCACCATTACGTTTAACTTCTTTTTCATTTGCTTCTGTAGCTGCTATAACTGATGCAGGAATTGCTGCGAATCTGGACTAAGGAGCTGCCGCAACCGTCGCTGCCCTAAATTGTTCTGTACAGTTACAAAGGTGGCAGAACTGCTGGTCCTGTTCAGTGATATTAGTTACACAAGACTTTGTTGCAACGAGTCTGTCCTTTTCAAGATTTCTCTCTTAGAGCTGGTTTACGTTATTTTATAAGCCACAGGTATTCCCCTCTGTCGCAACAG
>NZ_QCZK02000044.1 GCF_003347595.2 Botryobacter ruber | reverse complement strand
TCAAAAGCCTCAAAATCAAATTTCTTTTCCATGGTGACTGTGCTTAAGCTAAGTTAATTATTTTCTTGCTTTGACACAGTTCCGTTTACAGCCTCCCGTCTACTCGATTATGCGGCGTTATTCTTTTTCCCAATCTTCAAATTCATGATACTTTATCTCTTTTTTATTAAGAGACTGCTCATATTCTTTGATTTCTTTATATGCTTTCTCAACAATGCTTTCTGTATCATACCATATATTATCCGCTGGATAGGAACAAATGCCATTTGTCAATTCAGTTAAAATCGCACTTGTTAGCGAAGCGAACCTTAACTCAAAGCTATCGCTTGAGTGCCAAACGAAAGTAACTACCTTATCATAATTTTTAAGTTTACCTTCAATTTCAGGGCTTGCAAATTGAACTTCTGTTATTTTTTTACCTTTCAATTTATCAAAAAAACTAAGTTTTGGTTTTAGTTTTTGCTTCTCTTCTTGCAAATTGAAGTCGTCAATGTATAGTTCAAACCCACTTATTAAATTCTTATTCTTAAGAATATCTAGAGGAGGTTTTTGTAATCGAAATTTGAATGGAAGAAACCCTGTCTGGTTGCCGAAGGAAAAGTCAGGATGTGCTTCAACAACCATTTCATAGTCATTTAATCTTTTGACAATTTTAGGAATCAAATCGTCTGTTAAGTCTCTTGTATAGACATTTATATCTAAACTCATGTTTTTATTATCCTAAAATACCGCATAAAGGTAGAATAAACGTAATACCACCAAACCTACGGTTTACAAACATACGCTTATCTGCACTATGTGCGGAGGTTGTGCTATAAAAATCTTTGTAGGCGTGCTATTAGCTTACCTAAGGTAAGAAATAATCACTAAACGTCCGAGTGCTAGCAAATTAAAACAAAATACTATTTTAAGACGATAAAATCCTGTTACGCTTCAACATAAAGCACCCAAAATGAAATACCAGAACCTTTCTGCAGCAAATGCAGGTGTGCCAGTTTGATGGAGCATCTTCAGAGGCTATGGTGGCTGGTGCAGCAACAAAAAAAGTGCAGACTCACCGCCTGCACCCTTAATCAAACGCCAAAACACTAAATTAAAACCTGCCGGGGCAGGCACTTAAACACACTAAATATCTTTTTTACTGAAAATTCTTTTGGAAGTAAGCAGCGGGAACAGCACCCACAGCAGCAGGATACCAAACGAAATGGCCACACCTGTTCCGCTGCCAAACATGCTCTTGTACAAGGCGCCGGTATAGCCCATCAGCGCCGACACATCTAGGTTCAGCATGACTACAATACGGCCCAGGTCAATCGGGTTCAGGGCGATCATGGCAAGCGAAGCTTTTTCCAGGGGGTATTCGCTGAAAAAATAGAGAATGAAGATAACGATGCCGTCGTAGATCAGGGCAAAGTACACCCACAGCAGCAGCGCCACGCCTATGCCTTTGGCTTTGTCGCGGGTAACAACGGAAGCCAGGAAAGCAAGCGCCACAAACACAAAGGTAATCCCGACGCCTACTGCCAGCAGAAAAAGCGCCGTGGCGTTGGCTCCATAGAGCAGCACCGGTACGCCAATGCCCACCACATACGCCGCCGACAACGACAGCGCCACCGCCAGGTACTCGCTCAGGAAAATCTTTTTGCGGTTCACAGGCTGCGCCATCAGCAGCTCCATAAACTCGTAGGAGTTGTAGAAGTGGGTGGTGGCAAAAACAATGCTGATCAGCGGCACCACCAGCAGCACCACGTTCAGCAAACTAAGCAGCGATTTTGCGGGGTCGCCTTCCAGGTTGAAGAGTCCGAACGCCAGCACCAGCATAAAAACCGTATAGGCCAGCACAATGCGGCTGCGCAGGATATCGTAAAGTACGTGTTTTATGATTGTCTTCATGGCTAGTCCTCCTCGTTCATTATTTTGGCAATGGCCTTGCTCAGGCGCTCTTCGTTGGCGTGCTCTTTTATGGCGCTGATGCTTTCAAAGAACTTCAGGTTTCCGTCTACCAGGCACATCACTTCGTCTGCTACCTCTTCTATCTCGCTCATGATGTGGGAGGTAATCAGGATCAGCTTGCCTTTTTTCTTTTCCTTCAGAATTTTGCTTTTCAGAATTTCCGCTGAAATCGGGTCGAGCCCTGCTGTTGGTTCGTCGAGGATCAGGATGCCGGGGTTGAACATGAACGCCAGGGCCGCGCTTACCTTCTGCTTGGTGCCGCCGGAAAGGGTGCCCATGCGCTTGTCGTACATCTGCTCCAGCCCGTACAGCCCCACCAGTTCCTCGTCAAGCTGTTTCACTTCTTTGCGGATGTCTTTCATCATGGAGATCACCTGCCGGATTTTCATATTTTCGGGGTAGCGTCCAATCTGCGGCATATACCCGATCTGGCTGCGGTAATCGTGCTGCTTCAGCACACTTTTCCCGTTCAGCAGGATATCGCCGCTGTCGGGCAGGGCCATGCCCAGAATGCATTTGCTCATGGTAGTTTTCCCGGAGCCGTTCGGGCCAATCACCGACACCACCATGCCCCGCTCGAACTTTACGCTCACGTCCTGCAGCACTTTCAGTTTGCCATAGGACTTACACAGATTTTTTATCTCTATCATAGCTAATCTTTTTCATGGATGGGCTTGCATCGACGAGTTGCTCCGGAATTACCGACGGAATAACTTTTTCGATCCTGTCCATCAGGTTTACAATAAAACTGCGCATAAACATCACCGACGAAGGCACCCGCTCTACCAGCATAGAGTACAGGCTCACAGGCCGGTACGGCACATCGCCTACTTGGTCTTTGTTGATGTCGTAGCCGTGGTACTTGTCCCAGTGATTGCCCGAAAACTGGTTGAGCATCACATTGCCATTGGTAGCTACGTCAAAGGAATTCGCGATAAAATTGTTCAGCCGGAACGTATCTTCGGTGCAGTTGGCCAGCAGCCGGATTGCCCAGCCATTGTTCAGAAAATCGTTCTGCTCCACATCCAGTTTGCTCGATCCTTCCAGGTAAATGCCGGTGGTGTTGCGCTTAAAGGTGTTGTTGCGGATCACACTTCGGGAGATGTCCTTCAGGAGCAACCCATAGGCGGCCGCGCCCCAGTTGTTCTCAAAGAGGTTGTTTTCCATCAGGATGTTTTTGGTGTACATCACGGCCACCCCGGCACCATTCTGCCGGAAGGTATTGTGCTTGTACACGTTACCGTCGGAAAACATAAAGTGTAGCCCGTAACGCAGGTTGTTCTGGCTCAGGTTGTTTTCTATATGGCTGTTGGTCGCAAACTCAAAGTAAATGCCATCGCGGTGCCCGGACACCTTGTTGTCCTTCACAGTTATGGCGTTGCAGTACCAGAGGTGGATGGCATTGCCGGCAGATGTTTCTGTTTTGCCGTTGCCCTTTACCCGGTTCCCCTGCACCACACAGCTGTCGGCGCGTTGCAGGTAGATGCCGAAGAAGGCATCCTGTACTTTGTTGTTAATGATTTTTACATGGCTGGCTTCGGCCACCCGAATAGCTGCAAAATCGCTAAGGTAACTTACCTCCACATTGCGGAAGGTGAAGCCTTTAACAAACACATGGCTCGACCGGATGGTTAAGATCTCGCCTTTGTACTGCCCGTCGAGCACCGGGTTATTGATACCGATCAGGCTTACGGGTTTGTTTATTTCAATTGTATTCTCCTTGTACACGCCGCCATCCACCAGAATTTTATCGCCGGCTTTTGCGTTGGCAACAGCCTTGCTGACAGATTTTTCGGGACAGGTCGGGCACACCTTAATGGTTCCTGCCTGTGCTATGCTGCACAACAGGAGCAAAAAGGCAATGCCAATGTATGTAGTGCTATGTTTAATATGGTCTGTCATTTTTCTCTACGGCTAGCATGGCTTGCTCCCAGGTAAGCACCCGCCCGTCAAGTTTCTGCTGATACTCTTCTGCTTTGGCTTTGTCAGGAAAAGCAGAGAGGAACATACCCATGGGGCTTGGCAGGTTTTTGCTTTGCAGGAAAGCAGCACGTTTCACATCTATTAACTGGTTGGGCTTACTAAAGTCCGTCACCAACACCAACTCCGCATCCTGCTGTTTTTCAGGATTGGCCTGCAGGTACGACGCCAGGCACTCTGCCGAATCGAAGAAATAAGCTTTGCCTTTGGTTGTGACTACCTCAGCGCCAAAACGACTGTCTGACACCGTCATCTGGCAATGCACACAGTTGGTTTCGCCATAGGCAATTTGTTGCGGGGTAACTTCACAACCCAGTACTAGCGATGCCACAAGCAAGACCGGTATTATGACTCTGTATAACTTCATGCCTGAATATTTTTTAATGTATAGTATGGCGTATTGTTGTTGCGCTCCCTCTCCAACCTGCCGGCTTTTCGTTCCAGCAGGTACACAAGCAAACCTAACAGGATGGCTAAGCCGATGCCCAGTCCGCCGATGGCCGGCAACGACAACGCATGGAAATTGAGGAGGTCTTTACTGCCGATAAAAGGCGGAATGTAGGTCATGCCCGGTATTTTGATGGGCGCCTGCGGGTCCAGGTTTGTACCGAATTTGTGCAGCCACATGTAAAAATCGGCCAGGCCAACCAGGCTTGCCACAGCCAGTAATCCTACCCAGGGCAGCACAAGCTTTCTTAACCTGAACAGGGCAATAAGCACGGCTGAGCCAATAAAAAAGTAAACAAAGTAGGGCATGTATACCAGCTCTTTAAAAGAGTCGGCCTCTATTTTTGCCATGCCGATGTAGTGGTTCAGAATGTTGAAATTCTGCAATGTAAATTCGGTGTTGCCGGAGATTTTATTTACCCAGATGTGCATCTCCAACCCTTCGGGGTACTGCGGGGCCTGGAGGTAAATCTTCCACATCGGGAAGAGAAACAACAACCCCAGCGATGCTGCCGCTATCAATAAAAGTATAGTGCTGGTAGTCTTCATGCTGGTAGTGGTTTAGGTTAAACAATTAAAACCTGCAGCAGGGGTTGCCTGCGCTCCCCCTGCCACAGTGCCTGTTCAGGCCTTTTTAACTTCGGGGCTTTTTAGCTCCGGTGGAGAATGCAAGCGGCGCCTTAGTACCTTTTGGCGAAACTTTAATATACCCCTGCATTTCCTGGTGCAGTGCCGAGCAGAAGTCGGTGCAGTACATTGGAACGATACCGGCTTTCTGCGGCACCCACTTGAGCGTTTGCGTAGCGCCCGGCATAATCAGCAGTTCGGCATTGTTGGCGCCCATGATGGCAAATCCGTGTGGCACATCCCAGTCCTGTTCCAGGTTGGTTACGTGGAAATAAACTTCGTCCCCTACGTTTATGCCTTCAATGTTATCCGGTGTTAAGTGGCTTCGGATAGCGGTCATGTACACGTGCACTTCGTTGCCTTTGCGCTCTACCCTTGCTTCTTTTTCATTTTTGGCAGCATACGGATGGGTGTTTTCTTCCAGGCTATACATCTTCACGCTCTTATCGGCAACCTTCTTCGCTTCGATGGCCTGCGCATAGTGCGGTTCGCCAATGGTCGGGAAGTCGAGCAGGAGTTTCATTTTGTCGCCGCTGATGTCGATAAGTTGGGCAGACTGTGCCAGTTCAGGTCCGGTTGGCAGGTAACGGTCTTTGGTGATTTTATTCATCGCCACCAGGTATTTGCCATAGGGCTTCTTGGTATCGCCGCCCGGAATTACCAGGTGACCGATGGAGTAGTAAACCGGAATCCGGTCGAGCACCTGGAAGTCTTTGATGCGCCATTTCACTACTTCCGAAGACACAAACATGGAAGTGTAGGCATTGCCTTTTCCGTCGAACTCGGTGTGCAGTGGTCCGAGGCCCGGCTCTTTCACTTCACCGGCCAGCACAGATTCGTAACGCAGCACCGGAATACCTTCTATCTCGCCAATGTAGTCTTTCTTCTCAATGGCTTTCAGCATCTTGGAGAAAGAGTGAACAGGGATGATGGAAGCCAGCTTTCCGCTTACGGTCATGAATTCACCTGTTGGGTCTACGTCGATGCCGTGAGGAGATTTTGGTACCGGAATCAGGTAAATCAGGCCAGGGCACTCCTCTGGCAGCAGCACGCGTACTTTTTTCTTGATTTCAGACTTGGCAATGTGCGACTTTTCGTCCAGCTTGTTGTGGTAATAATGCGCAGGGAATTCCTTTGCTTTGCCCTCGTTGGCATACTTGGCAGCCAGCTTCCAGTTAATGGCAGCCAGGAAGTCTTTGTCGTTCTGCGAAGCGCCGATTTCTTTCAGGGTGCTGGCTTGTTCGGTGTTGTAGGTGGTAAAGAAAATCCAGTCGGAAGAAGGGCCTTTGCCGCCGTTGGCCAGGTCGTAGTCGAAGCCCGGCACCAGTATCTGAAAGTCCAGGTTCATGTCGCCATGCTCTTTGTCTACTTTAATAAAGGAGATGGTGCCTTTAAACTTCTCTTTGTACTGGTCGAAGCTGATGTCTTCGTACTCGCCTCCGGGGTTTACCGGCACACTGAAACGGGTACCTGCCACCACGTATTCGTTGTCGTTCGTAGGATAAGGAGAGCAGTGGTTACCGGCACTGTTCGGGATCTCCATAATCTCCACGGTCTCGAATGTTTTCAGGTCGAGGCGGGCCACACGCGGGGTGTTATTGGCGTTCACAAAAAGCCAGCGGCCGTCGGTCATGCCGTCGGTGCGGGAGAGCTTGGGGTGGTGCAGGTCGTCCCAGGGCACAAAGCCGAAAGAGGTGTTGAGCATGGCTTTTGTTTCTTCGTTGTAGCCATAACCGTTCTCCGGGTTTTGCGAGAACACAGGTATCACCTTCAGCTGGCGGCCCGAAGGCAGACCATAAACAGAAACCTGTCCGCTGAAGCCACCCGACATAAACGTGTACAACTCGTCGTGCTTGCCCGGCGCCACATACACCTTAGAGGCAGCATCAGCATCGGCCTGCGCTGAACCAACTGCATTCGCGGACGATCCTTCTACGCCGCCACAGCCCTGCAGCATAAGGCCGGCAGCCAACGTCAGCAACATGGCTGCCTTGGGGGCCGTTTTTGTAAATTTATCTGCTATTGATTTCATAATGGTTATAGAATAAGTTTAGGTTAGCTCGCGGCATCGTTTTTTCGGAGGTATTCCAGGATAGCTCTCGCGTCTTCTTCGTTTACATTCTGATTCGTCATTTGCGTCAGGTGCTCGGCCAGCAGCCTTTTAGCAGTAGGGTCTTTCTTGGTCATTTCTTCCGGGTTCACAATCATGTTCATCACCCACTCCGGCTTGCGGCGCTTTGTTACACCGGCCAGGCCCGGACCTACCACTTTCTGATCTGATAACTGGTGACAGGCGGAACACTTTCCTTCATAAATCTGCTCACCCGCAACAGCCAGTTCTTCATTAATCACGCCTCCTTCCAGCAGCACTTCTTTAACCGGACCTATTCCTTTACCTTCTTTCATAGCCAGTTCTTCCGGGGTCTTTTCTACTGCTTCCGTTTCAGCCTGTTCTTTTCTGTATTCGTCATAGCTGTTGCTATCTCCTGACGAGCAGCCAAAGAGAAATAAAGCTCCCAGCAGCAACCCATAACTAACATTTGTTACAGCCGACCAACTGGCTCGCTCTCGTAATTTCTTGTTCTTCATGATTTTCATGTTAAAAATGTTTAAGTGAATGAAGTTGAATTTTGGCGGATCATTTACGAAACAAATTTAAGCTGACACGTGCAGCAAATAAAAGACATACATCTCCTTTATTAATGACATTAATCATTTTTTCAGAAGCGCCAGCATGAGAACTTTGAAGCTGAAAACCGGAGATGTTCAGGTTTTACCTGTGTGTTCCGGAAAATTACGCGGCACCCAGTGCCAGAGCACCCGCTTGTAAATGGATTGCCACCCATTTTTTTCATTCAAATAAAAAAACAAGCGATCATGAAATACAGAAATCTATGGTTCGGCTTTATTGCCGTAATTGTCGGTTCGTTTGCCGTGCTGGGTTACTACGGCATCGAAATTTACAGGGAAGCACCGCCCATTCCGAAACAGGTAGTAACCACTTCGGGGAAAGTACTTTTTACAGAGCAGGACATTAAAAACGGTCAGAATGTATGGCAGTCGACGGGCGGGCAGCAACTGGGTTCTATCTGGGGACACGGCGCCTACGTTGCCCCCGACTGGAGCGCCGAGTGGCTGCACAAAGAAGCCGTGTTCTTCCTCGACACCTGGGCGCAGGAAGCAGCGGGCGTAAGGTATGAGCAACTGGACGAGGAGCAGCAGGCACAACTGGAGGCACGGCTGCAGAAACAGCTCCGCGCCAACACCTACGACCCCGCCACCGGCACCCTCACCATTTCCGACCTGCGCGCAGCAGCCATTGCAGATGTAAGCAAACACTACACCGGCGTCTTCACCAACGACCCGGCCTTTGCCAGGCACCGCGATGCCTACGCCATGAAAGAAAATACCGTTAGTGACCCGGAGCGGATGGAGAAACTGAACGCTTTCTTCTTCTGGACCTCCTGGGCCTGCGTAACCGAGCGTCCGGGCAAAAAAATTACCTACACCAACAACTGGCCTTCGGAGAAACTGGTGGCCAACGAACCCAGCAGCGACCTCATCATCTGGACCGGCTTTAGCGTAATCGTACTTATTGCCGGCGTGGGGCTGCTGGCTTATTACTATGCCTCCAACAAAGAAGAAGAAATAGACCACTCCAGGCTACCGAAGCAGGACCCGCTGCTGGGCCTGAAAGCCACGCCAAGTATGAAGGCTACGCTGAAGTACTTCTGGATTGTAACGGCGCTCATCCTGGTGCAGGTAACGCTGGGCGTGGTAACAGCCCACTACGGCGTGGAAGGGCAGGCGCTCTACGGGTTCCCGCTGGCCGAATACCTCCCCTACTCCATTACCCGTACCTGGCACGTGCAGTTGGCCATCTTCTGGATTGCCACTTCCTGGCTGGCCACCGGCCTGTACATTGCCCCCGCCGTGTCGGGGCACGAGCCTAAGTTTCAGAAGCTGGGCGTGAACTTCCTGTTTATCTGCCTGCTCATTATTGTGGCCGGTTCGCTGGCAGGGCAGTGGTACGGCGTGATGCAGAAGCTGGGCTACACCGAAAACTTCTGGTTCGGGCACCAGGGCTATGAGTACGTAGATTTGGGCCGTTTCTGGCAGGTGTTCCTGCTGGTGGGGCTGTTTGTGTGGCTGGCCCTGATGGTACGCGCCATTATTCCTGCCTTCCGTAACGATGCGGCCGGACGACACCTGCTGGGCATGTTCCTGATTTCGTCGGCTGCCATTGCCATTTTCTACGCTTCGGGCCTGATGTGGGGACAGCACACCAACCTGGCCATTGCCGAGTACTGGCGCTGGTGGGTGGTGCACCTGTGGGTAGAAGGCTTCTTTGAAGTTTTTGCCACCGTGGTGATTGCGTTCCTGTTCGTGCGCATGGGCCTGCTCGACACCAAACTTGCCACGGCTACGGTACTGTTCTCCACCATCATCTTTTTGTTCGGCGGCATTATCGGTACCTTCCACCACCTCTACTTCAGCGGCACGCCTACGGCTGTCATGGCCCTGGGAGCTACCTTTAGTGCGCTGGAAGTGGTGCCGCTGGTGCTTATTGGGTTCGAGGCGTACCACAACCTGCAGATCAGCAAACTTACCGTCTGGATTAAAGCCTACAAATGGCCGATTTATTCGTTCGTGGCTGTGGCCTTCTGGAACCTGGTGGGTGCCGGGGTGTTTGGTTTTGTGATTAACCCGCCCATCGCGCTTTACTACATGCAGGGGCTCAACACCACCCCGGTGCACGGGCACACCGCTTTGTTTGGCGTGTACGGCATGCTGGGCATCGGCCTGATGCTGTTCGTGCTCAAAGGCCTCTCGGCCCGCCGCCGCTGGAAAGATGGCGTCATCAGCTTCGCGTTCTGGTCTATTAATGTGGGGCTGCTGCTGATGGTACTGATCAGCGTGCTACCCATCGGCCTGATGCAGACCTGGGCGAGTGTGGAATACGGCCTCTGGTACGCCCGCTCCATGGAATTCATGCAAACCGACACCATGGAAGTGCTGCGCTGGCTGCGCGTGGTAGGCGACACCATTTTTGCCGGTGGCGTGGTAGCGCTGGCCTGGTTCGTGCTTGGCCTGAAAACCGGCTGGTCGCTGGAGCAGGACGAGGACCTTTCAGTTGAAGATTACCCGAGTGTGAAATCAAAAGAAAGCGCTAAATAAGCTGCATCGCTGTGAAAGACCGGGGATGGAAATCACTGTAAAGCTTTCCTACCAAACATGCTCAGCATATCTCGCCCTGAAATAGGCCGACAGATTTAGTTCTTATTACCACTTTAGCAGGAGCCTCTGGAGTTTCGACTTCGGGGGCTCTTTTGTTGTACAGGAAGCAAATTGAGCTGTTTGCCGCTTTGCTCCGGCACCAGGAGGAGCAGTGGCTGTGGTGGCAGGAGCAGCAAAGTTTTTGTACCTAAAAATCTTCTTGTAAACAGGAAATAAACCAATCCGGATATACCCGAGCGCATTTCTTCAGCCAAATTTAGATTGCAGCAGCTGTCACCATAGCCACTGCTCCTGCAAATTATTCCTTCTGTACAGGCAGCTTTACTACCCGAAAATAAGTGCATAAAAAAAGCCCCACGCTACATGGGGCTCCAAAGATTCATCCTGCAACCTTTGTCAGCTTACGCCAGTTTTACATTTACAGCATTTAAACCTTTTCTGCCTTCCTGCACATCATAGGTAACTTCGTCGTTTTCCTTGATCTGATCAACAAGGCCAGTGACATGAACAAAATATTCCTGTCCTGTTTGCTCATCTTTAATGAAACCAAACCCTTTTGACTCATTAAAAAACTTTACTTTTCCTTTACTCACAGCTTTAATATTTTAAATTAACTTTTTCCTACATACGCTGTAAAAATTTATATGTTCATTTATAGATTTTTTCTTTTCTGAACTTTTGTTTACCAAAGGTTGTCTCGAAGAGAGTTTATTTAACAGGGGGCATCAGGCAAATTTTTACCTTTTATCGAACAATTGCCCCTGTTTTTTTAACACCAAAAACATCAAACGCTTTATTTTTTAAAAATTAGCATTACCTTTGCAGCCGTTTTACTTATCATCACCATGGTCAGAAATATTTTAGAAGAGCTACAGGAGGAGAGCAGAGATCTGAAAATCAAATCCGCCGCGATGGCGGGTAAATTATCCCCCATCCCCTTTGTGTTATTAATACTGGTCGTGATTGCGACGTTTATACTGCCTTCTGTGCCTTCCGCCATGGGAGCACACGAAATAAGTGCCGCCGACACCGCCTGGATGCTGACTTCAACAGCGCTTGTACTGATCATGACGCCCGGGCTCGCTTTCTTCTATGGTGGTATGGTAAGCCGGAAGAACGTACTCTCGACCATGCTGCAGAGCTTTATCTGTATGGCCATTGTGGCCGTGATCTGGGTAGTATTCGGTTTCAGCCTGGCTTTCGGCGAATCGATCGGGGGCTTTGTGGGTAACCCGCTTACGTTTTTTATGATGCGTGGCGTGATCGACGGCGCACCATGGCCAGGAGCGCCAACCATTCCGCTGCTGCTGTTTGCCATGTTCCAGCTGAAATTTGCCATTATTGCACCTGCCCTTATTACCGGCGCCTTTGCCGAGCGTATCCGCTTTACATCCTATATCCTGTTTATCTGCCTGTTTTTCGCCTTTATCTATGCGCCGCTGGCCCACGCCACCTGGCACCCCGACGGCCTGCTGATGCGTTTTGGCGTGCTCGATTTCGCCGGCGGAACCGTGGTACACATGTCGGCAGGATGGGCTGCGCTGGCCTCAGCGTTGTTCCTGAAACGCCGTTACGATGCCAATCATAATCCTGCCCATATCCCGTACGTGATGCTGGGTACCGGCCTGCTCTGGTTCGGCTGGTTCGGTTTTAATGCGGGGTCGGCGCTTGGCTCTGGCGAACTGGCCGTAGTTGCACTTGCCACCACTACTACCGCATCGGGAGCGGCTGCACTTGCCTGGATATTTTTTGATGCCGCCAGGGGCAAGAAACCTTCTGCGATGGGCACCTGTATCGGGGCTGTGGTTGGCTTGGTGGCTATTACGCCGGCAGCAGGCTTTGTTACCATTCCGCATTCCATTGCCATTGGTGTAATTGCAGCTGTTATCAGTAACCTGGTAGTGGAGTGGCGCACCAGAACCACCCTCGACGATACCCTGGACGTGTTCCCCTGCCACGGTGTGGGCGGTATGGTAGGCATGGTGCTGACAGGTGTTTTTGCCACGAACGCAATCAACCCGGTGGTAGAAGTAAGCAACGGCCTGGTGTACGGCGAAGCCAAACTATTCCTGGTGCAGTCTGCCGCCCTGGTCATTGTATCGATCTTTGCCTTTTTCGGCTCTTGGATATTGTTGAAAATAACCGACATGATTTCGCCGCTGCGCGTAACGGAGCAGGAAGAACTTGCCGGCCTGGACATCAGCCAGCACGACGAAAGTTTATAATTCATACAACACACCATACTGGAAAAGGAGCTCATAAGGCTCCTTTTTTATTTGGTTTAATGATGTTACGCACAAATTTACTTTAGAAGGAAAAGTCCCCCTTTGAAGGGGGTAAGGGGGATGACGTACGGACTGCGAGCAAATACAGAACCTGCAGCCAGTATAGCGCTACTTTGTTAACAGAGATTAATCATCCCCCTACCCCCTTCAAAGCTAATCTTGTAGGGAAAAAAAGGTACTATTAATCGATTTCTGCCGCAAGTTTGAGCGCAGCGGTAACTTGTGGTACTAAATAGGGCCAGTTTGTAACTGGCGTGTGCACAAAAGCACAAATATTCAGCCACGCCAGTTACAAACTGGCACCATAAATAACCACAAGTTACCGCTGCGCTCAAACTTGCGGTATATAAAGATAAAAAAGCCAATAGGCATTTAAAATAGTACAAAATTTTCCCTACAAGATTAGCCTTCAAAGGGGGACAATAAACTTTCTACGTAATACCAGTGATTTACTTCCCCTGTAAACTACAGCAGTGACTGTGGTGGCAGGTAAAAAACTTACTGCTGCAGCCACCACTCCCTCTGCTCCTCCTCCCTTCCCTGCCATAACCAAAGCACCTGTTTGCAGAAGCCCGACTTACCGACAGCACCTCCGATATGTATTCCTCGGACTTACACAAAGCGTGAAAAACGCTGCAGAAGTGCTCCAGCGGTGAAATGATGAAAACCGAGACCAAAGTCTGCCGTTTAAAAGATATAGCATAACGAATGTTATCAAGTACAAATTAAATTCATTAACTAAAACAGCTATGGAAAGATATGACAACGACCGTAACTATTACGGCAGATACGAGCACGACAGGGACCACGATGACCGCCGGTTCAACCGCGATCATGAAATGAAACAACGGTTTGAAAGAGATTATCAGAACCATAGAAACGACCGCCGCCACTCCGATGAGGATCGTTTTATGAATAGCAACCGCTTCCGTGATTACCGTGAGCAGGATTACGACATGGAGCACGACTATTACGATAACCTGAGAAATGACCAGAACAGGATGGATAACATCCGGCAGGGATACGGTATATCGGACTTCGGCGGCACCTCCGACCGCTACAGTTCGGCAAAGGACATGGAGCGGGAACGAAATGCACAGCAGCAGTACTACCCCCAAAACAGCGATATGAACGAAGGGTTCGGCAACACCAGCGCGCACTACGGCAGCGGTTTCGGCGACTCCTCTTTCCACTCCGACAGGGGCATTCCCAACTACGGTACCCGCAACTTCAGCAGTAACTACGGCACCGGCATGGGCAGTACCTACGGCGGATCAAACTATGGCGGCGGCACCGGCTATACGAGCGGCCACCGGGGCAGCACCTTCGGCGATAGCTCCTACGGCTCGTCCTCGGGTAACTACGGCGGCTCCGGCTCTATGCGCAGCGGTACCTATGGTTCAGGCCGCAGCAGTTCCGGCCCTTCTTCCGGCAACACCGACCGTGGCACCAACGACTGGAACTCTCATTATTGATTTTTGATAAGACAAATAGAACGCCTGCTTCTGCAAAAGAGGCAGGCGTTTTTTTATGAAGAGGAAGCTTTAGGCGCCATTAAAATTTATCTCCAGCGCCTGCCTGTCCCACTGCGCCAGGTCAGCGGCGGCGTTGTAAGTACTTTGCAGAAAAGCCAGCAAGGTGGCTGACGGATTTTCTGCCTGCTGCACCACTTCGTACGGAAGAATAAACTCCCGCAACGTGTCATCATAATAAGCCTGCTCCGGCAGCACAGGATAGTCTTTGTAGCCTTCCGGCTCCGGGTAGATGTAGCTGTAAAAAGCCGCAAGCGGGAAGCCTTCGCTGCCGGGCCAGAAGCCGCCGCTGCATACCTCATGCGAATAAGCTTCCTGCGCTACCCAATCGGGCAGGTTGGGAACGCCACCCGGATGCCTGGGTGCAGTGCGCCCCGAAAAACGTGAAACAGCTAAATCAAGGCCTCCCCAGTAAAAATGCACCGGGCTACACTTCCCCCTGAACCCGGACCGGAAGGTGGTAAAAACATCCTGCACCCGCAGCAGCGCCTGGTGCAACGCTTCGGCATGTTCCGGCTCATACGTAGCATGTATGTAGTCCTGGTCAAAAGGGATGGCATCTTCCAGCTCATTCGGCACCAGGTTGATATTCAGCTCGATATCCAGTTCCTGGAGCAGCTGCTTCAGGTTGAAATAAAAGTCTGCTACCGCCATCGCTTCCAAAGCAAAAGAACGGATTTGCCCGGTACTCGTCTTTACCAGAAGTTGGTGGTGCACCAGGTCGAATTCAATTTCAAAGTAGCAGCTCCTGTCCGGCATAACAGCCGTCGTCAGTCCGACAGGTGTCACGAGTTGCGTTACGTGCCAGGAATGATTGATCCAGGGTAGTTTGGTAAGCTTAATTTTTCCTACGATTTGTGTCCAGAGGTGCAGGGTTTCGTAGGTAGCTTTTGCTTCGGGAAAAGAAAGTACGGGCCAGGCTGTTCTCATGCTGTAGTTTTTTGTGGGCAGTTGGTTTTTGTTGCCCTTACTGCTACGCATGCAGCACGATTTTGTCTCGCCATCCGGAAGAAGATAATGTTATCTCACACCTGCACCTGCTTCCATTTCCCTTTCCTGAACAGCCACCAGCTCACCAGCGCGTGGAAAGAATGGCAGATGGCAATGGCAACAAATACCCCTGTTGCTTCCAGGCCCGTTGCCATTGCCAGCAGGTAAGCGACCGGTATTTCTATGATCCAGAGCACCATGATGTTGATGATGGCCGGCGTACGGGTATCGCCGGCCCCGTTAAACGCCTGCACCATCACCATACCCAACCCGAAAAAAATATAGCCCAGGGTAATGATCTTCAGTGCCTGCGTAGCGATAGCAACCACTTCGGGTTCAGCGGTAAAAAAGCCGGAAAGGCGGCTTCCGAAAACTAAAAACACCAGCGTGACGACCGCCATAAAGATGACATTATAGCGGGCCGTAAGCCAGACAGCCAGCTCCGCCCTTTTCCCTTTCTGCGCCCCCAGGTTCTGCCCTACCAGCGTAGCGGCAGCAGAAGAAAGTCCCCAGGCAGGCAAGAGTGTAAAAATGATAACCCGGAAGGCAATGGTATAACCCGCCAGGGCATTGCTGCCAAATTCGGCAATTAAACGTGTCAGGAAAATCCAGCTGGCCGAGTCGATCAGGTACTGCCCTACGCCTCCCGAAGATACTTTGATGATACGCAGCACCACCGCCAAACTGAGCATAAGATTTTGCCGCACAATGCGGAGCAGGTTTTTGCCATTGAGCAGGTGGTAGGCCTGGTACACCACGCCCAGGCTACGCCCGATTGTCGTTGCCCAGGCTGCCCCATCCAGGCCCAGACCAGGAATGCTGCCTGCTCCGAAGATCAGGAGCGGGTCGAGCAGGATGTTGGCGCCGTTGGCAATCCAGAGGGCGCGCATGGCCAGGTGTGGCTGCCCGGCTCCCCGGAAAGCACCGTTAATCAGGAATAGCATGATGATGGCGATGTTTCCGGCATAAATAACCCTGGAATAGGTAACCCCAATCACCACTACAGCTGGGTCCGCTCCCAACAGCTCCAGCAGCTCCCGGGCAAAGTACGTAGCCAGCACGCTCATCAGCAGCGCAAATATCAAACCTGTCACGATCAGTTGAAACGTGATGCTGCCTGCTTCCAGGTAGTTCTTCTCCCCTACCCGCCGCGAAACAAGCGCTGTGGCTGCAATGCTGATCCCCATGCCAACCGAATAAATGATCATGAGCACAGCCTCTACCAGACCTACCGTAGCCAGCGCATTCGGCCCCAGCTTCCCGACAAAGAAAATATCGACAACGGCAAACAGCGATTCCATAAGCATTTCCAGGATCATGGGAATAGCCAGCAGCACAATGCTGCGCTTGATGCCAAGGGTGGTATAATCCTGTTCCTTCCCTTTCACCGCAGACCATACAAGCTGAAGAAGCGCTTTGAAATCTTTCATAATTGTCGTGCTGGTTGGTCAATAGGCTGGCAATGGAGAAGGTTTACTCTCTACGTTCTGGTCAGGGAGTTGTTACCGGAAACGAAGTAAAAAGGCAGGCGAAAAAAAAGAGGCTGCTCTGAATCTACTTTTGCAGTGCAAAATATAAACTCAAAGCAGCCTCTGGCGTCAGCAATAAAGTACGGCCAGCCAGTGTCCTATTGCTTCACCAACCGGCTCGTCCACCGGCGCCCGCTCTCCCCCTGAATCACGACGAAATACAAGCCTGCTTTAAATGCGCTCATATCGAAGAACTGGTTGGTAAGGCCGGTTTTCAGCAGGCTTCCCGTGGCGCTGTACAGTAAAAACAGGGTTTGCTTCTCCCATGGCACCATCACTTCATTTACCGCAGGATTTGGGTAAACCTTAATAACCTGTTCTTTTGAATTTTTTATTCCCAGAGGAGCGCCTGCATATACAGCACTCATAAAGAAAAGATTTGCTGTACCACCTTTCGTGATCTGGTGTGAACCCGCCGGAAGCGTCTTAGTCAGTTTTCCGGCACTAACAGTATGGTCCGTTCCGTTGATCTTAATTGTTCCGTTGTAATCATCGTTAAGCACCAGTGTTAAGGTAGCTTCCTGGGTGGTGGTAAAGGAGATAACCGTAGACGACTCCAGTTTCAGACACTGCGTGAGGGTAAGGCCATTATAGGCTACCGTTCCTTTGGAATCGGAAAGGTTGCCGGTAATGGTATAGAACGTGCTGGTTTTGCCTGCTACCGTAAAGTTGTGCACCATAGCTCCTTCCGTAACGCCGCCAGTACTGCCACCGTCGCCTTCACCTTCATCGCCGCCTGTAACCGGTGCGCCGTCACCCTGAACAGCTACGAGGCTGGTCCGGTAATTCACGAGCGCAGCTTTTAAGGCAGCATTCACAGCATCAGAGGCATCGTCCACTGTATTATTGAACGTCCATTTAAAATCGCCGCCCTTTACGCGTCCGGCATACTGCATCACCTTTTCCCTGGCTTCTTCCGGGCTATCAGGCGTATAGGCATACATAACCGCCGGGTTTGTATCGAAGTTGTTGTAGGTGTTGGAGCCATAGGCTGAAACGACTATACCGGCTATCCTTTCGTTCCGGGTAGCAACAACATAAGCATCAAAATCGCGCGTGGAATTGGTATAGCCTGAAGCGCCATACGGTACAAAGCGGCGCTGCCCGGTCATGTAATTATTGAAAGCTTTAATGTTGCCCCCATTCTCTTTTGAGAAGGTTGGCATGTTGGAATAGTCATTTGCCTGCTTGCTTTCATCGTAAACATCCGAGCCTTGCATGGAGGTTAGCATGGGATATTTGCAGTTGCGGTAATAGTTCGCTTCCACAAATACCGACGAACCCAGCGTAGAGCCGACACCATATTTTGCATTGCCATCGTAGTAGTTGTTGTACACGTGCGCCGAGTAGTAACGAACACGCGGGTGGCGGGAGTCGGAATGGTCGTACCAGTTATGGTGGTAGGTGATGTACAAGCCCTCGGTGGTTCCTTCGCTCAGGCCTAAGAGGTTGCATTTTCCTGAATCCCAGAAGTGATTGTAGGAGAAGGTGACATAGGTAGATTTTTTAGCATCCAGCGACCCGTCGCCTTTGGCCTGGTCGGCATCACTTCCGGCATCCCCATAAAAGAAATCGACATGGTGCACCCAGATGTAGTCATTGTCCTGCTGCAGGCCAATGTTATCGCCTTCATCGCTGTTGCAGTTCATCGACCCTATGTTACGGACCTCGATATTGGAAGCATTTTTTATCCGGATACCCCAGCCATCGGCCACGGCATCGTCCCCAATGCCTTCCAGGGTAATGTAACTGGAGGCAAAATTGTTGTTCTCGATCACGATATCCCCATTCAGCATATTGTCCATGTCGGTGATTTGCCCGACAAGGCGAACGATCAGCGGACGCGTTTCTTTCCCTTTCTTATAGCCATCCAGTATTTTCTGCAAGCCCACACAGGGGTTCGCATTGGCCCCTGTCACATCAAGCGAAACCGTGTTTTTGGTGTTCTGCGTGATGTAGAGGATAACGGCATTGCTCTTCACGGTACCATCGGCCTTGTAAGCACCCGGAACGCGCCCGTTGCTGAAAGCAAACCCGGTTCGGTCATGCGCCAGCACCGAAAGGGAACCGGTCACTGTCGCTGTACCTTCTGTACCTGCTATTACAGGTACGATTATCAGGGTATAGGAACCTGCTTTCAGGCCCGGCACATCGGCACGGAAATAGGAGCCGTAGCTCCGGATAAGCTGATCGTCAATTTTCTGGTTGGTAATACCTTCGCCGCTGTAGTACACGTTGTAGCTTTCTGCATTTTCAACGGGCTGCCACTTCACATAGGCCGACTCCAGCCAGCCCCCTGATTCGATAACAGCTAAAGCCTGTGCCCGGGAAACAACAGGAGTCAGCAACAGGATAAGGAAAAGTAAAGGTTTTAGCATAATGGTTTTATGAAAATGAGGACTATTTATCTTTGAAACTTTTTCCTGTAACCAATCGACTCTTATTTACACGTTAACCACCTAAGCAACACCTTTCTACAGTCCCGTTTGCGCAATCGATTTCGCTAGTAAATGTAAGTTTGTTTTTTCAATTTATAACAACTTCCTGAAATTATTTTTTTGAGCGCACTAGTCTGGCTATTGTGGTTGGTTCATGCCACCCGGACTGGATACATGATGCCGCTGCTGTGGAGGCTGTGCAGGTGTAAAGTTGCCACCACTTCTTTTAGCATCTTTCATTGTTTTCCAGGAAGTTCTGCTGTTGGTTGGTACAGACAGGTTTGGGCTTGAAAGTATTACAGGAGGTGCTGTAGCTTTGGAGGCAGGTGCAGTCAGCTTTTTTCGAAGGCAGTTTGAAACACTATGTACTCGGTGGTGGTGGGTTTGGGCATTCGAATGCTAAGGTGTTAAGTTATTTTTTTGAATCTAAACTTGGCTTCAGCACCCCATGGGTATGTATACTAACAGCACACGAGTTTGTTTTTCACCGGCAGCATATAGCTCTATTTTCAAGCGCCGCAGCCCAACACCAATCCAAAATGCATCAGTCCAGGTGCCATACTCAGGTTTCCTGATTAACTCGCCCCAGTTTCCTTCCCCGTAGTTATTAGCCGCTGTTATCAGTTCAGCCCTGGTAAATTTGGGGAACTGCTCGCTTTCTTTCTCGGTAATGGTTCTGGTCTTGAAACTGGTATCTCCAGTTCTGGCTACCGGTAACCAGCCTGACTCATGCCCTTTCCAGTCGTACACATCGAGGTGCGGCCCTTCATTTTTAATGGTTAAGGTGGTACGGTACGATTCAAAAACTTTAACGGATTGGGCTTTGCGGTGGCATAGCTACCGTAAAGGTGTGGTTGTACAATGCACTTTTACTTCCATTGTTTCATCAGTTCAGCCAGACCGATAGCAATCCCTTCATAGTATTGACCTTCTTTGAACTTAGGAACCATGAATTGGTCAATGATACTTTTGCATAATTCATCCGTCAAGATTTTTTCAGTTCCAGTTCCTGTTGAAATCCGTATGTTTTTTAATGAGCTACTGAAAACGATGGTAAGTCCATTGTTCTTCCCTGACTTACCTACTCCCCAGCTTTTTGATAAATCAACCGCATACTGGTTGAAATCAGAGTATGGTTCAATAGAGTCGATTGTTATTACCGCTATCTCATTTGTTGTTTTCTGCTCATAAAGAGTTATAACTTCTGTCAACTTCTTTACTTGCTCAGCGGTAAATAGATTTTCAAAGTCGTTCACATAACCGATTGGTTTTGGAAAATCGACTTCTTTCAAATCAGAAGATACAAATTCGAGATTCTGTTTTTTAGATTCTGTTTCTTGTGCTGAGCAACTATAGGTGACAAGACTTAAAGTCAGCCCTAACAGGGTTAGTAGTCTTTTATTTTTCATGCTTCGTATATTGTACAACGGTAGTATAGCAGTAATACCTTCTTAAACATACGCTTATCTGCACTATGTATGGAAAAGATTTTCCCTATAAAAAAAGGTGCTTCTACATTTATTTCAGTATTCAATATAGCTGTTTCCCAATTCCAACACAATCAAAAAAATAAAATTTAACACCAACTAAGTCTACTGCACCTCCCACCATACCCTCTGCTGCCCTGCCAAAAGAATGGTCTATATTTATAACCACGCAACACACTGGATTTAAGCAAAATATTACTACATTTAATCCTTTATTCACGAACAAACATTAGTATCATAAATCGACTAAGCTAAACCAACGGTACCTAAAAAAAGCCTTAATAGCGCTATGGCAACACACCTGCTCCTGCTTATAGTACCGCTGGTAGTTTCGAACGTCCTGCACATGGTGGTGGTGAAGAAAAACTGGCTGCAGGTGCTGGCACAACCGGTATCGGGGCAGCTGTTTGGCGGGCATAAAACCTGGCGCGGCTTTTTGTTGCTGCCCGTGTTAAACGGGGCTGTGCTGGTGCTGGTTGTTGCTGTTACCAAAGCCATTCCTGCCGATACAGCTTTCTGGTTGGGAGCCGCTTTGGGCTTGGCGTATATGCTGGCCGAACTGCCCAACTCTTTCCTGAAGCGCAGCAGGGGCATTGCGCCGGGCGAAAGCGCTGACCGGAACAAACTGCTGTTCAGGCTGCTCGACAAAACAGATTCTGCTTTCGGAGTTTGCCTGCTGTATTACTTCCTGCGCGACATTGCCCTGTTCGAGGTGGTGGTGCTGTTCCTGCTGAGTAGCGGCACACACATATTTTTCTCGTTGTTGCTGGTATCCCTTCATCTAAAGAAAAGCTTCTGATGTACATCCTCCCCCTACAACACCCGCTTACCTTACAGGAAGCCGGCGGCAAAGCCTGCAGCCTCTCGCTGATGGCCCGACATGGTTTTCCTGTTCCTGCAGGCTTTGTTATAGAAAACGGCGCTTTCGAACATTTTACCGCCACCGGCAGCACCGATTTGCACTGGCTGGAAGCGGAACTGGAACACCACCTGTCCCAAGTCGGAGCGGCAGCCTATATGGTGCGGAGCTCAGGCGTGGGCGAGGATTCGGAACAGGGTTCTTTTGCCGGGCAGCTGCAGTCCTTCTGTTGCTCCGCCGATACCCAAAACATCCTGCAGCATATCGTAAAGTGCTGGCAGTCGTATCACAGCGATAACGTGCAGGTATACCAGCAACACGCGGGGGTACAGCTGCAGGGCATGGGTGTGGTGGTGCAGCAGCTTATCGAACCCGATTACGCGGGCGTGCTGTTTACACAGGCGCCCGGTGGGGAGCCGGTGATGCTGTGCGAATATGTGCAGGGGCACGGCGAAAAGCTGGTTTCGGGGCAGGAAAACCCGGAACGCTTCTCCTGTTCCCGTGCTGTCGGTAAAATCTCCTTTGCCGTCCCGTTTCCGTTTGAGGCGCTTTACGGGCAGGCCCTGCAGCTGGAACAGCTCTACCAGCAGCCGCTGGATATTGAATGGGTGGCGAAGGACGGACAGATTTGGCTGGTGCAGGCGCGGCCTATCACGGCGCCTGCCACGCAGCAGCAGGTGCATTGGTCTAACACCAACGTAAACGAAAACTACCCGACTGCTATCAGTCCGCTGCTCTACTCCATTGCCCGCGATGCCTACTACCATTACTTCAAGAACCTGTCGCGCCTGCTGCAGGTGCCGGATGCGGCCGTGAAGCAACTGGAACCGGACTACAGCAACATTATCGGTATTTTTGGCTGTAAGATGTATTACAACATGAGCAGCATCCACCGCATCATCGGCTTCTCGCCTTTTGCAAAACTGCTGCAGCAATCCTTCGACAACTTTGTAGGCTACCAGGACGACAACAAAGGCGGCAGGCAAAAAAGCAGCCTGGGCAGCAGCTTGCGGTTTTTGAGGAGCTTTACCGGGCTGCTCCGGCAACTGGAGAAAAACGTGCGCCTTTTCGAGCAGGAAGCGGATGCTTACCACACCCAGACCCGCACCGCTACCAGTCCTGCCCAACTCCGCGACCTCTTCCATGGCTTCCTACAAATCAGGATGCACAGCTGGTACAAAGCGTCGCTGGCCGATTTTTTTGCGATGATTTTTCATGGTCTGCTGGGCCGGTTTTGCCAACGGTATTTTCCCGAAAAGCACCAGGGCATTCAGAACACGCTCCTGCAGGCCATTCCTGATTTGGTGAGCAGCAAGCCTGTTACTGAAACCTGGAAAATTGTGCAGTTGCTGCGGCAAAACCCGGAGGCGCTGGAACTGCTGCAAACCTGTTCGCCCGCCCAGTTCCTGGCCGTGCTGCAGCAGGACGATAAGCTGCGCCCCATCCAAACCGCCATCGACACTTACCTCCACCACTGGGGCTTCCGCTGCTCCGGCGAACTGATGCTGACCGAAACAAATTTTTCCGAGGAGCCCAAAAAGTTTATCCAACTCCTCAAGAGCTACCTCGACCAGGCCCACACCTCTCCTATTGAATTAATCGAACTGAAAAACAGGGAGCGGCTGAAACTTCTGAAAAAGCTAAAAAAGCAGCTGGTGAAGCGCCGGGGCCTGCTGTTTCCGCTCGGGCTGGCCGAAGCGGCTCTGTTTGAAAAACTGGTGAAGCTTTGCACCAAAGGTATTGCCGCCCGGGAGCGGGTACGGCTGAAGCAGGCGCTGCTCTATGCACGTTTTAAAACCGTCCTGCTCAAAATCGGGAAAAATTTCCAGCGGAAGGGATGGCTGGCGCACGAACAGGACATCTTTTTCCTGAAGTACCAGGAAATAGCGGAAAACCTCACCGTTTCGGATATGCTCCCGCAGCAGCTGCAAACCATCGTGCAGGCCCGCAAAGCGCAGTTTGAGCAGAACCGCCAACTGGTGTACCCCGACGACTTCAGCTCCAGAGCCGGCACCTATCCGACACCCGAGCAGGTGCAACCGGCCCGCAAAGTAACGGCGGCAGATGGCTCCGGCATCAAAGGCCTGTCGGCCTGCGGCGGTTATGTGCGGGGACGGGCCCGGGTGCTGGAGAGCATCATGGAGCTGCACAAAATACAGCAAGGCGACATCCTCGTTACCCGGCAGACCGACCCGGGCTGGGCCAGCATCTTCCCGCTCATCAGCGGACTGGTGGTGGAGCGTGGCGGGATGCTGTCGCATGGTGCGATTGTAGCCCGGGAGTTCGGGATACCGGCCATTGTAGGCGTACCCGATGCCACCACACGCATTACGGACGGAGAAGAAATTGAATTGGATGCCGACAAAGGCGAAATCTACCAACATGCTGCAGTCGCTACTCCTGTATACGAAGCAGCGGTTTAGCCCCGTCAAGTTCCCGCTGCTGGCCCTGTTCCTGCTGCTCCACGCCGTAGGTCAAACAGCTATGCACCTGCAGCATATTTACCTGTTCGTCCTGCTCCTGGCCATCCTGTACCTGTTCCGCCTCTTCGACGATTTAGCCAGCAGAGAGGTAGACGCCGCCAAGACGAACCGCATCTACACACTGGATGCTCCTTACCGGCAGTTGCTGCGGTTTTGCCTGGGCTATGCCCTAGTATTGCTACTGTTGCTGGGGATGTACCACCTGCAGGCAGGGCTCCTGCTGCTGGGCTTCCTGTTGCTTAATGCAGCTGCTTATTACGTCCTGTTCCACAAAGGGCAATGGCGCTTCGTGCTGCCCCTGCTCAAGTACCCGTTCCTCTGTTTTCTGATGCTATATATGGCTTCTGCACCAGCCACCATAGCCTCTGCACAAGCGCTGAGTTGTTTATCGTTGCTGCCGGTTTTCCTGCTCTTCGAAAGCCTGTCAGACCCCGAGTTCAGGCTGTCCCTATTCCAGGTCGTTTTGCTTTTTGTGGCTGCGCATCTGCTCCTGTGGTTTGCCTATCCTGCCTGGGGAATATATCTGCCGGTAGTGGCGCTGGCGGTACTCTTTTTGCTGTGGCGGCACCTGAAAAGAACCGCAGCCATACCCTATGCGCCTTACCTCCTGCTGCTTTATTTCCTGATGGTTCGGTTGATAAGCTCCGGCTATTCTAGTTCTTTAACGTTAATGGATGAGCGCCAATCCCCCTTGGAGAAGGGGGCAGGGGGATTGACCGGGAAGGCAGAAGAAATAAAAGCAGACAAGTTGGAGCGAGAGCAATTCCCGGAAACAGCAACGTTTACCTGCAGTATCTTCCAATCCCCCTACCCCCTTCGCCAAGGGGGATTAGACTACTACTCATCTGACAGCGTTTTTAGCAACTTTCGAAAGTTATAATTTTGGTAGATGTCACAATAATTTTTCCTTTCAGAATCAGTATAGTTTCAACAGTGTTTTTATAAGAACATCAGAAAATAATCTCCGCCTATGAACTTTAACGCCAGCACCTACCTGCGCACCCTCGATAACCCGAAACGGTTTAACTTCGAAGAAGTCAGCTGCTACAACTGCGGCTCTACCGACTACGATAAGTTCCTGGTTGGGGAAGACGACCTGACGGGCAAAGAAGGTAACTTCCTGTACGTGAAATGCCGGCACTGTGAGCTGGTTTACCAGAACCCACGCCTGCCGGTGCACCAGATAAAAGAGTTCTACGACAGCGAATACATCGCCCATCGCAAGAAAAAAGACTGGGGTGTGCTGAAGCCGCTGTACGAATGGGCCATGCAGAAACACGACCGCGACAAGGAAAAGCTGGTGAGCAACTACATATCCATCAGCAGCGCTACACAGGTGCTGGACGTTGGCTGTGCCGTCGGTACGTTTCTGCTGTACCTGCAGGATAAGTATGGCTGCGACATCAGCGGCGTTGATTTTAAAGAAGATTTAAGTTACCCCGGCTTCGACCGCATCAACTTTTACCAGGGCCTGTTTTACGAAAGCCCCATCCCGGAAGCCTCGTATGATTTGGTAACGATGTGGCATTTCCTGGAGCACTGCTACGACCCGAACCGCTCGCTGCAGATGGCCCGCCAAGTGCTAAAAGACGATGGCAAACTCATCATCGAAGTGCCCCGCCTCGACTCCGTTAGCTTCCGGCTGTTTGGCAATAAGTGGCCGGGGGTGCAGGCGCCGCAGCATACAGCCATGTACTCTAAAAAGACCTTCCTGGAACTGCTGCAGAAAAACGGCTTTACCGTGGAAGAATACCTGCCATATGGGGCATTCCCGCCTTACTTCTACCTCTTCACCGGCACCTATTTCCGGCTGGTTGGCAAAGGCCTGAACCTCGACCGTATTGTGGCGCCCTACTTTGCAGGTCAGTTCCTGCTCACGCCTGTGCTGCTCTTCCAGAAATACCTCAACCTTTCGATGCAGACCGTTATATGCAGCAAAAAGTAAGAGACATCTACAACGGCATCATGGCCATGACGCTTATGAGCCTGTCAGGCACGCTGGCGCTACTGCTACGGCTGCTATCCTTTGGCCTCCTTACCGATTTCTGCCGTAGCGTGGTCATCGCCAACTCTTCCAGGTTAATTCTGCGGCTGCTCGGTATCAAGCTAATTTTACCACCACCGTCCGCCTTTCCGAAAGAGCAGGTGCTGTATACCTTCAACCACAACTATTACCTGGATGTGCTCATCATCACGGCACTGGGCCTGCAGAATACGCGTTTCTTCCTCTCCGAAAAAACACGGAAAATTATTCCGCTTACCATATCGGCCCTGGCTATCGGCACGCTCTACATCCCGATGAAAAAATCCCGAAGGCGGCGCAGAAGATTTTTCCAGGCAGCTGCCGGACGCGTAAGAACAGAAGGTTGTTCTGTGTTTGCTTCCTCGGAAGGGGTGCACGAATTTGTGCATGGCATTGCGCCATTCAACAAAGGCATTTACCACCTGGCTCTAACCTGCGGGTTGCCTGTTGTGCCGGTGTACTTTCATGTGCCGGAAGAAATAAACCCACTCGAGCAATTCAGTTTCCGGAAAGGAACAGTTCGGGTTGAGGTGCTGGAGCCGATTGACACGCGAAACTGGGAAGTGCTGCAACTGCGGCAGCATGTTAACGAAGTAAGACAACGCTTTATCAAGAAATACAACGATGCACACGGTATCCGACAGAAAGAAGTCGCTTCGTAAGCCTGACTTCAAAGCGTTGCCTGCCAGTAACCAGCTGGCACTGGCACACCTGCTGCTGCCCCTGGCGCTGGCATTTACCGGCACCTGGTTAAGTACTGCGTTTAACGGGGTGCTGTCCTGGCTGGCGGGACAACTGCTGCTGGCGGTATTCTTTTTCCAGTGCTTTGTGCTGCTGCACGAAACGGGGCACCTGAGCTACTTCAAAAGCAAAAGTCTGAATAAATTTTTCGGACACCTCTTCGGTTTCCTCTCCTTCATCCCCTACGAGAGCTGGGCACCCATCCACCACCTCCACCACCGCTGGACTGGCTGGCGCGACAAAGACCCAACCACCGAAGGAACCGTCGCGCCAAAATTCAGTCAACCAGTGCGGGCACTGGTCAACCTCTGCTGGAAACTCGGGCTGCCGCTCTTCACCATCGGCTACCGGCTCGGCAACTACTGGAGCCCTAAAAAACTGCAGAGGTACCTCCCACAGCAGAAACTAAACGCGATATACCTGAACCAGGCGCTCCTGCTGTTGGTCTATGGCCTGGCATTTTACTTCTGGGGTGGCTGGATTTTGAAAAGCTTTGGATTGGCTTATTTGCTGAGCATGGCCCTCTCAGACCTCATCATCCTGAGCCAGCACTCACACATCGATATGCCGGTAGCGGCAGGTCAGGAGGTGAAACCCATCAGCTACAGCAGCCAGGTGCCCTACACGCGCAGCCTGCGGTTGAATGCATTCGTAGCCCGTTTTATCCTGTTCAACTTCAACCTGCACGAGCTGCACCATGCCTACCCTGGCGTTCCGGCCTACTACCTCAGCAAACTGGACCAGGACACACCGAACAGCAAAGGTTTCTGGCGGTATTTGTTTAAAGCGAAGAAAATGAGTGGAGTGGATTTTGTATTTAATACGAGTAAGAAGACGGGGGTGGAGGTTTAAGGCATGTTGTCCATCGATATCGTATTTATTTGCCCAAAAATTTTGTGCCAGCTGTAATTGGAATATCCAGCGCATTTTCTTTGGGAGGTATAGGACAGGAGTAATTGGAATTATAGGCGCAGGAAGGACTATAGGCTTTATTGAAATCAATAACGATAGTATCTCCTTCCGGTATGGACAAATCAATGTACCTGCCGCCCCCATAGGTTTCTTTCCCGTTTGTCAAATCTGTAAAAGGCAGGAACAAATAATTTCTGTACTCCTCTGTTTCTCTAAGCTGATGGCTCTGGTAAATACCCAACGTAATGAACTTCCCATCCAGTTCGAAAACAGCCTCTCCGTACTTTTCATATACCGGCAGACGTGATGTGGTTGTCTTCATCCTGAAAGGTTGTGAAGCTTCTGCTTTCACAAACTTCGCCACTACACGATAAGCGGAATCGATTGGAAAGAAGCTGTGCCCGGTAAACTTTTTCTTTTGACTCGGTGTGAGTGGCGACTTCTCCGAATTTAAAAATTCATCATTCATTTCCTGCTGAAATTTAGCTATTTCTGCTTTGTAAGATTGTGCTACCGCCTGCCCTGCTACTATAGCAATTAAAAAGAAAGTGAGTAAAATGTGTTTCATGAAAGAATAAGTTTTTCAAATGAGCGGATGATTAATCTTTTCTTTACCAGCTTCCAAACTGTGTACCGATGACATACGTTAGCAGAAGCCAACTTTGCTCCGCCTACCCCAGAATCTCATCAATCGTTTTCAGCTCCTCTTCGCTGAACTGGGTATTCTTCAGGCTCTCCAGCGCATCCGTGATCTGTTCAGGTTTGCTGGCGCCAACCAGCACCGACGTTACCCGTTTATCCTTTAATATCCACGACAGGGCCATGTGCGCCAGTTTCTGCCCGCGCTGCTGCGCCAGGATGTTGAGTAAGCGAACCTGCTCTATCTTTTCGGGCGTAAGATGGCTTTCCTTCAGGAACACACCACTGGTCATCACACGCGAGTCGGCGGGGATACCCTGCAGGTACTTATCGGTGAGCAGGCCCTGGGCCAGCGGCGAGAACGGGATACAGCCTACGCCTTCCCTTCCCAGCAAATCCAGCAGACCATCTTCCACCCAGCGTTCAAACATGGAATATTTGGGTTGATGAATGAGGCAGGGCGTGCCCAGTTGCCGGAGGAGTTCAAATGCTTTTGCCGCCTCGGTTGGCCGGTAATTGGAGATGCCCACGTACAGCGCTTTGCCCTGCCGCACGAGCAGGTCGAGGGCGGCCATGGTTTCTTCGAGCGGCGTTTCGGGGTCCGGACGGTGGTGGTAAAAGATATCGACATAGTCCAGCTGCATCCGCTTTAGGCTTTGGTCGAGGCTGGAGACGAGGTATTTTTTGGAACCCCAGTCGCCATAAGGGCCGTCCCACATGGTGTAGCCGGCTTTGGAAGAAACAACCAGTTCATCGCGGTAGCCCCGGAAATCCATTTTCAGAATTCTGCCGAAGTTTTCCTCTGCCGAACCGGGAGGCGGTCCGTAATTATTCGCCAAATCGAAATGGGTGATACCGTGGTCGAAGGCGGTTTTAAGCAGGTTGCGACTGTTCTCGAAGTTATTCACATACCCGAAATTGTGCCACAGGCCAAGGGAGATGGCCGGCAGTTTCAGACCGCTGTTGCCGCAGCGGCGGTATTGCATGTGCTGGTAGCGTTCCGGGGAAGGTATATAAGTCATAGCTGTTTCGGTTTATGTGCGTCTGCTAAGATAGCATAAATTGCATATAAAGCAGCCTTTTGTTGTATCTCCAGCCTGCAAAAATATGCACTGCAGCTGCCACCATAGCCTCTGCTGCACAAAAAAAGCCGCTGCAGGTGTGCGGCGGCTTTTGTGGCTATCGTATATCATAAATTTCTTAAAACGGTGGTGGCTCGTCGTCAAAATTAGAGGCCGGGAAGCCTCCTCCGCTATTGCCCCCGCCATCGTTCATGCGGCTGCCCAGGCGAATGGCGCCGGGTGTTTCGGTATCGAAGGTGCTGTTGGGCAGTGCATTGAAGCCGCCACCGTCGCCTCCGAAGTCGTTATCGAGGTTGGTGAACTTGGTGTACTTGCCAATGAACTTGAGCTGCACGTTTTCGAGTGAACCGTTCCGGTGCTTGGCAATGATTACCTCGCCAACCCCGGCTGTCGGGTTGCCCATTTCGTCTTCCGTCAGGCCGTAATATTCCGGGCGGTAGAGGAAGAGCACCATGTCGGCGTCCTGCTCGATGGAACCGGATTCACGTAAGTCGGAAAGCATCGGGCGTTTGTCGCCACCGCGGGTTTCCACGGCACGGCTTAGCTGCGAGAGCGCAATTACCGGCACGTTCAGCTCCTTAGCCAGCATTTTGAGAGCCCGCGAGATAGACGCGATTTCCTGCTCCCGGTTACCTCCCCCCTTGCCGTCGGCGTTGCCGCTCATCAGCTGCAGGTAGTCGATGATGATCATCTGGATATCAAACTGGGCCTTGAGGCGGCGGCACTTGGTGCGCAGCTCCCGGATCGAAAGGCCCGGCGTATCGTCAATAAAAATAGGCGCTTCGGTGAGTTTTGAAATCTTGTGGTTGAGCTGCGCCCACTCGTAATCTTCGAGGCTGCCCTTCTTGATCTTCTCCGACTCCAGCTCCGCCTCCGACGAAATCAGACGATTCACCAGCTGCAGCGACGACATCTCAAGCGAGAAAATTGCCACTCCTTTTTTAAAGTCTACAGCGGCATTGCGCAGGCACGAAAGCACGAAAGCAGTTTTACCCATCGCAGGACGAGCCGCCAAAATGATCAGGTCCGATTTCTGCCAGCCGGAGGTTACGCGGTCCAGCGCCGTTAAGCCGCTCGGTACACCGGTTAAACCATCCGTCTGCTTGCGCTTCTCTTCCAGTTCTTTAATAGCCTGGTGCATGAGCGAGCGCATGTCGTCGAAGTTCTTGCGGATGTTCGATTCCGACACTTCATACAGCTTTGCTTCGGTTGTGTCGAGCAGGTCGAATACGTCGGTGGTGTCTTCAAAAGCTCTTGTAAGTACTTCAGAAGAAATAGAGATCAGGTCGCGTTTGATTGAGTTTTCCGTAATGATACGGGCGTGGTACTCGATGTTGGCCGCCGAGTTGACGCGCGTGGTCAGCTGCGTTACATAAAAAGCGCCGCCTGCCAGTTCCAGTTCCCCGGCCTCCCGCAGCTCATGCGTTACCGTCAGGATGTCTATCGGTTCTGATTTATCAAACAGCGCCAGGATGGCCTTAAAAATACGCTGGTGCGCCTCTTTGTAAAAACTTTGCGGGCGCAAAATGTCGATAACCGTGGTCAGGGCATCTTTTTCCAGCATCAGAGCGCCTAAAACGGCCTCTTCCAGATCCAGTGCCTGCGGTGGTTTTTTCCCTAATTCTGATACAGCAGGAGCCTTTTTGCCCCAACCATTCCGGTTTGGCGCAGTCCGCACATTCATTTTCATTTCCTCCATAGCTTACAAATTTAAAAATGTTGGCGCCCAAGTAATCCACAATCACGATCGAGTATTCCACAATTTAGTATAAGATATCAACATATTAGCATACAGGTATTTTTATTTAGCTTTGGAATTATAAATTTGTGAGGCTGCTGATTTATGCACCAACCGTATTGAAAGGCTTATGGAGAGAAAGGAATTCAAGCACATACACCTGATTGCCATCGGGGGTAGCATCATGCACAACCTGGCACTGGCGCTACACGACAAGGGGCTGACAGTTACCGGCTCCGACGACGAAATATTCGAACCGGCCAAAAGCAGGCTCGCCGCTGCCGGTTTGCTGCCTGCGCAGGAAGGCTGGTTTCCGGAAAAACTGGACACCAACCCGGATGCCGTTATCCTGGGCATGCACGCCCGTGCCGATAACCCGGAACTGAAGCGGGCGCAGGAACTCAACATCCCGGTTTTCTCTTTCCCGGAGTTTATCTACGAGCAGTCCAAAGACAAGCAGCGGGTGGTCATTGGCGGCAGCCACGGCAAAACGTCCATCACGGCCATCATCATGCATGTGCTGCGCTACCACAACCGGCTTTTCGATTATGCCGTTGGCGCCCAGGTAGAAGGTTTCGACCGGATGGTAAAACTAACCGACGATGCCCCGGTGATCATCATTGAAGGAGACGAATACCTTTCCGACCCGATCAAGCGTATTCCGAAGTTCCACCTCTACCACCACCACATTGGGGTGATCAGCGGCATCAGCTGGGACCACATGAATGTTTTCCCGAACCCGGAAGTGTACCGCGACCAGTTCCGGATTTTTGCCGAGATGACGCCCAAAGCAGGCACCCTCATTTACGACAAAGACGACGAGCAGGCGCAGCTGGTCAGC
The DNA here is from genome assembly GCF_003347595.2 of Botryobacter ruber. Taxonomy (GTDB): domain Bacteria; phylum Bacteroidota; class Bacteroidia; order Cytophagales; family Hymenobacteraceae; genus Pontibacter; species Pontibacter ruber_A. The sequence goes on along the minus strand of NZ_QCZK02000044.1, from coordinate 17,208 downwards.
ATTCCGCGCAACCCCGACGTTACCTACATCGGCTATGGCGTGCACGAACATACTATCCGGAACGGCCAGACGATCCTGCATACCAAAAAAGAAGGCGATGTATCTATCCAGCTGTTCGGAGAGCACAACCTCCGCAACATCAGCGCTGCTAAGGAGGTCTGCAAGAAGTTGGGGATAAAAGCGCACGACTTTTATGAAGCACTTGCCAGCTTTAAAGGCGCAGCCCGTCGCCTCGAAAACCTGGGCGAGCAGGAGCAGACTGCGGTTTTCCGCGACTTTGCCCATTCGCCTTCAAAAGTAAAAGCAACTACGGCCGCACTAAAAGCGCAATTCCCGAAACGCCAGTTGGTGGCCTGCCTGGAGCTGCACACCTTCAGCAGCCTGAACAAAGAATTTCTGCCCCAGTACGAAAGCACCCTGGACAGTGCCGACGAGGCCATTGTGTATTTCAACCCGAAAACGGTGGAGCACAAACGCCTGCAGCCGCTAACGCCGGAGGAGGTGCAAACCCAGTTCGGAAAACCCGGCCTGAAAGTCTACACCGATTCTGACGCGCTTCTGGAGTACCTGAAAACCCGGAACTGGACCAATACGAACCTGCTGCTCATGAGCTCAGGTAACTTCAATAACATTAACCTGAAGGAGCTTATCACGGCCATCCTTAAACCATCTAAATAAGCTTCCCCATGAAACTTCACCTGAAGCGCCCGATCGTTTTTTTCGACCTCGAAACCACCGGCACCGACATCTGCAAAGACCGCATTGTGGAAATCAGTGTCCTTAAAATAAAACCGGATGGCGAAGAGATACTGAAAACCCGGAAGATCAACCCGACCATTCCTATTCCGCTGGAGTCGAGCCTGATTCATAAAATTTACGACGAAGATGTAAAAGACTGCCCTACCTTTAACCAGGTAGCCCGCGACCTGGAGCAGTTCCTGAAAGGTTGCGACCTGGGAGGTTATAATTTAATCCGGTTTGATATTCCGTTGCTGGCCGAAGAGTTTCTGCGGGCAGGTGTGGATTTCGACATTGAGAACAGGAATATCGTGGATGTGTGCCGGGTGTTTCATTTGATGGAACAGCGTACGCTGTCTGCTGCCTATAAATTTTACTGCGATAAAAGCCTCGAAAACGCGCACAGTGCCGAGGCCGACACTGTCGCTACCTATCACATCCTGATGTCGCAGCTGGACCGTTACCAGCACACGCCCCTCGAAACCAAAGAAGGTGCGGAAGAATACCCGGTGCAGAACGACATGGCGCAGCTCCACAAATTCACGTTTCAGAAAACAGCCGACTTATCCGGTCGCATCGTGTACAACAACGCCGGGCAGGAAGTTTTCAACTTCGGCAAGCACCGCAATGTGCCCGTAGAGGAAGTGCTCCAGAAAGAACCAAGCTATTACGACTGGATGATGAAAGGCGAATTTCCGCTTTACACCAAAAAAATCCTGACACGTATCAGGCTCCGCAACATGCGCAGCAGCGTATCTTAGACAAAACTTCAGAAAACGAAAAAGCGGCTGTCAGCAAATACCGGCAGCCGCTTTTTCGTTTTCTGAGGCTTTAATATGTTCCCAATTGTCGGCTCTGTTTCAGCTTTACCCCTCGCAGCAGCGAATTGGATTCGCTGATCTCCTGCTTACAGATGTTTTGCGACGAGCCGGAATCGCACACGCAGCTCACAATTTTATTTCCTTTAAACGTAAACACGCAGAACGAGCAACCGGCACTTCCCTTGCAGATATACTTCATGCTCCGGGTAGAGAGGTAGAGGCTGTTGTCTTTGGCGACATCCAGCTCCAGGGCCATGATGCGCGATGACCCGTTGAACAGTCCCATGCCCACCAGGTAATAGGCCGGCTTCACTTTTTTATCTTCCTGCACCTTATGGATCATCACCCGGTCCACCACCGTGCCATCGCCAAACTCCCGGATAAAGGGCTGCAGCAGCTGCTCCCGCGGCACAATGTAATCCACGGTGTCGAACACGATCTGGCCCAGCAGCACCCCGTCATAGACAGGTGGCGCCGGTGTAGATTCTCCCACCATTCCCGGATCTGCTACTGGGTCTGACGTGTTCTCATCCCGGAGCGTATCGCGCCGGGCACAGGCACTGGAGAGCAACAGCAGCAGCAACATGATAAAATAAACTTTCCTGCCACCATTCGTAGTGCTGAAGCAGGTTGAAAGCAGCTTAATGGTCATTTGGTTGTTATTAAGTTTGTCGCTTTAGATGAGAGAAATTCGCTTCCCGGAATTAGCGGGCTTTGTAATACTTCATGGCCTCCGGCATCCAGCGCTGCAAGTCGCTGATACGGGTGTCGGGGCTTGGGTGCGTTGACAGGAATTCAGGCGTTCCCGGTCCTTCGGCCTTGGCCTGCATGCGCTGCCAGAACGGGATAGCTTCCTGCGGATTATAACCAGCCATGGCCATAAAGATCAGCCCCAGGCGGTCGGCCTCCGACTCCTGCGTACGGCCATACTTTAACATGCCTAAACCGGAACCAACGCCATAAATGGTATTGATCAGGGCCTGGGCTGCCTGCGGCTGCGAGCCGGCCAACGCAGAGAGGGTTTGTCCGCCGTACTGCTGCACCAGCTGCTGGCTCATGCGTTCGCTGCTGTGTTTGGCAATAGCGTGGGCAATCTCGTGGCCCATTACCACGGCCAGTCCGGTTTCGTTCTGCGCTACGGGCAGCAGGCCGGTATATACGACGGTTTTACCGCCGGCCATCGCCCAGGCATTTACCTGTGGATCCTGGATCAGGTTAAATTCCCACTGGTAGCCTTCGAGCTCACCCGACATATTATTCTGGGCCATATACCGCTCCACGGCACCCTGAATACGTTGGCCTACTCTTTTTACCATGGCAGTAGCCTGGGCATCGTTCGAGAGTTTGTGTTCTTTTAAAAACTGGTCATAAGCATCGTAACTGAGCGCCATCATCTGCGCATCCGACACCAGGCTCAGCTGCCTGCGACCTGTAATTGGCACGGTAGTACAGGCTGCCAGCATCACGACAGCCATCAAAACGGTAATTACTTTTTTATACATCATCCTGAATATTAAATTTCCTTTTTTGAATATTTCAAAATTCGGACCAAACTTAAATTATTTTTTTCATGTGTCCGACTTTAATTAAAAACTTATTTATGACCAGCGGTAACCGGAACAGCGCAAGTAACTGTACAATCCGCCGGACAGAGTGCAATAAACACAACAGTATACGTCTTACCAGATATAAAATGTTATAGTATACGGCAGAGCCCACAAAGGGTAAAGCATTGGCGCACCGGCAGGTAAGGGAGTGGTGGCTGCGGCAGCATACAAAATATCCCAAATAATCAGGCGGCACAGCACGAAAGGCCGAAAAATATTACTTTGCTGCCATTGCCTCCATTCCTGCTGCAGCTCAGGCAACTAAGCGCAGCAGTGGCTGTGGTGACAGGTGCAGACAGCTCAACACTGCTTTCGCAACCATTCACCTGCATTACCGTTGCATCTGAATAATGCATAATACTCCTTAGCTTTAAAATTAACTGATAATATGATGGAAAAAAGCATCCTCTCCAGCTTTATAGTGGCTGTTGTGCTCCTTTTCAACTCCTGCGCGACCAATCCGGTAACCGGTAAAAAGGACATTATATTTATGTCTGAAGAACAGGAAATTGCCATGGGGCAGCAGGCCGACCCGGAGATTGTAGCCCAGTACGGGTTATACCAGGACCCGGCCCTGCAACGCTTCATCAGCGAGAAGGGCCAGCAAATGGCGGCTATCTCGCACCGCAGCAACCTGAAATACGAGTTTAAAATTGTAGACTCCCCGGTGATAAACGCCTTTGCCGTGCCGGGCGGCTATGTTTACTTTACGCGGGGCATTATGGCGCACTTTAACAACGAAGCGCAGTTTGCCGGGGTGCTGGGCCACGAGATCGGGCACATTACCGCCCGCCACTCGGCACAGCAGCAAAGCAAATCCATACTGGCACAGGTGGGATTGATCGCCACCATGGTGATATCGCCGGAGCTGGCGCAGTTTGGTGAGGCCGCTTCGCAGGGGCTGGGCCTGCTCTTCCTGAAATTCGGGCGCGACGATGAACGGGAATCCGACAGGCTGGGCGTGGAATACTCCACTAAGATTGGGTACGATGCCAAAGAAATGGCCGATTTCTTTATCACGCTGCAGCGGGAGCAGCAAAGCAGCGGAAACGCGGCGCTTCCGGACTTCCTGTCTACCCACCCGAACCCCGAAGACCGCTACGAAACTGTGCACCAGCTGGCGGCAGAGTGGAAGCAGAAAACGAACCTGAACAATCCGCAGGTAAACCGGAACTCCTATCTTAAAATGATCGATGGCCTCGTGTATGGCGAAGACCCCAGGCAAGGCTTTGTAGAGAACAGCATTTTTTACCACCCGGAGCTCCGGTTTCAGTTCCAGATTCCTGCCAACTGGCAGCACCAGAACAGCCCCTCGCAGTTCCAGATGGCTTCCAAAGATGGCAAAGCCATGATGGTGCTGATGCTGGCAAAAGGAGAATCGTTGCAGGCTGCTGCCCAGCAGTCGCTGCAGAACTACGGGCTGCAGGCTGTAGACTCTAAAAGCGTGACCGTAAATGGCCTGCCTGCCCTGGCCGTGGTAGCAGATCCGCAGCAGCAGCAGCAGCAGCAACAGCAACAGCAACAGCAACAGCAGCAGATACGAGCACTCCTGTACTTTATTCAGCACGGCAACTACATCTACAACCTGGTAGGCGTAACTGCCGTCAACGATTTTAATTCCTACATGCCTTTGTTTACCAACTCCATGCAAAGCTTCCAGAACTTAACCGATGCCTCCAAACTCAACAAACAGGCCGAACGCATCAGAATCGTAACGGTAGCACGAAACAGTACGCTGGCACAGGCACTCCGGGCCAACAACATGCCCGACAACAGGCTCGAAGAACTGGCCATGTTAAATGGCATGCAACTCACCGACCAGCTGCAGCAGGGAACACTCATCAAAATTATAGGCCAATAAGCAACCCGGTAACCCCAGGTCGGGAGCAGGAACTGAGGCTATGGAGGCAGCAGCAGCAGACTTTTTTTGGGCACAAAAAGAAAATATTTACCACCTTTGCTACGCGCTCCGGTCTGGCGGAGGCACAACAGGTAAAAATTAAACATCACACTAACCACAGGCATGCAGGAAGTACGATGGGGCATTATTGGCTGCGGCGACGTAACCGAAATTAAAAGCGGCCCTGCCTTTAACAAGTGCAGCAACTCCCGGCTGGTAGCGGTGATGCGCCGCAACAGCGAAAAAGCCCGCGACTACGCCCAACGGCACGGCGTGCCCAAGTGGCACAGCAAAGCCCAGGACCTCATCCTGGACCCGGAAGTGGATGCCGTGTACATTGCCACTCCCCCCGATTCGCATGCCTACTATGCGATGGCCGTTGCTGCGGCAGGCAAACCGGTTTATGTGGAAAAACCCATGGCACTGAATTACGCCCAGAGCCGCCAGATGCTGGAAGCCTGCCAGCAGGCACAGGTGCCGCTGTATGTTGCCTATTACCGCCGCTGCCTTCCTGCTTTCCTGAAAGTAAAAGAACTGCTCGATGCCGGCGCCATCGGCGATGTGCGCCTGGTAAACATTCAGCTCTACCAGCCACCACACCCTGAGCTCGACCAGCAGAACCTGCCCTGGCGCGTTCAGCCCGAAATTGCAGGCGGCGGTTTGTTTTTTGATCTGGCCGCCCACCAGCTCGACCTGCTCGATTACTTCCTGGGACCGATTACGGCAGCCTCCGGTCAGAAAGAAAACCAGGCCGGCTTATATCCTGCCGAAGATATTGTGACAGCGCAGTTCCGGTTCGAAAGTGGCGTGCTGGGCAGTGGTACCTGGTGCTTTAGTGTAGCAGCAGAACAGCAAACTGACGAAACAACCATTATCGGAAGCCGGGGCAAGATCACCTACCCCACTTTTAGCAACGATCCTGTAAAACTGTACACAGCAGACGGCGTGCAGGAATTCCTGCTGCCCCCGCCGGCTCACGTGCAGCAACCCCTCATCCAGACGGTAGTAGACGACCTCACCGGCCACGGCACCTGCCCCAGCACCGGCATTTCGGCAGCACGCACCGCCTGGGTAATGGACCAGATTGTCGGGTAACAGCCGAAGTCATTTTTATTATCTGCTGTTTCGCAAGCGATTTATTGTCCTCTTTCGATGGCAGGGACTTTTCCTTCTGCTGTACAACTGTGTGCAACGGCAGTTAGTATTGCTAGCCCGAGCCGACGGAAGTTGCGCTGAAATAAAACCTCCGTTTCCAGGTTAACTGCAGCTCCCTCCAAAGCCTCTCCTGCTGCCGAAAACAGTTAAAAGTAAGCACCGCATCCGCCACTGGTGCAGCGCCTGCACCTCCACTCTTGTAAAAACAAGAAAAATACTATCCCCTGCCCTTTTTCTCCGTACATACTACATCCCTATATAGTAGTTATGTGCTGTGCTACACAGCCCTTCTAAAACTTAACAAACTATGAAAGAAGAACAGACAAAACACCTGTGGTGGCAGGAAGGAGTTTTTTACCAGATTTACCCCAGGTCGTACCAGGACAGCAACAGCGATGGCGTAGGCGATTTGCGAGGTATCATTAAAAGACTGGATTACCTCAAATGGCTTGGCATCAATGCCGTCTGGATTTCACCTATATATCCGTCGCCCATGGCTGATTATGGATATGATATCGCAGATTACACAGGCATCCATCCGCTTTTTGGCAACATGGATGATTTTGACGAACTGCTGAAAGAAGTGCACGCCCGCGGCATGAAACTCATCCTGGACCTGGTACCGAATCACACATCCGACCAGCACCCCTGGTTTCTTGAATCGAAATCTTCCAAAGACAATCCCAAACGCGACTGGTACATCTGGAAAGATGCCAAACCCGACGGCTCACCCCCAAACAACTGGCTGAGCGTTTTCGGCGGAAGCGGCTGGGAGTGGGACGAAACCACACAGCAATATTATTTCCACGCTTTCCTGAAAGAGCAACCCGACCTGAACTGGCGCAACCCCGAAGTGCATGAGGCCATGTACGACGTAATGCGCTACTGGCTCGACAAAGGCGTAGATGGTTTCCGGGTAGATGTGATGTGGCACATGGTGCAGGATGAACAGTTCCGCGACAACCCGCCCAACCCGAACTACGAGCCGCACATGGCTACCTACGAGCAGTTAATGCCTGTTTTTTCAACCGACCAGCCCGAGGTGCACGACATTGTGCGTGAAATGCGGCGGGTGCTCGATTCGTACGACGAGCGGATGATGATTGGCGAAATTTACCTCCCCATCCACAAGCTCATGACCTACTATGGTTCAGAAAACGATGGGGCACACCTGCCTTTCAACTTCCTGCTGTTGTCTATTCCGTGGAACTCGGAGCACATAGCCAGCGAAATAGCGATTTACGAAGGCGCCCTGCCCGACGGTGGATGGCCAAACTGGGTACTGAGCAACCACGACCAGCCCCGCATTACCAGCCGGGTCGGCGAAGCACAGGCCAGAATTGCAGCCATCCTGCTCCTGACCCTCCGCGGCACGCCCACCATTTACTACGGCGATGAGATTGGCATGCGCGATGTGCCCATTCCCCCGGATGAAGTACAGGACCCACAGGGCCTCAACATGCCCGACCTCAACCTGAGCCGCGACCCCGCCCGCACCCCCATGCAGTGGGAAGACGCAACAAATGCCGGTTTCTCAGATGCGAAACCCTGGCTCCGGCTGCCAGAGTACTACAGGCGGAAAAATGTAAAAGTACAGCAAAACGACCCCTATTCGATGCTGACCCTGTACAGGCGGCTCATCCAGCTCCGGCACGAAGAAAAAGCCCTGAACGTAGGCGACTATGTGCCGGTGTATTCCGACAAGCAGGTGCTGGCCTTTATCCGGCAGTACCACGAGCAGCGCCTGCTGGTAGTCCTGAACCTGACCCACAGGCCCAGCTATTTCCGGGTGAAAAACATGACGCTGAAAGGCACGGTCATCCTGGCTACGGCTCCGGAACGCGAAGGCAATACCGTGGAAGACTATTTCAGCCTGGGGGGTGATGAAGGCATCATCGTACGACTGGAAGAGGGGACCTAAAAAACCATAGCCATTTTCAAAGGAAACATTACGCATTAATGCCAGCTTAACACAGCAAACATGCTGACGGATGTCCCGCTCACAAAGCAGTAACGTGCTGGAGCGCAATACTGCATCCGTCAGCATCAATAGCGTTTGCTGTGCCAGAAAAATCAATTCCCTTATATAAAACTAATCACTCTTATTGATGAATACTTTAGGTGCGGAGTACCGGGGTAATAACCGTTGCGCCTTTACTGTTTGGGCACCCGAAAAAGACAGCATGTATGTGCACCTGGTGTCGCCCCGGAAGCAGAAGGTAAAAATGAAAAAAGATAAACTGGGCTTTTACAGGGCAGAAGTTGATAAAGTCGCGCCCGGCTCCCTGTATTATTTTATGCCCGATGGCGAAAAAGATTTTCCGGATCCGGCTTCGCATTTTCAACCGGAGGGGGTACACGGGCCGTCGCAGGTGGTGGACCACAGCGCTTATGTGTGGCACGACGAGCACTGGCACGGCCTGCCTTTCAAAGACCTGATCCTGTACGAAATTCACGTCGGCACTTTTACGCCGGAAGGCACCTTCAAAGCCATTATCCCGCGGCTCGACGAACTGGCCGAAACCGGCATAAACGCCATCGAACTGATGCCTGTCAGCCAGTTTCCGGGCAGCCGCAACTGGGGCTACGATGGCACCTATCCTTATGCCGTTCAAAACTCCTATGGCGGCCCCGACGGACTGAAAGCGCTGGTAGATGCCTGCCACATGCGCGGCATTGCGGTGTTCCTGGATGTGGTGTATAACCACCAGGGGCCGGAAGGCAATTATTTCAGCATGTTTGGCCCTTACTTCACCGATAAATACTCCACCCCCTGGGGCGATGCCATCAATTTCGACGCCGATTGGTCGGATGGCGTGCGGGAATATTATTCCAACAACCCGCTCCACTGGTTCGAGCATTACCACATAGACGGGCTTCGGCTCGATGCCATCCACACCCTGTACGATAAAGGCGCCATCAGTTTCTGGGAACTGACCTACGGCAAAATAAAACTGCTGGAACAGAAACTGGGCCGCGCGCTTTACATGACCGCAGAAAGCGATTTCAACAGCCCCCGGGTTACCAAATCGCCGGAAATAGGCGGCTACGGTTTTGATGCGCAATGGCTCGACGATTTCCACCATGCCCTGTATGTGCTGCTGCACGACAAAGGCAAAAAATATTACACCGATTTCGGGCAGATGGAGCAGCTGGCAAAAGGCTACACCGACGGGTTTGTGCACAGCGGCGAATTCGTGTCGTTCCGGTGCCGGAAACATGGGGCTTCCTCTGCAGGAGTTCCCGGCGATAAGTTTATCGTGTTCACACAGAACCACGACCAGGTAGGCAACCACGTCGGCAGCGTGCGGTTATCGTCGCTGGTAAACTTTGAGCAGCTGAAAATTGGTGCAGCAGCTATACTGTTGGCACCCTATGTACCCATGCTTTTTATGGGCGAAGAATATGCCGAAGATGCGCCCTTCTATTATTTTGTAAGCCATTCCGACGAAAACCTGATCAAATCGGTGCAGGAAGGCCGGAAAAGAGAGTTTTCCAAATTTAACTGGCCAACCGACCCGCCCGATCCGCAGGCCGAAGAAACATTTAACAATTCGAAACTGGCCTGGGAAAAGCGAAAAAAAGGAAAGTACTGCATCATGCTGAAATGGTACCGGGAACTGATCCGGTTGCGGCGCTCCAATCCGGTGCTGCAGAACTTCAATAAAGATGCGGTGCAGGTACACACGCTCGGGCAAAAAGGCTTTGTGCTCATCAGGCGCAGCGAAAACGAAGACCAGCACCTGATCTGCCTCTTTAACCTCTCCCAGAAGCGCATCAGCTATACCTTTCCGGAGTGGGATGTGAACTGGCAGAAGATCCTGGACTCTAAAGAAGAAAACTGGTTACCCAAAAAGAGCACCATCCGGAAACTGATGCCCGATAAGGTAAAGGCCGCAGCAGCACAGGAAATTCCGCCGCTCAGTGTGGCAGTATACGCTTCTGAAGAAAAAAGCTGATATCATCAGCCCGGAAAGTAAAGTCAACGCACTGGCTTTGCTTGCCGGGCTGATGTTCCAGCACCTGCATGTTAAAAATGAAGGAGCAGCGGGAGTGGTGGCAGGTGCAGAGCTATTTTCCGGAGTGCCAGCCATTCTACGAAATCAATTCTACCTGCCTGCTTCGAAGCTTCTTTTGCTGTTTGAGTTTTGCTGCCCCTGCCACCACATTCACTGCTCGTAAGCGATGATAAATAAACAGGTGCGATGCACGACCACCCCACTCCCTCCCCCCGCTCCGGCTGTTTCTCAGCGCCCATTTCTGTAATACCGGAAATACTTGTATCTTTGTAGGTTGCTCCGCCGTTCGGACAGGTCAAATTTTAGGGGAAATGAACTTTCACAAAAAAAAACCTGTCTATACAGCAGTGGAACTACGGAATTTAACAAGGTTTAAACTTTGTAACAGGAGCTCACTTTTATTTCTTTAGTTTTAAAAAGTATTGGTGCTTCTTATTAAATCGACTACTTTTTTAAAAGTTTGTTAAAAATTTTTTAAAATATTTCTGCTTCAGAAATTTAATAAATTCTTAATAATAACTTTTTTTAAAACCTTGCATTTAGCGACAAGCGAAATTTTTATCATTTTTTTTGCTATTTTTACAAAAAAGAAGACTAACAACTGTTCTAATGGCAATTTAGGTCATTTTGTTTTGTAAATTTATGTCCCTAAATTTTGAGTTCTCCCAGTAAAAAAGCATAAAATCACAATACTAGTTTAATACATGATTCAAAGAGATAATCCACAAAGAGGCCTCTACTCGCCTGAAATGGAACACGACTCCTGTGGAGTTGGGTGTGTGGTGAATTTAAATGGCAAGAAGTCTCACAGTATTGTAAAAGACGCTCTTACCATGCTTACCAATATGGAGCATCGTGGCGCCACCGGCAGCGATCCTGAGACAGGCGATGGTGCGGGTATTAGTGTGCAGTTACCCCATGAGTTCTTCAAAAAGGAGCTACAGGAATTTGCGATCGACCTGCCTGAACCAGGCAACTATGGCGTGGGTATGATTTTCTTCCCACAGGTTTATGAAGTGCGGGAAAAATGCCGTAAAGCCGTAAATCTTTGTGTACGACAGCTAGGATTTGAATTGCTGGGCTACCGCCTTGTGCCTGTAAACGGACAGGTTCCCGGGCACGAATCCAAGGCTGTTGAACCATATATTGAACAGGTATTTATTAAGCCTACCGACAGCAACCTCAGGGGCGAAGACCTGGAGCGCAAGCTCTATGTGCTGCGCAGCCTGATCTCGCATGAGGTAAAGCAGAGTGTAAGCGGCGAAAACGGCACCTATTTTATGGTAAGCCTTTCTTCGCGCACTATTATATATAAAGGACAGCTGAAAACAGACCAGGTGGGTAAATACTACCACGACCTGAACCACCCTGACTTTAAGTCGGCGCTGGCCATTGTGCACTCACGCTTCTCCACCAACACCTTCCCGAACTGGAAACTGGCGCAGCCTTTCCGTTTCATCGCCCACAACGGTGAGATCAATACCATTAAGGGGAACGTGAACAAAATGAAATCGAAAGAGGCCCTGATGACTTCTCCTTTCTTTACGGAAGAAGAATTAAAGTGGCTTCTGCCTATTACCAATCCTGAGAACTCAGACTCGGCCAACCTCGATGCGATGGTGGAACTGCTGACCTTAGCAGGTCGTCCGTTGCCGCACGTAATGATGATGCTGGTACCGGAAGCCTGGCAGGATAACCAGCAAATGGATACCTACCGTAAGGCCTTCTATAAATTCCATGCTTCTTTGATGGAGCCTTGGGATGGTCCTGCTGCCCTGTTCTTTACAGATGGTACCCAGATTGGTGCTACCCTCGACCGAAACGGCCTGCGCCCGGTGCGTTACTGCATCACCAAGTCCGGCCGTCTGATTATGGCTTCTGAAACAGGCGCCCTGATCGTAGACCCAGCCGACGTTATCAAGCGTGGTCGTCTGCAGCCAGGTAAAATGCTGCTGGCAGATACTGCGCAGAACAAAATCTACGACGACGATGAAATAAAGCAGCTTGTTTGCAACGACAAGCCGTACTTCGACTGGATACAGGAGCACCGTATTAAACTGCACCTGTGCCCTGAGCCTGAGCTAACGCTGCCAAGGGTGAAGCCGGAAGATCTCCGTCAGAAGCAGAAAGCGTTCGGTTATACCTCCGAAGACCTGAAACTGATCATCAAGCCGATGGTAACTACCGGTAAAGAACCGGTAGGAAGTATGGGTTCTGATACGCCACTGGCCGTGCTTTCGCAGCAGAGCCAGCATATTTCTTATTACTTTAAGCAGCACTTTGCGCAGGTAAGTAACCCGCCCATCGACCCGATCCGGGAGCGACTGGTAATGTCGCTGTTCACCCGTCTGGGCGAATCGCTGAACATCCTGGACGAAACACCTTACCATACGCGCCAGATCCATATTTCACACCCGGTACTGAGCCACGAAGATTTCCACAAGCTCTTCAACCTGAAAGCGGAAGGTTATGATCCGAAGCGCATAGATGCTACTTTCTCTACGAAAGAACCGGGCTCCTTACAGAAAAGACTGGATGAAATTTGTGCCGACGCCGAAGCAGCAGCCAGAGCAGGACATAAAATACTGATTATCTCCAACCGCAACATCGGACCACAGCAGGCGGCTATTCCATCGCTGCTGGCCGTAGGCGCTATTCACCATCACCTGATCGAGAAACGCATTCGCGCCAAAACCGGTCTGGTAGTAGAAGCCGGAGATGCCTGGGAAACACATCACTATGCCACGATCATTGGTTTTGGCGCCAGCTGCGTGTATCCTTACATGGTGTATGATACTATCCAGAGCCTGATCGACCAGGAGAAACTGGATACATCGTTGCCATTGTCACACTATGTGAAGCAGTACACCTATGCCGTAGGCAACGGCTTGCTGAAGATCCTCTCGAAGATGGGTATCAGTACGCTGCAGTCGTACCAGGGAGCACAGATTTTTGAAATCCTGGGTATCGGTCAGGAAGTAATACAGAAATGCTTTAAAGGCACGCTCAGCCGCCTGGAAGGCCTGAACTTCGAAGACCTGGAAAAAGAATGCCTGATCAAGCACGAAGCTGCGTTCCCGCAACAAGCCGGACACCTGGACGGCGTGCTGGAAACCGGCGGTTTCTTCCAATGGAAAAGAAGAGGCGAAGTTCACTTACTGCAGCCAGAGGTTATACACAACCTGCAGAAGTCTACCCGCCTGAACGACTTCCTGCTGTACAAAGAATACTCGAAGGCTGTACGTGCGCAACAGGATGCACACATCACGCTGCGTAGCCTGTTCGAATTCCGCAAGCGCCAGTCGGTGCCGCTGGAGGAAGTTGAACCAGCCAAAAATATATTGAAGCGTTTTGCTACGGGGGCTATGTCATTTGGCTCTATTTCGCACGAAGCACACACTACGCTTGCTATCGCCATGAACAGAATCGGCGGTAAGAGTAACAGCGGTGAGGGTGGCGAAGACGAAGCACGTTTCATTGTAAAACCAAACGGCGACTCCGAGCGCTCAGCTGTGAAGCAGGTAGCTTCCGGCCGTTTCGGGGTAACCAGCCACTACCTGGCGAATGCCGATGAAATTCAGATTAAAGTAGCGCAGGGTGCCAAGCCTGGTGAGGGTGGTCAGTTACCTGGCCATAAAGTTGACCACTGGATTGCCCGCGTGCGTCACTCAACTCCGGGCGTAGGTCTTATTTCACCTCCTCCGCACCACGATATTTACTCGATCGAGGACCTGAAGCAGCTGATCTACGACCTGAAAAATGCAAACCCGGACGCACGTATCAACGTGAAACTGGTAGCCGAAGCAGGTGTAGGTACGATTGCAGCAGGTGTGGCCAAAGCGAAAGCCGATGCCATCATGATCTCCGGTGCCGACGGTGGTACAGGAGCCAGCCCGCTGAGCTCTATCCGCCACGCTGGTTTGCCTTGGGAACTTGGCCTGGCCGAAGCACACCAGACCCTGATGAAAAACAACCTGCGCAGCCGTGTGGTGTTGCAGACAGACGGTAAACTGATGACCGGTTACGACCTGGCTGTTGCTACTTTGCTGGGTGCAGAAGAATATGGTATTGCCACAGCTGCCCTGATTGTAGAAGGCTGTATCATGATGCGTAAGTGCCATACAAACACCTGCCCTGTAGGTATTGCCACGCAGAACCCTGAACTGCGCAAGCTGTTCACCGGCGATCCGGATCACCTGGTTAACTTCTTTACCTTTATGGCAGAGGAAATGCGTCAGGTAATGGCCTCGCTTGGTTTTAGAACAATAAACGAGATGATTGGGCAGTCGCATGTACTGAAAGTACGTACCGACCTGAACCACTGGAAACTGCGCAACCTGGACCTGTCTCCAATCCTGCACCAGGAAACCGTTGGTAAAAACGTAGGTGCTTACCACCAGATTTCACAGGACCACGAAATTGAGAATGTACTGGACCGCCAGCTGATCCGCGACTTCAAAGAAGGAAAAGAAGGTGTAAACCAGTACAAGATCCATAACATTGACCGCTCGGTTGGCGCTATGCTTTCTTATGAAATTTCGAAAGAGCATGGGAAAGCCGGACTTCCGGAAAACAGCTTTACCGCTGAATTCCACGGCTCTGCAGGTCAGTCGTTTGGTACCTTCCTGGCGCCGGGTGCCACCTTCCGTCTGGTAGGTGAGTCGAACGACTACCTGGGCAAAGGCCTTTCAGGCGGTAAGCTTATCCTGCAGCCGTTCAAGGAAAGTACTTACAAAGCGCATGAGCACATCATTACCGGTAACGTGGCCCTGTATGGCGCGACTTCCGGTCAGGCTTTCATCAACGGTATGGCCGGCGAACGCTTCTGCGTGCGTAATTCAGGTGCCGAGGCCGTTGTAGAGGGCATCGGTGACCACGGCTGTGAGTACATGACTGGCGGTAAAGTGCTGATCCTGGGTGAAGTTGGTAAAAACTTCGGTGCCGGTATGAGTGGCGGTATGGCCTACATTTACGATACCAAAAGCTTATTCGCAGGCCAGTGCAATACCGAAATGGTAGACCTGGAGCAACCTGAAGAAGAAGATCTGGCCTGGATAGAGCAGAAACTGAATGAGCACTATGCTTATACAGGTAGCGTATTGGCGCAGGAAATACTGGTTAACTGGAACGAAAACAAAGCTGCTTTTGTGAAAGTGATGCCACATGACCTGAAACTGGCCATGCAAGTAAAAAAGAATGAAACATTAAACGTATTAGCCTGATGGGTAAGTTAGATGGTTTTTTAATATACGGTCGTGAGTTACCTGCATATCGCGATCCGAAAGAAAGAATACACGATTCAAACGAAATATATTTAGAGTTCCCGGAAGCAAAAACACGTCAGCAGGCAGCGCGCTGCATGGACTGCGGTGTTCCTTTCTGCCACAATGGCTGTCCGCTGGGCAACATGATTCCGGATTTTAACGATGCCGTGTACGAGGGCGAATGGGAGCTTGCTGCCAGCATCCTGTACAGCACCAATAATTTCCCAGAATTTACCGGCCGTATCTGCCCTGCTCCCTGCGAGGCAAGCTGCGTGCTGTCCATCAACAAGCCGGCTGTAACGATCGAGCACATCGAGAAATCTATTGCCGAGAAATCTTTTGAGCTGGGTCTTGTAAAACCGAACCCGCCGAAGAAAAGAACAGGAAAAAAAGTAGCTGTAGTAGGATCAGGACCTGCAGGTCTTGCCGCTGCGGCTCAGCTGAACCAGGCAGGACACCTGGTAACGGTGTACGAAAAAGACGACAAAGCGGGTGGTCTGCTGCGTTACGGTATTCCGGATTTCAAACTGGAGAAGTGGGTAATCGAACGCCGCGTAGAAATCCTGGAAAAAGAAGGTATCCGTTTTGAATACAATGTAGAAATTGGCAAAGAGGTGACGCTGAAAAAGCTGCACCGGAAATATGATGCCGTACTGCTTTGCATCGGCTCCAGCAAGCCACGTGAACTTACCATTCCGGGTAACCACCTGAAAGGTATTGAATTTGCCATGGATTACCTGACACTGCAGAACCGCAAGGTAGCAGGCGAAACTATTGATGATGCTGACGACATTGATGCCCGCGACAAGCATGTGCTGGTAATCGGCGGTGGTGACACTGGCTCTGACTGTGTTGGTACAGCCAACCGTCAGTTCGCCAAGTCTGTTACGCAGCTGCAGTACCGCAACATGCCGTCTACGGAGCGCAGCCCGAACAACCCATGGCCAGAATGGCCTGCCACGTTCTCCTCTTCTTCTTCGCATGAGGAAGGCTGTGAGCGTAGCTGGGGCTGGCTGAACAAAGAGTTTATCGCTGACGAGAACGGCTTTGTAAAAGGTCTGAAAGTAGTGGAACTGGAGTGGAAAAATTCACTGGAATACACCGAAAAGCCAAACAGCGAAAAGATACTGCCATGCGACCTGGCCCTGATCGCCATTGGTTACATGCGTCCGGTACATGATGCCTTCCAGGCCAACTTTGATTTTGAACTCGACAACAGAGGTAACTTTAAAGTAACAGATTGGCAGACAAGCGTACCAGGTATCTTCGCCGCCGGCGACTGCTACCGCGGTCAGTCTTTGGTAGTTTGGTCTATCTCCGACGGACGCGAAGCAGCCCGTGCCATGGACATTTACCTGATGGGTGAGTCAGAACTTCCATCCAAGAGCATCTCTAAACTGAAGCTGGTTTAAGTAAAATAACTTCCTTTGAAAAGGCGGGCTGCAAAGTCCGCCTTTTTTTATACAAAACAAAAGCAGAGGCTATGGAGGCAGCTGCAGAAGATTTTAAGAGGGTAATGATTATACCAGCCAGTATTTAAGCACTATTCCTCCCTTTGTCATCCCCGTAGGGGATCTCATACCTTTACCACAAGCGTATACAGTACAAATTTTATATACTTTTAAAAGACAGATGCAGGAAGGTAACTATAGGGAATCTACATACACTTGGTGATATGGACCACAAGGAATCTCCTTCCTGTAT
>NZ_QCZK02000043.1 GCF_003347595.2 Botryobacter ruber | reverse complement strand
AACTACCTCTACATTTTCCTTGGCCAGCAGCGCCCGGAAGGTAAGACGACCGATGCGGCCGAATCCGTTAATTGCAACTTTAATCTTAGACATGATTAATGGTAAAATTGGTTTTAGTATAATTTGTGATTGTAATAAGCTATAAGACCATATTGAAACAGGTTAAATAAAATCATTTCACCTACATTATTTAACACTTTTTTAACCCAACCCCCTATAGCTTAATCGGTTAAGCAAGATACCTAATTGTTGCGATGAAATAAAATTTCAAAGCACGAAATTATAAAAAGTATACGTTCAGCAGGAATGACTTTTATCATTCGTAATACTGATCCGGATTTGTTTGCAATATTACCAAAATTACGCGAATAGCACTAACACTTGTACTGTTCCGTTTAAGAGCATGTTTAAATTCCGTCCTTTGCAAGCAAAATTTATACATACTCTATGGAGCAGTGGCTATGGTGGCAGCTGCAGTAGTTTTTTTTGTGATACAAACGCCTATGGCGATACTGTTTCAGCACAAATATACCGCTGGTGCCATCACCTGAACGGGGGGAGAACCTTTAAAAAGAGGGGGGTAATGTGGAAGCAGCGTAGTTAATGAAACGAATTTGGCACCAGCGGGTGCCGGTGCCATGGGTTCTAGTTCAGTTGTACCACCCGCATGTTATCGAGCATGGCCTGGTTAATTTCCAGGTTCATGTTTTCGTTGGCGGGTTCAAAGGCTATGGTGACAGCATGTGTGCCTTTTTCGAGCGGCACCTGCACGGCGTTTGAATATCCCCAGTTGGACCACTCGTCGGTGCCGCGTTGCGGGAGCACAACTGTACCGGCAAAGGCATCATTCACGCGGAGTGTTCTGATAGCACATTTGTTTTGGGTGTTGGTGGGACCGTTGCCGTTGGCGTAACGGAAGTCGATGGCATACAATCCCGGCGCCGGTACTGTTATGTTAACTTTAAGGGTGGTGTTCTTTTGCTTCGTTAGCTCCACAAAGCCGGTGCCTGTAAAGCCTTTGTAAGGCAAAGCTGCCTTTGGAGCTGCTTTTTCCAGTTCATATACCTGCACACTGGCTGTAGGTGTTACCAAGGGTTCACTGGCAAAGGACTCCACCCCTGCTCCATCTACTGCTATCAGCTGGTACTCGGCATAGCCATTTCCCGGGAGCGGGTAAGTGGTGTTGCTTAAGGTAGAAACTACTTTGCCATTTTTGAGCACTTTGTAGTTGACAGCCCCTTCCTCCTGCTTCCAGGTTAAGGAATTGCCTGTCAGGCTTACCTCCGGTGCAGCTGGCGACACGGTATGTTCTACCTTATTCGATTTCTGCTCCGGCACCTCGTTGCTAGCCAGCACAATTTTCACCTGGTGCCGCCCCTGCAGGTTACCCGGCACTTCGGCATTGGCCAACGGTTTTCCATCTAAGGTGATTGTTTTAACCTGGTTGCCGTAGCCCTCCATCTCCATATCGAGCACCGCCTGGCGGTATTTGAAATTGGTAAGGCTGCGCTTGCCTTTCCAGGCTTCCGGCACAAAGGGTTTGAGCACAAGGCTGCTGGTCTTAAAGTCCATGCCGAAAAGCACTTTATACACCATGCTGATATTTCCGGCTACACTCCAGAGCTGCCTGCTGGAATTAATCTGTGTCCCGGCGAAGTCGCCGTTGCTGGCTACGAAGTTTTCCTTGTTTGTCAGGAACAGCGCAGCAGGCCGGTAAATAGCACTCATGCTTTCGGTGAGGGCCTGCTCGTTGCCGGCTTTGGCGGCAGCCAGCGACCAGTACGCCTGCACAAAAGGCCAGATGCCGTTGTTGTGGTATGGCGGAATGTTCGGGATGTGCGGAAAAATGCTCGGGATGCCGTAGGTGCTGACGGGCGTATTCATCACCACCTGTTGCTCCTTCGCCTCATCGGTTATACCATAGAGCACTGCCAGCGCCTCCCCCAGCGCCTCCGAGCGTGGCGACAGTACTTTAAAATTGCGACCGTACAGGTATTGCCCGTAGTAGCCTTTATCGGCCATCCACAAGTGCTCGTTCATGCCATCTTTAATCACCCCGGCAATATCCAGGTATTTAGCAGCGGCTTTTTCGTCGTTCAGCAGCTTCGCCATTTCCGCCAGCACTATGTTGGCGCGGTAATGCACGGCATTGGTGCCCAGACACTCCGA
Organism: Botryobacter ruber; assembly: GCF_003347595.2. Lineage (GTDB taxonomy): Bacteria > Bacteroidota > Bacteroidia > Cytophagales > Hymenobacteraceae > Pontibacter > Pontibacter ruber_A. Next base: position 94,792 of record NZ_QCZK02000043.1, on the reverse strand, counting down.
TTCATAAATATCTACGGGCTGCATCCACTTCGGGTAGGTCTGCTCCCGCCAGTCGAGGAAAGAGGATTCTCCTTTCACGAGCCCGGTTTCACGATCGTAGGCGTTTTTCAGGTCGTCTTCCACGGAGTTGCGGATGATGTCGTAGGACTGCTGCAGCCATTTTTTATCGCCGGTTACTTTGTAGATTTCCCAGGCGGCATCGGCCCATACGATGCGGTCGGTGGAAACAGGGTAAGCGCCGCCGGTGCCGGTATCCTGGATGATGCGGCCGTTCTGCACCTTGCGCATCAGGCTGTACTGCGACACCTTCGGCTGCAGTGTGGCCATGCCCAGGATGATGCTGTAGCTGATATCGCGTGTCCAGACGCCTGCCCATTCTTCGCCTGTCCGGAAGGTGCTGTCTGCTTCGATATCCTGCTGCATTTCTTCCAGCGACATATTATAGAGCACGTCCACAAGCGGGTACTCGGATTTGTATTGCGGGAAAGCGGAGAGGTCGTGGGTCAGTTTCCAGTTGCCGGCCGTTGCTTTTTTCTCCTCCGGTTTGTTGAGCGTGAGCGTCACTTCGTAAATGCCATCCCTGTCCGGGTCCTTCAGCTCCAGTTCCGGTTTGTTCACCAGGTTATCGAAGTCCCACATCAGCGGAGCCGTGTTGCCGGCAATAAATACCTGCTTAAAATCATCTTTGTAGATTTTGGTGCTATCAAAAGTCGTGTAGTAACCCTTCTGCTCAAAGGCCTGCAGCACATGGCGCATGTCCAGCCTCACAGTGAAATTGGTATTGGGTGCCAGATAGGTGTTGGCTGGCACTACCGAGGTATCCACGTGCTGCTTGCCAAATGTGATCACCGGTGTCACACAGCCGCCACTCTCCGAAGAGCAGATGAAGCGGTGGTCTTTGCCGGAAACCATTTCGTTGTCTTTGCCATTGATGCTGAACTTGAACGTCAGCTCCGGGCTTTGAAATTCGTTGGCGGGGCTCTGGTAATTCGATACCATTTCGGTAGCAGAGATTACCTTTGCCTCATGCTCCTGCTGCACCACCCTGTCCGGGTAAATGGCATAGGCTTCGGATTGCCAGATAGCGCCCTGGCTTAGGCCTGGCTGGGTTACCGTTTGCTGCGTCTGGCAGGAGCCGAGGCCCAGCACCAGCAGGAAGAATGCGGCTTTCAGGTTGAGGTGTTTCATGGTTTTTATTATAACACAGGAGCTCCAGGCATTTCCACCAGCAGGTAAAAAGCAGAATCCTGCTTAAAAGTTTAATACTTCCGTTTTGGCTGCATCAGCTTTGGTTATGCTGATTTTTGCTGATTCAGATAAGCAATCTTATTCGGTGAGCTAGTAGTTATGACGCCACCCGCTTCACCGGTTTTGACCCCACGAAGCCATAGTACACGATATAACCATAACACAACAGGGGCACGAAGAACGATAGTCATAAGTTCGGATATAAATAATGGTGAAGGGCTTCCGTGCTTAGGTACTGAAGCTTCAGGAACATCAGCATGTCATGGTCTGCGCGCACCTCGCTATCCGGAAACGCCCGACGCAGGGCATCTTCCAGCAACTCATTACGTTCGCTGGTACTGTTACCGGCACTGTAGTACTTTATGACTGCTGTTGGTTCAGAACCAATATGTGGTAGCAGCTCTGCTAACACAATGTTATACAGTTTGTTTACATCCTGGTACTGGGGGTTGATGCCTACCGTAAAAACTTGTTTTACTGCACCTGATTCATAGACTATCCGCCAGTCTGTCTTATTCGCCCCGCTATCTGCTATAATAATCATAGGACATAGTAAATTAAGTGAATAACAATTGGTTACATGCATTAGGAACAGAGGCTGTTTTTTGCTGGCTTTACATCAGAAGGTTCCCCTGAACTAACATCCGTTATTATTAATACAAAGGAACAAGCCAACAAAGGCAACATCAATTATTATACTCATAATATAGAAAAAAGCATCCCTGTTATAATCACAAATAGCTTTAAATCAACAAATTATCAATAAAATAGCATTACCAAAATATAAGCTGATTATCAAGCGGCAGCTACCATGAAACAGCTTCACAGGAGCCCGTATGATATACATCAACACCTCTCATCCTAATGGCTGATGTGTGCCGGGAGTATCATCAGGCGACTCACTATTACACATTTTTAAGGCTGCTTTTGATGCTCGTATCCCCTTTACTCTTTGCAGCAGCTAAGTATATGCAATCGTCCTTGCCAGTCGTGCTGAACTGCTGAATGCAGCGTTTTTACCGTTTGGCAAGCGGCCTGAGAAAAAGAGTTGGGGTTAGAACGGTTGGTCCAGTTCGGGCAGATGCATTTTTATCAGCAAACCACTACCGGGTTACCATTCAAAAAAGAGCATCCACAGGTCCTGAAACGGACTTGTGGATGCTCTTTCTGGTTTACTCCCGGAGCAGTGGCTGTGGTGACTGGTGCAGCAGACCTGCGACCGGCCTTAATCTGTAATGGCGGGTTATGTTACAAACGCTTGATGCCCTTCGTCTGGCTTTTGGTTGCCTCTGTAAAACTGATGGCATAACCTCCTCCGGGAGCCACGAACTGAGCTAAGTTCGATTTGTTTGTAACCACTGCTTTGCGAATGGTGTACGCCTGCGGGTTTGTTTTGTAATGGGCATCATTTGCATCGGCATAGATGGTAGCGATGTAGTTTTTGCCTGGCTCCAGGAAGTCGAATTTAATTTTGGAGGTACGGGCTTCGTTTCCGCCTACACTTCCCAAAAACCACTGGCCAGTATGCTTGGCTTTACGGGCAACCGTTATGTAAGCGCCCGGCTCTGCCTCCAGGTACTTGCTCTCGTCCCAATCAACGGCTACATCTTTGATGAACTGGAAGGCATCCGGAAATTTATCGTAGTTCTCCGGAAAATCGGCGGCCATTTGCAGGGGGCTGTACATGGTCAGGTAGAGGGCCAGCTGGTTTGCCAACGTGCTGTTTACGTGGGAGCCATTGTGCAAATCCATCTCAAATATACCCGGAGTGTAGTCCATGGGGCCACCAATCAGGCGCGTGAAGGGCAGCACGGTTACGTGGTTTGGTTTGGACCCTCCGAAAGCCTGGTATTCGGTTCCCCTGGCCGATTCGTTGCCGATCAGGTTCGGGTAGGTGCGGGCGATACCGGTAGGGCGCACAGCTTCGTGGGCATTCACCATAACTTTGTAGTCCGCTGCTTTTTCGAGGGCGTACTGGTAATGGTTGATGATCCACTGGCTGTAGTGGTTCTCGCCGCGGGGCAGAATGTTGCCGACATAACCACTTTTCACGGCATCGTAGCCATTGGCCTTCATGAATTGGTAGGCGGTGTCCAGGTGGCGCTCGTAGTTACGCACGGAAGAGGAGGTTTCGTGGTGCATAATCATTTTTACGCCTTTGGATTTGGCGTAGTCTCGTACCTCCTGCACATTGAAATCGGGATAAGGCGTCACGAAGTCAAACACATAATCTTTGGAATTCCCGAACCAGTCTTCCCAGCCCTGGTTCCAGCCTTCTACCAGTACGGCATCAAACCCATGCTTAGCTGCAAAATCGATATGCCGCTTCACGTTGGCAGTGGTGGCGCCGTGTTTGCCGTTTGGCTTTGCTTTAGTATAATCGGTCTGGCCAAGTTGCACGGCAGGATAATCGTCTGTATATGCCCAGGAGCTTTTTCCGGTAATCATTTCCCACCATACACCCACGTATTTGGTTGGCTTTATCCAAGAGGTGTCTTTTATTTTGCTGGGCTCGTTCAGGTTGTAAGTCATTTTGGAGGACAGGATGTCGCGGGCATCGTCGCTTACGATGACGGTGCGCCAGGGCGTAGAGGCAGGCGCCTGCACATAGCCTTTGTCTCCTCTTGCATCGGGTGTCAGCCAGGCCTCGAACACCATGTTCATATCGTCCAGGTTTAAGTGCATTACCGGAAAGTTGATAAGCGCTGCCTCGTGCAGGTTGATGTAGAGGCCATCGTCCGTTTTCATCATCAGGGATGTCTGAACACCGGTTGGCGAAAACGAGGTTTGGGATACATTCTCTGTTATGGAAGCAGTCATCAGGCCCCTGATTTCTGATAGTTTAGAGGTGGTATAGTCGTATTCCTGCGTATCATAATCGCCGGGAATCCAGTAGGCGGTGTGGTCGCCGGTCATGGCAAACTGCGTCTTTTCTTCTTTGATAACAAAGTAGGACAGATTGGGCTGTGCCGGGAACTCATACCGGAAGCCGAGCCCGTCGTTGAACAGGCGGAACCGGATAACCATGGTGCGGCTTTTCGGCTCTTCCTGCTTAAGGGTTACTGCCATCTCGTTGTAGTTGTTCCGGATGGTCTTTACCTCGCCCCACACCGGGTTCCACGACTCGTCGACGGTTGCCTGTTCGGTGTTGGCAAGGGTAAAGCCTTTGGCCAGGGAACCCGCATCTTTTGTTTCCAGTCCCAAGCTACTCTGCCTGATCACCGGCTTCTTTTTATAAGTTAACTGGTAGGTTGGTTCGCCGTTGTCGTTCAGCTGAAACGTGAGCGAAAAGTTTTTATCCGGCGAGGTAATTACCTGCGCATACACCTGCCACGTGAGCAGGAAGGCAAAAATTAAGAGAAATGTTTTTCGGAGCATGGTTTATATTGGTAAAATAATTAGTCCGGCATTTAAGCGTGCAGCGTACAGCCTGTTGCCGCTACCGGAAAAGCAGGCGCACGTTGTTGCTTACGATTGTTAGTAGGTATTGCAAAATTGCCGGGCTCAGCAAAAAACAGCAATTTGTAAACCTGAAATATAGAAAAAAGCTTCATGTAAATACAGGCAAGTTGCTTATTATCAATTAGTTACAAAAATTGAACCTGCATAAAAATATAACCCTGTTATAGGGATAAACTGCCCCGGAAGCAACAAAAAAAGGGAAGCCTCCGAGGCTTCCCTTGCAAAAAGGCCTGGTACCAGTAATCACTTTTACAAAAATTACGAGCGGCGCTGCAGCTGTTGGCGTTCAGGCAGGGGCATTCAGTTGCCTGATAACCCGGCACGGATTACCGGCTGCAAACACACCGGCAGGAATATCTTTGGTAACCACGCTGCCTGCTCCAATCACGGCACGGTCGCCGATGCTAACACCGGGACAAACCACCACACTGCCGCCAATCCAAACGTCTTCTCCAATGGTAATGGGTTTGGCATATTCCAGCCCGGAAGCCCGCTCGACAGGGTTCATGGGATGGGTGGCTGTGTAGAGCTGCACGTTGGGCCCGAACAGCGTCCGGCTCCCGATGGTTACCTGCATCACGTCGAGCACCACGCAGTTGAAGTTGAAGAACACCCGCTCCCCTATCGCCAGGTTGTAGCCGTAGTCGCAGTAAAAAGGCGGCTGCAGCCACAGACCATCGCCGGCATTGGGAATAAGCTGTTGCAGGATGCGCGTGCGCTCTTCCGGCTGGTCTTCGCGGGTGTCGTTTAGTTCTTTGAGGAGCAGGCGGGTGCGCAGCCTGTCTTCCGAGAGCTGCTGGTCCAGCGGGTCGTAGAGCTCGCCGGCGAGCATTTTTTCTTTTTCTGATTTCATAAGGCAGGTTTACTTTTTTAACCCGGATTTGTTTGCCGAAGGTAGGCAATGCAGGGTAATAAGGCTGCGCTTCCGGAAGAAAATAACACCTCCTGCTGCGATGTTTCCTCCTGCCAAGGAATCTAATGTTGTAGGGAAATTTATCTGTAGCTGCGACCATTGCCTTTGCTCCTACAAAAGCAAAAAAACTGCTTCAGGTTTCCAACTTGGAGCTATCATTCCAGCAAGTTTTCAACTTGCGTGGGTATAAAATCAGGTAAGTTCAGCCACGAAAGCTGAAAGCTTTCAGGATAAAAAGCTCCAAGTTGGAAACTTGAAGCAGGAGTTTTTTTTCCCCTACAAGGTCAGCAAGGAATTGGAGGGAGCAGAGGCTGTGGTGGCTGGCGCAGCAGATAGTTCAGAGGCAAACTATTGCGCTTCTATTGACTGATTTTACCCTACTGCTCCTGCCACCACAGCCTCTGCTGTACTTCCATAAAAATGGCGGAAGCAAAAAATCCACCGAACTCGCAGGAAGTCCGGTGGATGCTACTAAAATGAAGTGGGGTTATTTCCCCGACGAAGCTGAAAGTGAGAAAAGTATTTTAATACTCCACCACCACCATGCTCCAGTAGTTTAGTTCGGGCAGGGTAAAGCTTACCTGGTTGCCATGCTGGGTAAAGTTCAGGGCCCGGGAAGCCCCGCCGATGATATCGGGCGTGGCGGTCCAGACTTTTTTTACGGTACCGTTGGCTGTAAAAGCAAGTTTGGCATCTTTTACCTGAAGCGGCGCCGCCTGGATGCCGCTGTTATCGCGCCAGTTCTGGGTTTTGGCGTTGTTGAAGTTGATGAGGTGAATCACCTGGCTGTTGCCTATTGTTTTGCCCAGCGTGGCCACCGAGCCTGTAGCGGCAGGCCAGTTGGCCGGTTTTAGCTTTTTGTCGATGGAGGTTAAGGCTATGTTGTTGAACGTACCGCCGTCGCGCAGCAGGTTTTCATAGGCAACCAGGAAGTCGTAGTATTCCTGCATCGCGGTTTTCAGGTCCTGCTTCATCTGCAGGTTGTTATGCGGAAAATACTCCTTCGACAGCATGTGCTCGCCCAGTTCCAGGTGCGCCCCGCCATGTGCAAAGATTACGGCATTGGTCATCAGTACGGCAGGAGTGTTGAAGAAGCCCGTGTTGTTGGACAGGTCGTAATTCATGTAGGCGGCCAGTACCGTGTTTTTGGTGTTGTTGCTGAGGGCGTTGTTTTGCTTGATGACGTTGGCCAGGTCGTTGTAGGTGTCAAAAGGTCCCCACACTTCGGAATACAGGAAATCGGAAGCCGACTCCGCTATCCCCTGCTGCCCGTACTGGTTCACGGCATTCATTACGGCATACTTCGCCGGCGTAGCCGACTTTACGGCATTAATAAATGGCTTGTAGGTTTGCGCCAGGTTTAAATTAGTGCCGTCATATTTGAACGTAGTTCCCCTGTCACCCAGCTGGTCCATGTGAAACCCATCGAAATCAAGCTGCTGGTATACTTTGCTGTTCTCGTTTATCAGGTACTGCTGCCATGCCGTGTTGGATGGGTCTACCAGGTAGATGTTGCTCAGAAACGGCGGCGTTGGCAAAGGGTGGAAATCGCGGTTGGTGCGCGTGTTGTCTTTAAAAACAAACCATTCCCGGTTCACGCCGTCCGCTTCGGCATTATCCCAGGCGCCAAAAACCAGGTTGTACTGCATGGCCTTTATATTGTGCTCATGCGCCTCCTGGATGTACTGCTGCACGGTGTTGAAATAGATGTCCCGGTTGATGATGTCTTTCCAACTGCTTGCCGGCGTTCCGTTAGTAACCGGTAAGGGCAAGTGATGCTTGTGGTGCCAGTCGTAGAACTGAATACCGTTGATGTGGTGTTCGTTCAGGTTAGCCATAACTTCACGTACCTGCTCGTCGCTCATCTGCGGGAATTTGGAAAGAAACCCGTAGCGGGGAAACTTCTTCCATTCCGAAGAAACATCCACGGCGGTAGTGGCGTGTATGGTTTCGGTGTTCCCGGAGGTACTGAAAACCTCCACACTATACCCCCTGAAATCGGTAGCTGGCGCTTTCCAGGTCCAGTTGGCAGCCGTTACCGCTTCCTCTCCTACTACCTCGTTCAGGTGTTTGTAGCGTACTTTTGCCTCTGCGGGTAGTTTTGCAAAGTCGATGGTAAAGGTTACGTTATCGCCCGGGCGATAGGCTGCTTTATCGGTAGCAATGCTTACATCGCTATAGGCGGGTGTGGCCGCGTTGGCGGGGGCATCGGTTGGGGTTGGGGAAGAGTCGTTTCTTTCTTCCTTACAACCCGCCCCTGCGCCTACCAGAAGAATAAAGAAATAAAAACAGATGTGTTTGAACGTCATGTTGGAAAAGGTTTATCCCGTCCTCCGGGCTTGCTCCGGAGGACGGCCTGTTGTTTAAATGTTAAAGAAAATTATTACTCCGCTTTAAGGTAAATTTCAAAGCCGGTTAACTTTAAAGTAGTCTCATACCAAATTTTGAACAAGTCTTACATTCGCACAAAAACTACAGTAGCAGAATAAGTCCCCCTTTGAAGGCTATTGCTTGACCAAATTAATCTTTAGAGAAAATTCTCCCCTTGAGGGGAGCAAGAGGGGTGTTTACATCTGCGAATAAACTCTGAGAACATAATTTCAGACGTTTTACCACCGAGCTTTACACCCCTATAATCCCCTCAAGGGGATAGTCTCGGAGAGTGAAACGCCCCTACCCTCAAGGGGACAGTTTCGCAGTCAGCATCTATTTCTAAGAATCAAATTGGTTGAGCACTATTCTTGTAGGGAAAAAACTCCTGCTTCAAGTTTCCAACTTGGAGCTTTTTATCCTGAAAGCTTTCAGCTTTCGTGGCTGAACTTACCTGATTTCTTACCCGCGCAAGTTGAAAACTTGCTGGAATGATAGCTCCAAGTTGGAAACTTGAAGCAGTTTTTGCTTTTTTAGGAGCAAAGGCAATGGTCGCAGCTGCAGACAAATTTTCCCTACAAGATTAGCTTCAAAGGGGGACAAAAAACACCTTGTTCTGCAGCAGTGATAAAGATTACTGACGCACGATGGTCATTGTTTTGGCAGCAAGGTCTACCGAAACTGTATAATTGCCGGCTGTAGCATCGGTTACACGCCATTTATTATCGGGTCCTTCGCAGCCGGAAGTAGTGATGTAACTGCCATTCGTAATAGCCTGATTGGCAGTGGCCGCGTTAATCCAGTCGCCACCGCACCAGTCGCCTTTGAACATGGAAATCTTTAGCTCGCCGGGGGTAAGCGGACCGGTGTACGTGTACACACTGCCGCTTTTGCTCATGGGCGCAGGCGATTCGATGTTCCACCCATTGGGGCCGGCATCGCCAACCAGGTACAACTCTACCGGGGCAAAGGCAATGGTCATGGTGCGCAGGTTCAGGGTAACTTTGTAAACGCCGGCCTGGGCAATTTTCCATTTGTAATCCGGGTCGCCAGCCGATACCTGCACAGCAGTACTGGTGGTGGGTGCATCTGCCACCGTCGGCCTGTAGAACGGGGCGCCCCAGTCTTTGGCGGTTGCTATTTTCAGTTCTCCTGCCTTTAGGTAATCTGTAAAGGTAAACACAAAGGGGTCGGAAGCACTTTTTGTCATTTCAGCGGCATTGTCCAGGTCCCAGCCAGTTGGCGCGGCATCGCCTACCACCCAAAGCCTGCTGTACGGAGGACCGGCCTGTTCTGCAATGGCAACCGAAAGGTCGGCTAAATTAACGGTTACCTTGTAGGTGGCAGCCTTTGTAATACTGAACTTCTCATCCGGCTGGCTGTCGTCGGTACGCAGTACCAGTTGGTTGGCTGCAGTTCCTTTGTTATAGGATGGCAGGAACTGCCCGAGGGTGGTAATGAATTTGAACTCACCAACCGACAAGGGGCCGGTGTAGGTAAAGACGGTAGGGTCGGTGCTGCTAACGGTCAGCGGGGTGGCGTTGCCGGTATTCCAGCCGTTTGGCGTGGCGCTGCCGAGCAGGTAAAGGGTTGGGGTAACCGGTATGTAGGGGGTAATCGACACCGTTACGGTGTTTGAAAACTCAGGCGCAAGCGCTGTAGTTGCCGGGGCAGACACCAGGCGGGCTTCCAGTTCGCCGGCGGTTCCTGGTGCAACACCAAACCTGGTGGTCAGCAACTCGTGCAGTGCACCCACCGACAGGCTGTTGGAATAAACCGCCCGCCCGAGCTTGTATTCGACAGGAGTGGCAAAGTTATTTCCTTTCTTATCGAGTTGCAGGGTGTAGTCGATGGCGGTGTTGGTGCCTCGATTCGTACCCGGCGTCCACTCAAAGGTAAGCCCGGCTTTGTTTATATTTTTCTGGTTCAGCACCAGCGCATCCGACGAGGCAGAAAGCACCGGGGTAGAGGCCTTGACAGGCATCACCGCTTCTTCCTCCGGGTCGCAGGAGGCCAGGAATAAGGAGGCGAAAAGCAGCAGGAGCACGGAGCCTGACGAAATGCTCTTCCGGAGCAGCCCCATCACTATGGAAGAATTGAGTACGTTATTTTTCATATGATTTCATGAATTACCTTTTATACTTTTTGATAAATGAACTTTGCTGCACCAGCCACCATGGCCACTGCACCTCAAAAGCAGCTAAAAATCCTGTTCACTTCTGCTGATTCAGCTGACATTAGCCAGGAGCTGAGGCAATGGTAACAGCTGCAGAAACCTGCTAATAGCCTGTATTCTGCGACAGGTTCGGGTTGGTATCGCGTTCTTTCTGCGGAATCGGGAAGAGCAGGTGCTTGGCCGAAGCATTGGTTTTACCTATCGAGCGCAGGAAATCGATGCCGTACTGGCCGTCGTTTACCCGAATCAGGTCGAACCAGCGGTGGCCCTCGAAGGCCAGTTCCATACGCCGTTCGTGCAGCACTTTTTCGCGGAACTCGCCCTGCGACAAATTATCGACAGGCGCCAGGTTGGCTCGCTCACGCACTTTGTTCAGCGGCTCCTCCGCCTCTTCGGTTCTGCCCAGTTCATTCAGCGCTTCCGCTTTCATGAGCAGCACATCCGCATAACGCAGTATCGGGAAGTTGAGCGGGTTGGTATCGTATGCCGGCGAAACGGTTTTGGCTACCAGGAACTTGCGCAGGTTGTAGCCCGTGGCGGAGTAAGAGCTGCGGTATTCTTGTCCGTCGAAAGCCGGACCGCCTTCGTACAGCACGGTGGCCTCTTTGCGGGCGTCACCCGGCTCGTAGGCGTTCACGAATTCCTGCGTTGGCTGGTTCCAGCCATAACCGCCGGCTACCATGTTGGCGTTACGTGGCCCGGTGAAAGTACTCACCCAGGAGGCCTGGTTGTCGTTGCCCCAGAAGTCGAAGCTGGTTTTGCCCTGGTACTGCACCTCGAACAGCGACTCCACGGAGTTCTCCTGCATCGGATCGAAGTTCTGCTCGTATCGCTCGTTCAGCGCATAGCCTAAGGCTTCCACCTCGTTGGCCATGTCCACAGTTTTCTGCCACTGGCCCAGCGTCAGGTAAACTTTCGCCAGCATGCCGGCAGCCGCACCCTTAGAGGCACGTCCTATATTGGCCCCGCTATACTCTTCTTTTCGTGGCAACAGGTCCTTTGCGTCCGTTAAATCTTCAATAATGAGCTGGTACACATCAGCAGCAGGTCTTCTTGCCGGGCGAATGTCGCCGTTTATATCCTGCGGCTCCGTATAAATCGGCACATCCCCAAACAAGCGAACGAGCAGAAAATAATAATGCGCTCTTAGGAATTTGGCCTCACCGATTATCCTGTTTTTCAGGTCTTCGTTTATGTTCATGGCTGGCACCTTCTGCAACACCAGGTTAGCCCTGAGGATGCCGGGCCAGGGACCGCGCCAGAGATCGAGTACGCCGGGATTATCGGTAGCGGTCACGAAATTGGCCATGTCCTGCGTTTCGCGTCCGTCGTCTCCCCCACCGGCACCTACTATGCTGTTTCCGGCCATAATATCGGTGGTCCAGATACGCATGTTGTAGAGCTTGGGCCACTGCAGGGGCTGGTAAGCGCCGTTTATAGCGGCAATCGCATCGGCTTCGGTTGCAAAAAAGTTGGAGGTGTTAATCGAATCTTTAGGAGCTTTGTCTAAGAAGTCATCTCCGCAACTGGTTAGTGCACCTACTAAGAGTACTGCCAGAAAATATTTTGTCAGTTTCATATCTGTGTCTTCAATAAAAATTAAAATCCAATGTTCACGCCCACGCTCAGGGTTCTCGTCACGGGGTACACGTTAAAGTCGATGCCGTTTCCGGGTACTTCCGGGTCTATGCCGCTGTAGTTGGTGAAGGTGTGCAGGTTCTGGGCCGAGAAATATACCCGGGCAGAAGCCATCTTGATACGCTCTGTTAACTGGCTCGGGAAGGTATAGCCCAGCGTCAGGTTTTTGATGCGCAGGTAAGAACCATCCTCGATGTAACGGTCCGAAACACGGGTGTTCTTGTTCGGGTCGTTGAAGACCGCACGCGGCATGCTGTTGCTGGTGCCTTCGCCATTCCAGCGGTTTAGCGTTTCGATGCTCTGGTTCTGGGCCACGGCCATGCCTTCTGTCCAGATGCGGTTGGCGTTGAAAATCTTGTTTCCGGAAATACCCTGCATAAAGACAGCCAGGTCGATGCCCTTGTACTTAAAGCTGTTGTTAAGGGCGAAGATGAATTTCGAATTCGGATTGCCGAGGAAGGTACGGTCGGCATCGGTAATCACGCCATCCTCGTCCAGGTCTGCAAACCGGATATCGCCTGGGGAAGTACGGTTGAACGGATCAGCGCCTGAAACCTGCGTCGCATAAGCATCCACTTCTTCTTCCGTCTGGAAAATGCCGTTTGTCCTGAAGCCGTAGAAGTAGTTTATCGGCATGTTGTTCTGGATACGGGCCAGGTTGTAATTAAACCCGATACTTCCGCTGGTCATCGGGATCGAATCGTTCAGGCTTATCACTTTGTTTACATTGTAAGAGATGTTGAAGTCGGTGGTCCAGGTGAGGGCTTTACCCGTCAGGTTGTTCGTATTAATAGCCAGTTCTACTCCTTTGTTCTGCATTTTACCGGCGTTAATGGACGGCACAAAAATATCGGAGTAACCTGTGATAACAGGAACTGCCATCGGCACCAGCATACCCGTTGTGTTTTTCAGGTAGGCATCGAGGGTTACATTTACACGGCTGTTAAAGAACGATGCATCAAAACCAGCATTGGCCTGCTTCACGGTTTCCCACTGCACGTAGGGGTTCGGCATGACCACCGGCGCCACCGTAGGCACTATGTTGCCATTAAAATCGTACTGGCCGGTGTTCAGGAACGAAGCAAACGCATAGTTGCCAATTTCCTGGTTACCTGTTACGCCGTAACCTGCCCGTACTTTTAAATCGTTCAGGAAAGAAACATCGTTTAAAAATTCTTCCTCGGAAACCCGCCAGGCCACGGAAGCGGACGGGAACCAGCCCCACTTGTTCTCGCTGCCAAACCTCGAAGAACCATCGCGGCGAATCGTACCCGTAACCAGGTATTTATCGTTGTAGCCATAGTTCAGGCGCGCCATGTACGAAAGCAGCGACCAGTCGTTGGCCCCACCGCCCAAGGTTGGCGGCTGAATGGCGTTGCTGAACTGTGGGATACTCTCGCTGATGAACCCTTTCCGGGTGCCGCTCATGTTGGAGTAGGAATTTTCCTGCGCACTCGTACCCAACATGGCCGTTACATGGTGCACGTCGTTGAAAAACTTGTCGTAGGTCAGGGTGTTGTCCCAGAGCCAGGTAAAGCTCTTGTTCGACTGCTGCGACAGGAAAGCGTCCGGTTCGGGTGTTGGTTCCCAATTGTAAGCCGGCGCCCAGGTCCTGCTGTCCCAGATGTTGGCCTGCATACCCAGGCTGGATTTTAAACGCAGCTCGTTCAGGATATCCACTTCGCCGTATACGGAGCCAATCAGGTTGTAGCCCTTGGTAGTGTTATCAATCAGGCGGGCCTGCCCGATGGGGTTTAGGATGTCGCCTGACCAGATGGCCTGCCCGGTAGGACCTGCATAGCTGCCGTCCGGGTCAAACACGGGTTGGGTGGGCAGGGCTGCCATGGCATTGCGGATGCTGTAGTTGCCGCTGGTTTTGATGTCGTGGTTCAGGGTCAGGTTATTGCCAAAGCGTAGCCTGTCGAACACGCGGTGGTCGGAGTTAAACTGGGCGGTATAACGCTTGTAGCCTGTGTTAATCACCACGCCGTCCTGGTCAAAAACGTTACCCGACACATAGTAATTTGATTTTTCGCTGCTGCCGGTATAGGACAGGGTGTAGCTGCGCATTGGCGCCGTGCGGAAAAGCTCGCCCAGCCAGTCGGTGCCAGTGCCCAGGTAAGCCGGGTCGGCAAAAGCCGGGTTCTGCAGTCTGCCGTTGTTGGCCAGCATCTCGTTGTGCAGGGCCGCAAACTGGGCAGCGTTCAGCATCTGGGGCAGATTGGTAGCCTCCTGTATGCCGGTGAAATGGTCGAAGCTCAGGCTGTTCTTTTTGCCTTTGCCCCGCTTGGTAGTTACGATTACCACCCCGTTAGCCCCCCTGGAACCATAAATAGCCGTAGCCGAAGCATCTTTGAGTACCTGTATCGACTCGATATCGTTCGGGTTCAGCTGATTCAGGCCACCCATGGTCGGGATGCCGTCTATTACCAGCAGCGGGTCTGAGTTGTTGATGGTACCAATGCCGCGCACCCGGAATGTTGCGTCGGAGCCCGGCGTACCTGATGTTATGACCTGCACCCCGGCCGCACGTCCCTGGATGGCATCGCTAACGCTTGGCACCGGCAGCGACTTCAGGTCTTCCGGTTTAACAGAAGCCACCGAGCCGGTGAGGTCTTTTTTGCTCTGGGTACCGTAGCCAATCACCACGACCTCGTCGAGGGCTTTTGTATCCGGGGCCAGGCTCACGTTGAGAGTAGACTGGTTGCCTATGGCTACTTCCTGTGTGGTGTAGCCTACATATGAAAACACAAGCGTCCCGTTTTCTGAACCTGCAGGAATTAGTAACGCATAGTTACCATCGAGGTCAGTGGCCGTTCCAACGGAAGTACCTTTTACGACTACTGTTACGCCGGGCATGCCTGTGCCGGAATTGTCTGTAACGGTACCGCTCAGTTTGCGCCCGTTCTGTGCCAGGGCCGGCAGGGTAAGCAACAGGAAAAAAAGCAACAACGAAACAACACCCAACCTTTTGGTTGCGGGTTGTCCCGGGTTTGAAGCGTGGAACCTGCAGCGCCTTACCCGCTGCAGCCGGTTTGTTAAAGTATTCTTCATAAGGAATAGGTTCTTGTAGTGGTTTAGCATTAGTTGTCAATAAGGTTTAATGTTCTTCCGCGGGTCAGTTAACTAACAATCGTTAACAATACAAAATTGCAGGCATCTGTTATGAACTTCAATTAATACACGCAAAATATAGAAAATATTACCTGTTTTACCTATTTAAGTATTTAATAATCAATTAATTAACTATACACAAAAGCTTCTAAAATATAGGCTCAATATGAAGGTGTTATGGCCTGAAAAACGGCAAAATCCCTGCATTTGAATGGCTTAAACTCTGGTGTTACAACACAAGCCTTTTTCTCTTCCGGGTGCTGCAGCGGGAATGGTGGCAGGTGCTGCAGTTTTTCTGAACCGTTGCTGGTAGTGATGTAGAAGATCCCGAAGCAATTCGGGGAAATGAGGGGTGTGATTTTAAGTTTCCTGAAGGGAGGGAATGGGGGACGGGAGTAACAAAGGTTTAAATATGGCAGAGGCAGGTCGAGACCCAGTGCTATTAACATAAGGAACTAAAATAGATAAGGAGAAAAAGTCCCCCTTTGAAGCTAAGCTTGTAGGGGAAATATTAATCCTTATACTATGCCTATTGACATATTCATAGATACATACCGCCAGTTGGAGCGCAGCGGTAACTGGTGGTTGTCCATGAGACCAGTTTGTAACTGGCGTGGTTACAAAAGCACGAATTTTCAGCTACGCCAGTTGAAAACTGGCACCATATATAGCCACAAGTTACCGCTGCGCTCAAACTTGCGGCAGGAATTATTTTATTATTCCATTTTTTCCCTACAAGATTAGCCTTCAAAGGGGGACAAAGGAACCATCCTGCGTTAAATCAGTCGCTTAAGTCGAGGGCATTGAAGCGCGACCTATACCTACACCTGCAAATTATGAGGAGCAGTGGAAGTGGTGGCAGGTGCAGTACAGTTTTTTGGCTAACAGAAAGCCTGATTTTTGGTATTACCGTTACTTGTGCTCCAGGTTCCGGATCTCAACTTTCCGGAAATCGATGGGCTGGCCTTCGCTTTGCAAGGCGATGAAACCTTCTGACAGCAGCTTCCCGTCCTGTTTGTGTGTGGGGTCGTACCTGTTTACCACACCCCCGCCTATCTGCGGTTTGGTGTACTGCAGCACCGTATCGCCGTTGATGATGTGCTTTACCAGAGAATCGCCCAACACGATCAGCTCGGCACGCACCCATTCGTTTACATCGTATGTTTTGGAACTGGAATTGATGCAGTGCCTGGGGTCCATTTTACCTTCGTAGATTACTTCTGTTCCGGGGGAGCACATATTGCCGGTTGGCCGCGGCTTCCCGTCTTCAAGACTTGCCAGCAACTGAAATTCAACGGAAATAGGCCAGTCCTGCTCCCGGGGCATGGTGCGCGGGTCCTGGGAATGGAACATGATGCCGCTGTTTCTTTTGGTGTAGGAGGGCGCATCCTCGCGCCAGGGCTCAGCAAACCGGTACTCCACCACCAGGTGGTAACGCGAATAAGGCTGCTTGTAGTACAGGTGGCCAAAGCGTTCATTAAACTCCTGGTACTGGTCGTAACGCACTTTCAGCAGCCCGTCCTCTACCCGGAAGGTATTGCCGTAATTATCGCCAACGTCGTGGTGGTGGATTTTTACGATCCAGTCGTCCAGGTCTTTGCCGTTGAATAGCGAAACCCACTCCTCTTCGGCAGTTTTATGGTTACCGGCAGTACAGCCTGCCACTAAAGCAAGGAGTGCGCAAAAAAGCAGGTTTGCGAGTATTGTTTGAAGGGTGTTGCGTCTGGACATGTTTCTTAACAGGAGCTGCGTGTATCGTTCGCTGCTAATATAAGGATTTATCCTAACAATCATTCGTTCCTGGTAAATTTCAGATTTCCGGATAGAACACAAGCCCCTAAAAGGCTTTAATCTCCATCACCCGCTTCTCAAATTCCTCGTTTGGCAGAATGGACCGGTTTTTTACTTTTGATTTGTAAGTGTATATGGTGTTGACGGAATATTCCAGGATGCGGGCTATCTGCTCATGGTCGTTGATGCCGATCCGGATCAGGGCAAAAATGCGCAGCTCGATCGTCAGCGACTGCTCGTCTTTGGGAATGATGCGGTCTTCTTCTTTGAAAAAGGAATTGAAAGCCGGCACAAAATTCGGGAACAGCTTCAGGAAAATCTTGTCGAAACTCAGGTACAGCGCCTCCCGCTCCTTCTTCAGGTTCAGGGATTTCATGACGTGGTTCAGCTCGTCGTACTTTTTCGCCATTACTTTCCTGTCCAGCGCCTTCTTGAACTTCTCCATCTTATCAATGTATTCGGAGTACATGTTAAAGGAATAGCCGATGTATTCTTCCTTGATAAGGTTGGCTTCGAGCAGGCGCTCGTTTACTTCCTGCAGTTTGGTATTGGACTCCGTTACTGTTTGCTTTGCCTCCCGCAGCTGCCGGAGCTGCCGGAAAATGATAAACGCAAACACGATAACCAGCACCGAAAGTAAGGTAACTACAACCGCATAAACCACCAGGCGGCTCCGCTGCCCCTCTACCGTCGTCAGCCGCTCCCCCTCGATAACCGGCAGAATGGCGGCCACCTGAATCTTGCGCTGTTTGGCGCCATAGTACTCGGCATTTTCGAGCGCCTGCTTTATGTATTCATACGCCCGGTTTTCGTCGCCGGTGTTGTAGAGGAATTCCGCCAGCGTCATTAGGGCTACGCCTTCGTTTACCGACGCTTTCATATCGGCAATGGCTGCTTTTGCCATCATCTCAATGGCTTTGTCTACGTTGCCCTCTTTGTAGTAGTAGTTGCCCAGCGAGTTGGCCGCCATGGCGTACTGGTTGAGCGTGGGATTAAACTTGTCAATAATCGCCTGGAAATCGGCTTTCGCTTTTTCGGTTTCAAGTGCAATTTCACGTTTCATGCCCCGCAGGGCATAAAACTGCAGCGTATTCGGGCTCAGCAGCGCGAGGGCCGAGTCTGCGTAGTTTTCACCGGTCTGTATGTAGCGGCTGGTGTAATACCTGTCCTGGGTGTAGCCGGACAGGTCGTAGTAGGCACGGGCCATCAGGGCATAGTAATCTGCTTTAAGGCTGTCGGGCATGGGTGCTGGCTGCACCGTATTCAACGAGTCCAACGCCTCTTTGTACATGCCCGACGATAACAGCGTGTGGCTTAGCTTGAGTTTGGAAAATGTTTCTTTCACCGGATCATTCAGTTGCCGCGCTGTTTGCTGCAGCTTCATGGCATAGGTAAAAGCCGAATCGTACTGGAAGGTTCTGTACTCGTTGTAGAGTTTGTTATAGATGGTAAACTGCTGCTGCGGCGAAATGTCTCCCACGTTCTTCAGCACCTGTTTCAGTTCGCGTATCCGCTCCTTCTTTTGTTCGGTATAGGTTTCCCTGTTTTGGATGGTTTGGCTGAGCGCATGCAACAGACTGTCTGTGCCGGCACCTGCCACTCTTACTGGTGCGCAAAAAAAGGTTAGCAAAAGAAACAGGAGAAAACCACCCTTCATGTTCGAGACTTCTGATAGCGTATAGGTTTTGCCAAATTAATTACATCCTGGCAGCAAAAAAAGCTTAGCAGCTGTTTTTACGCATTATTTTTCCCCGAAAAATGAATTTGGTCTGTGTAAACGTTTGCCAAAAACTGCTTTTGAGGAGCAAAGACTGTGGTGGCAGGGGCAGTGATGTGCCGGCTCAGAACAACCTACTTAACATATTAAACACACTACACCATGGACAACCGGTGTGGAGGGTAAAATGCTTCAGTGTTTGTTATACCAAATAGTATTTACTCAGTTCCACAAACCATTCCCCGTTGTCATCCCGAAGGGATCTTGTGGGCGAACTGCACATTGGTTAGCTAAAAGGATCCTCCATTTTAAACCTTCTTGTAGCTGGCCTAAGTGCAGCTGGCTCACGAGATCCCTTCGAGATGACAAAAGGAGTGTTTTTTATGGAATAGGTTATTTGGTATTACTTCTGCGCTGCCTCTTTACCACCTTCAGCAGCCGGCATTCTTCAGAAAAAACCACCTATTGACACTTACCGCTTGTTAAAAATAATCTCCTCGTACCCGATCAGCAGGTCGGCACGGGAGCCAGGCGGGCGGTAATAGATAAGAATATCATAGATATTGTTCGTGCTGAAGTGGCTGCCTTCAAAATGGGCGGCGTCGGCCTCGGGACTGTTGGCGGGCTTAAACGCATAGTAATAATTATAATAACCCTGCTTCAGGAACAGGCGCCCTACGTATCCCTGCAGCTCGGCATTGTAGCGCATGCGGGCTTCGTTGTCGAGTTTCCAGTCTGTTAGCCCGCCCAGGATGTAGACACTCCCGGTAGGCTCCTCCGGCGTCCGCAGCAGGAAATCCACATAGGTGTAGTCGCCGTTTACTTCCCCGTTGCCGTACTCCCGGTTATTGATGAGCAGCTTTCCGTTAACATCCGGGTCCTGGCTGTAGGCTAAGCCCTGGCGGTTGCGGTCGGGCTCCAGGTTTACCAGAACAGGCGTCACATCCAGGTTGATGCTCGCCACCCCGATACCGTTAAACCGGATACTGCGGGTGTCGAAAGGCCGGAACTCGCTTAAGCCCAGGAAGTGGTCTTTTGGCTCAAAGAAAACATATTCAAGCCGCCGCACATCGTCGCGGATAAACGTGGGTTTGGGGTAAAGCTTGGCATTGTCCCAGCGGTGGTTCTGGCGCATGATTGCTTTTACTTCCTGCGCCGGATTGATCAGTTCGTAATCTTTGTAAAAGATATTAAACTCGACGGGCTGCCGCGAGAAACGACCTGTCGGCCCGGTGGGGTTTCCCAACTTCGCCACCACCGTCACCAGGTCCTGGTAAATGAGGATGCGGCGGGTGATGAGCAGGCTTCCCCCCTCTTCCGACACCTGCAGCAGGTAGTTGCCACTGAGCTTTACGCGTGGCACCCGGAAACGGTAATGCACATACGGCACCCGCGTACTCACCGAGTTCTGCACATCGGTGATAAAAAATTCGTTAAACTCGTTCAGGTACTGCGTTTCGTTGAGGCCGGAGGGCGTCCAGTCGGCATTGCAGTGCACCATTTTTGCTACCAGCCGCTGCGGTCCGGCATTCAGGCGGTCGAACTCCAGCATGATTGCCTGCTCCTGCCGCAGCGACTGCACCGGCGGCTCCAGCACCTGGTCGGGCACACCGGTTGCCAGGTAGCACTGCACCGTTTTAATGCTCTGGTTGTATACATAATCTTCGTACCGGATGGCCACCTGCGCGGCGCTGCTGCCATAGCCCTGCTGTTGCTCCAGCGGAACGCAGGCTGTAACACCAACGGCCAGGACAGCAGCTACAATGAGTTGTCGGATCGCTTGTTTTAGCATGAACGTAGATAGCCGGACGTAACCGCAAACGCCACTGCCCGGATTGGTGAGCTACTAAGATACTCAAAAGTTGAAAGCCGGCAAACCGAATGCAAAATACCCGCACCTGCCGGACCTCCGGCTACAAAGCTGATCAGGTGGGAAAATTGTCTGCTGTTGCGACCATTGCCTTTGCTCCTTAAAAAAGAAGAAAAGCTCCAGGTCGAGAACCTGAAGCAGGAATATTTTCTCAGGCAGCAGGCGAATCAGCCAGCACCGTTTTCACCACCACCCCCGATTCCAGCACGCGCTGCACCGGGCACCTGCCGGAAATGTACTCCAGCCGCTCGCGTTGCTCCGGGCTCAGGTCGCCGGTCAGAATAAGTTCTTTGGTTATCTGCATCCGCTTCTCTTTTACATTCGGAAGCTCCGGGTCTTCGACGTTTACCACCTGGTGCTGCATCCGGACCTCCGCCCGCTCCAGGGGCCAGTTTTTGCGTTTTGCGTACATGTGCAGCGTAACTACCGTACAGGCGCCCAGCGAACTCATGATGTAATCGAACGGGTCCGGCCCGTTTTTCTCGCCCTGCTCCAGGTCCGATTCATCAATTACCAAATGCTGATTCGCCGCCTCGATGTTGGCAACATAACCCGCAGTACTGTCTGCGCTCACAATCACTGTTCCGCTCATTCCCATAGTCTTTAACTTTGTTTCTGCTCATTTTTCTGTTCTATACGGGAGTGCGCGAAAAGCGCCACGTTCCGGCCAAAATTCTGTCGCTGCCAGTATTGCACCAGCCGCCTCCTCCGCGGGCAGAATCGTTTCGACCAGCAGGATGCTGCAGCCGCCACCACTGCCTTACCCGAAAAAAATCAGCAAATTTTATAAAAGAATATAACCTGCTGCAACCGGGCGCCGTATAAAAGAATGGCTAAAAGTTGAAGATTTCATATTTTCAAAGATATTAAGGCAGCGTCACCAAAAGAGAGAGTGGAGTCGCTGCCTTATATTTTTTATGGCGTTTATGAATTGCACTTGCAGCCCCACCCACCCTTCCCGCAGCTTTTCCTTTCCACCGGCTTTGCCGTAAGCTCCTCCTTTCATATTTTTTTCGTATTGAGCCTCAATACATTAAGATGCATTTGCAAATTTTTCGGATAAAAATCAGAAATTTATAAAAACCCAGGCAACCTCCGCCACGGGTTTTACATCTAAAGGACAGAGAGCAGCAAAAGCGCTCCGGAAACAAAAATACCCAGCATCTGAAAAAACTTTACCCGGCGTGACTGAACCAGAACTGATAGCAGGTTGCCAGCAGGCAGACAGTAAAGCGCAGAAATGCCTTTACGAACGCTTTGCGTCGCCTATGTACGGGGTTTGCCTCCGCTACCTGAAAAACCAGTTCGATGCGGAGGAAGCGCTGCTGAATGGCTTTATGAAGATCTACCAGCACATCGGGCAATACGAAGCAAAAGGAAGTTTTGAAGGCTGGGTACGACGGGTGATGGTAAACGAGGCGCTGGCTTTCTTACGGAAAAAAGAGCCGCTGCACCTGGCCATCGACGACAGCCACATCCAGGTAGCCGGTGTGGGCACCGCCGACGAGGAACTGGCAGAAGAAGAGCTTGTTAAACTGTTGCAGTCACTGCCGGCCGGCTACCGGGCGGTGTTTAACCTGTACGCCATCGAAGGGTATTCGCATAAGGAAATAGCCGAAATGCTGGATATTACCGAAGGCACCTCGAAATCGCAGCTGAGCAAGGCCCGCGCCATGCTGCAACGCAGGTTAAACAGGCAGGAAGCTATTGCAAGTTAAAAAGGAGGAAAAATGGAAACACACGACATCGATAAACTATTCGGAGAGCGGCTGAAAAACGCAGCTCCTACGCCACCCGCCGACCTCTGGAACCGGCTGCAGGACCGGATGGAAACGGAAATGCCGGTACAGCAGCAGGAGAAAAAACCGGTAATGCTTTGGAGGAAAAGCTACTATGGCATGGCGGCAGCTGTCACGGTGCTGCTCACGGCTACCATGGTTTTCTTCCACCTGCGCTACAACCTGCCTGCTGCAGACATCAAGATTGCGCATACTGAGGTAGCCGCCACCAAAGCAGCTCCCGCTGTGAAAACACCTGCACCAGCAACAGAAACAATAGCAGCAAAGCAACCTGAAGCCACGGAAGCGGCCGAAATCAGGTTAAAAAATACTGCTGCACCTGCCACCATAGCCGCTGCTCCTGCTAAAACAGGAACACACGCTACGCCAAAGGCAACGGACACCAAGCAGGTGCAGCACGAAGGTCAACAGCCGGTGAAGCAGGCTGCTCCCATGCAAACGCTGGCGCTCAGTATTCCGACAGTCGAGCCAACTACACCAACCGATGTAGCTGCTGTAGCTGCGCAGCCAGTTACGCCCATCGCCCTTGCCGCCTCCCAACCTGACCTGAACGCGCAGCCGGTGGAGATCATCATCAAACGTTCTCCGTCTCCGGAAGTAGCCTCCGCTCCTGCGGCAGAAGCAGAAGAAGAACTGTCGGGTTTTGAAAAGAAACAGCGGCTGGCAAAAGGCATTTTCCGGCAGGCCCGAAACCTCACTTCCGGGGAACCGGTCGACCTCTCCGACCTTGGCATCAACGCCAGCAGGATTGAGCTGGAAACACAGATCGGCAAACAAAAATTTTCAAAAGTAATCAATCTCTAATCCCAAAATTATGAAAAGAATAGTACCTGTTATCATAGCCATTTTCATGGCTGCCGCTACCGGTGTGTCTGCCAAAGGCAGATTTACCCCAAACCAACCCCTCCCAACCCAGGATACCATAGTGGTAAAAATGGCCAACGGCGCCAAAATGGTGCTGCAACTCGACAACATGGAACAGCTGAAGTCTTTCCGGAACTACAGCCTCGATTCGCTCATTACCGTCCTGATCAAGTACACGGAAGAAATGGATAAAAGTGCTCCCGGCTCCAAAGAAATGACCGTGACACTTGGCTCCACCGAGCCCGGCGGCGACCCCGAGAAAGTTACGATCATCGTTCAGGAAACCGGCCAGGACGGGACTAAAAAAACCGAACGGCATGAAATCCGGATAAACAACAAAATAAAGATAGATGTGGAAGTAGAGGGCGAAGGCGACGACTCCAAAGTAAAAATTTCCACCTCCCGAACCGACAGCACCAAAACAGAAAAAATAAAAAAGGACAAACCTTCCAACTTCGGTTTCGATGTTGACCTGGGCGTAAACACATTTGTAAACAAGGAGAGCGATGAGTTTATACCCGACCTGAAACCACTCGGCTCGCGCTATGTCAGCCTGAACTGGCGCCTGAAATCACGGGTGGGCGGCAGCAGGAGCCCGCTGTATCTGGTGTCGGGGCTGGAGTTTGCTTTCAACAATTACATGTTCGACCGGAATGCGGTAATCGAAGAAGACGAAGACGTGGCTTTTTTCAGAAGAGCAACAGACATCAGCTACGAAAAAAGCAAGCTGACGCACTCCTCGATAAACCTGCCCCTGATGCCGGTACTGCAGTTTAAAAACCCGAAAGGAAAAGAAGGCTTTACAATTGGTGCAGGTGGTTTTGCAGGCTACCGCCTGGGCAGCCATTCCAAACTGAAGTACCACCAAAACGGTAATTCCATCAAAGAAAAAGGCCGCAGCAGCTACAACCTCAGCGACTTTCAGTATGGCTTAATCGGGGTGATCGGCTACGGCGATCTGCAGCTTTTTGCCAAATACAACATGAACGGCCTGTTTAAAGACAACCGCGGCCCCGAAATGAATGTGCTCAGCTTCGGCTTCAGGTTGTTGTAATACCGACTTATTTTTTCCTTTTTTTGTCATCCTGAACGGATCTTGTGAGCGCTTACAAGATCTATCAGGATGACATTTTGCTTTATGGCTTCCCGCTTTTGAAATAAAAAATTAACTTCACGTAAATCCCGGACCTGCCAAAGCACGGATTTCCGGCAGCAAAAGCAGCAGAACATCCGTTTAGCCCGTAGATAAATTTCATGTTCCATTCCTTACCCCGCTTCATGAAACAAGCCAACGCGACACACCACCTCTATAGAAAATTACTCCCGCTTTTCCTCTTCCTGCTCTGGATCAGTTTTCCGCTGCAGGCGCAGTTCAGGCCACACGAGCAACTGGGCGAACTGTTTGAGGCTGTACAGCTGAAACCCGTTTTCCCCGATTCCAAAACCTTTGTCGACTGCACCCCGCTGGCCGCTCCCGACGTTATCCTGCAGGCTTACCGCCAGCAAAAGAACCAACCGGGCTTTGACCTGGATGCCTTTGTCTTAAAATACTTCCGGCTTCCTCCTACCCCTGCCACTAATTTTCACTCAGATACCAGCCAATCAGTGGTGCAGCATATCGAGAAGCTGTGGCCGGTACTCACCCGCGAGCGCGGCTCCGACAGCAGCTCGCTCATTCCCTTGCCTAATCCGTACATCGTACCGGGCGGCCGTTTCCGGGAAATTTATTACTGGGACACGTACTTTACCATGCTGGGGCTGCAGGCAAGCTCGGAGGTGGAGCTGATCGAATATATGGTCGATAATTTCGCTTACCTCATCCAAAAAACCGGGCATATCCCCAACGGCAACCGCACTTACTATGTCACCCGTTCGCAGCCGCCGTTCTTCGCCCTGATGCTGGGCATTTTAGCTTACGAAAGAGGCAACAGCATTCTTGCCAAATACGCACCGGCCCTGCGCCAGGAGTACGACTTCTGGATGGAGGGCGCCGAAACGCTGACAACAGCGAATCCTGCTCACCGGCGTGTAGTGCGCCTGCAGGACGGCAGCATCCTGAACCGCTACTGGGACGATAAACCCACGCCGCGTCCGGAAGCCTACAAAGAGGATGTGCACCTGGCGCAGGAGTCGGGCCGGAACAAGGAAGAAGTGTACCGCAACCTGAAAGCCGCTGCCGAATCGGGCTGGGACTTCAGCAGCCGCTGGTTCGCCGATGGCCAGAACCTCCGCACCATCCGCACGGTCGAACTGATTCCTGTTGACCTGAACGCGCTCCTGTACCACACCGAACTGACGCTGGCACAGGCCGCGAAACTAAACAACAACCGCAAAGAAGAACGACTGTTCCGTAAACGAGCAGAAGCCCGAAAAAAAGCCTTGCTCCGCTACTGCTGGAGTCCGAAAGACAACTTCTTTTTCGATTATGACTTTACCCAGGACGCTGTTTCCGGCATCCCCACCCTGGCCGCTGCCTTTCCGCTTTACTTCCGGATGGCCGACAAGCAACAGGCCGAAGCAGTTGCCAATAGGCTGCAAAAAGACTTCCTGAAGCCTGGCGGACTCGTTACCACCCTCAGCCACACCGGCCAGCAATGGGACGCTCCTAACGGCTGGGCACCTTTGCAGTGGATCAGCATCATGGGCCTCCGCAACTACAATCACACCGCCCTCGCCGACAGCATTGCCACCAACTGGATCAACCTGAACACCAGCGTGTTTAAAAGCACCGGAAAGCTGGTAGAAAAATACAATGTAGAAAATACCACCCTCGAAGCAGGCGGCGGCGAGTATCCGACCCAGGACGGTTTCGGCTGGACCAACGGCGTGCTGCTCAGGCTGCTTGTGTCGCAGGCAGGGAAGAAATAGTGCGGATCAAAGCTGTCCTTAATAATTTTTTATTCTGCTGCAGCCACCACACCCTCTGCTCCTCTTCTATGGAAACTTCTTTTTGCTAATTGAATTTACTGATGTTACACAAAGTTTTCGTCCCCCTTTGAAGCAAATCTTGTAGGGAAACTTGTTAGCAGCCGCGACCATTGCCGTTGCTCCTAAAAAAGCAAAGAACTGCTTCAAGTTTCCAACTTGGAGCTGTCATTCCAGCAAGTTTTCAACTTGCGAGGGTATGAAATAAGATAGGTTCAGCCACAAAAGCTGAAAGCTTTCATGATAAAAAGCTCCAAGTTGGAAACTTGAAGCAGGATTTTTTTCCCTACCAGATTAACTTTGAAGTGGGACTTTTTCTGCTAAAGTAAATATTTGCTTAACTTCAGCTACTTATCCTGACGTTCTAAAAACCGGGCTGCTACAGGACAGGTAGCTTTGATGTGGTAGTTGTTTTCCCGGGCAAAGCGGAAGCCCTCTTCCAGCAACTTCTGCGCAATGCCTTGGCCCCTGGCTGACTCCGGTACATAGGTGTGGGTAAAATTAATGACGCCTTCCTCCGACAAAGCATAGGCCAGTTCTGCCTCATCCTCTCCGTCGCAGCAAATTGTGAACTGCTGGTATTTTTCCTCGTGTTTTACCTGTACTTCTTCCATCGTTTTCTTTTTACAATGCTATACCTACGGGCAATACAGGCGGAGGTAGGGAATATTAATCCAAAATTTTATAAAAACATTTTCCAGATTCAACAACTATGGTGCAACAGGTTTATAATTTTACAGTTAATTCTATCTGGTGGTTTACCTTTAGCAGATTCCGGTATAAAGGCAATGACGCCGCAGTATTCAGTGGGTAAGGCAAGGTTCATTGCCGGCTCCATGCTTTTACTTTTTCTGCTGGAACTCGTATACCTACATTTAATGTTGTAACTTTGAATATAATTTTTCATTTATGACGCGTAAACAATATTTTCTGATCATCCTGATTCTGGGCGCGTTGTCAACCATCAGTCCATTTTCTATTGACATGTACCTGCCGGGCTTCCCGGCTATTTCCGAAGATTTAAGCACCACTATCGATAAAGTACAGCTTTCGTTAACCAGCTACCTGGTTGGTATTTCAGTTGGGCAGCTGCTTTACGGTCCGCTGCTGGACCGGTTCGGCCGCAAACTGCCGCTGTATGGCGGCCTGGCTGTTTACCTGCTTGCCTCGCTGGCCTGTGCTTTTACTACGTCGGTAGATGGGCTTATTGCCATGCGCTTTGTACAGGCCATTGGGGGCTGTGTCGGTATGGTAGCGGCGCAGGCCCTGGTGCGCGACCTGTTCCCGGTAAACAAAACGGCCCAGGCTTTTTCGATGCTTACCCTGGTCATTGCCGTTTCGCCCATGATAGCTCCCACAGTAGGCGGCTATGTAACTACGGCCTTTGGCTGGCACGCCGTATTTTTAATTCTGGCGGCTATCACAGCGCTGATCCTGGTTGGCGTTCATTTTGCGCTGCCCGAAGGTAAACAGCCCGACCCGTCTATTTCGCTTCGTCCTAAGGCGGTGACGCAAAACTTTATGGCTGTTCTTAAGCAGCGGCAGTTTCTGGTGTACGCTTTGGTGGGCGGTATTGCCACGGCTGCTCCTTTTGCCTATATAGCCGGCTCTGCTGATGTTTTCATGAACATGTACCAGGTGAGCGAGCAGGAATACGGCTGGATCTTTGCCTTCATTGCCTTTGCCATGATCGGTTCCACGCAGCTCAACCACATCCTGCTCAAGCGCTTCACCAGCGAAAATGTCATTTATGTAACGCTGCTTTACCAGACGGTACTGGGTGTGCTGCTGGTAACGGGCACCATGTACGGCTGGTATGGCAAGTACAGCCTCATCCTGATGATTTTCTTGTTCCTGACCGGTCAGGGCCTGACAAACCCGAATGCCACAGCCCTCTCCTTAGCGCCCTTCACCCGGCATGCCGGCAGTGCGGCGGCACTCATGGGCAGCTTCCGGATGGGCATGGGTGGCTTGGTATCGGCGGCAGTAAGTGTGCTGCATAACAACACGGCCATTCCAATGGTAACAGTGATGAGTCTTTGCGCCGTATCAGGGTTAACTATTCTGCTGCTTAGCAAACGGGCAGCCCGCTTTAACGAAGGTCTCAGCGATGAACCAGCGGTTGCGTTCAGGCGGATGTAAAACTGTTGCTGATTCACGTGTTAAAGCAGAAGCCTCTGAACATTGGTTGTTCAGAGGCTTCTGCTTTTTTGACTGCTGCTGTTGCTTGTACTGTGTGATTTTGCTTTGACTGATACTGGAATTGGGGGTGAAACGGCTTGAATAAAAGGCTAAAGAGGCGTAGTCGAAGTATGGCTTATATGCCTAATTTGCGTTTGTAATTCTTACCACTCCATTACCAGAAGATAGTAAATTGGTAAGTACAGTACTATTGCTGCTAAGAAATTAAGAATTGCCCTGCCCATAGTTATGTTCTGAACTACCATTAAGTTCTTTATTAAACGTACAAGCGCCCATATAGCTAAGATCCCAATTGCAATCTTCAACACAGATATTATCACAATGAGAGCTATCATGTTTTCTTGTGTGATACTGCTTTCAAAAAAATGAGCAATTGTCAAATGTAAGACTATCAGAGCTACGGTATACAGATGAGGTCGGTAAGCAAGACTGAAAGCTTTCATGATATTTTTATAGGAACCTTCTGTATTAAAGAGTTTGCCTGTGAGCTTAATCAAATAGCACATGATAAAATTAGACACACAACCATACAGAAAACCAATTACTATAAGAGATATGATAAGTGGGGGCAAGTCAATTTCTAAGGCAAGAAAATAGTCTTGCTTTAACATAAAATAGGCGAAGACACCTTGTAATGTGAAGAACCAAATTGTCTTCCCCCAACGGACATTCTCTTGAAGTGCTTCTTCAATGCTTAAATTTGAATTACCTATAATTTGACTCATTTATTAATTAAATATAACCACCAACGGAATAGCTTAATAAGGTGGCGTAGCTAACTTATAGCTGTGGTTGTGGGATGCAATTTCACTGGGTTTTTCATTTGCTTAAATAAAAGAAGTAAAAGAAAGACCACTTGATTTAAGAAGAATATCCAGTCAGCTAATTTATTTACCATTTGGTTTTCTTCAAAACGATTTAATGACATATGCGAGGCTCCATCCCAAAAAAACCAATTATAGACGCTCATAAAGACGATTGGTAATATTGAGAATAAGGCATGTATCCAAAAATACCAACCTTTAATATGTTGTCTTGGCACGTATTTGTAAACTAGTGCAAGCAATATGAAAAATATAAAATAAGAGAAAGTCCCCCAGATAGGAATATTTAATTCATTTGGTACATGCCAACCTGGGATTACACTTGTCGCGTAATTTGTAAAGTTTAAAATTACCTGGAGAAGTGAAATCAGTGCAATTACAATAAAAACTTTCTGTCTAAAATTCATTTTAAATTTTACCTATTATATTGCCTAACTAAGGGAACACATAATATTACCCCAAACATACGCTTATCTGCACGATGTGCGGGGTAGGTTCACTTCAGTTCCGGAACAGTGGAATTCAGCTTGTTTGCCGAAGTAGTATCGGTACAGCAAGGTAATAAAATAATGCTTCTGCGCCAGCCACCACAGCCTCTGCACATTTGTCTGAACCGTTGATAGCAGGATCAAATGATGATTGGAATAAGGCTGGATCGGGAAATGCTGAATTGTTAAATTATTTGAACATCACATATCCAGCCTCAACCATACATAAACTCACAAACATCATTTTCCCGATATGCTTCGGGATCTTCGACATCACTGCCATCAACGGTTCAGACAGGGCACAAAAAAAACGCGCCCTTAGGGACGCGTCTTTTTGAATTGGAAAAAACTACATCTACAATCGTACTCAAACTATATTAAACTAATCTAAAAATATAGCCGGTTATATAATGGTGCTCAGACCTGCTTCAATGTTATCGCGGTGTGGCAGCGCTTCTGCTTCTTCCAGCACATAATAGGCGATAAACGTACCTACCTGCTCCGTGGTATAAGGCGCAGTAGGATTCAGTTCCGGCGTTAATACTCTTCTTTCCAGGGCATTCTGCACAGCGGTCTTTACCAGGTTGGCTTCCGTATGCAGGCCAAAGTGCTCCAGCATCATAGCAGCCGACAGGATCGTGGCAATTGGGTTGGCAATGCCTTTACCTGCTGCCTGTGGATAAGATCCGTGAATAGGCTCAAAAAGCGAGATGCGCTCACCCACTGAAGCGGATGGCAGCAGTCCTAGGGAACCTGCAATTACCGATGCCTCATCCGACAGGATATCTCCGAACATATTCTCTGTCAGGATAACGTCGAATTGTTTCGGGTTCAGGATGATCTGCATAGCCGCATTATCTACGAACAGGTAATCCAGCTGTACATCCGGGTACTCCGGTGCAATCTCCTGTACTACCTCGCGCCACAAGCGGGATGTCTCCAGTACGTTGGCTTTGTCTACCAGCGTCAGTTTGTTGCGACGGGTGGTAGCCGCTTTAAAGGCCAGGTGCGCGATGCGTACAATTTCTTCGCGCTCGTAGGTGCAATGGTCGTAGGCGCCGGTTTCGGTGCGGCCTTTGTCGCCGAAGTAAATACCGCCTGTCAGTTCGCGGTAAAACAGCATATCAGCGCCGGCAACGCGGTCGTTTTTGAGCGGAGAGTTATCGATGAGCGTATCGTAAGCCGTAACAGGTCGCAGGTTAGCAAACAGCCCCAGCGACTTGCGCAGCTTCAGAAGCCCCTGCTCCGGCCTTACTTTGGCGGCAGGGTTGTTGTCATATTTCGGATCGCCAATGGCGCCAAGCAGGACAGCGTCAGCTTCAAAACAACCTTTCAGGGTTTTCTCCGGCAGCGGATCGCCTGTGGCATCGATTGCACAGGCTCCCATCAGGAGTGTTTCAAATTCAAACTGATGACCAAACCTATCGGCTACAGCCTCTAACACCTTAATAGCTTCGTCGCAAACTTCCGGACCAATTCCATCGCCCGGAAGGACAGCTATCTTCTTTTTTAATACGCCCATATTCTGTTTTTTTCGTAAGCTTCAATTGCCTCTTTCTGATTCACTAAAAAGTCGATGTCATCATACCCGTTGATGAGGCATTCTTTTTTGTAAGCATCAATATCAAAAGAAATTCTTTCTTCCCAGGCCGGGATGTACAGCTCCTGCTTCGGCAGGTCTACTACAAACTCCGTAGTCGGGTCAGCTTCTATCTGCTGAAAAATGCGTTGCAGCACCTCGTCAGATACCTGCAGCGGCAGCAGCCCGTTGTTCAGTGCATTTCCGCGGAAGATATCGGCAAAGTAGCTGGAAATTACAACCCGGAAACCGGCATCGTAGATAGCCCAGGCAGCGTGCTCGCGGCTGGAGCCACAGCCAAAGTTTTTACCGGCCACCAGGATCTGGCCACTGTAGCGGCTGTCGTTCAGCGGGAAGCCTTCGATCGGGTTGCCTTCGCTATCGTAGCGCCAGTCGCGGAACAGGTTCTTGCCGAATCCTTCGCGCGATGTCGCTTTCAGGAAACGTGCCGGGATAATCTGGTCGGTATCTATATTTTCGATCGCCAACGGAACAGCTGCCGATCTTAAAACTTCAAATTTCTCCATTAGTTCAGGTAACGGTTTACGTCTACAATCTTTCCTTCTACTGCCGTAATGGCTGCTACCAACGGGCTGGCCAGCAAGGTTCTGGAGCCCGGGCCCTGGCGGCCTTCAAAGTTCCTGTTCGAAGTAGAAACGCAGTAGGCGCCGGCCGGAATTTTATCGTCGTTCATGGCAAGGCAGGCGCTGCAGCCCGGCTCACGAAGCTCAAAACCTGCTTCGGCCAGTATCTTGTCCAGTCCTTCTTCCTTCGCCTGCTTTTCAACCTGCTTGGAACCCGGTACGATGATAGCTTCTACGTTGTCGGCTTTGTGCTTGCCTTTCACATAGTTGGCTACCGTGCGCAGATCCTCGATACGGGAGTTGGTGCAGGAACCGATAAACACGTGGCTGATCTCTTTGCCCAGCAACGATTCACCCGGCTTAAAGCCCATGTACTTCAGCGACTTCTCAAAGCTGACAGTCTCGCCTGCCGGCACCTCCGAAGGGATAGCGTCTGTTATGGCGATACCCATTCCCGGATTGGTACCATAGGTAATCATCGGGGCAATGTCTTCGGCTTTGTAAGTATACTCTTTCTCAAAAGTTGCTCCTTCGTCGGAATGAAGCGTTTTCCAGTAAGCTACCGCCTGCTCCCACTTCTCCCCTTTCGGCGCATACGGACGGCCTTTCAGGTATTCGAAGGTGGTTTCGTCTGGTGCAATCATGCCGCCACGGGCACCCATTTCGATGCTCATGTTACACACGGTCATGCGGCCTTCCATGCTCAAAGAGCGGATGGCGCTGCCGGCATACTCCACAAAATAACCTGTGGCGCCTCCGGTTCCTAACTGGGCGATGATATAAAGGATAACGTCTTTGGCTGTTACACCCGGCTTCAGCTCGCCGTCAACGGTAATGCGCATGCGCTTGGGGCGGCTCAGCAGCAGACACTGAGAGGCCATTACCTGTGTTACCTGGCTGGTACCAATACCAAACGCAATCGCACCGAAAGCACCATGCGTAGAGGTGTGGCTGTCGCCGCAAACCAGCGTCATGCCGGGTTGTGTGATGCCCAGCTCCGGTCCCATTACGTGCACAATGCCCTGGTTCTGATGTCCGAGCCCGAAAAGCTCGATATCAAAACGCTCGCAGTTGGCTGTAAGCTGATCTACCTGCGTACGGGAAAGTGGGTCCTGGATTGGCAGGTGCTGGTTTTTAGTAGGCACGTTATGATCTGCGGTGGCTACTATCTGGTTTTTCCTGTAAAGCGGCAGGTGTCGCTCTTCTAATTCAGCGAATGCCTGCGGACTGGTAACTTCATGGATCAGGTGCTTGTCAATATAAAACACATCTAATCCGCCCGGGATGGACCGCACGACGTGGGCATCCCAGATTTTATCAAATAATGATTTTGCCATGATTTAGTTTGCGGCTATCAGGTTTTCCTGTTCAACTAACTGATGAAGGTCTTCGTCGACCACCTCTTTCTTACGATCTGCAATCTGAAGGAAGGAAGCATACGCTTTATCCAGTGTTGCCTTGTCGAAATCGTATCCGAGTTTCTGCAAACGGTATGCCAGCGCTGCACGTCCTGATCTGGCCGTCAGCACAATAGAGGAATCGTTTACGCCCACATCTTTCGGATCGATGATCTCGTACGTTTCGCGGTGCTTGATAACGCCGTCCTGGTGAATGCCGCTTGAATGTGAAAATGCATTCGACCCCACAATAGCTTTGTTCGCCTGTACCGGCATGCGCATCATCTGCGACACCATTGCGGAGGTCTCGGTTAATAATTTTGTATTGATATTCGTGTCCAGGTTCAGGTACGGATGCTGGCGCAGGATCATGACGACTTCTTCCAAAGCCGTGTTACCTGCACGCTCGCCCACGCCGTTGATGGTACACTCGATCTGGCGGGCGCCGTTGATCACACCGGCTATGGAGTTGGCAGTAGCCAGTCCAAGGTCGTTGTGGCAGTGCGTAGACAGACGCACACGATCCACACCGTTTACGTTTTCTACCAGGTACTTTATTTTAGCACCGTACTCTTCGGGCAGGCAGTAACCAGTGGTATCCGGAATGTTGAGTACGGTAGCACCTGCTTTGATCACGGCTTCGCATACGCGGGCAAGGAACTCGTTGTCGGTTCGGCCGGCATCTTCGGCATAGAACTCCACGTCTTCCACATACTTCTTCGCCAGCTTAACGGCTTCTACGGCACGCTCCAGCACTTTCTCCTGGGTAGTGCGCAGCTTGAACTTGATATGGGAATCGGAAGTACCTATTCCGGTATGGATGCGTGGGAAACGGGCACCTTTCAGCGCTTCAGCGGCTGTCAGGATATCCTGCTCCACGGCCCGTGAAAGACCACAAACAGTAGCTTGTTTGGTTTGCGCAGCTATTGCCTTTACCGCTTCGAAATCACCGGGACTGGAGATAGGAAAACCTGCCTCTATCACGTCCACACCGAGTAATTCCAACTGCCTGGCAATCACCAACTTCTCATCCATGTCCAGCTTGCAGCCGGGCACCTGCTCTCCATCACGCAGCGTTGTATCGAATATTTGTATTTTCTGAACCGACATCGTTACTTTGGTCTTTTTAGCAGAATTAATCTTTAATTTGAATTGCAAGAACAGGGTTAATCCCCTGTTAAAAAAACTTTTTTTAATTATTTATACTATTTCTAACGCAGATAAGCCACAATAAATTCATTGTGCGTCAGCTACTTAACTAATTAACAAATACAATGTCTAACGAAAACATCGATCCTGTTTTTCAATTGGTTAAATCACTGACCCGATCCGAGAAGCGGCACTTCCGTTTAACGACCAGCCGCGGCCCCGGCGAGGACCTGAAGTTTCTGCAGCTTTTCGACGCCCTCGATAACCAGAACGTTTACAACGACGAAAAAATTCTCTCGCAGGTACCTTCTATTAAACGTTCGCAGCTGGCCAACCTGAAAGCCAACCTCTACAAGCACCTGCTCTCGAGCCTGCGCCTCTACCAATCCAATCAGAACCCCGACATACAGCTGCACGAGCAGCTCGATTACGCGCGTGTGCTCTACAACAAAGGTTTTTACCAGCAAAGCCTGAAAATGCTGGAAAAGGTAAAGGTGGCAGCCCAGCAGGCGGAGCTGCAGCATATTGCCCTGGCCGCTATCGATTTCGAGAAGCTGATCGAGTCGCAGTACATTACCCGCAGCCTCCGCGGCAGGGCCGAAAGCCTGTCGGAAGAAGCCATGAAGCTGGCCAAACGGGTGTCGCTCACGCACGAACTTTCCAATGTGGCGCTGGGCCTGTACGGGCTGTACCTCAAGCTGGGGCACGCGCGTAACCTGGAAGACTACAAAAATATTACCGCTTTTTTTAAAAGCAGCCTTCCGGAGACAAATATTTCGAAGGGAAGCTTTTTTGAGAAGCTTTATTATTACCAGTCGCATGTGTGGTACTACAACATCCTGCTCAACTTTAAAGCCTGCTACCGCTATGCCCAGAAGTGGGTAGACCTGTTCGAGGAAAACCCGGGCATGAAGCACAAGCAGAGCACCCATTATATAAAGGGACTGCACAACCTGCTCGCTTCGCTGTACAACCTGCTGTATTACAGCAGATTTAAAGATGTACTGCAAAAGCTGGAAGATTTCGCCAACGACGAATCAAGGCGCACTAACCCAAACATCGAACTGCTCCTGTTCCAGTACATCTACACCAACCGGATAAACGTGCATTTTATGCAGGGTACTTTTTCGGAGGGGGTAAAGCTGGTACCAGAGCTGCTGGAAAAGCTAAAGGAATTTCAGCCGCAACTCGACTCGCACCGCATGCTGGTGTTTTACTTCAAGATTGCCAGCCTGTACTTTGGCAGCGGCGATAACCAGATGTGCATTCACTACCTGAACAAGATCATCCACTACAAAGACACCAGCCTGCGCGAAGACCTGCAGTGCTTTGCCCGCATCCTGAACCTGATTGCCCACTACGAAGCCGGCGAAGACGAAAGCCTGGAATACCAGATTAAATCCGTTTACCGTTTCCTGGGCAAAATGAACGACCAGCAGCAGATGCAGGTAGAGATTTTCCGGTTCCTGCGCAACCTGGGCAACATTGCCCCGCACGAGCTCAAAGATGCATTTGTCTCGCTCCGGAACAAACTTTCTGCCATCGCCGAAAATCCGTTTGAACGTCGCCCGTTCCTCTACCTCGACATCCTCTCGTGGCTCGACAGTAAAATTGAGAACCTGCCGGTACAGGAAATCATGCACCGCCGGCACCACCAGCTGAAGTAAGGTTAATGTGCTAATTTTTTAATGTGCTCATGTGTTAATTTTAAAAAGCACTTACTCGTTTACAGCTAAATATCTCCACCTTCTGTCATCCTGAAAGGAACTTGTGGGCGAGCTGCATCAAAGTCTGCTACAAGAGGTTTTTACTTCCTTTTTACTGAACAATTACTACAAACTCAAGTCAGTTAAACTCCCCTCCTTGGACCTAATTTTGTCGGGAAACGGGTGCGCTGGTACGAGCTTGCAGCTCGTACTTTCATTTCCCAAGCTAAAATGCTGCCTATCTACTAACCACTATGCTTTTTACCGTGGTAAGTAAGTACGAGCTACAAGCTCGCACTAGCAAATCTAACAATGGAAGAAGTTTTTACTGTTTGGTTAAATATAATAATATACTGATAATCAACCTATATCATCATCACCGTAAATCAACGGTTCAGACAGCAGCAGAGGGGGTGGTGGCAGGTGCAGTAAAACAAAACGGCTGCCCGAATTGGAGCAGCCGTTTTGTTTTGCTGTAACAGCTCAATCAGATTAAATTTGAATAACCTGTATGTTCAGCGTGTTTGTATTACCTGCAGGCGGATTCTGTAAGCCTCTCAGTACAAAGATATACTTCCGGCCTGCCACGATCTGGTAGTTACGCAATTCGCGAAGAAGTTCTCCTGTTCCTCCTGCTTCCTTCACCTGAAAGGTAAGTGTACCTGGATCTACTTCGGTAAAGCTGGTACTTTCTTTAAAAGCCACTTCATTAAAGAGCGTAGCACCGGATGTTCCGGTTGTTTCCAACTTAACTTCAGGTGCATCGGGCGCAAGATTCAGAAACTGGATATCCGCCTTTCCGGCAGCTGGTGCTTCCAGGGTGTCCTTTAGCACAAGCAGATCCAGGTCCTGGTTGCGGCCTACAAGAAACAAGGTATAAATTTTATTTTCCTCGAGGGCAATCGTTGAATCGACGACAGAAGTAGTAGCATTTACAGTATTAAAACTGAACCTGTAGTCTCCTGGCGCTAATGCCTGGTAAGGGTAAGAATTCGGGTATTTGAACACCTGCGACTGTAGCTGGTTGTTGAACAGCAAATCCAAATCAGGTGCATCAGGAGCAGTATGGTAGAGCGCAAGGTAGGCAACGGGTTCCTGCTCAGGCTGGGGTGTTGGCTCATCGTCCTTGCACCCGGTTAACGAAAAAGCGATCACACTGCTCAAAAGCAGCAGTAAAGTTTTAAGCGGTTGTTTACTTAAGAAAATCTGCATAGAAAATTTTAAATGTGAAAAAATTAAAAAACACAACAGGAACTGCTGGCTTTGTAAACTAACGTTACAACGCCAAAGATAGTATCAACTGCTTGTCTGACCCAAATCCGGCTGCCATAGTTGCATGGAAAGCAAAAAATAGCGAAAGAATTTTACCAGTCTATCGGCTCCTTCCCTACCGACTCCAGGTAAGCGTTGGCTTTGCTGAAGTGCCTGCTGCCGAAAAAACCCCGGTCGGCGGCAAACGGTGAAGGGTGCGCTGCTTTGAGCACCAGGTGTTTTTTTTCGTCGATAAAAGCCCCTTTTTTCTGGGCGTAGGCGCCCCACAGCATAAACACCACATGCTCCTTCAGTTCGTTAACTTTCTGCACCACGGCATCGGTAAATTCTTCCCAGCCTTTGCGCTGGTGCGAACCGGCGGCTCCTGCCCGTACGGTTAAAGTTGCATTTAATAACAGCACCCCCTGCTTGGCCCAGCGCTCCAGATTACCGGTGGGTGGCAGGTCTTTGCCCAGGTCGTTTTTAATTTCCTTGAAGATATTAACAAGAGATGGCGGCGTGCGTACATCATCATGAACAGAAAAAGCCAGCCCGTTTGCCTGCCGTGGCCCGTGGTAAGGGTCCTGCCCCAGAATCACTACTTTTACCTCATCAAACGGGCACATCTGGAAGGCATTGAAAATCTCGTTACCCGCAGGGTAAACTTTTTGGGTAGCGTATTCGTCTTTAACAAAAGCGACAAGATTTTTGAAATACGGCTTTTCAAATTCATCTTGTAATACTTTTTGCCAGCTTTCTTCTATCTTTACAGTCATGGCTTAGTTCGTAAATTTGAGTTAGATGATCACGGAATCAGCTTCAGGTAAATTAGCTCCTGCCTGAAACAATTTCTAAGTATACAAAAAAGTCTGAAACATGGATACAAAAACTACCGAAGGCGTAAAAGTTACCGTTACCACCAACTACCTTCCCGATTACTCCAGTCCGGTTCAGCAGCATTATGTATTTGCTTACAAAATAAGAATCGAGAACCACAGTGAATTTACCGTGAAACTGCTGCGCCGCCACTGGTACATCCACGATTCAGCCGGTGTGGTGCGCGAAGTGGAAGGCGAAGGCGTTGTTGGCCAGCAACCGGTGCTGGAACCGGGCGAGACACACGAGTACGTATCGGGCTGCAACCTGAAAACAGGCATGGGCAAAATGCGCGGCAACTACCTGATGGAGCGCCTGCTCGACGGCAAAAATTTTTATGTGACCATTCCCGAATTTACCCTGGTGGTGCCTTATAAGCTGAACTGATTATTTGCCTGAACCTTTGATTAACGGTGATTAAACTGATGACTATGATTTTTTTGTCTGAATCAGGATTATTTTGTCTGAACAAGATGAAAAAGATTTGTTGATTACCAGGATGAGAGGCAATGGTGGCAGGAGCAGAAATTAAATTTTATATAA
Organism: Botryobacter ruber; assembly: GCF_003347595.2. Classification (GTDB taxonomy): domain Bacteria; phylum Bacteroidota; class Bacteroidia; order Cytophagales; family Hymenobacteraceae; genus Pontibacter; species Pontibacter ruber_A. Next base: position 56,306 of record NZ_QCZK02000043.1, on the reverse strand, counting down.
TTTAGGGTTGAAAATTTTCAACCCCTACAAAAATTCCCCAACTTTCTAACTCCTAAACTTTCGAACTCCCAAACTCTCTAACTTTCTAACTCAAACCGTGCTTCCTTTTCGACTAGCGGCTGAATACCTGCTCTACAGGCTCCGGGCTTTTAAACTTCATGGTGTACACTCCCCCTTTGTCTTTAACCTGTACCACAACGTAATTCGCCACACCGGCCATTATTATGCTTATGCCAGAGTAGAGCAGCTTCGCAAAAAACTGCTGCGCGACAACCGAGCACTGCAGGTAACCGACTTTGGCGCTGGCCCGAAAAGCGGCAGCCACAAAACCCGGAAAGTAAAAGAGATCGCACGCACCTCTGCCAAACCAGCCAAATATGGGCAGCTGCTCTTCCGGCTGGTCAACCATTTTCAGCCTGCCACTATTTTTGATTTAGGCACCTCGCTCGGCGTTACCACCTGCTACCTGGCCGAAGCCCGTAAACAGGCCGCTATTTACACGTTCGAAGGTTGCCCCAACATTGCCCGCGCTGCCCGCGAAAACCTGAAGCAACTCTCTCTCAAACAGGTAAACTTAGTACAAGGCAACCTGGATGAAACCCTCGAACAGCAGCTGCAACAGGTACAGCAACTGGACTTTGTGTTCTTCGACGGCAACCACCGCTACGAGCCCACCATGCGCTACTTTAACGCTTGCCTGCAAAAGCACCACGAGCACAGCGTGTTTGTAGTTGACGACCTGTACTGGTCACAGGAAATGAAAAAGGCCTGGCTCGAAATTAAAAAGCACCCGCAGGTGCGCCAGACGGTAGATTTGTTTTATGTGGGACTGGTCTTTTTCCGGGAAACGCAGCCTAAGGAGAATTTTACGCTTTACTATTAGCAGCAGAGGCTGTGGTGGCAGGTGCAGCCAGGATTTTGACTGCTTCCCGTGGTGTTGCTGTCCTTTCAATAGCAGTGCGGGTTGCTGAAAATCACAGGTAAATTTTCTGAAAATGATCCAGCTCATTTTCCATGTAAAGCAATAGCTGCATCTTGTCCTCAAATACTGAAGAATATGAAATGCAGCCTTAAACTCACTTACCTGGTGCTGTTAGTTCTGGGGATGAGCGCCTGCCATCCCACCCAATTCGTAGTCGGACAGGAAAAGCCGCGGGAACAGGTAACCGTAAAGCGGAATAAATTTCTTTTCCTGGGATTAATCCACGTCGGCACAGCCCCCGACCCGAAAGCGATGAGCCATGACGCAACAGATTATAAAATCACGGTTAAACTCACGTTCAAAGATGTACTCCTCAATGCCATGACGTTAGGAATCTACAGCCCATTAACGGTTCAGGTGGAGTATTAGGAGAGTGGATGATTTTTGTTCTAAGGGACAATAGATTTTGGCTTTGCGGTAGTATAGCTACCGTAAAGATTTGATTATTACCGATTTTATTTTCTAATCTGAAAATGACCAGTAAACTCACTACTGATGAAGAATTGGTCACGGTACAAGAAAGCAGGGCTAAAGGATAGTGGGTTAGGTAGTTCTTCCAACACCCATGTTTTTCCACCATCTTTTGAAAGCAGGAAAGAATGAGCTACACCAAGAAAAGCTACATCCTTTTGTCTGTTTCCAACTACCGCAATTGTATTTCCAAAAGCAAACACTTCATCAGGTCTATACTCTGCATATTCGCCTAACTCAATCTCACTTATCTTGCCTCCTGAGTACTTGATGATTTTTCCTTTTTCACCACTACTTGCTGCCAAATAAAGCTCCTCGCGAGCTTTTGCTTGCGAGGCAATAGCATAAGGTGTGGCAAACAGAACCTCCTTCTTTTCTTGGGTTAGTATATCAGTTACTAAAATACCTTTTGTAAGTCCTGTCCCTCTTTCTGGAATTAAGGAAACTACTCTATCCTCATAAATCGTGTGGCGGTAGTGATTCTTGGGAAGCGCTAGGAGCGTGTCCCATTTACTACCGTTATAGCTTAGCAGGCTCTGCTCTTTTCTGTCATCAAGAATGACTTTGCCTGATGTTGGACTCTCAAAATGGATTCCCCTCACAAAATGGCTATTAGGGTAGCTAAGTATCTGTTCCACTTCTTTTCCAGGCTTAGAATACTTCAGGATGTAGATAGTGTCTGCAGTAACGTGCTGTATGAGCAAAACTAAAGTATCTTTGAAAGAAAACACTCTTTCAACACCTCCATAATAACTTACAGGAATTTTCTGCCATGAATTTCCTGCATCTGTTGTTTCATATAAAACAGCATGATGCTGTAAATTATGGTCTTCAATAGTTCCTGAAATATTTAACCTTGCCCCACCCAAGTAGCCTAAAGAGTCATTTACAAATACCAAATCGTTGTAGGTCTCGCTATCATTTGGCAAACCCTTAGCTTTGAAATCTGACCAGTTGCTTTCCGATGTGCAGGAAGATACAAGAATCACAAAAAGCATGAAGAACGCTTTGTTCATTTTTCTAATTTTTTACATCAACCTCCTATCTATAACTAACCTACGGTTATCTATAGAAACCTACAAACAACCATCACATGATGAGAATAGAAAACGAACTTACCGCACCGCCTGCCTCACCCGGATAAGCTTCTGCAGCAGGTTTTCCAGCTGTGCCAGCGGCAGCATGTTCGCTCCGTCCGATTTAGCAGTTGCGGGTTCGGGATGCGTTTCGATAAAAAGGCCGTCAGCGCCTACGGCTATCGCTGCTTTGGCAATGGTTTCGATGAGGGCGGGTTTGCCACCGGTAACGCCGGAACTTTGGTTAGGCTGCTGCAGCGAGTGCGTTACGTCCATCACCACCGGCACCTGGTTGGCCTGCATTTCGGGGATGTTCCGGAAATCCACTACCAGGTCGGAGTAGCCGAAGCTGTTGCCACGGTCGGTCAGGATTACTTTTTCGTTCCCGGATTCGCGTACTTTTTCCACGGCAAAGCGCATGGCGGCACCAGACAAAAACTGGCCTTTTTTGATGTTCACTACTTTACCCGTTTCGGCAGCCGCAACCAGCAGGTCGGTCTGGCGGCACAGGAAAGCCGGGATCTGCAGCACATCGACATACGCGGCAGCCATGGCCGCTTCGTGTGTTTCGTGAATATCGGTAACCGTGGGCACCTCAAATGTTTCGCTTACTTTTTGCAGAATACGCAGCGCTTTTTCGTCACCAATGCCCTGGAAAGAGTCCAGCCTTGAGCGGTTGGCTTTGCGGTAAGAGCCTTTAAAGATCAGCGGCACCTGCAGCCTGTCGGTCAGTTCTTTCAGGTGTTCTGCTATACGCAGCGCCATTTCTTCGCCTTCGATGGCGCAGGGGCCAGCCATTAAAAAGAAGTTGCCGGAGTCGGTGTGCTTTAATTTAGGTATCTCAAACATAGTCGGTTTCAGTTGTGGTTTACAGGACGCAAATGTACAAATTAGCGCCTGATATGGCTTACTTCTTTTGCAGGCAAATAAACAGCTCCCTCCCCTGCCTTGGCTGAATGGAATTATAGGCTGTTTCGAAATGAAGAAAATTAAAGTAAGGCTCAAAATAAGTCCGGTACTCTTCCCTGCTCCCGCCGAATGGCGGCCCCGGCTGCTCGAAGATGGTATCAAACAACAGCCCCACCAGCTTTCCGCCCGGCGCCAGCAGGTCGGCGCATTTCTTAGCATAGGCAAATCGCAGCTCCGGCGAAAGCGCACAGAAAAACGTCTGCTCCACGAGCAGGTCGTAGCTGCCAGCAAGCGAGAAGAAATCCTGGTGCAGGAGCTGCTCCTTCGGGAAGTCCGGCACGCGGGCGGCAAAATTTTCCAGGGGAGCCGCTGCAATATCAACCAGATACACCTGCTTAAAGCCGTGCCGGAACAGGTATTCGGCTTCATAGGCGTTCCCACAACCGGGCACCAGGATGCGCAGGTTTTTATTATCCAGCTGGTCAAAATATTCTTTTAACGGGGTCGTTATAGTACCTGTATCCCAACCTGTCCGGGCGGTCTGGTACCGGTCCTGCCAGTATGCAGCATTAAAATCTTCAGTCATCAAGCTATACATTTAAAAGTAAACTATTATATTTGATACGCGCATAAAAGCCGTTTTTGTATTAAAACTACAATATATTTAAACCGGCAATACTAACAAACTTTAATTATTATGTCCACACAAACTCCTGAAAACAGAGGAAACAGAAAATTGCTTATCGGTGGCCTGTTTGTCATCCTGCTAAGTATTAACGGCATACTACTTTACAGTAACTACCAGAAAAAAGAACAGGCAGAAGAACAGCAGGAAGTAATCCGGGTAAAAAACAGCGAACTGGAAAACCAGATAAAAGTGTACGAAGCCCTGAAGGCAGACTTCGAACGCCAGAGCCAGGAACTGCAGGCCATGGGACTGGAAAACGACTCGCTGGAGGCGAAAATTGTGTCTATTAATGCAGACCTGAACGAGCTGCGTGGTTTCCGGAACAGGAGCTTTTCGCTTTCCGACCAGCGCAGGTACCAGGAACGTGCCAAGGCCTTTGAGCAGCAGCTGAAAGAAAAAGACCAGCAGATTGCCAGCCTGAAAAAGGACAACGAGGTGCTGTACACCGAGAACACGACCCTCAAGACCACGCAGAATCAACTTGCCGACAGCCTGACCACCATGAAAACCACCAACCTCGACCTGGTTGAAAAGGTTAAGGTAGCCTCCAAACTGGAAGCCGAGAACATCGGGGTAAACGTGTTAAACAAACGCGGCAAAGAGAAAGACGACAAGGAAAATGAGTTCCGGGCCAGGACGGTCGAGAAGATCAGGGTAGCGTTTAAACTTGCCAAAAACGAGGTAGCCCCTAAAGAGCCAAAAACGGTTTACATGCGCTTGATCGAACCTGATGGCGCCGCCCTTTACAACCTTTCTACCGGATCGGGTACTTTCCAGATAGATGGTGAAGACATGTACTATACCGCCAAACGCGATTTCGTATTTGATAATACGCAGCAGCAAATCAGCTTTATATACGACAAGGGAGCCGAATACAAAAAAGGCGCGCATACCGTAGAACTGTATGCCGATGGCGTGATGATTGGCAAAACCTCTTTTGTGCTGAAATAAGAACAGGAATCCATACAAAAAGCCGCTGTCCGTTACCGGGTCAGCGGCTTTTTGTTTTCCTTGTCCCGTCCTGCATTACTGCTCTCGTACCGCAGACGTTTGCCTAACTGATTTTAACTGAACACACTACAACGCCAACACATCTTATGGTAGATATCGTAACAGAAACAACAATTGACCGACCGCAAAACATGGTGTCGGAATATGCGGCCAACCCCGACAATGCACCGGCGTGGTATGTGAACATTAAATCCGTTGAATGGAAAACCCCCAAACCGCTACAAGTTGGTTCACAGGTTCTGTTTAAAGCTCATTTTCTGGGACGGGAACTGGTCTACACCTACGAAATTGTAGCATATGTTCCGGGGGAAAAGCTTGTGATGCGCACTTCCGAAGGTCCTTTCCCGATGGAAACAACCTATACCTGGAGCACGGTGGCCAACGGACAAACCCACATGACGTTACGCAACACCGGAAAACCAAGCGGTTTTTCAAAATTACTGGCTCCCTTTATGAAATCAGCCATGAGAAGGGCCAACAACAAAGACCTGGCTTTACTTAAACAACTGCTCGAAAATAAAAAGTAACAGTGGCATTGCAGGCGGCACATAAAAAGCCACGGCAACACCACCTCCTTCCGCTGCTATTGTGCTAAAGCAAGTCAAAATAATTTATTACTATTTAAAAGTAAAAAGCTTTTCGTTAAACTTTTATTAACTTTGTCCACTTTTCAATAGCTTACAGCCAGAGGTTATTAAAAAGTAAAAAAGCTTTTTGCAGGCGTTACAAAATTTCAAACATATTTATTATTTCCCATACGATTTTAACCGGAGTTTTTCATGAGTACCCATTTGTTTATACCGCCTAATTATCAACCTGTTTTAAACCCAACGCTAACCGAAAAAGCGATCAAAATAACAAAAGATTATTTTGAACACCAGCTTTCGGCAGAACTGCGGTTGCGCCGGGTAACAGCACCTCTTTTTGTATTAAAAGGCACCGGGATTAACGATGACTTAAATGGGATTGAACGGCCGGTAAGCTTCCCGATAAAATTCATGAACGAGACGCATGCCGAAATCGTGCATTCGCTGGCAAAGTGGAAAAGATGGAACCTGAAGCGACTGAACATTCCGGCAGGCTATGGTTTGTATACGGACATGAACGCCATTCGCCCGGACGAAGACCTGGATAACATCCACTCGCTGTACGTAGACCAGTGGGATTGGGAACGCGTGATCCGGGACGAAGACAGGAACCTGGCCTTCCTCAAGCACATTGTCACTAAAATTTATTCGGTGATGAAGCGCACAGAATACCTGCTTCATGAAGAATACCCGGAACTGGTGCCGCAGCTTCCCGAAGAAATCACCTTCATCCATGCCCAGGACCTGCACGACCGGTACCCGGGCCTGAGTGCAAAAGAGAAGGAGGACCAGGCGGCAAAAGAGTACGGCGCGATCTTTATCATAGGCATTGGCGGCTCGCTGGCCAACGGCGAGAAACACGACGGCCGCGCCCCCGACTACGACGACTGGACCACCCCTACCGGAGACGGCCACAAGGGGCTGAACGGCGATATTGTGGTCTGGAATGATGTGCTGCAACGTGCTTTCGAAATTTCATCGATGGGCATCCGGGTAAACAAGGAAGCGCTGCTGAAGCAGTTAGCCCTGGCCGGTTGCGAAGAGCGCGCAAACTTAATGTGGCACCAGATGCTGCTAAACGACGAGCTGCCGCAAACCATTGGGGGCGGTATCGGCCAGTCCAGGTTGTGCATGTTTTTCCTGCGCAAAGCCCACATCGGCGAAGTACAGGCCAGCATCTGGCCGGACGAGATGATGGAAGCCTGTACCAAAAACCAGATCCATTTATTTTAACCAGGAACTTTCAGAAAATACAGCAAAAGCCACAAGCGCAAACTTGTGGCTTTTTTTCTGCGGTTCAGGTCCGGTAGCAGCCTGAATTGCACGAAAAAACGTTGCTGCAGCTGCCACCACTCCCGCTGCTGCGCTAACCATTTGCCTCCGGTTCCGGTTTAATAGAGGTAGCGGAAGAATAACTGCTGCCACACCAGCAGCGAATCAGAAAAATAATTTTATGCAGAAATTAAGCGAAAAAGAATATAAGAACGAATTTGTAACGGCCTTCGATGGCGACGACAGCGGCGATCTGAAACCACGCCAGACACCCGGCGTGCTGTACAGCAAGGCGACGCCAACTCCAGTCAAAGATCCAAAGCTGGTGGCGTGGTCGGAGGAACTGGCAGAGGAGCTGGGAATAGAAAAACCGGATGAGCACGATGTAAAAATCCTGGGCGGAAACCTGGTTACCCCCACCATGTACCCCTACGCGGCCTGTTATGCCGGGCATCAGTTCGGCAACTGGGCAGGCCAGTTAGGCGATGGCCGTGCCATTACACTTGGCGAATGGGAAGCACCGGATGGCAACAGCTGGGAGCTGCAACTCAAAGGCGCCGGCCCTACCCCCTACTCCCGCCGCGCCGACGGAAGGGCTGTGCTCCGGTCGTCGGTGCGGGAGTACCTGATGAGCGAAGCGATGTATTACCTGGGCGTACCCACCACCAGGGCCCTGAGCCTGGTAACAACCGGCGAGCCGGTGCTGCGCGACATGTTCTACAACGGGAATGCTGCCTACGAACCGGGCGCCATCGTGATGCGGGTGTCGCCCAGCTTCCTGCGTTTCGGGAATTTCGAAATGCCGGCCGCCCGGAAAGAAACGGATAACCTGAAAAAGCTCGTCGACTGGACCATAGCACGCTACTACCCGCATATCCAGGGCGAGGACAAAGTGCTGACCTGGTTCAAAGAGGTGGTGGAGCGTACGGCAAGCCTGATGGTAGAATGGCAGCGTGTGGGCTTTGTACATGGCGTAATGAATACCGATAACATGTCCGTCCTCGGCCTCACCATCGACTACGGCCCCTACTCCTTCGTCGACGATTACGACCCCTATTTCACCCCCAACACCACCGACCTGCCGGGCCGCCGTTACGCCTTCGGCAGACAACCTTCTGTTGCTTACTGGAACCTCGGCTGCCTGGCCAGCGCCATCGCCCCTTTATTCCCAGGAACAGAAGAACTTGTGGCAGCGCTGGAAACCTATGGCGACAGCTACTCCAGAAAGTACCTCGCCATGATGGGCAATAAGCTGGGCCTGGATAAGGTAAAAGCAGAAGACGTACAGTTAATTAAAAACCTGGAGGAAACACTCGCCACCATCAAACCCGACATGACCATCTTCTACCAGCTCCTCATGGACCTGCCGGCCGAACTCGCAGCAGAGCAGGATGTAGTAAACCATTTCCAGGAGAGCTTTTATGAGGAACTGAATCAGGAAGAGCGCGAGAAACTGCAAAAACTCATAAAGGCCTACCAGGAGCGAATAAAGCAGAACACCTGTACCCGCGAAGAAGCAGTTAAGCGCATGCGCCAGGCCAATCCGCGCTTTATTTTACGAAACTACCTGTTGCACCAGGCCATCGAAGAACTGGAGCGCGGCGAAAACCAGCTTTTCCTGAAACTACAGGAAGCCATGAAAGATCCTTATTCCCGAAACTTCGATGAGTTCTTCGCCAAACGACCCGACTGGGCCAGCAAGAAAGCTGGTTGTTCCATGTTGTCCTGCAGTTCCTGACGGGCTATCAAATTGAGTTATCCTCCTGCAGAAAAAGCAACGGGAGCACCTGGAATATGGCGCCTGCCTTCCGTCAACGAAAGGTGGTAGATAACGTAAAATAGCACGACCTCACCACTGGAACATGCCTCAGAAATCCGGCCTGCATAAAACTGACGAACGAATACTTCCTGGCAGTACAGGAACGGAATCTCCCGCTGAACCGAAGCCTGCTCTCCGGAAAATTGATGCCATCGCGGTGATCGTCGGGATCGTGATCGGAGCCGGTATTTTCAGAACCCCGTCGCTGGTAGCTGCTAACACCACAAGTGGCGACATGTTTTTGTTTACCTGGATATTGGGCGGTGTTATTTCGCTGATCGGGGCGCTTTGTTATGCCGAACTTACCACCACCTACCCCAACACAGGCGGCGATTACCATTTCCTGAACAGGGCCTTCGGGAAAAAACTCGCTTTCCTGTTTGCCTGGGCCCGCATGAGTGTTATCCAGACAGGTTCTATTGCGCTGCTGGCTTTTATTATCGGCGATTATGTGGCGCAGATTTACAGCATCGGCACCTATACGTCTGTTGTTTATGCAGCGCTGGTCGTTATCCTGCTCACTGCCCTCAACATCATCGGCCTGAATGTAGGCACGGGAACCCAGAAATTCCTGCTGGCACTGGAAGCTGCAGGTCTGCTGCTCATCGTTGCAGCCGGCCTGTTGTTCTCACCTGCAGAGGCTGTGGTGGCAGGTGCAGCAAGCTCCACGGCTGCTCCAGCCACCTCGCTGGGCCTGGCCATGGTATTCGTGCTGCTTACCTTCGGAGGGTGGAACGAAGCCGCTTACATTTCCGCCGAGTTGCGTTCCGGTCGCAGGGGTATGGCCTGGGTTATGATTGTGAGCATCCTGCTTATCACGGCCATTTACCTGCTCATCAACGTGGCTTACCTCCGGGTGCTCCACCTCGGCGGCATGGCACAATCCGATGCGGTGGCCAGTGACCTGATGCGCACTGTTTTTGGTGAAGGTGGTGTCGTGCTTATCGGCGTTATTGTGGCTGTTGCTGCCCTTACCTCTGCCAATGCCACCATTTTTACAGGCGCCCGTACCAATTATGCCCTCGGCCGCGACTTTCCTGTTTTCAGATTCCTGGGCAGGTGGAATGCGCAAACGTCTTCGCCCGTTAACGCTTTTCTGGTACAGTGTGCTATATCGCTGGCGCTTATCGGGCTGGCGCTTTTTACCCGCGACGGCTTTAAAACCATGGTAGAGTACACAGCTCCCGTCTTCTGGTTTTTCCTGCTGCTGGTGGGTGTTGCTGTTTTTGTGCTGCGCCGGAAAGAGCCGCAGCGGGAACGGCCGTTTCCGGTTCCTTTCTACCCTGTTACCCCGCTGCTGTTTTGCCTCACCAGCGCTTACCTGCTTTATTCAAGTCTCGTATATACTGGTTTGGGAGCCCTGGTGGGAGCAGGCGTTTTACTGGCAGGCGCCCTCTTGTTACTGACCCTGCCCCTCCTGGAACATCATGCATCCCGGAACAGCAAACTTTGAAAACTTCTTTCCTGACAAACTGCTTAAATGCTATGAAAACATTCCGATCCTTTTTCCTCGTTTTGTTACTCTTTTTGGGTGCAACGGCTGTAGCTGATGCGCAAATGTACTCCAAACCCAAACTGGATGTACCCTACGTTCCGACCAGCAGGGCTGTGGTGGATGCCATGCTAAAACTGGCAAACGTAACGCAGGATGATGTGCTTTACGATTTAGGCTGCGGCGACGGGCGCATTGTCATAACTGCCGCCAAAAAGTACGGCGCCACCGGCACAGGCGTGGACATTGATCCGCAACGCATTCACGAAGCAAACGAAAATGCCCGCACAGAAGAAGTAACCGATAAAGTAAAATTCGTGGAAGGCAACCTGTTCGAGATGGACCTGAGCGATGCCACCGTGGTAACAATGTACCTGTTACCTTCCGTTAACCTGAAGCTGCGCCCCAGGCTCCTCGAGCAGCTGAAACCCGGCACCCGCATCGTATCGCATGCCTTCGACATGGGCGACTGGGAGCCGGAGCAGACTGTTCTGGTAAACGGCTCCACCATCTACCTCTGGACCATACCGGAGAAATAAGGCGCCACCTGCCCTGGTTGTACAGCACCTTAAACCTCCACCCATCCTCCTTCGCGGGCTGACTGGAAAATAGCTTCCAGCACTTTTGTGTTGGCCAGCGCATCTTCCAGGGTTACGGGCACTTCGGTGTTGTTCAGAACTGCCTGGGTAAAAGCTTCTGCCTGCAACTGGTACTGGTCGCACACCTCGAACTGCAGCGTTTCGACCTGCTGCTGAAGTATGTCGCCCGGGTTGATTTTTATTTCACAGGCCATATCGATTGGGGCATTAAAAGGGATCTGCACTTCCAACTGTTTCTTCTCTCCGAAAAACGTCATGCGCTGGTAGGGCGCCAGCTGCGTGCTGACCGAGAAAACAGCTTGTCCGGAAGGAAACTGCATGATAACCGACGAAAGCGTATCGGTACCAAACGCCGGATCTTTTTGCATCAGGCTCATCACGCGCAGCGGCTCTTCACCCAGCACAAAGCGTGTAGTGGTAACGGGGTAACAGCCGATGTCCCACATAGCCCCGCCCCCGTACGCCTCTATGTTGCGGATGTTTTCCGGGATAACATTGAAGTAGCTGAACGCCCCTTGCACCAGCTTTACTTTGCCTAAGCTTCCCTGCTGTACAAATTCCCGCACTTTCAGCCACTGCGGATGCGACTTCACCATGAAGGCTTCGCCAACCTTTACCTGGTACTTGTCGCGCGCTGCGATCAGGCGCTGCACATCGGCACTGCTCAGCGCGATAGGTTTTTCGCAAAGCACATGCTTGCCCGCCTCTATGCATTTAAGGGTGTATTCCGCGTGCAGGTGGTTCGGAAGCGGGTTGTAAACAATGTGAATATCCGGGTCGGCAATAAGTTCTTCGTAAGAGCCATAAGCTTTCTTGAGATGAAGCTTTTGTGCGGCTGCTTTTGCTTTAGCCAGCTCGCGGGAGGCAATTCCCAGCACCTGGAACTGCTCGCTGCCTGCCATGGCCGGCACCACTTTCTCGATGGCAATTTTTGCGGCTCCCAGTATTCCCCAGTTTAATTTCATAGTCTCTTTCTTTTTTTGCGATGATCAAAAGATACGGAATTTTGCTGAAGTTGCTTATTGTGAAGCTGAATTGTCTGAACCGTTGATTTTTGTGATTAAAGTGATTTACTTGATTTTCTTGTCTAAATCAGGATTATTTTGTCTGAATTCGGATTCGTCAGATTAAAGGATTTACAGGAATTTTGTCTGAACACGATTAAGAAGATTTAAGGAATAACAGGATTAGATTTGTCTGTGGCTTGTGCAGGATCGTGGTTCGTACAGGAGACGCGGGCACCGCGTCTCTACAGCCATACCCTTAACCTTACTACCTTTCTGTTACAGGGTTGAAAATCTTTAACCCCTACAAAATAACTACCTCTCTACCTCTCTACCTCTCTAACTCCTAAACTCTCTAACTCCCAAACTCCTTGCCTTTGCGTATAAATTTTCCTAAGTTTAGTTATCTGCTCATCTATTCTGAAATTTTATGGAACTGCTGATAAATGGTATGAATTATACGGTGAATCCCGCCGCCGGAACTAGTCTGCTCATGGTGCTGCGCGACGAGCTGGACCTTACCGGTAGCAAGTATGGCTGCGGGGAAGGCCAGTGCGGCGCCTGTACTGTGCTGCTGGACGGGAAAGCGGTGCGCTCCTGCCGTGTGCCTGCCACGGCTGCGCAAGGCAAAAAGATAACCACCATCGAAGGGCTGGAAAAAGACGGGCGTCTGCACCCGGTGCAGGAAGCGTTTCTGAAAGTGGATGTTTTCCAGTGCGGGTACTGCGCCTCCGGCATGGTTATGTCGGCAGTTGCTTTGCTGAACGACAAGCCCAAACCAACCGACGAAGAGATCATAACTGCGATGAACGGTAACATCTGCCGTTGCGGTACCTACCCACGTGTTATCAGTGCCATAAAAGAAGCTTCAAAAGCGTAAGTCTAGTAGCCGATGAAAGAAGAAATATTTGAAGTAACTAAGCTGCAGGAGCCCGAAGCGGAGCAACAGCGTGCTTTCAGTAACAGCAGGCGCAGGTTCCTGAAATTGTTTGGCGGTGGTATTGCCGTTGCCTTTGTGCTGCAGGATGTTTCTGCGTTCGTTCCCGGGCCTGCGGAACCTGTGCTTTTGCGTGCAGCAGATTCAAAAGAGGTAGGCGGCTGGCTGCACATCGGGCAGGATGATGTGATCACGGTTTTCACGGGCAAGGTAGAGGTAGGCCAGAACATCCGGACGTCGCTGGCGCAGGTAGTGGCGGAGGAACTGCGGGTGCCGGTAAATTCAATTAAAATGGTGATGGGCGATACGGATCTGGTGCCCTACGATGCCGGCACCTTCGGCAGCCGCACCACACCCCAGATGGGCCCGCAACTCCGAAGAGCAGCTGCCACGGCCCGTGGTATGCTGCTGGACATGGCGGCGCAGGAATGGAAAACCGCTAAGAGTACTTTAAAACTGGCTGATGGCAAAGTCGTCCATTCAAAAAATAAGAAAGCGTTAAGTTACGGGCAGCTGACGCGGGGAAAAGAACTGCAGCAGGCCGTGGTGAATGATGTAGCGCTGACGCCGGTGGAGGAGTGGAAAGTGGCCGGTACCTCAGTGCCCAAAGTGAATGGACGAGACATAATCACCGGCAGGCACAAGTATGTGTCGGATATGAAGCTGCCGGGCATGTTGTACGGTAAAATCCTGCGTCCTCCTGCCTATGGCGCTACCGTTACGTCAGCAGACGTGTCTGCTGCCAGGGCTATACCGGGTGTGGTCGTGGTGCACGAAAAAGACTTTATCGGGGTGGCAGCACCCAACCGGGCAACAGTTGCAAAGGCTGCAGACGCAGTTAAGGTGCAGTGGAGCGCCGCGCCGCAGCAGCCTTCCCGTTCCGGTATTTTCTCTTATCTGAAAAAGAACGTCTATAACAGTGGCAGCCGTGGTGGCCGTGGCAACACCGTAAAAGGAAGTGTAATGGACGGAATGGCCGCTGCCGCTAAAACACTTCAGGAAACGTACCACATCGATTATATTGCCCATGCGCCCATGGAACCACGCGCAGCGCTGGCACATTGGGAAAACGGCAAACTCACCGTCTGGACCGGCACGCAACGCCCTTTTGGGGTGCAGGAGGAACTGGCGAAGGAGTTTACTATTTCAAAAGAAAATGTACGGGTGATCATGCCCGATACGGGTTCAGCTTACGGCGGCAAACACTCCGGAGAAGCTGCCATCGAAGCTGCCCGCCTGGCGAAAGCCGCGCAGAAACCCGTAAAGCTGACCTGGACCCGCGAAGAGGAATTTATTTGGGCCTACTTCCGTCCGGCTGGTGTGATAGAGGCGAGCAGCGGCGTGAAAAACGATGGCACCCTTACTTCCTGGGAATTTCATAACTACAACTCCGGCCCCGCCGGCATCCGCACACCCTACGAGGTGCCGAACCAGCTGATTCAGTACCACCCGGTGGAGTCGCCGCTACGGCAGGGTTCTTACCGCGGACTGGCCTCCACGGCAAACATTTTTGTGCTGGAGTCGCAGATGGACGACATGGCAGCGCTGGTGGGCATGGACCCGCTGGCCTTCCGGCTGAAGAACCTGCAGGATGCGCGTCTGAAAGCTGCTTTTGAAGCCGCTGCACAGGCCTTCGGGTGGAACAAAACAAAACCTGCCACCGATCATGGGTTCGGGATAGGCGGCGGCACCGAGAAAGGCGGCTATACCGCCACCTGTGCCGAAGTAGCCGTGGACAGAAAGACCGGCGAGGTAAAAGTAGTACGCGCTGTTACGGCTTTCGAGTGCGGCACCATCATTAACCCGGAGCACCTCGAAAACCAGATCCTTGGTTCGATTGTGCAGGGCCTTGGCGGTGCCTTGTTTGAGGCAGTGGATTTTGAAAACGGAAAGATCCTGAACCCGCGTTTCGCGCAGTACCGTGTGCCCCGCTTCCGCGACATGCCCGCCATCGAAATCATCCAGCTGAACCGCAAAGACCTGCCACCTGCCGGAGCCGGCGAAGCGCCCATTGTAGGCATCGCTCCTGCCATTCGCAATGCTATTGCCGCTGCTACGGGCGTTCGGTTAAAAGCTTTGCCTTTGGTGCCAAACGGGCTGTCTGGTATGCTGGGGAAAGCTGGCGGCTAGCCGAATATTCCTGTCACCCCGTTACAGGCATTTTCACATGCCCGAGTGCTTCTATGATGCTAGCTGCTGCTTCTTTGCTGTAGGCCCTCCGGATGTACTCTTCATTTACGGTAAAGGCCGGACCGGCAGGATCTGCATCAATCCGGTACGGCTTGCCGCCTGCGTTGGCATTGCTTTGTTTGGTAAGATCAACGTTTGCACCTTTCAGTAAATCGTTGGCGCGGTGTTCGTAGGCTGTTCGAATCAGGGCATCCACATCGTTTCCGTTGCTGAACCTGTCAGGACAGTTTTGGTGTGCTTCCTGTATGATGGTCTGTGGGTCGAGTTCGTTTATCTCACAAATCTGATGAAAAACCATCATCTCTGTTTCCGTGTTATGTTCCATAGTTCTGTTTTTTTGATGCATCATCCTGTTAAACGTAATTTGCCGCACGATGTATTGGCAGCACAGCAGAAAAGGTGCGCAAACACCTGTCGTGTAGCTGCCCTGCTTCCTTGAGCAGCGGCTGTGGTGGCTGCAGCAGTATGCATTTTCAGGGTATGTATATGGCTCCGGAAACGGAAAACCATTCGCTGTTTAGAGCAGCCACAGCTATGCTGCCGCATACGTATAAACGTGTATGGAAGGATTGATCATAGCAGCTGCCCTGGCCTTGGCCGGCGTATTTTACCTGGTGTATGAGGTTTATGTAAAGGGGAAGCCACGCAAACGGAAACGCAGGTTTTATGACCATTTCTGGCCTTAGCCAGCGTGGCTTTACCTGCTGTACCTGCCCATCAGTTCGCCGGTAGCCAGTATATAGGGCTCCATCACGCGTACCAGTTCCTGCTTCGTGGCACCCTCCCGCAGGCTTATCATGCTGTCGAGGGCATACAGTTTAAAATAATAGCGGTGCGTGCCGCCCGGAGGACATGGGCCGCTGTAACTTTTCTTGCCGGAGCTGTTCCGGCCAACTATGCCCGGTGTGCTTCCTTCGGCTATTTTGTCGGTTGGGGCTATGTTCCACACCAGCCAGTGCGTCCAGGTGCCGTGGGGGGCATCGGGGTCGTCCAGGATCAGGGCAAGGCTCCTGGTATCTTCCGGCAGTCCGCTTATTTCCAGTGCCGGACTTATATCTTCGCCGTCGCAGGTGAAACGGGACGGAATGTTGCTTCCTGCCTCAAAGGCAGGGCTTTGCAGTTGCAGACTTAGTTTTGTGGTTGTTTCCATGGCCTGGGATTTTTGTGTGACGGTAAAAGCAAAAGTACTCGTGAATTCTCCTGTTTCCTGAAGCAGCCACCCGGTGCGCCAGCTGGTGCCGCACTCGTCGCTACAGAAGCTGAAAGCTACTGGAAAAGAGGGCTTTATCCTATACGTAAAGGAGGTTGCGGTAAGTGATTTTATTTATAAAATTTATGCTTTAGCTTGTAAATTTTCCAGCCGATTGCTGAGGGGAAGTCGCCGCCAGGCAGGTGCAGAGGCTATGGTAGCTGCTGCAGAAAGCTTTAGAAGACATAGATGTAAATAAATATCCAGACGCCAACCACAACAGTAGGAATAAGTAAGGCAAATGTGTGGCCTAACCAGATGAACTTTTTGTCCCGGTTTAGCTGCGGAAAATTTATTCTTTCCTCTTCCGAAATATTGAACCTCCTCACAAACTCGGTGTTCAGAATTCTGAAGTTATCATTCCAGGCAAAAACTGCAGCTAATAACGACACCAGCACCAGGCAGGCGACAATAGAACCCAGCACCAGGATAATGTACCGGATCTGGATACTGGCCTGTGTATACATATTAAAAAGCAACCCTTCGAACAGAATAAACCAGCCCAGGCGGACTTTGATCAGGGAGTCTTCCTGCCTCAGTTCCCGTACATAGCTGTCGTAAGTGGATTTAACCTGTTTAAAGTTATTTTTGAATCTACTGCTCATCAGGCTGCAAGCTGCGTTGCATATTTTACCTGATTTTCAGCTGATAAGTTGGGTTCGTAAACCGGTATTTGCGCAATATGGATAAACTTTTTCTGCAGCCACAGCCACCACAGCTTTACCTGCTCCCTATCACCAGAAAGCAACCAAAGCAAAAGTCCTGAACTGGTCTTCTCCGGTACGGTTGCTACTCAGCCCGCAGCACCAATACCCAGTCAGTAGCTGTAGTAGGCGCTTTAAAGGCAATAGGCTTTTCCTCACCCTGTCCGCGTACGGCAGCTGCTTTTACTTGTTTCCCGGTTTTGGTATCTATCCAGGTGTTGCGGGTGTAGCGGGTGCCCTCCTTTAGTTTCAGCGCAAACGACTCGCCATCGGGTGCGAAAACAAGATACTGCCGATCGGGCTCGGCCAGGGCATACACGCGCAGTGCCTGGTGATGGGCCAGCAGCTCGTCGTGCGGCTTCATGTTGTGAAATGCCACTTCGTTGCGCAACACCTGGGTCAGGATGTCGATGTAACGCTCTGAGGTACGGAAAGGATTTTTGTCGTTGAAAGGCAGGCCGGAAGGGCCGCCGGCGTAGAGTTCGTATTCTTTTTCGTGGCCGTTCCAGGTGAAGGAGGCGCCAGCGGTGGCACAGGCCCAGGCAGCGCGGCGCAGGTCGTCCTGGGTTGCGCCCACACGCTCGTGCCAGAAGCGGCGCCAGAGCGCGTTGCCTTCGCTCATGAAGACCGGTTTTCCGGCATAGCCCAGCAGGCAGGCCATGTGGTGCGTCCAGGCGTCGCGCCAAAGGTGACGTTCCAGGGGTTTTGTAGGAGCAGCTACCTGATGGTTTTCCACGGCGGCAAAAGTGTATTCGGGCAGGTGGTAGTAGTTCTCGCGGGGGAATTCGTCTTCGTAGGTGCGGAGGTGGTTGAACACATCGTATTTGGCAACCAGCCGCACAAAACCCAGTTCGTGGCTTTCGCGGTTGCCATCCACTTCCCACACAAAATTCCAGCCGGCCAGGTTGGCGTAGGGCGCCAGGCGCGCCACCATGTAACGTACGTAAAATTCCTTTTCTTCAGTAGAAAGCTTTTCCCAGGCAGGTCCTTCGTTCTGGCTGCCGTCCACGCCCAGGAACATGTGCACGCTGATGTCGCGCTCGTTCAGCCAGCCCAGGTGCTGCTCCATGCGCCGCCACACATCCAGGTTCATGGTAGTGGTGGCCTTGCCTTCCTGGTACAGCGCCAGGTCCAGCGTTTCGGGTTCGGGACCGTCGAGGTAGTATTGTTTAAAGCAGCAGAGCGAGAGCAGCCAGTTTACCTGCAGGTGGTTGTAGCCATTTTCCACAAACTTGCTGTACACGTTGTTCACCACCCAGTCAAAATCCTGACCGATGGAGCCGTGGCCGGTTTCGTAGTAGGATTTGAGCCAGACGGGGTCGGTGCCGTTGTAGGCAAACCAGTGCGGGTTCTGCGTGTAGGGCTGCAAAACGCCCTTGCCAGCGTTTTCGGCTGTACATTCAAAACTTCCGGCGCCGCCTTTGGTGCCGTCGGTCCAGCGGTACACGTAGCGCCAGGTGCCGGGCTCGTCGGGCATAAAGCGCATCTTCCAGACATTGCCAGACGTTATGTTCCCTGCCCCTTTGCCATCGCCGTCATAAAAGCCCCGGAAGTCGACCAACCGACCGGAAGGCGCCTGGTACTGCACGAGCAGCTCCACATCGGTAAATTTGTTGTTGTAGTTTTTGTTGTTGATCAGTGCTGCTTCGAATAACCTGTATTGCCCTACTTTTCCGGTTGCTGTAATGGCTTCTGATGTGTTCTGTTGCTGCTGTGTAACATAGGGTGCCTGTTGTTCCGGGTTGCCGGTTGAAGCAGTGCCTTGTAGTTGCTTTGGGTGGCTGCAGGCAAAGAGCAGGAGCAGGGCGAAGAGTGTCAGGGGATGTCGCATGGGTAGTGGTTTGGCTGATGAGCTATTTTCAACAGGATTCAATGTAAACTTCTTATTTATTAAAAGGCGACTTCAAGCGCTTTTCAATCATCTTTTGCATTTGCTTATGACTTTTGGAGCTGTCAGCGAAGCCGATGATGCAGACGTGTTCGTTGCCGCTCATGCCGTAGACTTTGTAGCCGTTTTCGGGACCGGTACGGCCAAAGCTGTAGAGGTCCATGTTGTGCACGTTGCCTTTGCGAATCTGGCGGTGGTTCTCGTTTGGGGCATCGTCGTTGGGTGTTTTGGCCAGGAACAGGTAGCTTTTTGCTTTGGGGTCGCCGAGGTAAAACCATTCCGGCGTGAAATCGAAAAATTCGCCGCTGGGGATGTGCTTCTGCCCGTCGGCGGTAACAAAGTAGTCTTCCGCATCGGCGGTGCCGCCAATCACACCTTCGTACAGGAAGCTGTAATCGCCTTTGGAGCGCAGCACTTTCAGGGCGATGTGCTCCGGAAAAAACCAGTACTGAAACGTAAAATCCGGGTTCGACGACTCCAGGATAACGAGGTCGCCTGCTGTTTTGCCGTCCACTACCGTGGTAAAGGAATTACTGTTGCGCCCGGCATGGCCAAAGTTGCCGTTGCTGTTCGGGAAGCCGCGGAAGTCGCCGTTTGGTCCGGGCTCCAGGTACGACGCAATCCAGTCGTTGCCTTCCTTGTCGATGAAGCTTTTGAAGCCCGATACGCCGTTGTCTTTCTCGAAGTACACCGTACCCATCGGCATTTCTATTTTGTAGCAGCCCACGCCATGCCAGTTTGCCTCGGTGAGTTTAACTTTCTGAGGAAAAGCCGTTGTGCCGGCAAGCAGGAGCAACAGCAGGCAAAGGAGCAGGTGTAAGCGCATTGGGAAGTAATTGTTGTTTGTTAGGTTTAAGGCACTTGTAAGATTATGATATTTTTTGATAAATACCATTTTTATATATAAAACCTATTAGGCATTCGGTTTTGGCAGCTGAAACTCCGATAGTAGGTGCAATGAACAGTGTCCTTGAAGCAGCAGTGGGAATGGTGACTGCAGCAGTGAAAAAGTTTAACTGAGATATTAAATTATTGGAATATTTTTTTATCTTGCTGTGTAAGAAAATGACTTTGAAAGGTGTTGCTCTGATAAGAAATTTAGAGCAGTAGCAGTAAAGAATTTACTCCGCACATAGTGCAGATAAGCGTATGTTTGGAAACTGTAGGTTTAGGGGGTACGCTTATCCTCCAGTATTGGGAGTGTAGACGTAATAATTACTTTTATAGTATAGTTATGGGTAAGTTGAAATAAAGAGATGAAGAATAAATCAATAATTATATCATCAATCCTGTTCTTTTTGCTTTTTAACACTTCCTTTTTATGGCAAAAGTTGCCAGGGCTATGGGACTTGGGAATTATCGCAGTATTGGTAATTGCTTTTTTAGCTTTGGCTGTTGTGTTACTTGTACAATTTACTCTTCTAATATTTGGGAAGTTTAAAAGCAAAAAGAAAAACATAAGTACAGCCGTTCTCGCATTCGTACTTTTGATTACTGTTATTTTTCCTTTTGGTGTATATAATCCAAATCATTTTGAAGAACCGAATCTAATTTTTGCTCGACTTGAAAGTACTGCAAATTGTACATCATCTTTGAAGATAAGGAAGGAAAATCGATTTTCTTATACTTCAGTCTGTTTCGGATTTGATGATTACAATGGTACATACGAAATAGTGGGAGACACAATAAAACTTCTTTATGATGATAAATCTCCTTTCAACTCTAAAGTTGCTTATGGAATTGTTGAATTGGATAGTGTTGCCACAGATACTCATAAAGGTACACTTTGGTATCATAGAAGTTTAGAAGATGAAAAGCCCATGCCATTAGCTATATTAGAATACGATTTGTGAAAAACAATCCCATAACCCTGCCTATAAGTTATGCTTCGGCTTCGCCTCGCACACCTAATTAGGCAAATCCGTTCATAGCCAAAACCAATCAAAAAGCGAAATACCAAGAGTTTATTTCACAGCAATCATAAACCTATGAACAGCCTGTTATTCATTATCGACCTGCCGGGAAACTACTTCTTCGACCTGTTTTACATCCTGGCGTTCCTGCTGGGCTTTGTGTGGCTGCTGGTGGAAGGGCACCGGCGGAAGTATCATTTTGTGGCGTGGCTGCTGGCGCTGGCCTGTTCCCGGTTTCTGTTTATTGCTGGCACCAAGCTGTTCACCTATTCCGATGCAGAGTGGCAGGCGCTGGTAACGGATTTCTACCTGCCTGCAACAAACGACAAGCTCCTGTTTGGCGGACTGCTGCTGTCGATGGCAGTGTACTGGCCCCTGAAGAAACTGCTCTCCCTGAAAAACGATGCCCTCGATGCCTTTGCCATCATGCTGCCCATCGGGATTGGCGTGCAGCGCTTCGGGTGCTGGCTGGCAGGCTGCTGCCACGGAAAAATAACGATGCTGCCCTGGGGCATGCAGTACAAGCCCTACACGCTGCCCCACTTCCACCAGTTCGAAGCCAGGCTGCTGCCGGACGGGCAGTACTACTCCCTGCCGGTTCACCCGACGCAACTCTACGAAGTAGTGGCCAGTGTGGCGGTGGCGGGCTTGTTGCTCTTTTTCAGGAAGCGCCTGAAGGTTGCTGGTAACCTGTTTATGTTGTCTATCCTGCTGTATAGCTTCTTCCGGTTCTTCATTGAGTTTTTCAGAGATGCTGCCGCACATGCAGCAGGTGGCACGCCCCTTGGCGGACTGAAAGTGGTGCAATGGATAATCCTGGTGATGATCCTGGTGCTGGGGGCGGTGGTGATGTACCGCGAGCGAAAGTTCAGCAAAGTGCAGGCGCCGGTACAGACTGGTCCTGCTCCTGACCTCTTTACCACGCTGGTGCTGCTGCTCGCCCTGGTGCTGGCATCGTGGAGCCTGCGCAACTGGTTTACCTACGCCGAGCTGGTGGCGCTGCATATTTCCATACTTCCTGCTATTGCCATGGCGGGCGTGCATATTTTCAGGACAGTTACGGTGCCGCGCTACCGCTGGCTCACGGCCGGCATACTGGTAGTGCCGCTGCTGCTCATGAGCCAGACATTTCCAACAGAAGAACAGAACGACTCTGCCCAGGTTAAAACCTACCACAGCTTTAAAGTCGGTTACGGCTCCGGCGATTACTACAACTCCCACGACATTGGCACGGGCAGCGGGTGCAGCCGGGTGAGCAACACCCGCTATTTTCACCAGGAATACAAAGTGGGCGGCGCAGGTTACGCCATCACAAAAGAAAAAGAGAAAGAAACCCTTACGTATGGCGTCAATGTCTATGGCGGCTCTCACCAGGAAACCGATATCACCCATGCGCCTGTTTTCAGAACCGCAAACGATCTTACCTTGTTTGGGGTAAATCCATACATCTTGTACGATCAGAAATGGGCAGGTATAGGGGGCGGGCTGCACCTGGGCAACCTGTTTTACACCACCGAAAACTTACAGAAAGAAGGAAGCGGAATACCACAGAGTGGTGGCCGGAAAGTTGCTGTTTACCCGCAGCTGTATGTGCGGTTCGGGGCAACCCGTTTACTGTTTGCGGAATACAGGCTGGCAGATCAGTTTCCATCAGGCTTGCCCGGGCTGCGGCACCAGGTTAGTTTGGGCAGTGGCTTTGGTATCCGGAACGGAAGCTACCTGCGGGGAGGTTCCACGGGACCGGATAGTTACGTGGCTGGCCATTTTGTACTGGGGCAGCAGTTTGTGCTGGAGCCGCTTTACCTGTGGGGTGTTTCTACCGTACCGTTTGCAACAGGAACGGTAGATTATAAACAAAGGCAGTTCCTGCTGGGGCTTCACTACCGGTTTAATTTTAAGGAAGAGAAAGTGCCAGGGCGATAGACAGGATTTAGTTTTAAATCAACCACATTTGCTTCCCCCGAAATTCTTCGGGATTTTCGACATTAGCAAGTGCTGATTTCGCAGTTTTTGTTCTGCTGCACCTGCCACCACAGCCTCTGCTGCTCTTCAGTGGAAGTGGGTTTACTCCCTTTTTACTGAATAATAGATACAATTTCAAGTCAGTAAAAACTCCCCTCCTTGTCCAAGGCTAATCTTGTAGAGATAACTTTGTATTATAAAAATATGAATTGTTTTTCATAAGTATTTTCTACCGCCAGTTTGAGCGCAGCGGTAACTGGTGGCAGGAATCATTTTATTATTCCATTTTTCCCTACAAGATTAGGTCCAAGGAGGGGAGTTTTTTCTTCTTTATTAAACTTGAAAATGTATCAATGTTTTTAGAGAACGGGAGTAAATGATGTTGTGCTATAAAGAAGGCTACATATCCTTTCTTTATAGCACAACATCAAGACACTACGATTATCTACCCAGCCAGGACAGCTACTGCACGATCAGCTTTTTGCTGTAAGCGCTGTTGCTGCCGGTAACATGCACCATATAAACGCCTGCTTTCAGCGGTTGCACCGGCTCAATTTTCAGCAGACGTTCAGCGGCATGTTCCGGAACGATGGTAGCATACACAACCCGCCCCTGCACATCCACGATTGTAACGGCCAACTCCTTGCCCGCTGCTGCAGGAACAGCTATGGCAATGGTGGCACCGGCAGAAGGATTCGGATACACCTGCATGTCCTGCTGAAGGCTTCCCCGGAAGTTTACCGGCACGACAGCGGAATAGCTGAAGCTGCCATCCAGATCTGTTTGCCTTAAACGATAATAGCTCGTGCCTGGCAGCGGGTGTTGGTCTGCAGCTTCGTAGCTCCGGGCGGTGCTGCTGTTGCCACTGCCTTTCACGCGGGTTACTTCCTCAAAATGAATTCCATCCGGTGAGCGTTCTACGGTGAAGTAGTTGTTATCTTTTTCGGTAGCTGTTTTCCATTGTAGCCACACCCCTGCAGCTTTGGGTGTGGCAACAAAGCTGATCAGTTCTACCGGTAAGGCACCCTGCGCAACAGGAGCGTTTGATTCGAATGGTGTATAGACAGAACCAAAGGTAAAGGGGCTAAAGGAGCTGACATCTGACCCGGAAAAAAGAAATCCGCTTTGTCCGTTTTCTGAAATCATACCGTGGCCTTCGTTTACCCAGCCGGTACCGTCCCAGCGAGCTATCAGCAGTCCTTTGGAATCAGAGATGCTACTTTGCGCATCCCAGGAAAGGGAAACAGTAGCCGCAGAACTCCCACCAGTCCGGTCCAGCATCCAGTACTCCAGGTGACTGATGTAGTTCAGGCCATCTTTCAGGGAAGTTCTGGGGTAGTAGGTGTTTGGATCGGTTCTGAAATAGGCTGCCGTGAAGTGATCGGTGGTTAGTGCGGGCGCCGATATGACGATTGGCCTGTACGCCGTGCCGCTGCCGGTCGGGAAGGTGAAGGCACTGTCCCCAACTTTGCGCACATAGCCGGTAACATGACTGCCGTTATCGGGCGCATCGCTGAAGCTGACACCATTCTGCAGGATGAGCAGTCCATTGGCTGCAGAGCCGGTGCTGCTGGCTTCGATGATGCCCGAAGTAAAGGCAAGGTCTTGCAGCACGCTCAGGTTTACGTGGAGTACCAGTTTTCCCTGCTCGGTCGTTGCCACTTGGAGCTGCTGAATTTGTGGCGGAAAGGCTGCGTCGCCACGCAGGTTTTGTGGAGCAGATCCGTCCATCACTACCTTCCCTGTTGTGCTGCCAAAGGTAATAGCGGCTGCAGAACCTGCTGTAGAAACATCTCCTGCAAAAGTGGTGGTGCCGGAAGAGGCCGGTTGCAGCGCTCCCGTACTGCGCTGGATGAAATGCGCGGAGCTGTTGAAGCCGTCGCCGGTGGTGCTGGCCAGGGTCAGCGCACCGGTGCCGCTGTTGGTGATGGTGGTGGGGCCGTTGAAGGTACATCCGCCGGTTCCCGCATTGGCAGCGCTGCCTGTTTTCGTAAGCGAAGTGGTGCCGTTAAAGACAGAGCCGCTCAGGAGCAGCGATGGAGCCGTGGCGCTGAGGTCACCGTTGAACACCGTTCCTGCCAGGAAATGAAGCTGGCTTGCCGTTCCGCCCAGCGTTACTAGTTGCGGAGCAGTTCCTTCCTGCACGAAATTGCGGAGGTATAAACCGCCGGTCGTAAAGCCGGAGCTGCCTACAGCAATGGTTTTTCCTGCTGCCAGTACAGCCGTGCCTGTGTTTCCTGCCGGACAGATATGAATTCCGGAGCCGCTGGTGTTGTTCACGTACACATTGCCATAGAACAGCGTGCCGGAGGCATCGTTGCGGGCAACTTCGGTATAGCTGGTGCTGGTGCCGCTGTTGGTGAAAGTGACATCGGCATAAAAAATGTCGCGGGTAACGTTGGCCAGCCGCAGAAAACTGCTGCCGCTGTTGGTAAAGCTTGTTACTCCTCTGAAGGTATTCCCGCCGGCGGAGGTACTGCCTGCAGCCGTTTTTACAAAAGAAGCCGTTCCATTGAAAGTCGCGCCATCCAGCGCAAGGCCCGGTGACACGACTGTAACATTGCCGCCCAGGGTGGTGCCTGCCTGAAAAGAGATAGTACCTGTGCCGGTTGCTGAAAAGCTGATAGGCGCGCTGCCAAGCTGCGTGAAGTTACGGAGCAGCAAACTGCCGCTGCTAAAGCCTGTACTGCCAATACTGATCGTTTTACCGGCTGCCAGTGTTGCAGAACCGGTTGACTGTCCGAAGCGGATGCCGCCGCTGGCAGTGCAGTTAACAATGATGTTCTCGTTAAAGACATCGGTGCCGGTGTTGTTCAGGTGGAAAGCCCCGGTGCTGGTATTGGTAAAGGTGGTAAGGCCGTTGAAGCTATTGCCGCCGGTTCCGTTGTTGGTGCTTGTGCCGGTTTTTTCAAAGGAAGCTGTTGCATTAAATACTGTTCCGCCAACCACGATACCCGGTGCTGTTACTGCTACCGGACCGTTAAACGTGTTGCCGCTCTGGAACGAGACGATGCCGGTACCGGTAAGCCGGATGTTCTGGGCCGTATTGCCGGTTTGGGTGAAATTTCGCAGCATCAGGGTGCCTGCCGTAAAACCCATACTGCCCACTTGCATTACTTTTCCAGCTGCCAGCGTAGCCACACCCGCTCCCTGGCAAAACTGCACGCCTGTTCCGGCTGTACTGTTTACAAAAATGTTCCCGTAAAATTCGGTGCCGGTAGCATCGTGACGTGCCACGTCAATATAACTGGAGCCGGTGTTCGTAAAAGTAACATCAGCATTGAAAATATCGCGGGTGGAATTGGCTAGTCGAATATAGTTGGTGCCACTGTTGACGATGGTGGTGGTGCCGTTGAAGGTGTTGCCGCCAGTAAAGGTATTGCTCGCACTGCCGGTCTTCTCAATAACAGTTGTGTTGTTAAAGGTGGAGCCGTTCAAGGCCATATTTGGAGCGACAGTGGTGAGCGGACCTTCAAAAACGCTGCCTGTCTGGAAAGATAAGGTGCTGGTGCCGCTCAGGCTAAGATTTTGTGCGGTTGTGCCTGTTTGAATAAAATTTCGCAGCGCCAGCGTACCCGCTGTGAAACCGGAAGCACCCACGCTAATCGTCTTTCCTGCTGCCAGTATAGCCATGCCTGTTCCCTGCCCGAAGTTGACGCCTGTGCCGCTAATACTGTTGATTAGGACGTTGCCATTGAACAATGTGCCGCTGGCATCGTGGCGGGCCACGTCGATGTAGCTGGTGCCGGTGTTGCTGAACGTGACGTTTCCATTAAAGATATCGCGGGTAGAATTGGCAAGCCGGATATAGTTGGTGCCGTTGTTCGTGATGGAAGTGACGCCGTTAAAGGTGTTGTTCCCGGTGCAGAGATCTGTGGTACTGCCGGTTTTGGTCAGGCTTACGGTGTTGTTGAAAGTAGAGCCGTTAAAAAGCAACCCGCCTGCGTTACCATTTAGCAGGACGCCAAAGGTAGTGCCTGAAAAGGTGGCACTGTTCGTGAGCGACAGCTGTAGGGTGCCGTTGGAGATTGTTCCGCCGGAGAAAGTACCTGTTGCTCCTGCAACTGTCAGCGTGAAGCCATTTAAGTTGAGGTTACCGGTACTGATTGTAAAGTTGGCGACGCTGCCGGAAGCCTGGAGCACCGGTTGGTTTGGAGTGGCAGTGGTAATGGAAACATTGTCTGCAGCAGCGGGAACTCCGTTTGGCGTCCAGTTGGCAGGTTGGTTCCAGTCCGAAGAACTACTGCCGTTCCAGGTGTAACTGGTCTGGGCAAACGCGGGGTAACTAAGGAAACAGCAAAGTGCAGCAACAGCTGCAAAGGAACGTCGGAGTTGTGCGAACTGCATAAAATAAATTCAAAAATGGATCAGTATTTATTTTAGAAAAATGGCGACTACAGAAGCCGGCACAATTGCAGAAACGTACTATTTCCGGAGCAGGAGTTAAGCTGCTTCGCGTGGTACAAAGCCAACAGGCCTTTAGAGGCAGTAAAAACACCTCTATTGTAATTTTTTGCCATAAAGTTTTAGTTATTTCCAGCCAAAACCTTTAAAGTGCAATTTTGATTCCCTAAAATTGAAAATTATTTTATTGTAGTTTACTACCTGTATCCGGAAGAATGGTTCATCTTCTTTTCAACTCAGCTACCAAACCATTTCCCCCTGTTCTTCCCGTTATCAGGTAGGGCCGTTTCATTCTAATTTTTTGCTATTCAAAATAAAAAACAAAAGTAACTGTCATTGGTAACATTCCCGAGGCGAGAGCCGAAGGGAGCCAGCGTAGCTGTGAGAAATCTGAATTATTTCAAGCATTCTAATTTTTAGTGTCATTTCTCACAGGGCTACCAATGACAGATTTTGCAACAGTTGGCTCGAAGAGAAAACCTTTCCAGTTTTCGCAGGAGGAGCCTTCTACGTGTTCCGGTGCTGAGCTCTGCTCAGCAGCCCGCAGTGCAGCGAAGGGCAGGTTCACGTAGACAGCGACGGATGCGAAAACGCGGCCGCGCTTAAATAGGGCCCCTTCCCCAGCCGAGGAGCGCGAAAGTTAACAATGAAAAAGGGAGCAAGAAGATACAGATGAACATACACTAAGAGTAAGTAACATTTCCACCAACGGTCCCGACAGCTACTCCTGCTTCTTCAGGTACTCTTTGAACCACTGCATAGCCAGGTGCGCCACTTCCTCCAGCTTCCCGGGTTCTTCGAACAGGTGCGTCGCGCCCGGCACTATGGTAAGTTTTCGTACCGATTTCAGTTCAGCGTAAGCCTCTTCGTTCATGCCGATTACCGGGCCATCGAGGCCGCCGACCAGCAGCAGGGTTGGTGCCGTAACTTTGGGCAGCACCGGAATAGCCAGGTCGGGCCGGCCACCCCTGGATACGACGGCTTTAATTGTATTGCCTAGTTCTGCAGCCGCTCCCAGCGCCGAAGCAGCTCCTGTACTCGAACCAAAGAAACCCAGTGGCAACTGCTGTAAAGCTTTTTGGTGCTGCACCCACTCCGTTACACTTATCAGGCGCCGGATAAGCAACGGAATGTCAAACCGGTTCTCGTACACGCTGTCCTCCTCCTCGGTAAGCAGGTCGAACAGCAGGGTGGCAAGGCCCTCTTCTTCGAGCACACGGGCTACATAGCGGTTGCGGGAGCTGTGCCGGCTGCTGCCACTGCCATGCGAAAAAATAAC
Organism: Botryobacter ruber; assembly: GCF_003347595.2. Lineage (GTDB taxonomy): Bacteria > Bacteroidota > Bacteroidia > Cytophagales > Hymenobacteraceae > Pontibacter > Pontibacter ruber_A. The sequence continues at coordinate 27,870 of NZ_QCZK02000043.1, read as the reverse complement.
CATACCGGTTGCCCCGGCAGGTAAATTCAAATTTCCCATCAGGCGCTTATCGCCGATGCGGATTTCCACTTCTTCCTGTATTTGATATTCTGGCATACCTCAGTTGTTTTAAATTACCGGCTCTGGATAGTGGGGTCCTGCAGCATCTGGATTACCTCCTCATCCGTCACTTCAGAAAAATCATGATAAAACTGTCCTACCGCCTGGAAAGACTCAGGCGCCGAGAGGCAAACAATATCTTCGGAACAGACAGCGAGCTTGTCGAGCACGCGGGGTGAGGCGACGGGAACGGCAATGACCACTTTAGCCGGGTGCGAATCGCGTACCAGCTGGGCAGCCGCCATCATGGTATAGCCCGTCGCAATGCCGTCATCTACCAGAATAACGGTTTTGTCTTTGATAATGACGGGACTACGACTGCCCCTGAAACGTTTGTAGCGCTCCCGCAGCTGGTACCTGATCTCCTCGGTCTGCTCGTCGAAATATTCCTGTGGCACCTTTACATCCGGGTTAAGGACCCGGCTCTCCAGGCTGACGGCCCCGATGGCGTATTCGGGATGGGTGGGGTAGCCTATTTTTTTGATGAGGATAACATCGAGGGGAAGGTCCAGCTCTTTCGCGATGATGTAGCCGAGGGGTACGCCTCCACGGGGCAGGGCAAGAACAACAGCATTGGTCTGCTTATACTTTTTCAGCTCCTGCGCCAGCAACTGTGCTGCTTCTTCTCTGTTTTCAAAGGCCATACGTTTCGTGTTTAGGTAATACAAACACAAGTCTTATAGTCTTTACGGTTAGCGTACTGCTAAGATGCTTTCTACCTGGATTTTATATTTTGACTAACGGGTAAAACCGGGAGTTGCATATTCCACTTTAAAGCTAAATTTTGTAGAGAAAAAGCGGATCAGTGAAATTTGGTTGCAATGCAAGAGAAGGCAGTAGAAGGTAGTGCGACGGAATTAATCCCCCTTGGCGAAGGGGGTTGGGGGATTGGCCCGGTATAGCAGAAGAATCAAAGCTATAAGATGATTTACTGGAAGCAATGCAAACAACTATTGATTAGCAGTAACCATCAATCCCCCTGCCCCCTTCGCCAAGGGGGATGAAGTTGTTCACCAAATTATCTTACCCAGGAGCTAAGGCAATGGTGGCACCAGCAGATAATTTTTCTCTACAAGATTAGCTTTGTGAGGACAAAAACTTCCTGACTAACACACAGCTACCACCGAATCAGCCTCTACATAATGCCCGCCTACGCATTCGCTCCGGCGCAAACATGCCTGTATCACCAGCGTGGCCACCGTCAGCAGGTTTCTCAGTTCCTGCACAGCAGCAGTCGCGGTGGAAAGGGCAGATTCATTCTCAAGCTGCTCTTCCAGTTCCGCAACCTGATGCAGCGCCTGCTCCAGTTTATCCGGATTCCGGACAATGCCTACCTTTTCCCACAGCAGCTCCCGCAACCTGGTGCGGAGGTGTGCGACATCAGGCTGCGCCATAGCAGCAGGTTGTAGAACACCTGGAATAACTGGTGGTAGCTCAGGCTGTGGCCCCAGCTGCGCCTGCTGCCATCGAAGGGAATGACGCGCCGCGCTGCGGCCAAACACCACCCCTTCCAGCAGGGAATTACTTGCCAGCCGGTTGGCACCGTGCACGCCCGTACAGGCAACTTCGCCAATCGCATAAAGCCCTGCGATCGTAGTGCAGCCGTGAAGGTCAGTTTGCAGGCCGCCGCACTGGTAGTGTGCTGCCGGTACGATGGGAATCAGGTCCTGCTCCACCGCAATCCCGATACTTTTGCATTTGGCATTGATAGAAGGAAACTGTTTCCGGACGTGATCCGCGGGCAGGTGACGGGCATCCAGGTACAGGCAGGGACTGTTGTGCAGTTGCATCTGCCGGTACACGGCACGGGCTACAATGTCGCGCGGTGCCAGCGAGCCGAGCGGGTGCACTTCGTGCATAAAGCGGGAGCCATCGGGCAGCACCAGCTCTGCTCCTGCTCCCCGTAAAGCCTCCGTAATTAAAAAAGTTTCGTTGCTGTCGGGCTGGTAGAGCGCCGTGGGGTGAAACTGGAAAAACTCCATGTCACTAACAGCTGCACCGGCACGGTAAGCCATGGCCAGGCCATCGCCTGTCGCAATAGCCGGGTTGGTGGTGTGCTGAAAAACCTGGCCTGCGCCACCTGTTGCCAGTACCACTGCTTTTGCCAGGAGAGTTTGCTGCGTGTCTGTGTTCAGATCCAGCACCCGAACACCGTAACAGCAGCTGCCACCATTGCCTCTGCTCGTCAGCAACTCCGTTCCCATGCGGTGCTCCAGGAAGGTGATGTTCTCCTGCCTTTGCGCTGCCGCTACCAGTACCTGCTGTATGCTCAGGCCGGTGTGGTCTTTCACGTGGGCAATGCGTTTGCGGCTGTGGCCGCCTTCCAGCCCCAGCGCAATTTCGCTGTTCCCGTTGCTGTCGAATACCACCCCCTGCTGTTGCAGCCATTGAATTGCCTCCGGGGCCTGTGCCACAAGGAAGCGAACCGCCGCCTCGTCGCACAGACCGGCACCGGCTGTTAAGGTATCCTGCACATGCTCCTCAAAGGAATCCAGGGTGCTGAGTACGGCAGCTATGCCGCCCTGGGCGTAGGCAGTATTCGTTTCGGCTGCGCCGGCTTTACAGACCACCGCCACCGTCCCATGCCGGGCGGCATGCAGGGCAAAGGTAAGTCCTGCAATACCGCTTCCGAGCACCACATAGTCGTAAAACCGCGCTTCCATGACAATAGGATTAAGAGAACTCCAGCATCCGCTCGATCGGCAGCAGCGCCCGCTGCAGGATGTCTGCTTCCAGGTTCACTTCAAACACACGCTCCTCTTCCGTACCAATCGCACGCAGGGCCTGCAGCGTACGCTGCACTGTTATCTGTTTCATATGCGGACACTTGATGCAGGGCACCACAAATTCATTTTCAGGATACATCCCGCGCAGCGTAGCACCCAGGTCGCACTCGGAACCCAGGATAAATTTGCGGGAACTGCTCTCGCCCACGAAGCGGATAATATCTGACGTACTGCCTACAATACCACCGGAACCTTTCATGGCTTCCAGCACCGTATCGTCCGGCACTTCCCAGTGCACGAGCACCTGCGCATCGGGGTGCACCAGTTTCAGGCCGTTGATGCGCTGCGGCGTAAACTGCTCATGCACTTCGCAACGGCCTTCCCACAGGATTAACTCTTTGCCGGTTTCGGCAGCGATTTTAGCCTGCAAGTTGCGACCCATAAAAACATCGGGCAGGAAAATAAGTTTGTTCCCGGGAAAGGAACGGGCAATGTCCATGGCGTTGCGCGAGGTGCAGCAGATGTCGGCTTCCGCTTTTGTTTCGGCATAGGTGTTGATATAGGCCACCACCGGCACCTCCGGGTGCAGCGCTTTGAGCTGACGCACATCGGACGCTGTAATACTTTCGGCCAGCGAGCAGCCTGCCTCAAAACTTGGCAGCAGCACCCGTTTCTCCGGGTTCAATATCTTGGCTGTTTCGGCCATAAACTTCACACCACAGAAAATGATGTTCTCAGCACCTGTCTTTTTCGCCGCCACACTCAGGCCCAGCGAGTCTCCCACAAAGTCGGCAATACCGCCATCCGCATCAGTTATCTGCAGCTCGGGCGCCATGTAGTAATGCGACAGGATGACAGCATTCTTCTGCCGTTTCAGTTCGCGTATCTCTTCTACAGCCTCCAGCAGCGAGGCATCTTCCGTGAATAAGGCAAAGGGATCCATTGCTCTGAGTTTTTCAGAGAAAGCACCCTGTGTTTGTGTTTCAAGCATGCGGAAATATGGTTATGAAAGTCAAAAAAATGTCTTTGCGCAACCGGTCATTCAGATTCCGGTTTTGTCAGCCAGCTCCCGACAGGTAAAAAAGCTTTGAAAAAGCCGCTTCACCTGCCCTGTTAGCTAAGTGTAAGATTATCAACATTACAAAGGTATTACCTGCTGCTGAGCAGGAGAATGACATTTGTCATCAAATGGATTGATGTTTTAACGTTTATCTTAATGCTGCACCGGAAGTAAGACCTGAAAACCTCTACCCACTCCGGCTCCAGCGCATAATTTGGTCTCTTTTATTCTGCTGCACCTGCCACCACTGCCGCTGCTGCTCGCTACAGGAAACTAAACAGCTGGCTTTATATAAATTAGAAGTTCACCGCAATACTTTATGCTTCTTCTGATCCTGGTTCACGTAGGGCTGTTTTATCTAATCTTTTGTGTCATTTCGAACGCAGTGAGAAATCTGGTACAAACACAAATGCTTGTAATAATTCAGATTTCTCACTGCGTTCGAAATGACAGTTACTTTTATTTTTCATTTTGAATAGCAAAAAATTAGAATGAAACGGCCCTATTGGTTCACGGGGATCTGGAGATCCCCGGCAGATTACATTCGGATGAAAACATCCGAATAAGCGCTGTTTTTATTCTGCTGCAGCTGCCACCACAGCCGCTGCTGCTAAACAAAAATTCCGCGACCTGAGGTTGTTTATTTTACTTCAACCAGAGACCGCGGAATTGCAGGCAGGCCCTGAAGGATCCAGCCACACGTTATCAGCTACCGGTCAGCTGCTGGTGGTCAGCTCTTCGTGTACGTTGGTGATATAGGATTTCCCGGCGTTGATGCTGTCTACCAGGTCCTGGATGGTGCGGGTGCTGAAGGTTTTGAGCATATGGTTGCGCCAGGCTTTTATATCGTTGTGCAGCGGACAGGGATGTGTGTCTGAGCAGTGTTTCATGCCCATGCCGCACTTTTTAAATGTTTCCAGCCCGTCGATAATCCGCACCACTTCCATCAGGTTGATCTCGCTGGCCGGGCGGTGCAGGTAAAACCCACCGTTTGGCCCTTTCACCGAAGCGATCACGCCTTTCCGTACCAGGTCCTGCAATATTTTGCCGATAAAATGTACCGGCAGTTCCAGTTCCTTGGCTATTTCCTTTATCCCTACTTTGCTTCCTTTTTCATCGTTCATGGCGATGTACACAATGGAACGCAAGGCATATTCAGTTGTCTTCGATAACATAATTCTCTCTCCTGTAATTTTCAGCCGCGAAGATATCAGATACTGTTCATCTGCAGCAATCCGGCTTCGGTTATTCTTTCCGGTGTCCACATGGGCACCCACACCAGCTCCACCGCTACCGCCAGCTCCGGAAAGCGGTTCTGCAGGATCTGCTCTGCCGCTGTTACGATCGTGCTGCTCATGGGGCAGCCCGGCGTGGTGAGGGTAAGCTCTACGTGCAGCCTGTTAGCTTCGTGGCTTACCTTGTATACAAGCCCCAGGTCTACAATGTTTATGCCTATCTCCGGGTCTATGATAAACTTTAAGGTCTCCAGTACTTCATTTCCGGTTTCAGTTGTTGGCGCTTCCATAGGTAAACGGTTTTAATTCTTGAGTTTTGTGCAGTAGCAGTTGAAAGACATTGGCAGTAAAGAGCAGCGAAGTAATCGTAAACCCGATGGCGCCGCCCAGCAGCAGTTCCTGCCGGTTCAGCAGCACCCCCGCCACCAGCAGCACAAATCCAAGCAGGTAGCTGGCATTCTGCCAGCGCAGCAGTCCCTCGCTGAACAGGTCCTTGGGCAGCGGCGTTTTAAAGCGGCCCACCTGGTTTTCATAAGCATGCATCCAAACGATGAACGGCAGGGTCTTGAACGTCTGCCCCAGGATGATCGCCGATAAAAAGCCCAGGAAAATTGAAACGCCATACACCAGGTACACGGACGAGAGCAAGGCCTGCGGCAGCCCCAGCCTGCTGCTTACCACGAACACCAGCACGAGCGGCAGCAGCAACAAGCCTAGCGCGACAAACGTCTGCTTCATGCCCGGGTCGGTTGCCGGACGCAGCTTTGCTTTGTAGGCCTGGCGCAGGTAGAGCAGGAACAAGACAATTCCGGCAGCCACCATGGCGGCATAAAGCGGCAACAAATCTGAGTGGAAAAACAGGTGATCGAACGTAAAGAAAACCAGCGCGGCGTTGATCAGGTAATAGGCTTTGCTCAGGTGCTGCGTGTCGGTATGGTGCGCGAGCAGGAACATCGGGATCAGCTTGGCCCCTACACCAATGATCAGGAGCAGAAACCAGCCGGCCATGCCCAGGTGCGCGTGCAGCTTGAGGTAGTGCACATGCTCCTGCGGCAGAAAAGCAAGCGTAAAGTTCAGCGCCATCAGCAGCCCGATGAGCCCGGTCAGCAACAGCCAGATGGCCGAGGTCACAATAAAATCAGCTTCGATGGTCCACTTAGGTGCCTGCCGGGCCGTCTGGACAACGTTGATGGTAAAGAACAGAAACGACAGGAACAGCATACAGGCCGCCGCGTGCAGTAGCCATCCCACCTGAAAATTCCAGAAACAGTAGGCCAGCAGCATCGTACCGGCACCCAGCAGCCCGAAAGCCCAGACCGCCATCCGCTCACTGTACAGCCTCCCCTCCAGCACCACCGGCAGCAGCTGGTACAGCGCACCGAAAATGGTCATGGTAGCCCAGCCCAGCGCCGCCACGTGCGTGAGGGCCAGCAGCTTGGGATGAAAATAATGCCCGCTGAAGGCATCGGTGGAAAAGAGCAGCATCACGCTCAGTGCCACAAACGCAAGGGCTGCAAAGGCATAGTGTGGCAGCACTACCCATTTTGCAGGCGAGTTGGAGACGGTGGCGGTACTCATGGTCAGGTTTCTTTATAGATGAGTAAATACACTTCGGCTGGTCCGGCCTCTTTTGCCTTTATGCTGAAACCGCGCTCCTGCAGTTGCGGCAGCAGGAACTGCGGCACGCGGCGGTGCGTCACATACAGTGCCTCCTCCGGTGGCAGCTGTTCCAGTTCGTTGAGGATGGTAACCATCGGCTGCGGCATTTCCAGGTGCCGTACGTCAATCTTCCGGATGTTTTGGCCATAAGTTTGCAGCGCTTCGTCAAACGAAAGTTCTGCTGCTGCTGTCACCACAGCCGCTGCTCCTACTGCTGTCTGCAGCCAGAAGTAGGTATGCACCAGGTCTTCCGATTTTACCACGGTGTAGTAGTTGTAGCCTCTTTTGGCCAGGATGGAAATGAGCGGCGTCGGCTCGAAGGTGTTTATTATCAGCAGGGCATTGCTGCCATCAAGCTGCTCTACGGCCGCCATGATTTTCAGGAATGGATCGTTGCCGGTGGCGATGTCTTCGCACACATCCAGCGTGAGCACCTGCGCTTCGTCGAGTTGTGACAGGAATGCGGGCAGGGCAATTTTGGTTTCGGTTGTTTGCATCGTGTTTGGTTCTGTTGTGTTACCGCTATTAAAGCCAAGCGGCGCCAGCTTCTCATAAAAATCCTCGACAGCACAGCCGCCAATGCGGGCGGCATCAGCGATGGTTACCCGGGAGGCCAGCACCTTCCGGAGCACCGGGTTACGCAGCTTTTCAAAGCGCCTGTTAATAGAAGCAATCGCTTCGATGGCGTCAGGATTGGCTTTGATCAGCGCCGAAATTTTGGTTGTGGCGGCAATGTTCATGGCTATTCAATCTTATCGGTTTTGGTCCAGAATTCCGGCTGAAAATTATCGGTGCTGGGTGCGTGGCGGTGCTCCAGCAGTTTTCCGGTCAGCTCCAGCTCGTCGGGCTGCACCACCGACTGCAGGTAATTAAACAACTCCCGCTCTTCCCAACGGATATGGTCCACCAGGTCTTTTTCCAGCACCTGGAACAGGTCTTTGTTCCGGGGACTGCCATCGTCAATAAGCTGAATAATGGCTTCCAACAGCCTGTGTTCTTCCTCCAGCCGCATCCGTTGGGTATCGTGTTTTGGCAACAGCCTTTTCAGCACCCATTCTTCTTCGTCGCAATGCGCCTTCAGGATGTTTTCCCAGAAGTAGCGCACGTAATCCCGCAGCACCTCCAGGTCGGTACCGTTTTTCAGGCCCTGGCGCAGCTTCCAGCAAAACAGCAGGCCAAAGTGGTGCTCCCGCGACAACGGCACCAGGCTTTTATCTCTTTTCTGTGGTTTGGTTTCAGTTTTCATGGCGATGGTGGGGTTAACCCGTTTGTTTTGAAACAGCAGGGTCAGCCTTACCAACCCGCTGCTTACTTCCTCCTATTGTACATGTAGTTATTACTGTTCTCCTTTGATGTTCATCCGGCAGGAAAATTTTTCTGCAGCTGCGACCATTGTCTTAGCTCTTTCTGCTGTCAGACACTCGCTGGACCTGCGCACACTGCGAGGTCTTTTGAAGCTGTCTTCTCGACCGCAGGGAGATATCTGGGTTAGCTTAGGTTTTTACTGTATCAGATTTCTCACTGCGTTCGAAATGACAGGAGGTTTTACTTCAGCACCTCTTTCTCCAGCTCCAGGGCTTTCGGGAACAGGATGTTGTTTTCGAGGTGGATGTGGCGGTGCAGGTCTTCTTCAAACTCCTTCAGCTTGGCAAAACCAACCTGGTAGGTAGCGCAGCCGTCGGCCGGCACCGTATAGTTGCTGCTGAGTCTGCGGATGGCTTCCAGTTCGCCGCCTGCATTTTCGTGTTCCATCTCCATCATGTTAATCGGGTTCTGAATAGAGCCGAAAGGCGGCGTATCCATTTGCAGGCCACGCTTCTTCGCCTCTTCCAGCTGCTTGATGTACGGGAACAGCACGCGCTCCTCTTTCGGCATGTGCGCCTCTAGCTCGTTGGCCACATTCACAAAGTGTTTGGCGATTTCCACCAGCTCCGGGTGGCGCTGTCCGTGCACGCGGGCCAGTTTGGTGGTATATTCATACAGTGCAGGCAGCGACTCCCGCACATATTTATGGTGCATGTTCACGATGTAGTCGGCCAGGAAAGAAAGATCCCAGCTGCTGTAGTCGTTTTCGCGGGCGTTGCTTACCTGCCCGGTTGCGTTCAGTTCCTGCTCCAGTTGCTCCTGGTCAACTCCTTTTTCTTCGCAAACCTGTGCGACCGATTTTTTCCCGCCGCAGCAGAAGTCGATGCCATACTTCTTAAACACCTGCGCCTTGCGGTAATCCTTTGCTACCAGCTCTCCTACTGTTTCGCCCTCGGCGGGAGTCAGCTTCGAAATGCGCACTTCCCATACTTCCGGCCCCTCTTCCAGGTACTCCCATTTAAAGATATTGCCGCGCTCGCCCAGCAGTTGGTAGTACAGCGGCTTGGGGTCGTGGTCGTTGTGGATGATGAACGCCTGGCCACCAGCCAGCGCATCAAACTTACTGAAGATGGTGGGGTGTTTCAGGCGGGGTTCTATAACGGTTACATCTAGTTTTTCTAAGGTTTCCATTGTTTTTTGCTTTGCGTGATACTAATACTGTCAGGTTGTAAATGATTGCCGATGTAAAAGTAGAAACGGAATCCAGAAAACAAAAGAGTAAAAGATCTTTTTTTATTCTAAAACAGGTGATATATATCACTTTTTAGGAAAGCCCTATATAGTACCTTTACAATAGAATATCTTCCCGCCACCCGAACACTGGCCTAACAATCTCGTTTATAAATATTTAGACTTTACTTATGAAAAAAAAACACGCAGAGCGAAAAGGATTGACCGTCTCCCGCCACTTCTCCAGGAAGGACGCAAACCCGTATGATCTGTTCCGTTACGAGCGCCGTTCCTCCACTATCCGGAACCCGTCGGGTGATGTGGTTGCCGAGATAAAAGATGTGGAAGTGCCGGCAGGCTGGTCGCAGATCGCGACGGATATCTTAGCCCAGAAATACCTGCGCAAAGCAGGCGTGCCGCTGCCATCGGGAGGCACCGGTTCCGAAACGTCGGTAAAGCAGGTGGTGCACCGCATGGTGAACTGCTGGACCAACTGGGGCAAACGCTACGGCTATTTTGCATCGGAAGACGATGCGCAGGCCTTTTACGATGAGCTGGCTTACATGCTCCTGGACCAGCAGGCTGCGCCCAATTCCCCGCAGTGGTTTAACACCGGCCTCCACGAGAGCTACGGCTTAACCGGCAAACCCCAGGGACATTATTATGTAGACCCGAACTCCGGTGAACTGAAGGAGTCGGAGTCGGCGTACGAGCGGCCGCAGCCGCATGCCTGTTTTATCCTGGCTGTAGAAGACGACCTCGTGAACAAAGGCGGCATCATGGACCTGTGGGTGCAGGAAGCCCGCATCTTTAAATATGGCTCGGGTGTAGGCACCAATTACTCCAGCATCCGGGGCAAAGACGAGCCCCTTGGCGGCGGTGGCTCTTCCTCGGGCCTGATGTCGTTCCTGAAGATCGGCGACCGTGCAGCCGGTGCCATCAAGTCGGGCGGCACTACCCGCCGTGCGGCTAAGATGGTGTGCCTCGACCTGGACCACCCCGAAATCGAAGATTTTATCAACTGGAAAAAAGACGAAGAGAAAAAGGTAGCGGCACTTATTAAAGAAGGCTACTCCTCCGATTACAACGGCGAGGCGTACCAGACCGTGTCGGGGCAGAACTCCAACAACTCGGTGCGCATTCCGAACTCCTTTTTTGAGGCACTCCGCAAAGGCGAAAACTGGAACCTGGTGGCCCGTACCGATGGCAGTGTAGTAAAGGAGATACCGGCACAAAAACTCTGGGATGAAATAGCAGACGCCGCTTGGGCCTGCGCCGACCCCGGCGTGCAGTTCGACACCACCATTAACGAGTGGCACACCTGCCCGGCCGAAGGACCTATCCGGGCTTCGAACCCCTGCTCGGAATACATGTTCCTCGACAACACAGCCTGTAACCTGGCGTCGCTGAACCTGAGCAAGTTTTTTAACGAGCAGGAGCAGTCGTTTGATGTGGCTGCGTTTGAGCACGCCTGCCGCCTCTGGACGATCGTGCTGGAAATATCGGTGCTGATGGCGCAGTTCCCATCGGAGGCTGTGGCGCAACGCTCCTACGACTACCGCACCATCGGCCTGGGCTACGCCAACCTGGGCGCACTGCTCATGATACAGGGCCTCCCCTACGACAGCGACGATGCCCGTGCCATGGCCGGTGCCATTACCGCCCTCATGACCGGTGTGGCCTACAAAACATCCGCCGAAATGGCCGCTGTGCTGGGCGCTTTTCCGAAGTACGAGCAGAACAAAGAGGCCATGCTGCGCGTGATCCGCAACCACCATGCGGCTGCCCATAACCAACCGGAAAACTACAGCCACCTCAGCATCAAGCCTGTTCCGCTGGACCCGGTGCGCTGCCCCAAGCAGCTGCACGCTGCCGCCTGCCAGGCCTGGGATGATGCCCTGGCATTCGGTGAAAAATACGGCTACCGCAATGCACAGGCTACCGTTATCGCCCCGACCGGTACCATCGGCCTGCTCATGGACTGCGACACCACCGGCGTGGAGCCGGATTTTGCGCTGGTAAAATATAAAAAGCTGGCCGGTGGCGGCTACTTCAAAATCATCAACCAATCTATTCCGCTGGCGCTGCAGAAGCTGAACTACACGCCGGAGCAAACCCAGGCCATTGTAAACTATGCCAAAGGGCATGCGACCTTAGCTGGTGCACCGCATGTAAACAGGGAGTCGCTGCTGCAGCATGGCCTGCTGGAGGCGGAAGTTGACCGGGTGGAAGAAGTCCTGCCAACGGCTTATGACCTGGTTTCGCTGTTCAGTGTGTATACCCTGGGCGAGGCCAGCCTGCAGCGGCTGGGCTTTACGGCTGCTCACTACAACCAGCCCGGCTTTAACCTGCTGCGTGCGCTGGGCTACACAACTAAGCAACTCGAAGAAGCCAACGACTACGTCTGCGGCACCATGACCATCGAAGGCGCGCCTTACCTGAAAGCGGAACACTACCCGGTATTCGATTGTGCCAACCGCTGTGGCAACAAAGGCAGGCGCTATATACTGCCCCAGGGCCACATCCGGATGATGGCTGCTGTTCAGTCTTTCATTTCAGGAGCTATTTCCAAAACCATAAACCTGCCGCAGGAAACCGCTCCGGAAGAAGTGGCACACTGCTACGAGTTGTCATGGGAACTGGGTCTGAAAGCCTGCTCGCTCTACCGCGACGGCAGCAAACTCTCGCAGCCGCTGTCGGCCAAGAACAGCAGCAGCGATGATGAGAAAGAAGAGCAGCAGGAAGAGGTGAAGCAGGAAGAAGTGAAGCTGGAGGCAAAGAAACAGGAAGCGCCACAGAAAGAGGAACTGACCTATAACGCCGACCAGATTCTGAAGGCTGCCAAGGCCATTCTCGCCGAATCGGACAATCCTGCTTTCCGGCAGCAGTTGGCGTACATGGTGGAGCGCCGCAAGCTTCCGGACAAACGCAACGGGTTTACGCAGAAAGCCAAAATCGACGGCCATACCATCTACCTCCGCACCGGCGAGTACCCGGACGGCACGCTGGGCGAAGTGTTCATCGATATGTACAAGGAAGGGGCTTCGTTCCGCTCTATCCTCAACTGCTTTGCCATTGCCGTATCGCTGGGGCTGCAGCACGGGGTGCCGCTGGAAGAGTTCGTGAGCCGCTTCACCTTCACCCGCTTCGAACCGGCGGGGCGTGTGGAGCATCCGAACATCAAGTCTGCCACTTCGATTTTCGATTACATGTTCCGTTTGCTGGGCTACGAGTACCTGAACCGTACCGACCTGGTGCATGTGCAGGACCCGCCAAAGGAAGTGAATAGGGCTGCTCCGGAAGCGGAAAAACCTACACAGCCCAAAGCACCACAGAACGGGCGGCTGGTAAACGGCGTGAACGGGAACAGCCAAAAAGCGGTAGCGGCCGCTAACAAAGGCCTGCACCTGGAGCAGTCGCAGCAGGCGCTGGCCAGCATGATGGGCGATGCCCCGATCTGCAACGTGTGCGGCCACATTACCATCCGCTCCGGCACCTGTTACAAATGCCTGAACTGCGGCAACAGCCTCGGCTGTAGCTAAAATTTCATCTTCTAAAAAAGCGGGAGCAACTGCTGTAATGGCAGCGGCTTCCGCTTTTCTTTTTTGAAGAGCAGAGGGTGTGGTGGCAGCTACAGCAGAATTATTTTTCACACAGGAAACGGCTACACCTGCAGCATCAACCATAAAAATAAATGGAGTAGGTAAAGCTTCCGGCCAGCAGGAACAGGAAGGTATAAATGATGCCTTTTATCAGGATGAGGATTCGATGTTCGGTGGAGTATTTGTTCCAGAAAAAGATGGTCCAGTAAATGAAAGCGGCAAAACATACCACGCCAACCAGGCACAGGATTACGCTTAGTGGCAGAAGCACCACATCCGGAATTACCTGCTCATTTATGTTGGTGCCCACCACAAAAATGGTCAGCAAAAACGCAAACAGCATAAAGCGCTCGTTGCGGTGCGCATCCAGTGCAATGTAGATGTAACGCTTTATTGTTTTTAAATAAGACATGATGGACTGCCCGTATAGCATGGCTTTTGCAGAATTTATGACAGTATACGGGATTTAGCGGCGATAGCGTTATTTTTTCAGGCTGTGCAGTTACAGTTCCTTGCAAAAGCTGCTTTAAATTTTCTGTATTTTTTCTAAAACTGGGCTTGCCTGTTGATGTTCAGAGGCGGGGTTGGTACTGGAAGGGTAATACAGGCAACAGGCTTAAACTGGTAGGGCTAAAGGAGTTGAGCAGAAAATGCTTTGATAATCTATTGCAGCAATTAGGGTATGAGTTATTTTTCTTTCTTGAGTTTATACAGGTAGCCCTCTTCTTTTAAATATAAACTCTCTCCTTCAAATTTAACGACTTCAAACTCCTGTTCCCGAAATGGACCTCCCTCAAATCTTATATTGCATGAATTCGAAGCAAAGCGAGGATTAAGGCGGTGCTGGATTGGTGCATGTTTCTTTAAATGCTTCCTTCATGTAAGTCCCATATGGGAAAACATAACTCATAGTCATTCCAGACTATATCCCCATATTCCAAGTTAAAGTTTTTAAATTTTTCCTTATCCAGGTACTTCTTAGTCATCGGATTTTTCGCTGACTTTAAAAAGCTTTCAAAATCGATGGTTTTGTTAACACCATCTGAGAATTCAAATTTAATTTTATACCCGTCAAGATATACAGCCTTGTCAATTGAAACTACCATGCTTCATCAATTTTTTTAGTGATTACTTCAGATTTTACTTCTTTATTATATACGAAGAAGTCTACCCATTTCTTCACAATATCTTCCCTAAAGTGCTCAACTAACTTCCTTAGCCTTTTTTCATTTTTACTTTCAAGAGGTTCTTTACCTTTCACTGCTGATATTCGAACTTTTTCAAATTCTCCATTTTCAAAAATTAATTCAGCTTTGCTTTCCTGCCCTTGGTACTTGCCATGCACGTGAATTGGTTCATGCTCATTTGAATAAAACAAAATGATTAGTCAGAAATATTCATAAAGCTTTGGCATAAGTAATTTCTTGTAAAGTTAGAATATTACTTTTTGTTATTGAAATGTACACCAACGTTATTTGTGCAGCCGAAGCCCGTAGCGTAGCTAGTAGGGTTAAGGCTGAACTTTGTTATGTGGTGTTTTGCTTTTTTGTTCTATTTCAAACCCTTTGCTGGCAATTCCCCATTGCAGAAGTTTTGCCTCATCAAAAAATATCATTATTTCCTCGGCACCAGTAATTAGCTTGTAATCCGAATCAGGAGCAAAGGCGGAAAAATAGACTTTTTTGTTATTTTCGAATGTAAACACTATGCTTTCAGGCAGAAATAAATCTTCAAATAAAAATTCTAATGCATCTTCATCATTTAGAACTGTACCATCTAATACCTCATTTGAATCTGTTTTCCAGTACCATTTAATATTTCTAATCCTTTGCCCAGCTATTGCTTGCCAATTTTTATTAACATTCAGATTGTTTTCGTCTTGCACATATTTGTTTTCAAAGAATTCCTTTGCTTGAATTCTCTCTATTTGAATACCGAAAATGCCACCACACCATGATTGATAATCAGTATTCAGTTTATAGAATGTTGTGTCAGACAATTGAATCGTCAAGAAACCCATTGGCACATGAATGACTTCTTTATCTTTAATTTCCTCCCATCCCTCAACTTTAGGAGCATAATAGATAGCATCAATACCTTTCCCAATCATTTGTTTCCTTATAAATGATTGTTCCTGTATTATTCTAAAGAAATCATTCTTGAAAATGGCTTTGTGCTCTTCTGTATTCATAATTCAAATACCACATAACGGTGTGGTATAGCATAGGAACTGAGGCAAAGCCGAAGGCTCTATGCTATATAGTGTTCTGTGCTGTATTTTTTCTTTCTTCTTCCCGTTCCCATAGGTAGTAATCAATTGTGTCTTTCCAATGGGAGCCTTCATTTTCAAATATATTATTATCTATTCTGCTGAGGTCGGCTTTAAGTCTTTCATATTCTTCATCAGTAAATTCTGTAATCCAGAAGGAATCTTCTTTTAGTGGATGTTTTACCTTTGAGAACTCCCTAAGCCTTACAATAGTCTCAACGAGCTTTTCAATATTTGTATTAATAAATACTTCCTGAAAACCATTATCATGGTTTAAGTAGACGATACATTCTTTGTTATTCAAATTTATGGCTACTGGGTCACCAGAACCATTTGAGCCAATAGCTAAATATTGGTCAAAGAACGTGTCTTCCAAGTTCCAAGATTTATTAACAGTATTTAACCCTTCACTTAAATCATCAAAGCTTATTTCTTCGAAGCCTTTTGGAATACCTGAAATAGTCAATAAATCTTTAGTACTTGATTGAAGTGAAAAATTATTAACTGAGTCTATATTAACTTTTATTAAATCTTCTTCAGGCCAAATCTGCTTTAACTCTGCTGGGGTCATCTTTCATTATTTCATATTACACAGAACTATAGTATAAACGTAATACCACCCAACCTACGGTTTACAAACATACGGTTATCTGCACTATATGCAGAGTAGATTCCTTTTTGCTCCGGCTATGGTTTTTTCAGCCTCGGAACAGCGGAAATCAGCCCGTTTCCCGGAGTGGCATTCGTATAGCAAGATAAGGAAATAATTCTAAGACAGATACGACATCCTACTTTTCTGGTCACTTTCCCGGCACCTTTCGCTGAAAGCGCTTTCATACCCCAAAAAAGTATCACTGCACCTGCCACCACAGCCGCTGCACATAGGCAACTTGGGTTCTCCCATAGCCACCACAGCCTTACAGGGAAAGGCCTGAAGATAAATATTAAGAAAGGAAATTCTTTAGCAGCAGCGGGAATGGTGGCAGGTGCAGCAAACAAAATTGATACCCGAAGGTGAATAAAACTGCTTCACGCGCACGCTTTGTCAGCCTCAGCTGCAGCTATTGGCCGTTTGTACAGGTAAAGGCCGGGCTGGTCCAGGAACAGGAGCAGCACACCTACGGGCATGCCGATGCTGGCGATAAACATCACGAGGTTAAAAGCAGGAACTGCCGGGAGCCCCTGCCACAACAGCGTCCCCTGCCCGAACAGGAGCGCTTCGGTCAGGAAGAAGCAAACCAAGAGCAACACCATTCCGGCTCTACCCATAGCGGAAAGCCTGAGGAGTCGTTGCTGCAGGAAAAAGCCCAGCACAAAAAGCGACACAAAGCCAATGAGCGACAAGTGCAGGTACCCGATAACGAAGTAACGCAGCCGGTACGCCAGGTCGGCGAAATACGGGAAAGCCGAAACCAGCTGCATTGCCAGTTTAACCACCAGCGATACCAGGGCCAGCAGGGACAGGAACTTCACCCAGGGCTGCAGCTGCCGCGCCAGTTTCAGTCGTACTGCCCACAGCAGCCGGAGCAGGTATCCCAGCGCCACAATCTGCAGCACAGCTGCTACCCCTCCCGTCCAGTAAATAGCAGCGGCAGGCTTTGTCCAGAGCACCGACAGGGCAAAGGCAGGTACGCAGGCAAGGGTTAGCAGCCAGAACACCCGGCTCGCATAGCTTTTGTTATAGGTGATGTTCCTGTTTTCAAGAAACCAGAACAGCAGGCCAAGCGCCGCAAAAGTAAACCAGCCGTTGTACTGGAAGTGCAGGTAAAAATAGATAGCCGAATAGTAAAGCTCGCCTCCCGCTCCTCCGGTTGCCATCACAGGACCAAGTGCCCAGGGGCCAAAGCTCGACAACACCAGGAACACCAAACTCAGCAGCACAAATCGCAGCGAGATGTAGTGCCGGTGCCACAGGAGCTGATCATCTTTCACATGCCGCCAGAAACGCCACGCAAACCAATAAGTAAGCAGGATTTGCAGCGTAGAAAAGGTAATCGAGAACAAGGCATACCCCTGCACCGGAAACGACAGCAGCATGCCCTGCACCGCCACCTGCGTAAGCCAGAACTGCAGCCGGAACGATTTTCGCGCCTGTTCTGATTGGGGTTTGTAGGCGTATAGCAGTGTCGCAAAAAAAGCGCAATACAGCCAGCCCAGCAGCGCCACATGCGAGTGTGCATGGAGAATATTTTTGTAATTCAGCCAGCTGACAGGTGCCACCAGCAACCAGCGCAGCAGCAGGCCCAGCACAGCTACCAGCACAAAATACCCTAGCGCCAGCCGTACCCGCACCACCGACTCGCGGCGTTGCTCGACTATATTCCTTCTCTTCTTTACCTGTAGCATGGGCTTTTTTCACTTATGTTCCGCAAGTAGATTTGTCCTCCTTTGACTAAATAATTACTGCTTCAAGTTTTCAACTTGGAGCTAACTATGACGAAAGTTTTCAACTTTCGTATCTGCGCAGACCAAATTCGCTTACTGAAGCTACGCAGGCGGTATTTTGTCCCCCTTTGAAGGGGGCAGGGGGATGATTTACACCAGCGGACAATATATATTGTACTGGCTGCAGAACCTGATTTTCTTCACAGCCCGTGTATCATCCCCCTTACCCCCTTCAAAGGGGGACTTTTCCTACTATTTTACGTGTATCATCTATCACTTAAAATAATGCTCGTACAAGGTCAGCCGTAAGCAGATGCGTTCATACGCTGCCCTGGCCTCTTCCAGATCCTTCCGCTCCAGCATCTTCACATCCTGGGCAACCGGCATCAGGAACACGTGCAGCATATCGTTGGATTCGCCTTTCATGGTGGTGTTCTTAAACACCTGCATAATTACTTCTTCCAGGTTGCGGCCCAGGGTGTTATAGGTATCCAGGGTGCGGCCATCATGCTGCCAGGCAGTCTCCTGGATGATGCGGATACCCAGGTCGGTGTAGTCGTCGGTTTGCCAGCGCTCGCCCAGGTTCAGGGTTAGCTCAGGGGCTTCGGAATAGATGATTACGCTGTGCACTTCGGCTTCCGGACCGGGTGAACAGGCAGCCAGGAGCAGCAAAGCAAGGGCTACTGAAAAAATGGTTTTCATGGGTAAAAACAGGCTACATATCAAACATTTAAGTAGCTGCAAGTTACCAGTTGCTGCCTGTTCCTGAAATGACTCAGGTCACCCTAAAAAGGATATTAAGATGATATTGCGCACTTCCTAGACCTTTCAGAAAAAAACTGATATTTATCACTTTTTCAGCTGATACTACTCATCCTCCTGCTGCATTTTTCTCCCTACACTTGTACTGTGCTAAGCTGTTGCTTTAGACAAGCAGCGGCATCCGGAACATTTGGCGAAAGTTATGGCACCCAACAGCCTGGAGCGCATTACCGCTCTCGTGCTGGTTCACCCGGGCACAAGCTGTCTCAGACATACTTATTTAAACCAAATTATAGTTATTTAACACACTCATGCAACAGTTTACACCGCACAATTTTCATATACCTGTCATGGGGCTGTCTTTTTCCATCGATACTCCCCTGAAGGTAGCCCGTTTTGGGATTTCTTCGGTACTTTCGCTCAGCACCGATCAGCTTATCGAGCAAATGCGTGACTATTACAGCCACCTCAATCAAAAACCATTTACGCCTATTACCGAGCACGAAGACGACTACAGGGCCAGAAGAATAACCGCTTACCTCGACCTGGTAAACGAGCTGGTAAACGAACAGGTAGAAACGCTGCGGCAGGAGGCTTTTGCTCCCGGCACCGAACTCACAAAATACTTTGAGCTGCTGCCTGAGAACTCTTACCTGAAGTCGCTCTACAACGAGATGCTGCTCGAAGAGAAGGCAGCGCAGCAACAGATGATGCAGGATGAACTGCGCAAGTTGGTTGTGCCCGGCAGCATCGATGTAAACATCATGACCAAGCTCGACAAGACCAACTACAGCAAAAGCGGGGAAGCGCTGCCTTCGGAATATACCGATGCGCTGGCTGCACTGCGCGGCTATGCCAACAGCACGGTGCACTCTTCTATTGTGTTCTCGGCAGGTATGAACATGCGCCTCTACAGCTACCTCGACCAGTTCGCCTGCTTTGGACTGAACGAGCAAGGCACTTTTGATAAGAAAATCATCATAAAAGTAAGCGACTACCGCTCGGCACTGGTACAGGGCAAAATCCTGGCGAAGAAGGGGCTGTGGGTGTCGGAATTCCGGATTGAGTCCGGGCTTAACTGCGGCGGCCACGCCTTTGCCACCGACGGCTACCTGCTGGGCCCGATCCTGGAGGAGTTCAAGAAAAACAAGGAGGCACTGGTAGCAGAACTTTATTCGCTCTACAGCGCAGCCCTGGCTGCCAAAGGCAAGCAGGTACCGGCAGAGGCGCCAGCCATGCGCGTAACGGTACAGGGCGGCATTGGCACAGCCGACGAACACAATTTCCTGCTGGAGTATTACGGTGTGGAAGCCACGGGCTGGGGCACCCCCTTCCTGCTGGTGCCGGAGGCAACTACCGTGGATGAAGAAACACTGCAGAAGCTGGCTTCAGCCAGGAAAAAAGACCTCTACCTGAGCCCGATTTCGCCGCTTGGCGTTCCTTTTAATGCCTTGCGCGGCACTTCCAGCGAAGCCATGAAATTCGAGCGGGCCGCTAAAGGAAAACCGGGCAGTCCGTGCGAGAAAAAGCACCTGGTATCTAACACGGAATTTACCGATGAGCCCATTTGCACCGCCTCGCGCAAATACCAGCGCCGGAAACTGGAGCAGCTGAAGGCCCAGGATCTGCCACTGGCGGAATACCAGGCAGAAGAAGCAAAGGTGCTGGCAAAAGAATGCCTCTGCGAAGGGCTTTCCAATTCCGCACTCCTGAAGTTCGACCTCAGCCGCAGAGCCATCAACCAGACGGTTACCATCTGCCCCGGCCCTAACCTGGCTTATTTTTCAGGTATCTTTAAGCTGCAGGAAATGGTCGACCACATCTACGGTCGCCTAAACCTGCTCAACCAGACGTATCGTCCGCACATGTTCATTAATGAGCTTGGCATGTACATCGACTACTGGAAAAAAACCAAAGCCGAACAGGCTGCCGCTATTACCGATAAGCAGCAGAAGTACCTGCAGAACTTCTGGCAGAACCTGCAGGAAGGCATCAGCTACTACAAACAACTGCTGCCCTCGCTGTTCCCGAACAAACCCGAGCAGCTGACACGCATGCTGGAGGAGCTGTTGCAGGCTGAAGAAGAACTGCTGGTACACCAACACAAACCGGCCATGGCTTAACCAACCGATACCTGATTTTTCCTGTCATTTTTTCTGAGGCAGCGCTTTTGTAATCGTATTTGGTTATAAAAGCGCTGCCTCTTTTTTTACAGCGGCAGCATTGCCCGATTATCTGCGTATAATTTCTTTTCCGGCTTAAAAAGCGGACCTTTACAGCCATAACCAGAATGAAATTATGTTCTCGAAAGGGGTAAGGTACATGCTGCTGTCAACGTTGTTTTTCTCGCTGATGAATGTCTGCGTGAAGGCAGTGCCGCATATTCCGGCAGCAGAAGTAATCCTGTTCCGATCTGTGGTTTCGCTGATCATGAGCTTTGTGGTGCTGCGCAGGGCGCATTTAAGTGTGTTGGGCAGCAAACGTAACCGCTGGTGGCTGGTAGCACGCGGGGCAACAGGCGCCACGGCACTGCTGCTTTTCTTTAACACGCTGCAGCACATCCCGCTGGCTACGGCGGCCACGGTGCAATACATCTCTCCTATCTTCACCGCCATCCTGGGCATTTTCCTGGTAAAGGAGCATGTAAAGCCCTGGCAGTGGGTCTTTTTCCTGATCTCGTTTGCCGGAATAATCGTGATCAATGGCATCGAAACCGAAATCGATACCTTCTACCTGTGGCTTGGCGTCCTTAGTTCCTTGTTCTCCGGACTGGCGTATACCATCATCCGGAAACTGAATACGAAGGAACATCCACTGGTCATAATTTTTTACTTTCCGCTCGTTACCATTCCCATTGTGGGCACTTATACCATGTTCAACTGGGTGAGGCCGGAGGGTTGGGACTGGGCATTGCTGCTGCTGGTGGGCGTGCTCACACAGCTCGGGCAGTATTACATGACCATGTCGTACCAGGCCGAAGAAATTTCGAAAGTGGCCAACCTGAACTATATCGGCATTATTTACGCGCTTGTGCTGGGGTATTTTCTTTTTGGGGAAGAATTCAGCCTGCTCACCTATTCGGGTATGGCACTGGTGCTGCTGGGGGTTTTTCTGAACATGCGGTTCAAAAGCCGCCAGCTAAAACGACAGGCCATGCAAGGAGCGCAAGCAAGCGAAGCTGTTTAACTGAAGCAGTGTTATTTGATTTCGCCTTTTTCCTCCGCCGTTTTAGGGATATCTCTCCGGAAATTCCGGACCAGGTAATTCATTTCAACATCAACAGCCGCTAAGGCTATCCGGGTTTCGGCAATCAGCAGGATGGTGGCGTAGAACAGAAATACGGTCCCGAAAATACCCAATACCACCGGCACCCAAAGCGTCAGAATTCCCAGCGCTTCCAGCAGACCAATGGAAATACTGGTAGCCACAAACGTAGACAGCGCCACATACAGCAAACTAATGGTGTGCTGCAGCTTACGGGAGCGATAGGCCGCACGGTACAGAAGCTGGTACAACAGCTCTTTTTTTTCCGCATTGATTTGATCTTCCTCTTTCCGTACCAGTTCTTCGAACTGATCGGAGAGCTTTCGTGCCCGCTCAATGCTTCTGGCCAGGCGTTGCGAGGTAGTCAGGATGAGTTGCCCGGTGGCTAAAATAAGCACCACAGGCGTAATCATGGCTGATAAAACTTTTAAATCAGTCATCATACAGACAGAGGTTTCAAGTATTGTCGGCGGGGTAAGCCGTTATGCCCATCAAAGCCAGTGCACTTTGCCCGGTGTGTTGTTTGGTCAGCTGCACTACCACCGGCACATCGCTCTCCAGCACTCCCCCATACGGCACGCCCAGCGGAAGCGCAAACGGTTCTATCAGGTCGTTCACGCTGAACATCTTTACCCGCTGCGCTTTCACCTTTACCTGGTAAGTGCCGGCAGGTTCGGTGTCGGTAAAATAAAAAGTCATGCTTACAGTTGCTTCTTCGCTGGTGGTGTTCAATATCGAAATAATATCTTTACTCACATACTCCGGTTCTTTTCCGGTACTGTCGACTGGAATGTAACCACCCGAAAACGCCCAATATTTTTTGCCGTAGCGCTTGTCTTTCATGTGTAAAAATAGTTTGTTTTGCTGGCTTACAGGCCAAAAATTTCCTTTAAATGATCGTTCAGGAATATACCCTCCGGGTCCATTTGCTTCCTGATTTCCAGGAACCTGTCCCACTCCGGGTATAACTGCTTCAGTTCGGGGGCTTTCAGGGTATGTTTTTTACCCCAGTGTGGCCTTCCGTCGTAGGCTCTGAAAATTGGCTCCAGGTCGTCGAAATATTTTTTGTACTCCAGTTCATGATTCTGCAGCACGGCAATGGTTACCGAATCGCGGTTGTAAAACGGGCTCAGGCAGGCATCGTCTGCCGCAATCGTCCGGTACAGCACGCGCCAGCCCACATAGTGCCGGTGCTTTTCCTTGATGCGCTTCCGTATTTCCCGGAAACACTCCGGCCCCGCCTCAAACGGGACGGCATACTCCATTTCTTCGTACTTCAGGTACCGGAACCGTGGCAGCACTTCGTACAGCCAGCCTTCCTGTTCTTTCACCAGGTCGCCGAACGGAATATCCTGCATGCCCTCCCCTACCGGATTGCAGATCCGCAGCTTGGTCAGGTCGCTGCGCGGGTACCAGTACAGGTCGAACATGCGGTTGGTTTCTATCAGTTCGTGCAGGTGCGCCAGGCTGGTATCGGTATGGGTGCAGTATTCTTTCCGTAAAAACTGCTGCGCCGGTTCCACCTGTATCGTCAGCTCGGTCATAAAACCCAGGCTGCCCAGCGACACCCTTGCCGCCCGTATCATTTCCGGATGCTCTTCCAGGGTGTAGGTTTTCAGGTCGCCTCTGCCATCCACCAGGCGGCACCCCACCAGCATACTTGACAGATTTTTCAGCTTCCGGCCAGAGCCGTGGGTGCCTGTTCCGAAAGCACCGGCCAGGTACTGCATGTCGATATCGCCCGTGTTGTGCAGGCTCGTGTTCAGTTTGATCAGCCCTTCAGAAGCTTCGCGAATAGAAGTACCCGGCAAAAGTTTTACCCGCAGCTTATCTTCCTCGAACCCTGTGATCCCTTTCAGTTTTTCCTGCGACACCAGCAACTGGTCTGTTTTTACCAGGGGCATGGAAGAATGTCCTGCTCCCACAATGCGTAGCTGTTTTTTATCAGCCAGGGCCTGCAACACAAGCTTCTGAAGCGCCGTTTCGCTATCCGGTTTTTTTATTTTCTCAGGCGTAAACCGTACACTGCCTGACCAGTTAATCCATTCTTCCGCCATTCTGGTTAGATGTTGAGGTATTCTCCCCTATAACTGAAAATAGCTGCTGAAGGTTAAGGAGGAATGACGTAAATTAACCTGCACCAGCAGCAGCGGGAATGGTGACTGCAGCAGCAAATAATTTTTGCCTGTATGCAGCAGAAAAAGTTCTTTTTTTATCTGCTGCAGCTGCCACCATTGCCTCTGCTGCTGTATTTTTTATGATGAGGCTGGGGTTTTGTTTTGCAGCAACATTCGCTGTCGTTAGCGGGTATAGGAACACTATGGCAGGCAACGCATTTAATTATGAGCTTGATTTCGACAACACCGATTTCAGGAAACACCCGGAATTATACCGGATTGGTGTGGGCGAGCAGGGGGTTTTGCTGGTGCAGCCGTACAAGTCGGAATTGCTGCCGCACTGGAGGTTTAAGACCGAAGCAGTAGCAAAAGCTTCTGCCGAAAAAATATTTGCGCTGTTTGAAGAGTACCTGCAGCAGCACGATTTTGTAGGCGCCGACATGGCCCGCAAGTTCCTGCAGATGGGCTTTACCCGTGCCCGCCGTTACGCCAACCACCAAAGCGGCCGCAAATACAAACCCGGCGCGGAAGACAAAACTGAAAACCTGGCCTATCCCTACTCCTCCGGAAGCAGGCACAAAGGCAACACAGTGCTGGAGCAGGAGCCTGATACGCTAACAAACGAAAAAGCCCGTGCTGCTGCGGTGTTTAAAAACTATTGGTTTAAAGCCAAAGACCACCCGGAGTACCTGAAGCAGAAGGCGGTGTTTCGGGAGAAGTATTATAAATGAACTGGTTTGCGAGGCGTTAGCCGAAGCATACCTTGTAGCTGGGTTAGGGGAAGACACTTCATGCGTGTACCACAATTTCTGTTTTTGACATCTCCACTAACGAATGCTCTGAAAATAGTCTTACAATCAATTCTAAATTCTTGTCAAACAGGTGGATTAACTCGCTATTTCGGATATTTCCTGTTCTTACAATCAACAGCTTAGGAGGCTCTTTTTTTAGTACATACGACTCCAGAAAATCGGCATCTTTTGTGATAACTATGAAATGCTCATCAGTGGCTAACCGAGTGATGTATCCGTCTTGCGTCTTATTCTTATCTGGCAGCTCAAGGATATGAATGGAAACAATTCCTTTGTAGTTAATGAAGTCAGAAAGTGCTTTTGGCAACTGTGCATCAACAAGGAACTTCATGAAGCTATTCTGTAGATACTTTTTATTTGAGTCAGTTTAGCCGCATACGCAAGGCAGGCAAGAAAATCTTCTTTCTCTAAATCAGGATAATCCTCAAGAAGTTCTTCTATGGTCATACCAGAAGCTAAAAGTTCAAGCATATTATCGACAGGGTATCGCAATCCACGAATAGTAGGTTTACCGTGACAAATATTGGGGTCTATTGTTATTCTGTTGATAAGTTCTTCTTGCATGTCTTAGTTTACTTTTATTAATCAAAAATAGCTGGAAAACTTTTCACTTTTATTATTTTCCCGACAATGGGCTGGTATCTACGACTTGCGAGGCATTAGCCGAAGCAGGTAACATACCTGGCAAACCGGCCTGTGTCTATTTTATCTTATTTGGGTTCTGTCTGCTGTCAAACAAGTACGTGATATAAATTACTTGTTCTTTAAATTCATAGAAAATTATTGTTTGCTTAGACAATACAGCTTTTCTTAAACGTGGACTTATGGTCGAGGCAGGAAAAACGTTGGGAAACCTGGATATGATAGTTAGTTGCTCGGATAGTTTAGCCTTAAATTTATTGACTTCTCTTTCTGTCCATTTTGTGGAAATATAGCTGAGGATGTTCTCAAATTTTCTACGGCTTCGTCAGTCCATAAAATCGGAAAACTCATAACCCGAATCGCTTCTTTATTTCTTCATGTGGCGTAACCCTTCCTTCATCTATATCTTTCAGACCTCTTCCTATTCCTGTTCTTTGTTCCGGGGTTAAATCTTCCCACCAGTCTCCTTCTGTTTTAGAGTCCTTTACAACTTTTAAATATTCAATGGTGTCCTCATCATCTAATTGAGCCAGCCATTCTATCAATTCCAATTTTAGAGCTTCAAGTCCCATCTTCTTTTGTTCTGTTTATAAGCCAATATCGTAATTTCTGGACGTATTCTAAATTTAAAAGGTTTTACTTGCTTGACGGATTGGGCTATAATGTGGCGTAGCTATATTATAGCTAGGGTGTGCGCCCAGTATGGGCACCTGGTACTGAAGGTACCAAATTATTCCAGAGAGTGCAAGTCCCTTGCAGGCGAGTTGGTGAAGCCTGTTAGCAAGCCGCAAGCTGGTTCGTCGTGAGGCGTGCAGTGAAGAAAGCGGGACTGCAAAATCCGGTACTGACGGACAGAAACTGCATAAGAGGCAGGAAGTCGTGGGTAAGCAAGCACCCCTTTGCGATGCCCCTGACCAACAAACGACTTTGTGTAGATGCAGCAGGAATCGGAGGAAGGAATGTGCTCTTACCTGGGGATACCTTGGAATAGATTTGTTTTCTATGAGCCAAGGAGTCAGCAGAAGCCATAGTAGGTAGTGGAAACGAGCCGGAATAGCTAAACCCTTCCCCCGGAGGCCTCACAAGCTACTCAAGGGCCGAACGTTAAGTTGCTCCAAATTCGGTAAGGAGGCCTAGCCAGCCTTGCCTTAAGCGGGGCAGAGAATACAGTAAAAGTAGTAAAGATGATAGAGAGGGTACTCCACCGGGGCAACATGCTCAAGGCATACACGCACGTACTGGCCAACAAAGGTTCGGCCGGTGTGGACGGTATGTCTGTGAAAGAGCTGGCGGCGCACCTGAAACAAAACAGGGACGCCATCGCCACCGACATCTGCAACGGCAGGTACTTTCCTCAACCCATCTTAGGGGTAGCCATACCCAAGAGCAACGGTAAGAATCGCCTGCTGGGCATTCCCACCGTTACCGACCGAACACTGCAACAGGCCGTCAGCCAGGTGATAGCACCGCTCTTCGAGCTTGAGTTCAAAGAGCACAGCTACGGCTTCCGCCCCAACCGCAATGCCCACCAGGCAGTGCAGCAGGCGCATAAGTACATCCATGAAGGCTACCAGTATATGGTGGATATAGACCTTCAGAACTTCTTTGACGAAGTGGACCACTGCATCCTGCTGCAACTGCTCTACCGCAAGGTAAAATGCCCCCTCACCCTTCGCCTCATCCGCAAATGGCTCCGGGCTCCCATCCTTATCAACGGGAGACTGGTCAAACGCCGGAAAGGTGTGCCACAGGGAAGCCCGCTCTCACCGCTCCTCTCCAACATCATGCTCCACGAGCTTGACAAGGAGCTGGAAAAGCAAGAGCTGCGCTACGTCCGCTATGCCGATGACTTCAGTATCTACACCAAAAGTGAAGCGACAGCCCGGAAGGTAGGTAACACTGTCTTCCTGTTCCTCAGGGACAGGCTCAAGCTGCCTATCAACAGGGAGAAGTCTGGTATCAGGCGTCCTGTGGACTTTCAAATTCTGGGTCACGGATTCGTGCCTACCTACAAGAAGGGCGACAAAGGCAAATACCAGCTGGTGGTGACAAAGAAGGGTTGGGACAGGTTAAAGCAGAAACTAAAGAGCATCACCCGGAAAACGACGCCCTGCTCTTTTGACGAACGTATTCAGGAACTGAAAGAGGCGCAACGAGGATGGATCCATTACTTCCGGTTGGCAAGTATACAGGGCAAACTCAAAGAAGTCGACAGCTGGATACGCAACAGATTAAGGCACTGCATCTGGCATGACTGGAAGCGACCGGAACGGAAAAGGAAGAACCTGATTCGGCTGGGAGTTCCGAAAGGCCAGGCGTATGCCTGGAGCAGGACCAGGAAAGGAGGCTGGGCTGTAGCTCAAAGTCCGATGCTGATAACGACGGTAACGGTGAAACGGCTTGTCAGGAGGGGGTATGAATCGATGCTCGACTACTACAGGAAAGTAGCTCCACAACTTAACGAACCGCTGTATACGAGACCCGTACGTACAGTGGTGTGAGAGGCGCTCCCCGTCAGTTAACGCTGGCGGGGCCGTCTACGGGAGTGTAAACGAAACTGTGTCACTCATTTTTTTAATGGCTTTTTTGATGTTACGGCTTTAGCCTAACATCAAAAAAGTCAAACCCTCAGGTGGGTCCTGAGTCTTTCCTCAAACATGATAAAAAGCTGAGAGAAAGTCAAGGCCCAGTTAGGCAGTGGCA